>DASTXC010000060.1:0-16937 GCA_035765675.1 Verrucomicrobiia bacterium
GGTAAACTCGAAACGTTCGCGACGTTTTATTTGCACCAATGATGAACCCAACTTCAAAAATCCCCAACGCTTGCTCACTCCCTCTCCTCCAAATGAAGCCGGACGAGAGGACGTTTTCAGCTCGGAATTTCCACCTGCTGAATTCCCGCTGGCGGAGCGCGAGTCTGCGACTCGCAGCAACCTCGCAAATCGCCAGCTTCCATTTTCCCGCGAATCTCCGCGATAAATCCCGCTGCTGCAGATCACACATCCGCGCTCCCTTCGCGACGCGAGAAAACTGAAACGCGAGCGGATATCGAATCGCGCCTCGCCTGAACACAAATATTTACCGGGAAGACGCAAAGTGAAAAACTCTTTCATTGCCCCGTTCCTCCCGCTTCCGGCGCGGCGGCATCGGCAGAATCAGACGCATTGTCCGATTGCGCTTGCACCACATTCAAACGCGCAATGGTCTGAAACATCATCGGCGCTTTTTTTTCCTCCGAGTCCAGGCCGTCCTGATTTGGATTTGGTTTCTTTGAGGGATCGGCATCGAACCAAAGCGTGATGCGCACGGCTTCAGGCATTCCGCTCAGGTTATACTGATCTTTTTGCGAAGTTTCCTGTTTGCCGCGTCCGGAGATGTCGCCCCACTCTTCATACCAATCAAAGCCGTCAAAGTATTCAAACTGCATTCCGAGAAGGCCCGTGGCGATTTCCTCTTTGCGACCGCCTTCCAGCGAATCCGGCGCGAGGGTCGGATTGCGCCGGCGCCATAAGCTGAGCTGGCCGGTTTCCGCATCGCGATCCAGATAATAACTGAGCTGGCAAAAATCGCCTTCGCCCGGGCGTTGCGGCGCGTAGTTGTGCGAGGCGAAATCGAGATTATCCGCCACGGTATCGCCCATCGTCCGATGCATTCCGAGGAATTGAGTTTCCTTGTCGAGCGGACAGGCGGCGCGCAAATCAGCCGTGATCAATGCCATCGCGACGCGTGCGTTCTGAATCACTTCCAATCGCGGTTCCATCGTTTTGCGACTCGCAATGCTGGCGCTGAAACAGATGTAGGACGCGACCAAAATCAACGCCATCAATGCGGAACTGATCACGACTTCGATCAGTGTGAAAGCGCGTTGTGATTTCCGAAAAGCGAGGTTCGAAATCGGATTGGAATTTGGCCGTTTCACCGCCGTCCTCCCGTTTTTTGCGCCTCTTGTTTATCCGCAGAATCGTCCGGGCGTTCGAACAGGAGCGTGCGCAATTCGTAAATGGTTTTGCCGTCCCGCGTGCTTTGAATCGTGACGAGCACATCGTGCAAACCATCAATCTCCGCGGGCGTCACACTTTGTTTCCAGTGATAAAGTTCCAAGCCGGTGCCGCAATCGCCGTCCGTGTCTTCATCGATCAAACCACCTTGCGCGCGCAGCAGTTCAATTTGTCCCGCGGCGAACAGCGCAGCGGTGGTCTGTAATTCCGATTCTTTGCTGGAACCGAGCGCCGTCGTGATTCCCTGCGTCAAACCGACCAGCGCAATGCCCAGAACCAGAATCGCCACCATGACTTCCACCAACGAAAAACCGGCCTCATGAATGCGCGGGTTCATGATCGGGGCACATCCAGAATTCGCACGCGCGAGGTGGTTGGATTCATTCGCAACAACAGGCGAAATCCCTGACGATCTTCCAACAGGACTTCTTTGGCATCCGCGGTTCCGTCCGGAAAAAATGTGATGGAAGGATCCAGCGCGTCAGGCGGAGGTTCTGGTGCTGCGGATTCGTCGGCGGAAAGTTCCGGTGGCAATCGAAATTCCACCTTGATGCGTGAATCCAGTTTTCCTTCGCTGCCGATCACATCGCGCAACGGAACAAATTCTTCTTCGCCCTGAAGGCGAACACGTTTCTCGATCCGATATTCACCGGTCGTGGGCTGAATGCGAACGGCATGCGGACGGTTGAAACTCACCGCGCGGCTGTGCGCAAGATTGAAGGCTTCGATCAGCTCGCGGCTCGTGGAACGCAATAACGCGTCTTCGTAAGTGCCGCGCATTTCCGGAATGATCATCGCGGTCATGATTGCAATCAGCGCGACGACCACCATCAGTTCGACCAGAGTGAAGGCGCGGGATGAAGAGTGGAACGCCGAACAATGAACATTGAACTTCGAACAACGAACGGAAACGCCCGCGCGTGTTCCCCGTTCGGAGTTCGGAGTTCGGCGTTCAACGTTCGATGTTTCGGAGTCGTGCATGAATTCCTCGGTCGATTGCCGCCGCGTTTCCGCGCGCGACTTACCAGTTGCCGACGTCTGCGCCCTGGCCTTCGCCGCCGTCCGCGTTGTCCGCGCCGCGCGACCACAGATCAAAGCTCGTGGGATGATGTGTTCCCGGCGCGCGATACTGATAGGGATTGCCCCACGGATCAGCGCGCAACTGTTTTACGTACGGCCCGCGCCATTTCGTGTCTTCGCCGGCAGGCGGTTCGGTCAAAACTTTCAAACCTTCCTCCGGCGTCGGATAGCGATCCATGTGAACATTGAAACGCTCAATCGCAGCTTCCAGTTCCGCGATATGACCTTTCGCCGCGCTGACCTTGGCATCGTAAGTCGTGCCCATGAACTGCGGAATGATCGTCGCGGCGAGAATGCCGATGATAATCACGACGATCATGATTTCGATCAATGTGAACGCGGCATTGAGCGAAAGCGCGCCACGTTCACGCCGCTGCAGCGATCGACTCGAAGAACGCGCTGAAAAGTTGTTTGGCGTTTGGTGAACCAGTGCTGACGCGGACTGAAGTCTGCGCTCCTCGGGGTTGATCTGATTTTCTTCTGTGAATTTTCTGCTTTGACTCAGTTCGATGTTCATGGGTGTTTCCTCTGATTAAAAAGTTCAGTGCATCACACTGCTCATCTTGAAAATCGGCAGCAACAGCGCGATCACCATAAAACCCACCAGCGCGCCGACAACCATGATCAGCAGCGGCGCGAGCATGGAAATCAAGGTTTTGGTTCGCGCGCGCATGTGGCGTTCCTCGATGTCCGCAACCTTGAGCAGCATTTCGTCAAGCCGCCCGCTTTCCTCACCGACTGCGATCATCTGGACGACCGTTCGCGGAAAAATGTTCAACTTGCGCAACGGTGCCCCGAGTGAATCGCCGCCGCGGGTTTCTTCCGCCACCATCGCGATCTGTTGCGCGAGAATGCGATTACCGATGGTGTTCTCCACAATCTTCAACGCCGGCAAAAGCGAAACGCCGCTGTGCGTCAGCGTTCCCAACGTGCGCGCAAATCTTCCCAGCGCTGCCGAACGCAGCACCGATCCCATCAGCGGCAGGCGCAGTTTGAACTTGTCCAGATTCTCTGATCCTTTTGGCGTGCGAACGTAACGCCAGACCGCGACTGTGATTCCGATAATTGCCGCCAGCATCCAGTACCAGTTGTGATGAAAGAACGCGCTGGTGCGCAGCAGAATCAATGTCGGCAGCGGCAGCACCGACATCATTTCCTGCAACATGCCGGAAAGCTTTGGCAACACGACCGTCAGCAGAACCGTCACTGTTGCGAGTCCAAAACAGAGAACAAAAATTGGATACGACACGGCCGTGATCACTTCGCCGCGCACTTCGTCTTCGTGTTCCAGCAGGTTTGCGAGATCGGCCATGACTTCCTCCAGCCGTCCGGCTTCTTCACCAACGCGCACCATGCTGACGTAGAGTTTGCTGAACAAACGCGGATGCTCCTCCAGCGCAGCGGAAAATGCGACGCCTTTGCGGACCGATTCAGAAATGTTCAGAATGACTTCACGCAACGTTGGATTTTCCTCCTCTTCTCCGAGCCCATTCAAAGCCTGCGGAATGGGAATCGCCGCGCCAAGCAACGCGCTCATTTCGCGGGTGAATGCGGTGATCTGTTTCCGTTTGATGCGATTGCCGAAGCCCGAATTTTTTCGCGCCGGCTGATTGACGACCACAGCGGGCGCGCCATTTCCGTTTGAAGAACAAGGTTCCAGGTTGGAAGGATACAAACCGCGTTGACCGAGCAGACGCAACGCGGCTTTGCGATCTTCGGCTTCAATCACGCCGCTGGCGGGAGCGCCGCTGGATTCAATGGCCTGGTAGCGAAACGTGTTCATTGGCGCTGCCAGAAATTCATCGTTGCAGGAGCGCGGGTCTGTGACCCGCAGCCGCGTTCATGGTCAGAACGATTTCGGGGAAATGGAAGCGTATTGAAATTTTCGAATTGCTGCGGCTCACAGAGCCGCGCTCCGGATTATTGATTTCATTTCGTCGCCTCATGAGAAAAAGCGTTTATTCCAACAGATCACCGGACGAGACGCGGAGAATTTCCTCCAGCGACGTGATTCCCGCCGCCGCTTTCAATAAAGCGTCCTGGTGCATTGTGATCATGGTTTTCTGTGCGAGCGATTTGAGTTCCGCGTTGGAACGCTTTTGAATGATCAACTCGCGAATCGCGGGTGTGATGGGCAGCAATTCGTAAATGCCGATGCGTCCGCGATAACCGACGCCGCGGCATTCTTCACAACCTTTGCCAATATAGAATCGGCCTTCCAGCGCGCGGCCGCTCAACGCCTCCAGTTTTTCGCGCACGCCGTGTTCCGCGTCCGCCGGCTCTTTGCAATGCGGACAAAGTTTGCGAACGAGCCGCTGCGCCAGCACACCTTCCAGCGAGGAGGAAACGAGAAACGGTTCCACGCCCATGTCGATCAATCGCGTGACGGCGCCCGTCGCATCGTTTGTATGCAGAGTGCTGAACACCTGATGGCCGGTCAGCGCGGCGCGGATGGCAATCTCGGCTGTTTCAGAATCGCGGATTTCGCCGACCATGATCACGTCCGGATCCTGACGCAGAATCGCGCGCAGACCGGTGGCGAAAGTGAAATTGCGGCTGGGCCGAACGGGAATTTGCGCGACACCATTCAGCTCATATTCAACTGGATCTTCAATGGTCAGGATTTTCAGTTCCGGCGTGTAGATGCTTTGAAGCACGGAATAAAGGGTCGTGGTCTTTCCGCTGCCGGTCGGGCCGGTGGTGAGAAACAATCCGTGCGGTTTTCCAACGAGCCGCGACAGCAGCGCCGCGCGTTTCGGATCAAGACCAAGTTCCTGAATGGTTTGCAGTTTGGAACCTTTTTCCAGCAGCCGCATCACGACGCTTTCGCCGTAAATCGTCGGCATCGTCCCCACGCGAATATCCACGCGCGCGCCGCGATGATGAATCTGAATGTGCCCGTCCTGCGGCATGTAACGCTCGGCGATGTTCATGTCCGCCATGATTTTGATGCGGGACACGAGCGCGGCGTGAAGCGGTTTGGGCGGCGGAGATTTATCCTGGAGCAATCCGTCAATGCGATAACGGAGCTGAATGGAATTCTCGAACGGAACGAGATGAATATCACTGGCGCGCTCGCGCAACGCGGTGGAAATGATCACGTTCACGAGATTCACGACCGTTGGCTCATTGGCCATGACTTCGATGTCGTGAAGATTCTTGCCCTCGCCGTTCGCGCCGTTTTCCGGGCTGAACTTCTCGATCATCTTCTCGACCGTGATCTGATAACCTTCCGCGATCTTTTCCAGAATTTCGCCGGCGGGATATTCCACTTCTTCGACTTCCAGGCCGGTGAGCAATCGGATGTCATCGATCACGCGTTGGTTTCCGGGATCGGCGGTGGCGAGGCGGAGAAATCCGGCTTGAACTCCGAGCGGCAGAACTTTCTGGCGTTTAACAAATTCGACGGGGAGCAGTTTAAGGATTCCTGGAGGAATGACGAGATTGGCGAGGTTCGAGTGCGGCGTTCTTGCGGAATCCAATAGTGTTGGCGCCGCCGGCAGCGACGAAGCTGTGCGCTCGAATTCTCCCTGGGAATTGCTCATGTGTTGCTCCACCAGTTCAACTGCACCGCGATTGATACCTGCTCCAGACGTCTCCAATAAACCGAGTATTCATCAATGCTTGAAACCGCAAACCGCTGCTGTCAGACCGCCCACCCGTATGTGACAGCACAACCCGGAAAAAGTTGCAAAGAATTTGTAAAATGTTTTTCGGCGCGGCATCGCGCTCGATCAGCGCGAGACTTGATGATGGATTCAGTTCACTGGCTTTTGCCCTCACCCCGACCCTCTCCCATCCGATGGGAGAGGGAGAATCGTTTTTCGTTCTCGGAAGAATTTTTGCGCTCAGGTTTGAAGGTGTTTCGCTTCTGAATGCGGACATTGTTTTGAGGGGCTGATCCCGGGAAACGCAATACTTGGAACGGAATGCGTACGAAATCTGAAACCGGATCACTCATTCGACACGCCTCCCTCTCCCATCGGATGGGAGAGGGCCGGGGTGAGGGTTCATTCATTGCCCCGCGCCACTTCCATTCTGCGCGCCAAACATTTTCGCCGCCATCTTCAGTCCGGCTTCCTGCATTGTGCGCTGCGTTTTCAGAAACTCCTGAAAAGCCGTGAGCTGCTGGCCGTTCATGAACGATTTCGCGCGCTCGACCAGTTGATTGTCGTAATCGATCTGTTCCTGGAAATGTTTGTTCATCCGATCCTCATTGAACATCTCGGCAAAGTTCCCGTCGCCCGAATTCTTCTGATAATCCGTTGTCCATTTGAAGCTGCTGCGCGTGTCCTGCATCGCGTTCAGCAACTGCTGCTCCTGCGCTGCATCCAGCCGGGATTCTGAACCGGCCACCTGATCCCGAAACTGGTTCAGACTCATCCGCGACGGCAGGCTGGTTTCGTATTCTTTGAAATTTTTGTAATTCTCGTCCCCCAGAAATTCCTTGATGCTTTGATCGAGCGCATCCGTTTCCGCTCTGATGTCCTTGCCCGCTTGCTTGAGCTCTTCCGGAGTCTTCGTGCCATCGAGCAGGGCCATGCCCTGATCCGCGCTCACAAGCATCTTTTGTTGTAACAATTCCTTCAAATGATCTGCCTGCTCGGACGTGAGGTTAAGCTGTTTGAAAAAGTCCGCGTAATTCTTCTGAATCATCGGCCCGATGAACGCCTTCTGCTGCGCCTTGATCATTTCCTTCATGGCCGGGTCTTTGAACAATTCGGTGAAACCGCTCGAATTGGTTTTGACGGTCGCGAGTGAATTTTGAAGCTGGGCCACCTGTTTGGATTGATCGGCTGAAACCTTGGAGGCCTGTGAAAGCGTTTCCTGAAGCACTTTGGCTTTTCGCTCGGCCAGCGCCGCGCGTTCCGCGGCAGCGGCTTGTTCGGCAATCTGATCTTCGGCGTCTTTCAAACGCTGCTGCAATGCCGCGAGATCATTCCGGGATCGGGCGAGTTGTTTGTTTTGGTAAATCGTGAAACCGCCCAGCGCAATCGCCGCCGCCGTCAGGAGAGCAATGAGAAGATTTTTCATAGTAGTGCGGATTGTTTTTTTCCTGCTGCTGATTTGAACAGAACCGCGCGGGAAAGGAAGTTACAAAATCCGCGGACTTTTCCAACGGAAGGAAATGGTGTTCAAGTTGCGACGCAGCATGGAACGCTGCTCGCCGGTTGCCGGAAGCGGCGGACATGACATGTTCTTGGAGCATGACAATTTTTCAGATCATCGCGCTGCTGCTGACTCTTACCGCGCTGTTCAGTTATCTGAATTACCGCTTTCTCAAACTTCCTTCGACGATTGGAGTCATGCTGATCACGCTGCTTATTTCGCTCGCCGTGATCGGGTTGCAGCAAATCGGAATTGATATCAAAACCTCGGCTGAACGCATTTTCAGCCAGGTGGATTTCGGTCAGGCGTTGATGCAGGGCATGCTGAGCTTCCTGCTGTTCGCCGGAGCGCTGCACATTGATATCAGCGGAATGAAACAGGAAAAGTTCGCGATCCTCATGCTCGCCACAGGCGGAGTGATTCTTTCCACGTTCCTGGCCGGCACGGGAATTTACTACGCGCTTCACCTCCTGGGATTTCAAACCAGCTACGCGTTTTGCCTGCTGTTCGGAGCGATCGTCAGTCCCACGGATCCCATCGCGGTGCTCGCGATTCTGAAATCGGTGCAGGTGCCGAAATCTCTGGAAGCGCGCATCGCCGGCGAATCACTGTTCAATGACGGCATCGGAGTGATCGCGTTTCTGATTCTTGGCGAAATTGCACTGGGCGGTGGAACGGTGTCGGCCGCGCACATTGGAAAATTATTTCTCGAAGAAGCCATCGGCGGCGCGGCGTTTGGATTCGTGATTGGCGGTGCCGCTTTTCTGATGTTGAAAAGCGTGGATAACTATCGCGTGGAAATCATGATCACGCTGGCGCTCGTGAGCGGCGGATACGCTTTGGCTCTGGCGTTGCACTTGTCAGGCCCGATTGCAATCGTCGTGGCCGGATTGCTGGTCGGACATCACGGGCGCCGGTTCGCCATGTCGAACCACACGCGCGAACAGTTGGATGCGTTCTGGGAATTGATCGACGATATTTTGAACACGATTTTGTTCGTGCTGATCGGTTTGGAGATTTTGCTGTTGAAGTTCACCGGAACCTTGTTCAAGGCCGGCCTGATCGCAATTCCCGTTCTGCTGCTGGCGCGCTGGCTCAGTGTCCTTCTGCCGATCAGCCTGATGCGGCTCTGGCGGGAATTCAAACCGGGTGCGATTACGCTGATGACCTGGGGCGGCCTGCGCGGCGGGATTTCCGTTGCGCTCGCTTTGTCGCTGCCGGCGAACCCGGAGCGCGATCTGATCGTCACCATGACTTACATTCTGGTGATCTTTTCCATTGTTGTGCAGGGTTTGACAATCAAGCCGGTGATTAAACGGTTCGTTCCCGAGGTTTAAAAGGTTTGAACCCACCGCGATGATCTCTCATTCCAGCTTCGTCAGAATGAACGCCACGAGAAATCCCAGCACGGTGATCAGCCCGGAAAAATTATGTGCTTCTGCGAACGCTTCAGGAATCATTGTGTCTGACAGCATTGCCAGGATTGCGCCCGCCGCCACCGCGATCGTTGCGGCAATGACTTCCGGTGAAAAATGACTGAACACGGTGTAGCCCACCAGCGATGCGATTCCGGAAATGGCCGCGATGCCTCCCCAAACGCCGAAGATGTAACCCGCAGAACGTCCGGCTTTTTTCATTCCCGCCGAACTGGAAAGTCCTTCCGGAATGTTCGAAAGAAAAATCGCAGCCACCGCCACTAAACTGACTGCGCCGCCTTGAATCATGCTTACGCCGATCGCGATTGATTCCGGAATGCCGTCGAGCAACGCGCCCACGGCCATTGCCAGACCGCTGCCGCTTTGCGCCTTTTCGGACGGTTGTTGCCGGCCGGAGCGTTTGCGATGTTTCGCGCCTTTTTGTGCCAGCCACCAGTTCGCCGCCGTGTAAACCATCGCGCCGCTCAGGAAACCAATTCCGGTCGAAAGAAATCCACCGCGCTGATACGCTTCATCCATCAAATCAAAAGCCAGCGCGGAAATCAGCACGCCGCCGCCAAAGGCCATGATCCCGGCAATCAATCTTTGCGGCACTGAAAGCGAATAGCCAATCGCAGCGCCGACAAGCAACGCACCGCCCGCCACTGCGCCCCACAAACCGGCGGCGACCCAGGTTGGAATCGAGTTCATGATTTTGCATTCACGACGATCTTCAATCGGTTGAACTCAGCCACCAGAGTCCCGCGGTGACACCTGCGATCACCGCGCTGGTCAACGCGAGTTCACCCAGATGCTCGGATTCGACTGCAACGTGCTGGTGAGAATCCGTTTTAGAAGATTGTGAAGTTTCGCCGCGCTGACTGCGCTTTCCGGATTTTATTGTTCCTTCCGTCTGCGCGAGTTTCAGCACTTCAGCCAGATGCAGAACGCGGCGGTTGGTCTGCTGTGCAATTTGTTCGTGACAACTGAAGCCATTCGCAATCACTAGAATTCCTTCATCCGTTTCGCGAACCGCCGGCAAAAGTTTGCGTTCGCCGCATTTGATCGAAACGTCGTAATGCTCGCCCTTCTCAAATCCAAACGCGCCCGCCATACCGCAACAGCCTTCGTCGGGCACCTGGATTTTCAATCCGAGTTTCTTGAGCAATTCATCTTCATCGTGCGTTTTCATAATCGCGCGATGGTGGCAATGCATGTGGACAACCGCCGGTCGATTCAGTTCCCGGCGCGGATAATTCGGCGCGTGGCGAATCAGAAATTCCGAAAGCAAAAACGTCTGACTGCACAAACGTTTCGCGTCGTGATTGTGCGGAAACAGTCCCATCAATTCGTCGCGAAACACCGCGCAGCAACTGGGTTCAAGAACAACCAACGGCGTTCCGGCGCGAATTTCATCGCGCAGTGTTTGAAGAATCTGCTGCAGCCATTTCTTCGCCGTGTCCAGCATTCCGTAATCATAAAGCGGACGTCCGCAGCACAGGTGTTGTTTGGGAACGACGACTTGAAATCCCGCGTTTTCCAGAACTTCCGCCGCCGATTGCGCGATGTGCGGATGAAAGTAATTGTTGAACGTGTCCGGCCACAGGATCACACGCGGTTTTCCGGAATTGATTTCGTCGCGCTGTTGAAACCACTGCTTGAAGTTCTGCGTCGCGAACGGCGGAATTCTTCGTTCCGGCGCAACGCCGATCAGTCGTTTTCCCGCGGCACCAAACAAGGGATTCTGCGAAAAGAAATTCGCAACGCGCGGCGCCACGCTGGCCACTCGCGCCCAGCGTGAAATCAATCCAAACGCAAACGCGTGCGGCGGACGAATGCGATGGTGATAAAAGTGCGAAAGAAATTCCGCCTTGTAAGTCGCCATGTCCACGCTCAGCGGGCAATCACCTTTGCAACCTTTGCACGCGAGACACAAATCCAGCGCATCCTTCACTTCCGCACTGCGCCAGCCGTCGCGAATCGTTTCGCCGCGCAGCATTTCGAACAACAGATGCGCCCGTCCGCGCGTGGAATGTTCTTCCTCGCGCGTCACGCGATAGCTCGGACACATCGTGCCGCCTTCATCGCGACGACATTCGCCCACGCCAACGCAGCGCAAGGCTGAACGTGAAAAGCTGTTGTGATCTTCCTGAAACTGAAAATGCGTTTCCGGTTCCCACGGATGATAATTCACGCCGAGCCGCAGATTTTCATCGCGCCGAAACGGTTCCACGACCTTGCCCGGATTCATTTTCCAGTCCGGATCCCAGATGGATTTGAATTCCTGAAACGCGCGGCACAGTTCCGGCCCAAACATTTTCGGCAACAAATCCGCGCGCGCCTGGCCATCGCCGTGTTCGCCGGAAATCGAGCCGCCATAACGCAACACCAGATCGGCTGCTTCGGAGGTGAACTGTTTGTAATCGCGAATGCCTTTGGCCGTGGTGAGTTCAAATGGAATCCGGCAATGAATGCAGCCCTGTCCGAAATGACCGTAGAGCGACGCGTGATAACCGAACTTGTGAAACAGCGCGCGCAGATCGCGCAGATACGGTCCAACCTTGTCCGGTCGCACCGCGGAATCCTCCCAGCCGGGCCAGGTGTCGTGCAGCCCGGGAACAAACGCCGTCGCGCCCAAACCCGATTCGCGCACCTTCCAGATTTCTTCTTCCTGTTTTGGATCATCGTAGAGTTTGACGCTCGGCGGATTCGGCTGGCGGCGAATCGCATCGATCATTTTTCGCGCCTGATCATCGGCGTCCTCTTTGGATTCCCCACCGAATTCCACGAGCAGCCAGCCTTTGCCGTCGGGCAGCAACGTGAGATCTTTCGTGTGCAATCCGCGCCGTTCCATGTAGCTGACGAGCTTGTGATCCAGTCCTTCCAGTCCAATCGGTTTGAACGGCAGAATTTCCATGATGTGATCGCCCGCGCAATAAACATCCGGATAACCAAGCACCACGAGCGTTCGCGCTTTGGGATTGCGCAGCAGTTGCAACTTTGCTTCGAGAATCACGACACAGGTGGACTCCGTTCCAACCAGCGCGCGTGCGACGTTGAATTTTTTTTCCGGAAGCAGTTCATCCAGGTTGTAACCCGAAACGCGCCGCGGAATGTCCGGAAAGCGCGCGCGGATCAAATCGCTGTAAACGTCCCGGAGCTTTTTCAATCGCTGATAAATTTCGCCGCGCCGTCCGCCTTCGGAAATGATCCGGCTTAATTCCGATTCGCTGGTTTCGCCGACGCGCATTCGTGTTCCGTCGTAGGTCAGCACTTCGAGTTCGTAAACATTGTCCGCGACGCGCGGACCGCCCGCGCGAAATTGCGCCATCACGGAATGCACGCCGCAGGAATTGTTGCCCAGCATTCCACCAATCGTGCAGTGATTGTGCGTTGCGGGATCGGGTCCAAAGGTCAATCCATGCTTCTCAATGGCGTGATTGCGCAGATGATCGAGAACGATGCCGGTTTGGACGCGCGCGAATTTCTGTTCCGGATTTATTTCGAGAATGCGGTTGTAGTATTTCGACAGGTCCATCACCACCGCGACGTTGCAGCATTGTCCGGCGAGACTGGTGCCGCCGCCGCGCGATAAAATCGGCGCGCCGAATTCCCGGCAGAGCGCGACGGTTTCCTGAATATCCTCAACCGATTTGGGAATCACCACGCCAATGGGAACCTGCCGATAATTCGAACCATCGGTCGCATACAGCGCGCGGCTGCCATTGTCGAATCGCACTTCGCCCGCGAGTTTCTTTTTCAACCGGCGCGCCAGGGCCGAGGGGTTGATGTCCGAGGATTTGGACGTGAAATGAGAATGGGAAAGAGCAAGAGTTGAATTCATGGAAAACAGGCCGAAATCAATTCAGGTAGAACGGCTCGCGCTGCGAGACGTCGGCGCGAACAGGTTCTTCGCGCCGCTTTCCTGAGGTGAGATTTTTCCCGACGGGCGCAGAACCAGTGCGCCCGAACTGCCGCAAGCGCGGCAGTTGCTGCCGTTCGAAGTTCAAAGTGGGAAGTTCGTTGTTCGATGTTTTTCCCGATCACGTTCAAACCATTTCCTTCACTTTGTCTTCCAGAACCGTGGTGATGATTTCCATCCGCTTGGGTTCGCCGCGCGCCATCGATTCCGCAAAGTGCAGCGCCTGTTTTGAAGTAATCTTTGCCGGCAACGGCGGTTCATTCGCATCGACGACGCATTCCACCAGCACCGGCCCGGATGCAGAAAGCGCCTCCTGCACGATGGCGCCGCAGGCGGAAGGTTCAGTGACCGTCAGACCAATGCCGCCGCACGCGCGCGCAAACGCGGCGAAATCGATGGGATGCAAATCGCAGCCGAACTCCGGATTGCCCAGCATCACCATCTGTTCCCATTTGATCTGGCCGAGCGAATTGTTTTTCACGATGAAGACCTTGATCGGCAATCGATACTTCACTGCGGTCGCAAACTCCGCCATCAACATGGAAAATCCGCCGTCGCCCACGAACGCCACGCATTGCCGGTCCGGATACGCAATCTGCGAGGCGATGCAATACGGCAATCCGTTCGCCATCGTCGCGAGCGTTCCGGAAAGTGAATACATCTGGCCGCGACGCACTTTCATCTGGCGCGCAAACCAGGTCGCAATCGTTCCGCTGTCGCAGGAAACAATCGCATCGTCGCGCAGATGCTTTCCGATTTCCCACGCCACCACCTGAGGTTTCATCGGCTTGTCCGTCCGTGTTCCGCGTTCCTCCATCAGCTCCCACCACTCGCGCATGCCGCGCTGCGCTTCCTTGAGAAATTCGCGATTGTTGTTTCGCCGCAGCAAGGGAAGCAGCTCGTGCAGCGTGCGTTTGCAATCGCCCGCCAGTCCCGCTTCAACGGGATAACGCAGGCCGATGCGCGCCGGGTCCAGATCGATTTGCACACCGCGCGCCTGGCCGGGTTTCGGAAGAAATTCGAGATACGGAAAGGATGTTCCAACCATCAACAGTGTGTCGCAATTTTCCAGCGCTTCCTGCGACGGTTTGGTTCCGAGCAAACCAATTCCGCCCGTGGTGAATTCGCTGTCGTCCGGTACGCACGCTTTGCCGAGCAGCGCCTTGATGATCGGCGCGCCGAGCTTGTCAGCAGTCTCAATCAATTCATCCGTGGCATTCAACGCGCCGCGTCCGGCGAGAATCGCAATTTTCTGTCCCGCATTCAGAATTGCTGCCGCGTGTTTCAAATCATTTTCCGCCGGCAACGCCGCCCTCCGTGCGAACACTTCCAGATTGTGACCTTCAATGTTGCGTTCGGAACGATGACCCTTTTTCACCGGCATCGATTGCGTATCAACAGGGAAGTTGATGTGCGCCACGCCGCGCCGGCACAACGCGGTGCGACAGGCCAGATGCGCCACGTTCGCAACGTGTTCGGGACCCATCACGCGCGCGTTGTAAACCGCGACATCCATGAACACGCGATCCAGATCGACGTCCTGTTGCGAATGCGTGTCGATCAAATCGTGAAAGTGGTGGCCCGTGATCGCGACTACCGGCTGGCCATCGAGCTTCGCGTCGTAAAGACCATTCAACAAATGAATGCCGCCGGGACCGGAAGTGCCGAGGCACGCGCCGAGTTTGCCGGTGTATTTCGCGTAACCGCACGCCATGAACGCCGCCGATTCCTCGTGTCGCACCTGCACAAAACGGATTTTGTCCTTCCGCAGGCGCAACGCTTCCATGATGCCGTTGATGCCATCGCCGGGCAGTCCGAAGATTACCTCCACGCCCCAGTCAATCAGGGTTTCGATCAGTACGTCCGCTGCTGTTTTAGTTGCCATAAAAAATTCGATTCGAAGAAAAAAGTCGTTCAGTAACTGTCGGTGCAGATCGGAGAAACGCCACGGAGGTCATGACCCGCTTTTTGAAATGCGAATGGCTGCCCGAAGCGGTAGAACGGCCCGCGCTTGCGGGCCGTCGGCGCGAACAGGTTCTTCGCGCCGTCTTCATGAAGCGAGTTGTTGTCGAACGGGCGCAGAACAGTGCGCCTGGGTTGCCGCAAGCGCGGCAACGCTACCGATCTCGTTCAACGCGCAAATTTTTTTCGACTGAGTATTCCGAAACCAATTGCCGTGGCGGCCAGCCCAGCGACCAGCCAGCCGCGGTTTTTATTCAGCCATAGCTGGCGGCTGGTCGGTTGCGCGCAATGGTCGAAACTGCCATGCGCGCCGTGATCGCCGGGCACAGGTGCAAACAAATTGTCCGGTCGATCCGCTTCCACAGGTTCATCCGTCTGCTGGCTTTTGAAACCCGTTCGCCCGAGATAATGATCCAACAATCCCGGCGCGAGTTTGTCGCCCACCACCGCCTTCACCGTCGGCCAGCCCACGTAAACTTCGCGACGACGATGTTCTGCGGCGAAGACAATCGCGTCCGCGGCAACTTCCGGCTGAAAGATCGGCGGAACCGGTTTGGCCTTGTTTGGCAAACGGCTTTTCACCCAGCCGAACTGCGGCGTGTTGAGTGCCGGCATCTGGACCATGCAAAGCCGCACCCGGCTGTGTTCGTGAAGCAATTCACAACGCACGGATTCGGTAAAACCCTGGATGGCGTGTTTGCTGGCGCAATAAGCGGATTGCAGTGGAATGCCGCGATACGCCAGCGCGGAGCCGACTTGAATCACCACGCCGCGATTGCGCGGACGCATCCGGCGCAGCGCCGCCAGCGTGCCCCAGACGTAACCGAGATAAGTCACATTCGTGACGCGCTGAAATTCCTGCGGCGTCATTTCCACGGCGGGCGAAAAAACGGAAACCATGGCGTTGTTCACCCAGACATCGATCGGGCCCAGCTCGTTTTCAATCTCAGTTGCCGCGGCTTCAACCGCATCGGCATCGGAAACATCGGCAACGCAAACCAGCGCGCGTCCGCCGCCAGCTTCGACTTCGCGTTTCGCCTGTTTCAGACCGTCGCGGCCGCGGGCGATCAAGCCAATCGATGCCCCGGTTTTCGCAAACGCCCGCGCGGTGGCGCGTCCCACGCCTGCCGATGCGCCGGTGATGACGACCACTCGTTCATTTCGTTTTTGCATGAAGTTCCTTCGCGTCGATCAGCATTTCCTCAAGAGAGGAGTTCGACCCGCAGCGCGCGCTGCGCCGGTCGCAAATCAGAATCACGATGGAGTTGTCACCCTATTTTGAGCTGTAGGTCGAAGTGAGAAGGTCGTGTCGCGATGCTTCGTAGCGCAGGTTGTCAACCTGCTGTATCGCCGACTGCCAGTCGGCGATTTGCCGCAATTTTCCGGCACTCGCAGATTGCCAATCTGCGACACAGCAGACTGACAGTCTGGGCTACGGCGATTGCGCTTGGCGGGAAGCGGATCGCGATCTTCGACATGTGAGTCATGGGCCAGATTTTTCGAAAGAGCAGCAACAGTTTTGCGCGCGCAACACTGGCGTCTTTCGGTGTCGGTTTTCTGGGCTTCTTCGGCGTCGTTTACGCGGTTTATTGGTCGCCGTACACGACCGATGTTCACACGCCGCTCGCGCAGCCGGTTCCTTTCAGTCATCAACATCACGTTGCCGGACTCGGGCTCGATTGCCGCTATTGTCACACCACAGTCGAGACTTCCGCGTTCGCCGGATTGCCCCCGACCGAAACCTGCATGACCTGTCATTCGCAGGTCTGGCGCGATGCTCCGTTGCTCGCGCCGGTTCGACAAAGCCTCGCGACCGGACAATCGCTGCAATGGAATCGCGTGAATCAAACGCCCGATTTTGTTTTCTTCAATCACAGCATTCACGTTCAGAAAGGCATCGGCTGTTCGACCTGCCACGGCGCTGTCGATCAAATGCCGATCACCGCCAAAGCGCATTCGCTTTACATGCGCTGGTGTCTCAACTGTCACGAAGCGCCCGAGAAATTTCTTCGCCCGAAAGATCAGATTTACAATCAGAACTGGCAGCCGCCCGTGGATCAGGCCGAACGCGGACGCGCCTTGCTCCAGCAATATCACATCAGCACCAACCGGCTTCAGCAGCTCCGTGATTGCAGCATGTGTCATCGATGAAGCCAAATCCTCAACTTCAATCCAAAACGTTCGATCTCGCCGCTCTGCGCGAG
>DASTXC010000061.1:0-38810 GCA_035765675.1 Verrucomicrobiia bacterium
AGTTTTTCGCGCGCGCCGCTCCACCCCTTCGGGGCTCGGCTGCGCTGCGGCTCGCTACGCTCGCCTCCGCTCCGCCTCACCCCAAAGGGGTGGAGGCAGATGGAAGAAAGACAATTTACAGAAAGACTTTTACACCCCCGATCATCTACCCGGGTGTTTGAGGGCATCTTTAAGCAATCAACGTTTTTTATAGTCGATCCCTATAGACCGTAGAGCCGCCGAACGCGCGTCCTCGTCAATTTGCCTGATCTGCTTCATAATCTCGCCGGCGCTGTAGGAATTCAAAAGAATTAAAATACGATCATGCTCCTGAACAAAGTAATGTACAGCTTCTTGATTACTGGCAAAAAACTTCGGCCAGTCTTTATCACTTTTAAAGAATGTATTAAGGAGCCGCGGAACATAACCAATCTCAAACCATTCGCTTGATTCGGAATTGACTGAGGATTTCAACCACAAGTAAGACTCCGACTTCTCCTTGCTGAGTTTGACGAACAGCTTGTCAGATTTTAGGACAACTAAATAGTGCCCGGTGGACGGATCTGAATAAATTTTTTCAGATATAGAAAATCCTATTTTTTCCAAGGGAGCAATCAGCGCTTTCAAAGCTAGTTCGGTTGTATCGAATGTTCTCATCGGCATTTAATATTGTTGCGGAACAAGAAATCGCCCGTCGGCGCTCAAACGATACCCTTTTTTTATGAGATATTGAAGCTCCTTCCAGTATCCTGTTTCATCTCCCGCTCGATTTAACGGTCTAAGTGAACGCAGGGGAGTCGACAGGAAAAAAGAGTCTCCGCGCGCAATGGCACGGTCAAGAAAACGTTCGTTCGCTGCCCATTGTTCGGCTGGATTCATTGCTTGCCACACGGACGTTGGCACATCAAACGGCCTCGTTCCTAAATATCTTGCAGTATCAATATAATCCGGCCAGTGTCCAAGACTGACAGGATTGTTAGCAACGGCTAAATCATCACTCCATCCAAGCGTTAGGCGGATTCTTTGAATTTTTTCGGAAAGTTGAACAATGCGAGCCTCCGCTTCGGCAACCACATTGCGGACCGCTTGCGCAGATGCTTCCATTCCAAACGTAATCTCCTTTTCCAATTTAGCCCATGCCGCATCCGCGACTTGCCAGGCGCGGCTTAGACGTGACGTGGCCGAGTTAAGGCTCGACATAATCGCCTCGGGTGTCCATTGCAACAGATACGGCGCCGTCTTTCCGATTGCCCAGAACGCAGCCTTCCCGATGCCGTAGCCCAAAGCGCCACCAAGAGCACCGCTCGCGAAATCGTCTGCGATTCCCTCGTTTGCCGCGTCCAGAGATTCTTTCCAGCCTGCCCCTGCCGACGCCGCCCCAACCGCTCGCGAAATTGAACTAATCCAAGCTGTCGTTAAGCCGCCAATGACGGACGAATGACCTAATTCTGCAATCGATAAATTTCCACTCGGATCGTAGGCATTGATCGGATTGTTCCCGCAGTACGCATATTTGTGCAGTGACGCTGGATCGGAGCCGTTCCCTTCGAAGGAATCCTGAGTCCAGAATCGCCCCGTATCGGGATTGTGATAGCGGGCGCGGAGATAATACAGATTCAGGTCGGGATCAAACTGCTCGCCGGTGAACAGATAGTGGTTTTCGGTGCTTCCAGTCCGGGCGATCAGATTCCCAAAAGCATCGTAGTCGTACGTGTCGGTCACGATGCCGTTCAGGTCAGTCAAATAGCGCACGTTGTTGTGACCGTCGTAACCGTAAAAGCTCGTTCGCCAGATGGAGCCATCCAGACGATCCTGGGAAATCAGCGTTTGGCCGTAGGTGTAGATGCAACTAATGGCTGGCGATTGGAAGTTCACGGAGATGTGCTCTTCAAGCACCTGCGCATAGCCGCTCGGATTCAGTTCATCAACGACGTAATAGGTGATTGTCGTGACGCCGCCCGCCGTCACTTTCTTGCTCACGCGAGCGCCATCACCGTCATATCCAATTTCTACAAGATTGGTTGTTGTCTGCCGTGCAACGAGCCGATTCTCAAAGTCGTAGCGATCCGGTTGAGACTGGCCGAAGCCGGGACTGAAAAGCGTGTTTCCATTCAGATCAAAGCTGTCGGAGGCGACACGATCGTTGGAATCGAAGTTGAAGGTTTGCGGCATTATCGGAACGTTGAGAACTCCGCGGGAGAGACGATTACCAACCGGATCGTAATTGTAAGTGACAGCGCCATTCTGAGTTCCATTGATCGTTTCACCAGTCAGACGATAGATGTTATCGTAGGTGTAAATGCGGTTGATCGTGTGTGGCACTCCGTCTTTTTGAACTGTCTCGATCGCGGTCAACCGATTTCCCACCGGCCCAACGGCGTAGGCGTAGTCTGCAATTGGCGTCAGCAGTTTACTGCCAACCAAATTCGTCAAACGGTTCAACGAATCATAGTGATATGCCGTGTGGACCCCGTTCGGATATGTGTAGTCCTGAAGGTTACCGATGTCGTCGTAGCTGTAAGCGGTGCGCCCAACCTTCGCATCGTTTACTGCGCTCAAACGATTTAATGCATCATATTCGTAACTGATATCTGTGCCGTTTGGATCAGACGAAACGATATGGATCAGGTTCCCGTTGGCGTCATAGCTGTAATCCAGCGCAATGCTCAAAGCCACTCCAGACCACATTTTGATTTTCTGAGCCAGACGATTACGACCGTCATATTCATAATCCGTCACGCCGCTGGCATCAGTCATATTTGTCCGCAGCCCCAGGGCATTATATTGGTAGGTGACATTTGCCTCTCCGAGTCGGGTGTCGGGGATTTTGGCCACCAGTCGGTTCATTACGTCGTATTGGAATGTAGTGACGTAACCGTTGAAATCAGTCTTGTTTACAAGCAGGCCGCCGACGTTATAGGCGCAGGTTTCAATCTGGTGCCCCGGCAATACACGTTTCGTGCGCCGCCCGAGCGAATCATATTCAAACCTGGTGGTATGATTATTGGCGTCGGTCTGGCTGATCTGCTGACCGAGTTCATCGTATGTGTAACTCGTGACAAAACCCAAGGCGTTGGTGATGGCTGTCATCCGGCCCAAAGCGTCATAGCCGAACGCCGTCACGTTTCCGGCTTGATCCTGTTCCTGTATGCGGCGGCCTGATTCGTCGAACTGCGTTGTCTGCGTTGTGCCGTCGGCGAATACCGTTTTTACGCGGCGATTCAACTCATCATAAACAAACGTTGTGCTGCGGCCCAACGCATCCACCGCGTTGGTCATGTTGCCAGAAACGTCGTACTGGCTGAGGCTGACCTGCCCGAGCGCATTTGTGACGGTCACGCTGCGGCCTGCAGCATCGTAGCCATAGAAGGTATTGTTTCCGCGAGCATCGCTGGAAACAATCAATTGCCCGGCGAGGTCGAACCAGTTCGTGGTTCCCGCGCCATCCGGCATCACCGTGCGAGTCAAACGTCCGACGGCATCATAAAAATATCGTGTAACCTGCCCCAAACGATTCGTGGACGAAATTCTCCGTCCTTCAGCATCGTAGCCAACGGATTCACTGGCGCCGTCAGGATAAACCGTTCGAATCGTTCTACCCAGGTCGTCATATTCCATCAGCGTCTGTCTGCCTTGCTGGTCGATAACTATCGCGGGTTTACCGATAGCATTATAAATCGTTTGAGCAGAGGAACCGTCCGGGAAGATGGAGTTCGTCAGCCGACTTTGCGCGTCGTAGAAGAACTGAACGTTCAATGTTTCCAAGCCGCTTGACGTCGTGCGTGTGGTTGTCTGAACAAGCAGATTACCATTCGCATCACGAACGTAGGATACAGAATGTCCCAGCGGATCGCTTTCGCTGATGAGGCGCCCTTTTGGATCATAACCAAATCGCATTACGTGGCCGAGGGCATTGGTCACAGCTATCGGCGATCCCTGCGCGTCGTAGGCAAATCGGGTCACGTTCCCAAGCGGATCGCGCATAGAAGTCAGATTCCCCTGAGCATCGAATGTATTCGTGATCGTATTGCCGCGCGGATCAGTGACACTCGTCACGCGGCGCCGCGCTCCATAGGTGAAGCGGGTTGTATTGCCCAGCGGATCGGTAACGCTGAGACGATTGTCGAGGCTGTCGTAAGTATATCGATTCGTGCGCCCCAGGGGATCTATCGTCTGCAATAAATTACCGTTTTCGTCATAAGTGAAATCGGTCTCCGCGCCATTGGCATCAACGGCACGCGTCACATTGCCAAAATTGTCATATTCAGTCGTCGTCACCTCGCCGAGACGATTGGTGACGTATTCGCGATTGTTGGCCAGATCATGTCCGTACGAGACGGCAGCACCGAACGCATCAATGTTACCTGTCAACCGTCCGGCCGCGTCGTATTCATTCTGCACGGGTGCCACTCCGCGCGCGTCAATAATACTCGTGAGATGATGAGGAAATGCTGGCTGGATATAAGCAAAACCGTTGGTAGTGCCATCACGAGCGGTGAAGCCAACAAGATTTCCATTTGTACTGTAGCGATAGCTCATGGCATGGCCGGCGGCATCTACGATATTTGTGATGTAACCTTGCCCGTTGCGCTCGAAGGTGATGCTCAGTTTGTTGGTACCGGCGGCGGAGTTCGTCCATGTCAATCCATTGGTACTGAGCAAAAGTGTGTTGCCGTTTGGATCAGCGATGCTTTGCAGCCCGTCAATTTCGTCGATGAGATAACGAACCCCTTCAGCTGAAGTGTACCGGAAAAGAGTTGGATAACGGTTTAGTTCGGCTTCGGTGGCGAATGGATTTTCCGATAGAAAATTCAGATCATAAATATCCACCGGTCCAGGAACACTGCCGACCACCCAAAGGAAATTGCCATCCGGTTCATCGAAGCCGGCCGGAACAAGCGTGCCGCGTGTATTGCCAATGGGAGTAAAGCGCCATTGTGGAAATTCGATCGGCTCAATGATCTGAACCAGCGGATTCGGTTCAAACCGGAACTTCTCCTGCCGACCGTCAGGAAACGTAATGGAGACAATGCGCTGTTGTCCCGGATCCAGGGAATAGGCGGTGAATCCGCCTCCCGAGCTGGTTTCTTCCCAGTTGCGACCGAGAGGACGATTCTTTTGCAAACGCACATTGCGGATATCCATTGTCCAGCCGAGACCAAAATCTCCCGCGATTCCAGCCGCAGCCGCACGACTGTCATAGGTGCGCGTAATCTGGATTGGCAATCCGGCAGCAGGAACAGTCAGATCATTGAATGCAATCGTGAAGTGACCGATCTTGAGATTTCGATCCACCATCAGTGTTCGGATTTCCGATAAACCGGTGCGACCCAGCGCATCTGTAGCGGTCACTTGAATTTCATAAATTCCATTGAGCAACATTGTGGGATCAAATAATGCGATGCTGTTGCTGATGACCGATGTTGAACCTGACTCGAGAACTGTCCAGGCAGCGGACGGAACGCCGTCTGCCTGCTTGAAACGATAGCGCACGCTATAGGATTGCAGGAGTGGACTGAATGCTGTTCCGATGACCCTGGCTGGTGCAGTAATGATGGTCGCGTCGAGGGGTGAAAAAACAGCAACAGTTGGAGCCCCACTATCGACATAAACCGTAACGCTGATCGGCGCGGATGTATTGGAAAGTCCATCATTATCAACCGCCACAGCAGTAATGGAGTAGCGGCCCGCAGCAAAATTGGATGCGAGAATGGAAAACGGAGCCACCTCATCAGAACCGGCGCTCACGCCGTTTACGAAAAATTCCAGATTGGTGACGAACCCGTCAGTATCCGAAGCGGAGGCGAGAAGTTGAAGATTTGTGGTTTGACCGGAGGCAATCTCTATGAACGCGCCATCCGCCGGACCAGTGATTGCAACGACCGGTGCGAGGCGGGGATCCGGCCCCACCGTAACCACGACTGTGTCGTTGGTGGTGAATTGCCCGTCACTGGCGGAAAGTTCGAACGTATAAACGCCGCTATTGGTAAAGGTGATCGTTGTACTTGCCGTGTTGGTGCTGCTGAAGAAAACCGTACTGCCTCCGCCGATGTAATTCCAAGCGATAGTCAGTTCGTGTTCGGACGGCAATCCGTCATCGAAAACGGCTCCGTTCAGCGTAACAGTATTGCTGGGCAGATAAATTGTGCGGTCAGCGCCAGCCGCAACCGTCGGCGGTTGATTCGCAGGCGAGAGACATTTGCCGGATGAACCGGCATCAAAGATCGCCTGAATTTCGCTCAGGGATAAAGGCCGGGTATAAAGACTTACCTCATCCAATTGTCCGCTGAAGAAATTCGCGGAACCCGGCACCTGTCCGAGATAAAAATCTCCCGCTGTGCTCAACAGATTTGTTCCGACAGTCGCAGCACCCTTCAGCACACCGTTGATGTAGATTTTGGCTTGCCCCAATGTCCGATCATATGTCAGCGCCACATGCATCCAACTCCAACTGGTGTAGTTCCAAACCCTCGGCGCTTCCGAATACTGGCCGTTTCCAGTGCCGGCCACATAGAACCGTAGTGTGTCTCCAGTGTAGCCCAAAGCGTAACGTTCCACCCGAACTCCGTTGGCCCAGCCCAGCACGCTTCCGTTCTGGAAGCTGTTTGGATTTATCCAGAATTCCACCGTGAATCCACTCGTGCTGGAACCGACATTGTAATTCGTTCGCGCCAGCATCCAGACGTAATCGTCGGCTCCATCAAAATTGAATGCTGACGCCACCTTGCCACCCGCATAATCGACTCCACCTCCGAGAATTCCGAACGCGCCGCTAATTGCGTCCTGCGCAGTTCCACTGGCGGACCAGAATGCGGACAAGTCAATCGGATCACTCACTGAGCAGGGGGTTCCGACTCGCACCACAACCAGATCACGGTTTGAAATTTCTCCATCGTCCGCTGAAAGTTGGAGAACATATATTCCATTGGTGCTGAATGTCGCAGTAGTTACCGCAGAAGTGGGATCGCTGAATATAACAGAGCCTGGGCCGTTGAAAACATTCCAGTCAATCCGAGGACTTGAACCGTTCGGCAAGGCATCATCCAACACGATGCCGTTGAGCGCAGCCGCATTGGTCGCGATCAGCAATGAAATGTCCGGCCCCGCATACACTACCGGTCCGGTGTTATCATCGTTTGGACACTTCCCAACACTTCCCGAAGCAAAGACGTTATAAACCTCCTCGGGATCCAGCGGCCGCTTGTACAAACTGACTTCATCCAATTGTCCGCTGAAGAAATTCGCCGAACCTGGCACCTGCCCGAGATAAAAATCTCCCGCTGTGCTCAACAGGTTTGTTCCAACAGTCGCAGCACCCTTCAGCACACCGTTGATGTAGATTTTGGCTTGCCCTGACCCGCGGTCGTACGTCAGCGCCACATGCGTCCAACTCCAACTGGTGTAGTGCCAAACCCATGGCGCTTCCACGTACTGCCCTCCTCCAGTGCCAGTCACATAAAACCGCAGCGTGTCTCCTGTGTAGCCCAAACCATAACGTTCCACCCGAACCCCGTGGGCCCAACCCAGCACGCTTCCGCTCTGGAAGCTGTTCGGGTTCATCCAGAACTCCACCGTAAATCCGCTCGCGCTGGAACCCACGTCGTAATTCGTTCGCGCGAGCATCCAGATTGAATCATTCACACCATCCAGGAAAAAAGCGGACGCCACTTTGCCAGTTAAATAGCTGGCACCACTTACCTGAATTCCTGATTCCGCTCCGAGCAAATCGAGCGTGGTCCCGTTGCCCGGCCACCACGCCGCCAGTCCTTCCGGATCATTGATCGTGCATAAACTCTCCACCCGCACTTCCACCAGATCGCTGCTCTGGATATCTCCATCCTCAGCCGTGAGTTTCAGCACGTAGATTCCATTCGTGCTGAATGTCACGCTGCTCACTGCGGAAGTCGGACTGCTGAATGTTACTGCTCCCGGCCCGCTGAATTGACTCCATCGAATACGGACCGACGAGCCAACCGGTAAACCGTCATCAAACACTTCGCCTTTGAGATTTGCCGCACCCGGCACACCAGTCACAAACAGATCGGCACCAGCGTTCACGGAGGGTGCTTGATTCGCCTCCAGCGGGCATTTGCCCACATCAGCTGACGCGTAGATTTCATAGATTTCCTGCGGGTTGAGCGTGCGGGAATACAGGCTCACTTCATCCAACTGACCTTTGTAAACACCCGCTGAGCCCGGAACCTGCCCCAGGTAAAACTCGTCGGCGGTGCTTAACAGGTTCGTTCCCACAATGGCAGTTCCTGTCAGCACGCCATTGATGTAGATTTTGGCCTGGCCGATTGCCCGATCATAAGTCAGCGCCACATGCGTCCAACTCCACAAAGTGTTATGCCACACTCGCGGCGCCTCCACATATTGCCCTCCTCCTGTTCCGGTCACGTAAAACCGCAGCGTGTCTCCGGTGTAGCCCAAACCGTAACGTTCCACCCGAACCCCGTTGGCCCAACCCAGCACGCTTCCGCTCTGGAAGCTGTTCGGATTCATCCAGAATTCCACCGTGAATCCAGGATTGGTGACCTTTGCCAGATTGATATGCGGATTCGAACCGACCGACACGCTATCATCAATGCCATCGAAGTTGAAAGCTGCGCCGACTTTGCCCTGCACATAGGTCGCTCCATTTTCCAAAAATGCCTGATTGCCGTTGGCATGATCATCGCCCGTGCCGTTGGCCTGCCACCACGCCTGGAGGCCATTCATTTCCGAGACCGTGCAAATCGCGCCGACACGCACTGTTACCAGAGCCGTCGATTTGTATTCGCCATCGTCCGCCGACAGTTGCAGGATATAAATCCCATTGGTGCTGAAGGTGGCGGACGTAACCGCACTCGTTGAATTCTCAAACAAGGTTGTGCCGGGACCGAACAGTTGTGTCCAAAGAACCTGCAGCGTATTGGTCAGCGGCAAACCATCGTCACGCACCGTTCCTTGCAGAATCGTGTTTTGCGTATAGTCCGCAACGAACAGATTTGGCCCAGCTTCCGCCCATGGCGCCCGATTGTACGGTGTGAGTGAAACCGTCACTTCGTCAGTTTGGATTTCGCCTCGATTATTCGCCGTGATACGAAATACATAAACGCCATTCGTGCTGAAATGCAGCGTCGGCTGAATGGATTGAGCATTATCGAAGTTGACTGAGCCGGGCCCACTGACCAACGTCCATTCCACGATCGGATTCACGGAAACATTGTGGGCGCTGTGTGCGACGGCACCTTTGAGCTGCACCGCGTCAGGCCAATACGCATCGAAATCCTGCCCGGCGGAAATCTGCCAATTGGTAATCGCTGGCGAAATATCCCACCCCACTGTGCCGACCGTCAGATCGTGCAGCACTGAACCATCGCCGGAAGTCGCGGGAATAAAATCACCGGCAATCTTCAGATAACGCCCCAGCGTTGCCGGTTGTGAATCCTCCAATGTGATCGATTGCAGGGCAGTGAAGTTGGTTCCATCTTCGCTGGTTGCAACCCGCATCGGCAACGTTCCGTCATTCCAAAGTGTGGCGTTCCATTGTAGGGGAGCCCACGGCGCATTGCTTAGACCGGAATCAAAAACCACTGTCCACAAACCACGCTGAGTGCGCAGTGCGGAGGCAGAACCCGTGAAATCTCCGTAAGTCCAAAGATAGCCGCCCAGATAAGGGCTGGTCAGTTCCACTTCACCCACTGGTGTCAGACCGTCTTTGCCAATAGGTCCGCCCGCGGGATTGATGCGTTGCACAATGCCGCCGGTGGTGCTGACCCAAATTCGTCCCTTGCGATCAATCGAAATCGCGGTCGGACCGTGCGCGGTGCGAACCGAGCCGACCAACGTGCCGTCATTTTTAAGATGACCCACGCCGTATCCGCAATGTGAGTAAGCGATCCAAACATCATCATTGTTGTCAATCGCGATGCCCTGTCCCCATCCGCCGCCATGCGTGTATTCTCCGAGCCGAACGCCGCTGGGAGCGAACTTGAGGACTTTATATCGGTAAGTTCCCGATTCATATGTGACCCACATATTTCCCTGCGAATCCTGCGCGGAGGCAAACGAGCCCTCCGGAACCGAATTCCAGGCGCTCGTCGCTGCGCTCGACAACGGCAGATGCGTGTCCCAACTCAGGAAAGTGCCCGCGGACCAAAGCACATCATTGTCATCAACAAACCCTCCGAAACCACCCCGGCCAATCGATTGTTCCGTCCGAATAATTTGTCCATTCAAATGATCGATCAAATCGAACGTATGGGTCGCGGTGCCGGACACCCACAAATCTCCGGCGCGACTGATGGAGATATGCCGCACACCGGAATCCGTGACGCGAACGTAATGCGCGATCAATTCATCCTCCGCGGAACTGACACCTCCGGCATTGTCCACGCCGCCCGGATTGGTCCACGGCAGGATGTCGCCCTGCCCCTGCGAGGTTGTCAGTTTTCCATCATGATTTTTATCGACCCAGGAACCGCTCTCAGGAGCGGCGATCATAATGATGCTGTTATCCCGTTCATTCGCCACCCAGCAATTGCCGGATTGATCTACGGCCACCCGCGAAGGATAACCGTTCGGACGACCGTCCGGCTGCGCGTGATACTCGCCGAGCACCCGGCCGGTTTCCGCGTCCAGACGCATTACCGTTCCGCGGCTTTGAACCGGCACCCAAACGTAGTTGAAATGCGTCAGGTCAATCGTCGTTTGCAGATCCTCATTGGTGGCGAGCAGGCTGATCAATTCGCCTTCCTCGAAATCGTTGTTCAAAGTGTAGGTCCGTCCACGCGCAAACGGTGAGACGTAAACCGGCACGGTTGCCACGATGGAAGTGGTCCCGCCATCGCTTACGTAAAAATCGAAAGAATCCGATCCATACGTTCCGGTGTTGGCGGTGTAAACAAAGTTGGAACCGCTGCCATTCACGACGCCGATGTGAGGCTGTTGCGTGATGACAAAACTCAGTCCATCTCCATCCACGTCATCAGCCCGCAAGGTGATCGGCACGCTTTGTCCCTCCATTACATTCACCGACTGGGCCAGCGCCATCGGGGGATCATTGACTGGCGCAATCGTCAGCTCCACGATCGCTGGAGGTGAATCTTCTTCCCCATCATTCACCCTGAACATGAAGCTGTCGGAACCGTGGAAATTCGTCGCGGGCGTGTAAACCAGATCAGGTGCTGTCCCGGCAAGCACGCCATGAGACGGCTGCGAGAGAATCAAAAAATTCAAGGCACTGCCTTCCGTATCGCTGCCGGAAAGAGTGAAATCAACCGAAGAATCTTCCGCAGTTGAAAGCGACATTCCATTCGCTACCGGAGGCTCGTTTACCGGAGTGATTGTAAGCGCTATGGTTTTTAAGTCGGTCAGATTCTCTCCCACACCCGAATTTCCCTGATCATCGGCAAGTAGAACGATGACATCACTGCCAGAAAAATTCGTTCGTCCCAGATATGTGAGCCCCGCCAAAGCCGCGTTCAAATCGGCCAGCGAACCGGTCACGACGATGTTGGTTGACCGATCCATTCCAACTTCGAATATCAATCCATTGGTAGCTCCCAAGCTGATTGTCCCGTTCGTTGCCGACACCGACAATTTCAGAAATCCGACCCCAACATCGATGTCAGAAAGAACAATCGGTTGATTCGTGTTGAATACCAGCGCTGCGTCTTCGGCTATGGTTTGATTCCCGGGAACTGTCAGTCGCGGCGGATCATTCATCGGCGCCACATTCAAAGTAATCGTCGCCGGCGCGGACTCGGCTTGACCGTCATTGGCCAGGAAAGTGAATGCGTCATTGCCGAAAAAATCCGCCGCCGGGACGTACGTCAGATTTGGCGGGTTGCCAGTCAATGAACCGTGCGCCGGTCCGGTGATGATCTGAATATTCAACAGATCCCCATCAACGTCGTTCGCACCGAGAGCCACCGGCGCGACCCCATCTTCAAGGGTTTCCACCGATTCATTCATTGCAACCGGCCGATCGTTCACAGCGTTGATCGTGATCAGGATCGTCGCGGCCCCTGAATTGGTCTGGCCGTCATGGACCACAAACCGAAACGTGTCAGCACCATAATAATTTGTTTCCGGAGTATAGATGAGGTCAGGAGCCACACCGGTTAATTCTCCATGTGTTGGTGGAGTTGAAATATCAAAGGAAAGCGCGTCGCCTTCAATATCGTTCGCACGCAGCGTGACCTGCAGAGGCGTGTCTTCATCTGTGACTGCGAGATCATCCTTCCCTGCGGGAGCATCATTGATTGGCAAAATAGAAAGAGCCACGAACGCCGATTCAGAATTGGTCTTACCATCATTGGTTTGGTACGAAAAAGAATCCGAACCGGAATAATTTGTTGCTGGCGTGTAGATCAGGTTCGGAGGAATACCGCTCAAGCTGCCGTTTGTGGGCTGAATCGTGATCGTATAAGTGAGCGCATCGCCATCAGCGTCTGAACCAGACAAGCTGATCTCGGTAAAAGCATCTTCGTCGAGAGTAACCGATTTTGCATCGGCAAGGGGGCGGTCATTGACGGGTGTCACAATGAGCGTCACGACTACCAGTGCAGACGTCGCCGAACCATCATTGGCGGTGAATTCAAAACTGTTGGTGCCATGAAAATCAGCGGCGGGCGAAAATACGAGGTGAGGCGCAACGCCATTCAACGTTCCGTTTTCCGGCGTTGAAGTCAGATTGAATTGCAACGAATTCCCTTCCGGATCTGTCGCCGTCAAAATCACATTCGTCGCGGAATCCTCCGGTGTGATTACGATCCGGGATTCGGCAACCGGCGGATCATTTATAGGGCGGATCGACAGGGTGACTGTTGCTACCGCAGAGGTGAGCGTCCCGTCGGATACCTGAAATCCAAAAGCGTCTGCACCATTGAAATTTGTTCCCGGCGTGTAAATCAAATCGGGAAGAACGCCACTCAATGTGCCGTGTTGTGGCTGGCCAACGAGATTGAACATCAGTGCGCTCCCTTCCGCGTCCGCGCCCGTGAGGGTGACCGGAACTGAAACATCCTCATCCGTGACCACCTGTTGCGCATTCGCAAACGGTTGATCATTCACGGCGCTGACGTGAATCGTGACGACATTGGTTGCTCCGGCCTGCCCGTCATTCACGCTGAATTGAAAGCTGTCGCTGCCGCTGAAATCCGGAGCAGGCGTGTAAGTCAGATTCGGTGCCAGGCCACTCACATTCCCGTGCGAGGGACGCATTACGATTGCAAAGCTCAAAGCGTCCCCATCCAAATCTGTTCCGGCCAAAACAAGATCCAGAGCAGTGTCTTCGGTCGTGGTTTGCATCTGCGCATGAGCCACCGGCACATCATTGATTGGTTCCACTGTGATCGATATTTCGGCGGTCGCGGAATCTGCCTGACCATCGTTGACCTTGAACGTAAAACTGTCATTGCCATTGAAATCCTTCGTGGGGGTATAAACCAAATCCGGCGCACTGCCGCTCAACATTCCGTGCGCAGGCTGGCTGATTAACGAAAAACTCAAAGAAGCCCCGTCAGGATCGCTGCCCGTCAAAGCGATCGGGATCGATTCATCTTCGTCCGTCGCCAAGTCTTGGGAGTGCGCGATCGGAGGCTGATTTCCCGCGCCGCCCGCGCGAATGATCCCGCCACTGTTGACGATCAACCGATCACATTGAATTGAGCCTACCAACCGGCTATTGCCATTGATGATCACGGTCCCGCCCGGCGCTGTGACGCTGCCATAAACGGTGCAGCCGCCGTTGAGGGTGAGTCCGCCCGATGCAAGTTGCAGTTGCAAGCTCGCTGGATTGTTGCTTGAACCCAGAATCCCGTTCGCCGTAAATCCGTTCGCCACCGTCAAAACAATCGGGCCGGCGATTTCAAGGCGACTTTGTCCGTTTAAGGTGAGATTTTGCAAATTGTAGATCGCGGGCTGGGTCGCACCTGCGACGCCCAGGATGAATCCGCTGCCACCATTCGCGATGAAATTTCCGTATGTTCCCGGCGGAATTGCAAACTGACCGACGCTTCCATTCAGGGTCAAGTTGCGGAGCGTGATCGGATCTCCAATCGACTCTTCCGGGTTTCCAATCGTTACATTACGCGATCCGGCGGGCCGCGGCGGCAATGCCACTTCGGGCAGCGAAACCGGATTTATTTGCGTGCGCAAATAACGCAGTGAACAATTTCCATTGAGCGTAACGCGGTAACCACCCGGAAGGTTGCTGCCATTGCCATCAATTATCCCGCCGAAATCCGGATGTCCGTTTTGCCGAAGAGTCGGCGTGCCGGGCACAAGGAAATCGCCCGTCATTGTGAACCCGCCATTCAGCGTTATGGATTCGCCGAGTAATTGCTGCAAAGAACCTTCAACAATACCGCTTCCGTTGAGATTGGGTGCATGCCGGACAATGGCGGCGAGATTCGTCTGAAGAGTCTGCGTCCAGGCAGTACTCGCTGAAATCAATGAAAAGGTTGTGAAACAACTGAACAATTGAAGACCCGACCCGATTATCCACGATTTGACACGCAGCATAATTCTCCTGTTGATAAAGGTTGCCCGACCCGCTTGTGATTAAAATCCCGCAGAAATCCCAACTCCGATGAGCGGCTTTATAAATCCGGCTTCAATGAACGCACAAGTCTTTTCTTAAAAAAAATTCCAGAGAGTGAATGGAATAACTGCGCGTATTTCGAACGTCACCTGCCAGCCACAGTTTCAACATTCGCTGGTAGAAAATTTCAACATCAGCGGGATTGCGAAGCGATTTGATTGAACACGAGCACTCTGCCAGGAAGCGTCAGTCAGCCTTCGACTGGCGCCGACACGATGAGCCAACTCATACGATTCGCACCGCAGCTTTCAGTCACACGAATCATTTCGGCCCACGGAACTTTAAATTCCGCCGGAGGGATCGATCAATGCCGGAGTCTGGTTTGTGATTAATGGAGACAAAATGATCTGTTCGTTGGAATGCCAGGGATGTTCCTGTTGATCAATGGTCAGGACGCGCGGCAGCAGTTGAATTTCGTGACCGCTGATCTTTAGAGCCACGGTACCGGGCTGAAAGGTCGTATCCATGAAAATGCATTCGCCCCATGGAATCTCAAAAGGAACGGGTTTCGGTCGGGCGAACGCAATCGCCGCAGTTTGGGTGTCGGCTGAAAACACGGCGTTCGAGAAAACGATTTGGACATTCGTGATCGCCAGCGAATTCTGATCGATGCGCAATGCGGGCTGGTTCGAATCTGTTCGGACAAAACTCACCTGCCATGGGCCGAGACGCGTGCGGCGATGTTCGATCGCGTAATAGGCAATGAGATAAAATGCGAGCGCGGCTAAAAAGATCGCAGCGACGGTTTTGAAGTTTGACTTCATCAAGGCGAAAACGTTGGCGCAATCAATTGCCTTGCGCGAGAAAACATTCGCAGTTGAACCGCCAGTCCAAAGAGATTGAACAGCAGGAAATCGAGGTATCGCTCCATCGACCGTTCGCGGGAAACAGGCGTAACCGGCTTGATTATACCTGAATTCTCCGAGGAAAGTGCTTTACAGTGCCAGCGCGGGAATCTAGATTTCGCTGCTAATATTTTGAGGAATTATTGATATGGAAGCTAAAACGAAAACGATTGAGTCATTCAAGTTGCATGAGAAGGACACGGGTTCCGCCGATGTCCAGATCGCTTTGCTCACGCAACGGATCAATCACTTGACCGAACATCTCCAGGCCAACAAGAAGGATCATAGTTCCCGCCGCGGGCTGCTGATGATGGTTGGTGAACGCCGCCGCCTGCTGGATTACCTGCACAACACGGACGTCAGCCGTTATCAGGCGCTCACGAAGAAGCTCAAGCTTCGCCACTAGAATTTCAAAAGGCCGATCCTTTCCCGTCTCAACCGGACATCGGCCTTCCACTTCGACTTGAACCAGCAGACGCGTCGGTTCACTTCGTTTCCAAACACACCGCGTCAACCGTTCCGTTGACCCTGGGTAATTTCAATCAGCTCCGACAGACACTCGCGGAGTTCATTGAAGTTTCTCGGAGGCCGCGGACAACAAAGGAAAAATGCCAGAAAAAGTAAATGCCCTCATCGGGGACAAACAAATCACCATTGAAACCGGCAAACTTGCCAAACAGGCTGACGGCTCCGTCACGGTTCAACTCGGCGAAACCATCGTTCTCGTCGCGGCCGTTGCCGCCACCAAAGCCAAGGAAGGCCAGGACTTCTTTCCGCTGACCGTCGATTACCGCGAGAAAGCGGCCGCGGCCGGAAAATTCCCCGGCGGTTATTTCAAACGCGAAGGCCGTCCGACCGAAAAAGAAATTCTCACCTCCCGCATCATTGATCGTCCGATCCGCCCGCTCTTTCCAAAAGGCTGGTACAACGAAGTCCAGGTCCAATCCATTCCGCTCAGCGCGGATGGCGAAAACGATCCGGACATGCTTGCAATTCTTGGAGCTTCGGCCGCGCTGATGGTCAGCGATATTCCGTGGGCCGGACCGCTCGGCGGCGCGCGCATTGGCCGCGTGAACGGACAGTTCATCGCGAATCCCACTCACGCCGAAATGGCGGAGAGCGATCTGGATCTCGTGTATGTCGGCAATGAAACCGACATGGTCATGTTCGAAGGTTCCGCGAAGGAAATTTCTGAAGCGGATTTCAATGCCGCTTTGAAATTCGCGCAGGAAGCGATTCAGCCGATGATCCAGGCGCAGAAGGAACTCGCCGCGAAAGTCGGCAAGAAGAAACGCGAAATCACGCTGAACATTGTTCCGGACGAAATCCTGAACGAAGCCAAAGCGCTCGCCGGCGACCGCATCGTTCCCGCTCTCCTCACGCCCGCCAAGCTCGCGCGCGAAGCTGCGGTCAATGCGATCAAGGATGAAGTCGCTGCCAAGCTGATTGAAAAGCACGGCGAAGAAAAAATCACCAAGTTCGTGGTCAACGACGCGTTCTATTATATCCAAAAGGAAGCGGTCCGCGGTTTGATCATGAAGGAAGAAAAGCGCCTCGACGGCCGCGGCCTCGATCAGATTCGCCCGATTCACACGGAAGCCGGATTGCTTCCGCGCGCCCACGGCTCCTCGCTTTTCACGCGTGGCGAAACTCAGGCGATTGCGCTGGCAACGCTTGGAACCGGCGAAGATGCCCAGGAATTTGATTCCTACACCGGCGGCATCAACGAGAAGAAGTTCATCCTGCATTACAACTTCCCGAATTATTCCGTCGGTGAAACCGGCCGCATCAGTGGTCCGGGCCGCCGCGAAATCGGCCATGGCGCATTGGCTGAACGCTCGCTCGCGCCGATGATTCCGCTCGACACGTATCCTTACGCGGTTCGCGTCACCTGCGAAATCACCGAATCCAACGGCTCCAGTTCCATGGCTTCCGTTTGCTCCGGATCGCTCGCATTGATGGATGCCGGCGTGCCGATGATTCGTCCGGTTGCGGGAATCAGCATTGGCATCTGCACCACATACGGCGACGACAAGAAACTCGCGCAATACAAGCTGCTCACCGACATCATTGGTTGGGAAGACGGCTTCTGCGATATGGATTGCAAAATCGCCGGAACGGAAAAAGGCATCACGGGTTTCCAACTCGATCTGAAGCTCAAAGGCATTCCGCATCAGGTCATGGCGGAATCCGTTGAGAAAGCCCGCGTCGCTCGTTTGTCCATTCTTGGCGAAATGGCGAAGACCCTTGCGGAACCGCGCAAGGAAATCAGCAAATACGCGCCGCGCATCGAAACCATCAAGATCAATCCCGAGAAGATCGGCGCCTTGATCGGACCCGGCGGCAAGAACATCAAGAAGCTCGTCGAAGAATCCGGTTGCGAAATCAACATCGAAGATGACGGCACGGTGAACATTTTCTCCGTTTCGTCCGAAGGCATGAAGATCGCCCGCGAAGCCATCACCGGCATGACCGCCGAAGCCGAGATCAACAAGATCTATCGCGGCAAAGTCGTGACGATCAAAGAATTCGGCGCGTTCGTGGAATTCCTGCCCGGCAAAGATGGTTTGGTTCACATCAGCGAACTGGCCAACTTCCGCGTCAAGCAGACCGAAGACATCGTCAAAGTCGGCGATGAAATCTGGGTCAAGTGCCTGGGCGTCGATGAAAAAGGACGCGTGCGTCTCTCGCGCAAAGCCGCCATGGCGGATCGCGATAAAGAAATGGGCACCACGCCGGAACAGGCTCCCGCCGGTTATGAAACTCAGGGCGAAGGCTCGGGCGAACAGCCTCAGGGAGATCGTCCGGAAGGTGATCGCGGTGGTGATCGTGGCAACCGCGGCGGACGCGAACGTCGCGGCGGCGGAGAACGCCGCGGTCCGCGCCGTTAATCTTTCGAACTGAATTCACAGGCGAGCTGGCAACAGCTCGCCTTTTTTGTTTCGCTCCCCTGCTCTGCTGAGTTGATGACCGTAGTGGCATGGGCGTCCCGGCCGTGCGTTTCATATAAGCCAACCAACGACACACGGGCGAGACGCCCGCGCCACTATTTTGATTGCGCCTCCGCACCTTTGCGCCTCTGCGTTAAATTTCGTCCTAACCACCGGTTGCAGAAAAACGCGCAGCAATGCTCCGCGCTCCACAGCATCGTTCCGTAAAACGACAGGCGCACATGTTTGTATCGCAAATTTGATTCGACGGGCTGCGTTGCGAATCCGAAACTGGTTTCATGAAGTTGCCGCCTGATCTGCACATGCACACGCCGCTCTGTCGCCACGCGACCGGCGAGCCGACAGATTATGCGCGCCGCGCGGTAGAACTGGGCCTCACACAAATCGGCTTCTCCGATCATTCGCCGATGCGCCGCGATGATTTCGATGACTGGCGAATGCGCGCTGATCAACTCGATGAATACGTGGAGAAGGTTCGCCGCGCGCAAAAAGATTTTCCGCAACTCACCATTCGCCTTTCGCTCGAAGTGGATTATTTACCCGGCCACGAAGATTGGATCCGCGAACTGGCCGCGCGTCATCCCTGGGATTACTTGATTGGTTCGGTGCATTACGTTTCGGATTCATGGGCCATCGATAATCCGCACAAACTTTCCGAATGGAAAAATCGCGATGCCTTTGAAGTATGGTCCGCTTACTTCGAGCGGCTGACGATGGCAGCGGAAACCGGCTTTTTCGAGATCATCGGTCACGCGGATTTGCCGAAAAAATTCGGGCATCGTCCGACCCGCGACTGCACGCCTTTGTACGAAAGATTTTTGAGCGCCGCGAAAACCCGTGGATGCGCGATTGAGCTGAACACCGCCGGTCTGCGCAAGGATTGCCGCGAGATTTATCCGAGCCGCGAAATTCTCCAGCTCGCATTTCAAAAAGGCGTGCCGATCACGTTCGGCTCCGACGCACATGCGCCCGGGGAAGTAGGAATGAATTTCGCCGAAGCGGTGCAACTCGCGCGTGACGCGGGCTATTCCGAGGCGCTGACATTTTCCGGACGTAAGCGCCAGAGCGTGAAGCTGGGTTGATTTGCTTCAACGCCAAGACGCCACGCTGCGGAGACGCAAACTCGAACACTTCAAACGTCACTCCGCGACGCGGGCCAAGACTCGATTTGGATTTGCCTCAGCCCTGCGTCTTTCCGCTAATTCCCTTGCCAAGATTTCGCTGCTTTTCCAATGTTTCGCCGATGCATTCCCACGAACTCCTCCGCGAAGTTTTTCAAAAAACCAGCGCCAAGAAAATTGCCGCTGACCTGGGCCTGTCGCTCTCGCTGATTTACAAATGGGCCGAATCTGATGAAGGCCTCGGCAGCGGTTTGACCAATCCGCTGGATCGGATCGAAGCGCTGTTGAAATGCACGAACGATCGCCGTCTGGTTCAATGGATTTGCCAACGCGCCGGTGGATTCTTCATTGAGAATCCGCGCTGCCATAATCCGCATCCGTCGTTTCTCATTCCTGCCACAAACGAAATCGTGCAGGAGTTTGCCGACTTGCTCGCGGTGATCGCCACCGCTGCCGCGGACAATCACATTACCGCCCGTGAAGCGCGAACCATCCGCGCGCGCTGGGAGGAATTGAAATCCGTGACCGAAGGTTTCGTGGCGTGCTGTGAAAACGGAAATTTTGCGCCATTGAAAGAAGGTTCCGATTGATGCCTCGACCACGGGAAGCATTCCCGCCTGAGGACACGGAATCCGCACGAATCAGAATTTCATTTAGGAAGAATCCGAAAAGTCGCAATCGAATTGATATAGCCACTTTTTAGGCTCATTCTCGCGCTCCATGAGTGAATTGTCCGCCAAATTAAGCGACTTCAAAGGTCAACGGAAAACCTCCGACATCATCGCCGCCGCCGGGATCAGCCGCGAAACATTCCGCAAGATTGAACGTGGACAGCCTACTCGGCTCGACACTCTACGCCAGATATCTCAGGCAATGAAACTTTCGGAGGACCAATGGATGGAATTGATGATCGCTTGGATCAAAAGCCAGCTTGGCGATCAAAGCAGTAAATTGGAAATTCGCCCGCTCTCCGAATCCAGCGTCTTGAAAAACCGCGCCCGGAATCCCGTGGACGACGTCATGATGTTGTTTACCAACCTCAATGCCGCCGAGCGCATCGACATCATCAAAGCGATGCAGCGCAAAGAAGTTCGCGCCTGCCTTCCCGGCATCAACCGCATTTGGGAAAAATTCAGTCCAGATAGTTCTCATTCGCGATGACACCGGCACAGGTTGGATGCTCTGAGCCCGACGTCCTCGATCGAGCAAACTCTGTGCAGAACCGAGCGCGGCTACACTCAGGGTACACCCTAACGTAAGTCCGTGTAGTGATAATGGTAGCGCGTACGGGAATCGAACCCGTCCTTCAGCCTTGAGAGGGCCGTGTCCTAGCCGATAGACGAACGCGCCGTGAAGAAGACGTTCGCATCGTAGCTTTTGGAAAACGAAAGTCAATTGCGCGAGAACCACCCAACCAAATTCGATTTGTTTTCAGCATCCGATCCTCCGTGGCTGGCGCTTTTATTTTAGGCAATTGTTCGCGGCGCTGTTAGCTTTTCGCCATGGCGCGAGATGATTTGTTTGCGGCGTCGCCCGCTCCTGAACCCGATGCTCCTTCGGAGGTTGAAACCCGGCGGCATCAACCCCTCGCGGCCCGGATGCGTCCTCGTTCTCTCGACGAATACGTTGGCCAGACTCATATTCTCGGTCCGGGAAATCTCCTGCGTCGCGCGATTGAAGCGGATCGCATTCAGTCGCTGATTTTTTTCGGTCCGCCGGGAACCGGAAAAACTTCGCTCGCACAAATCATCGCACGCCAGACCAGCAGCAAGTTTGAACGCTTGAGCGGCGTGGAATCCAATGTCGCGGATATGCGCCGGGTTCTATCGGCCGCTGCAAACCGATTGGAAAATAAAGGCCAGGCGACGATTCTATTCGTCGATGAGATTCATCGCTTCAACAAATCGCAGCAGGACGTTTTGCTGCCGGACGTGGAAAGCGGCGTGATCCGGCTGATCGGCGCCACCACGCATAATCCTTTTTTCTTCGTCAATTCCCCGCTCGTTTCGCGGTCGCAGATTTTTGAACTGCGGCCGCTCACCGAAGACGATTTGTTTTCTCTTCTTCACCGCGCGCTGTCCGATCCGGAACGCGGATTGGGTTTCATGAAAATTCAAGCGGACGAGGTTGCGCTTCGTCATCTGGCAAAACTTTCGGATGGCGACGCGCGCAAGGCCTTGAACTCTTTGGAAATTGCAGCGTTGACCACTGCGCCGGGCGACGATGGCGTGGTGCGAATTGATCTTCCCGTTGCGGAACAAAGCATTCAGAAAAAGGCGATCGTTTATGACGATGAAGACGCGCATTACGACACGATTTCCGCGTTTATCAAATCGATGCGCGGGAGCGATCCCGATGCGGCGCTGTACTGGCTGGCGAAGATGATTCACGCCGGCGAAGATCCGCGATTCATTGCGCGGCGAATTGTCATCTGCGCGGCGGAAGATGTGGGATTGGCAGATCCGATGGCGCTCGTCCTGGCGAACGCCGCGATGCAGGCCGCGGAATTTGTGGGCTGGCCGGAAGCGCGAATTCCATTGGCGGAAGCGACGGTTTACATTGCGACGGCCAACAAGAGCAACAGCGCGTATCTCGCGATTGACGCCGCGCTGTCTGATGTGAAAGCGGGCCGCACACTTCCGGTTCCGAAACATTTGCGGGATGCAAATTACAAAGGCGCGAAGCAGCTTGGACACGGCATCGGTTATCAATACGCGCACGATCATCCGGATCATTTCGTACCGCAGGATTATCTCGGCGCGGACAAACGCTATTACGAACCCACTGATCAGGGCGTGGAAAAGAAGATCAAGGAACGCGTGGAAAAATGGCGCGCGCAAATGGCAGCGCAGAAGCGACCCGGTTGAACAGGGCCGAGAAAAATGCTTTAACGCGAAGGCGCGAAGGTGCCAAGGCGCAATGGGAGGAGGCTTAAACTTTGCTCAACATTCAACGTTCAACATTCAATGCAGCACGGCGCGGAACCGCTGAGGCCGGAACGATGCGGTTCATTATTCGAGGGAGCGCAGCCGCCTCGGCTGCTGTTCGGCGCGCCCTCGCGCCGAACCTAGCGGCTCACACCAGCACCAAACGATTCGTCCATTCCACGCCTCACAATCAGCCGCGAGGGCGCGGCTGATTGCGCCCGAGGCAGGCGCACTTCCCATTTCCACTGCATGGATTCAGATTAGATATTGGCACTTGTTGATGTTCTTGAAGAGCGGCGCTGAAGCGCACGCACTCCAAATGCTTTCGCGAACTGAACGTGATCCGGGACCGCGCGATAGCGTTTGGAGTGCGCGTGCTTCAGCACCGCTTTGGAACTGTGCTTCTTACAACGTGGCAACCCCATTTACAAAGGTGCGGAATGAAGAACATTCAACGACTCGGCATTTGATGCAGCACGGTGCGCGAATCACTCGGACGTTCAGTGTCGAACCTGGATTACTGAATGTTTCCATTTCAATCGCATTGCGCCTTTGGCTCTTCGCGGCTTTGCGTTAAGTTCCCTCATGACCACAAAAGCTGTGATCCGGAAGGAGGTTCGCGAACTTGTCCGAACCCTTCCGCCCGAACAACGCGCTTCGGCATCGCGCCAGGCCTGCGCTCTGCTGGAGCAGCAAGCCGTCTGGCAGAATGCGAAATCCATTTTTTTCTACGCGCCGCTGGCAGAAGAACTCGATCTCTGGCCGCTGGTTCAGGATTCATTGAGCGCCGGGAAAATTGTCTGTCTGCCGCGCTTTGATTCTGCGACCAACCGCTACATTGCCTGCCAGGTTCAAAGTATCGCCGCTGATATTGCGATTGGAAAATTCGGAGTGCGCGAGCCGGGCGAAAGTTGCGTGATGGTTCCGCTAAACCGGCTGGACTTGATTCTCGTGCCTGGAGTAGCTTTCAACCTGCGCGGACATCGGCTCGGACGGGGAAAGGGTTTTTACGATCAACTGCTGGTGGACGCGGGCGGAATCAAGTGTGGGGTTGCTTTCGATGAACAGATCATCACCGAAATTCCCGTTGAACCGCATGATGTACTTGTGAACTGCATATTGACCCCGACGCGCTGGATAGAGCCGCAAGCCGCGCCGGTTCTGGAATGATTTTGTTGGCAAATATTTACGAAGGCGCTGCTCTGTTCGTTGGCGGGGCGGCGCTTTGCTTTTTCCTGATCGGCTGGCGAGATCGAAATCTCCGCAACCAACGCGAACGGGAAACGCAGACGATTCTCGACCAGGCGCGAAACGAAGCCGAAACGATCAAACGCGAGGCTGCCGCATCCGCCAATCAAGAAGGACTGAAACTACGCGAGGAAATTGAACAATCCTTTGCCGCCCGGCGCGCTGAACGCGCTGAAGTGGAACGCCGATTGACCGAACGCGAAACGCTGGTGAACGCGCAGCTTGAACGCCTGATGGAAGCGGAGAAAAACCTCAAGGAACAACGCGAAGCCTTGCAGCGTCGCGAGGAAAATCTGCAGGCGCAGGAAAAACAGATTTCCAATCTGGTTCAGGAACGGCGCGAACAGCTTCAATCTCTTTCCGGTTTGAGCGAAGCGGAAGCGCGGCAACAGTTCCTGAAACAGATCGAACAGGAAGCCTCCAAAGACGCGAACACACTGGCGCGGCATATTCTTGATGACGCCAAAGTTCGCGCGGAAGAAAAGGCGCGGCAGATCATCAGCGTCGCGATTCAGCGCTACGCGAGCGAACACACTTTTGAAAACACGACCACGGCCATTGCGCTGCCGAACGATGAAATCAAAGGCCGCATCATCGGACGTGAAGGACGAAACATTCGCGCGTTCGAAGCTGCGACGGGCGTGACCATTCTGGTCGATGACACACCGGGCGCGGTGGTGATTTCGGGCTTTGATCCGGTGCGACGCGAGATTGCGCGCGAAGCGATGTCGCGGCTCATTCAGGACGGGCGCATTCATCCGTCGCGCATTGAGGAAGTGGTGCTGAACGTCACACGCGAGATGGAGCAAACCATTGTGCGCGTCGGCGAGGAAGCCGTGGCGAAAGCCGGCTTGCCGCCGATGCATTTGGAAATCGTGAAGCTTCTCGGCCGATTGCATTTTCGCCACAGCTATTCTCAGAACATTCTCGATCACTCGGTCGAAGTTGCTCATCTGATGGGATTGATGGCGGCGGAGCTTGGGATCGATGTCGCCGTGGCCAAGCGCGCCGGTCTGTTGCATGACATTGGAAAAGCGGTGGGACATGAAATTGAAGGGCCGCATGCAGTCGTCGGGGCGGATTTGATCAAACGCTTCGGCGAATCCGAAGCGGTGGTGAATGGGGTGGCGTCGCACCATAACGACGTTCCGCCAATCGGGCCGTGGGGCATCCTCGTCAGCGCGGCGGATGCAATCAGCGCGTCGCGCCCGGGAGCGCGGTCGGAATCCATGACGACTTATCTTAAGCGGATTGAAAGCCTGGAAAAGATTGCCATTGGTTTGCCGGGCGTGGAAAAGAGTTTCGCATTTCAAGCCGGACGTGAACTCCGCGTGTTTGTGCAACCAGATGAATTGAATGATGAAGAAGCCTTCACGCTGGCGCGCACGATTGCTTCAAAGATCGAAGCGGAACTGCAATATCCCGGGCAGATCAAAGTCACGGTGATTCGTGAAACGCGTTGCGTGGAGATCGCGAAATAGCCGCTCCGGATTAACGGCGGAATACCCGAAATACGCGGAAAGTTGGAAGGTGAAAACCTGGCAGATTAAAGTCTCGATCAGTGTTTAGGAAAAAAGGTGCGGAGAGCTTCCCGAAGGTTGCGAGAATTAAAGACTCGTCACCTATTCCTACGAAGAATCAGATTCCCAAGAAGACTGCTGTCAGCGTCGCGAAACTCTGTCTCCGCTTCCGCGTATTTTGTTTATTCCGCGATTGACCCGCCTTGCGCCGGTCAGCGGCCTTCGTTCATCGAACTGGGCAGGCCACCGGTTTCCCAGCCTGCGGGAGAATTCCAAGGACGCGCAGAAGCGTTTTCAGATTCAGTCGTCGCGCAACCCGTGAAGGTCAACGCGGCAGATGCCAGAAGCAGCAGGAGGAGCCAGCGGGGTTGAAAGAAAAAACGGCTCATGACGCGGGATGAGCTGGGATCACCTGATCGCCTTCGAGAATTTCACCGAGCTTCCAACCGGGAACCACGTTGGCGATGCAACGATCTTTTTGAACGGTGGTGACTTTGACTTTGGCGACCAGTTTACCGTCACGATTGACCAGCAGTTCGCCGTCTTCTTTCACCATTTGATCTTCACCCACGTTCAGCACGACGAAATCCCATTTGGGATCGCTGACCAAGACCTGGCCTTTAAGCTTTTGAGGAAGATAAACGATGGCATGCGGATCTTCGTATTTGAGCAACCGGGTTTCCAGTTTGCCTTTTTCCTTTTGCAAACCTTTGATCACGGCCTGCGATTCGGTCACACTGTCCTGCGCCTGCTTCAAAGTCTTCGACAACTCAGCGACCTGCTGCGGGGAAAACCCGGTCACGTGATACGCTGCAACTTCGGCGCGTGCATCGTCACGTTCTTTGGTGGTCGTGCCCAGCTTTTCCGTCAATTCATTCGCGCGTTTGGTTTGCGCATTAGCGGTGGCAAGCGCTTTGTCTTTTTCCGCAGTGGTGGTTTTGAGTGTTTCCTGGGTCTGGGTAAGCTCGGTCGTGGTTTGCTTCAACTCCTTCTTGGTCTCGGTCAATTGCCGATCCGTGGTGTCAAACTTCCCGTGCCATTCGTCGCGTTCAGCGCGGGTGGTGGTAATAATTTCCTTCACTTTCACGAAGTTCAGGACACCGACAGCTAAACCAGTAACGATCGCAACGATCAAACTTATACGAATCAACATGGCTAGAAAGAGTCTTAGTTTTTAACGAACCGGGCCAGCCTATGCACTTGCCAAGAGCGTGTCAACGTTCCATTGAAAATCTATGAGGGCTGACGCACCAAAATGAACGTAAAATCACTGCATCGCGGAGCGATGAATGATGGTAGCCGTGGGATTGATCCCACGGTTTGAGGTTTCCGTCGCGGAGCGACGGTCGAAATCGAAATCCATCTTTGTCAGCGTGTATCTTCAGGCGTCGCTCCGCGACGCAAATACCTGTGAACACCAGATCCGTGGGATGAATCCCACGGCTACATTCAGAACGTCGCTCCGCGACTCGATTTAGATGGGTCAGCCCTGGAAAATCTATGAACGCCATCATGTGTCTCACGTTTGAGCCGCCGATTTCGTCTTGTGAAAGCATCAGCCCGAAACATTTAACAGGCAAGTTTCCAATCAATTTTCGATCCGCTTCAGAAGCCGGGATTCAATGTGCGTTTTATCCAACTTGCTGTCGCACTCCGCCCAATCTTTTTCGCCAGCGATTCACGCGCAGGAAAAAGAGCCCGAAAAAAATCGCGCCGCAGGCATTCACTCCGCACGTGTAACCAAGTTTGTACGAAACGCCGGTGTTGTTGACGTTGTAAATCGAGACATCATTTCCAATCAGCAGATTGGGCAGCGCGCACGGCATCAGCGCGCCCTGCAACATGCCGCGACCAAATCCCGCCGGTGCGGAACTCCGCTCCAACACCGCCGCGGCGTGGCGCATTCCGTATCCCAGAACAAACGCAACCAGAAGAATGGAGACTGTGCGCTGAAGGATTTTGCGCCAGACGGGAATCGTTTCAGAGGGATTAACTTGTGCGCCGGTCATCGTTTCCGTAAAGCAAGAGCATGTTTTTCCGCCGTCGCGCAACGCAAGCAGAATATTTCGACGAGCTGGATCGTCCGCGCGCGGAAATGGTGGAAGCGTACGCTGCGCTGGCGAATGTGAACCGCTGGTTCTGGTTCGCGGAACCGTTTCAACGTTTACTGCCCAAATACTTCGGCCCGGAACATTGCGCTTCACTTTCCATTCTCGACCTCGGAGCGGGCGATGGCCTGCTGGGAAATCTGCTGACGAATTGGGCAAAACAAAAACGCGGCTGGAACTGGCGTTTCACGAATCTGGATTTCAACACCACGGCATTAGGCCTGAACAAGGATGGCGAAAACGTCGCGGGTTCCGTGCTCGCCCTGCCCTTTCGTGACGCGAGCTTTGATCTCGTGATCGCGTCGCAAATGACGCATCACCTTTCGGACAGCGAAGTGGTTCAGCATTTGCGCGAAGCCTGGCGCGTGACTCGGCGGGGAATTTACTTCAGCGATCTTCATCGCGGACCAGTGCTTTACGGACTCTTGTGGGTGATGTTTTGTGTTCGGCGTTTTCCGAAACATTTTCGCGCGGATGGTTTGCTTTCCGTGAAACGCGGCTTTCGGATTGGCGAATTGCAATCCATGACCCGGCAGGCGCAAATTCCGGAAGCACAAGTCTGGCTGCACGGCGGAACGCGGGTGATTTTGCAGGCGCGGCGAAAATAAATTATCAATTCCTTCTGAAACTCGAATCCGAACACCGAGTTGATGAGGTTGGATTCGTTTGTCGCAGCCAAGGCGAAAAAGATTTTGAACTTCAAGTTGCGAATCTTTATCCACCCCGTTTCACACGACTCAACCATTTAAACCATCTTACCGTATCCACCAGCGGATGAATTTTGCTCTGCTCTGTTTTGTAGATGACTTGAATAGGCACAAACTCAATGCGACGTCGCGCCCGGGCAAAGGCCAGCAACACTTCTGATTCAATTTCAAAATGCTGAATGGTCGGTGGTAAATCCGGCAAAGCGTTCAGCCGAATCAATCGAAAGCCTGATTGCGAATCGGGAAGCTTGCATCCAGCCAAGGTCGAGATTCTCTCGCTCATCCAGCGATTCACAGTTCGACGAATCCAAGGCATTCCGCGCGGATTCATCATGCGATTGCCGATGACGAGATCAGCCTTGGCTTGCTCTGCGCGTTTGAGGAAGGCCGGAATGTCCGTCGGCGAATGCTGGCCGTCGCCGTCCATTGTCAACGTCCATTGGAATTTCTGGTCGCGCACCCATTTCCAACCGGTTCGCAGCGCTGCGCCTTTTCCCAGCGATTCAGGATGCTTCACCACTGTTGCGCCAGCTTTCGACGCAATGCGCGCCGTGTCATCAATTGAGCCGTCATCGACGACCAGAATCGTCGGCAAGTACGCGCGAACCCTCTCAACGAGATTACCAATTGTGGCGCTTTCGTTGAGGCAGGGAATGACGACGGCGCATTCGGCTGGCCAGTTCATGCGCGGGAAACTAGGCGAAATGGTGAACCGTCCAAGGCATTTCTGTTTCGCCCTGTTTTCTCATTTTGGAAGCCACTGAAAGCCAACCACTTGCCATCAGTTAAAATAAGCCAACGCCCCGCTTGACAATATTTCTGCGCCATGAGGAGATTGACCCCGACCGAAAGATGTACCCCCTTATAAACCGGAGCAGCACCGGACCACTGCGCAAGGGAACTCTTTCGTAATTTAAGCACAGTTCTATTCCTTGATCGGAAAAAACGAACTGTTTCAGAAGACAACGCGGCAAATAAAAACGTTTATGTTAAACCAAAACCTCACAGGCGTTTCTCCGGTCCTTCGATTGGTGAAACCCTCGCTGGCAGTTCTCGTTTTGGCTTCGCTTGCGGTCAGCGCCCGGGCGCAGATCGTGTCGTTGAGCGACCTCAATTCCTCAACTACTTTGAACTTTGGCAGCGGTTCCCAAACCGCCTGGTCCGTGGAAGGGCAAAGCCAGTTGAATATGGCCGGATATTATTATCGGGTCGGAAACACCGCAGAAAGTTCCCTCGGCAGCATTGGCGCGGCGGTTATCGCCACTTCCAACGGAACCCGAGGTGTAACCGCAACCTACGCCAATGGCCAATTCACCGTGCAACTGGATTACCTGTTGACCGGCGGAACGGCGGGCAGCGGCAATTCCAGCCTCAGCGAAACCGTTCGCATCATTAACAATTCAGCCAACCCGCTGGATTTCCACTTCTTCCAATATTCGGACTTCGATCTCGCGGGAACGGCTTCGGGCGATTCCGTGAGCCTGAGTTCGATCGGCGGCAATTACTTCTTTGCACAGCAAATGCAGGCCGGCTTCGCTCTGTCGCAGACGGTCTTCACTCCAGGTGCCAATCACGGTGAAGCGGATCTGGTCAGCGCGACCTTGACCCGGCTCAACGATGGCCTTCCCACGACGCTCAATGATTCCACCAGCGCAGGTCCCGGCGATGTCAGTTGGGCTTTGCAATGGGATCTCACGATTGCAGCGGGTGGTTCCATCTCGATCACCAAAGGAACGACCATCCAACTTCAAGCCGTTCCAGAACCCTCAATTCTGGCGCTTGCCGGACTGGGAGTTGCCGGATGGATTCTGCGCCGCAAACGCGCTTAAACAGTTTTCAGTCCTTTTCACAAAAGGCCGATCTTTGGATCGGCCTTTTTGTTTTTACAACGGCTTCTCGCTCGATCTCTCTGCGAGGTTGGAGCGCAACTTGGCACCCGCACCATTTTCAATTCCCTCGCCCGCAGCCAAGCGCGGGCCGAGGGCCAGGGTTCATGGGGAGGGAATTTTGAGCTGAAAACCTCCTCACCCCGGCTCTCTCCTCCGGCTTCGCTCGGAAGAGGGAGTGATCAGCCGTTTTGAATTTCGAAAATTCAATCCGTTGTTGATGCGGGCGCCAAGTTGCGCCCACGAGGTTGATCCCGACTGATTGGAGGCTGGCGCGGCGCCGTCGATTCTGGTCCAATCTGCGGCGACATGCGCCGGTTCCGATTTAAAGATTTTGCTCCCGCCAGCCTCCTCCTGGCGTGTTGGTTTTTGCCGTTCCAACTCCTCGCCGGAGGCAGCGGATTGAACACGCTGGTCATCGTCAATCAGAACAGTTCCAACTCCTGCGCGCTGGCAAACTATCATTGCGAACGCCGCCAGATTCCGCCCGAAAACGTGGTGCGTATTTCCTGGAATGGCGGCAACACCTCCTGGACGCTGAATGATTTTCAAACCCGTCTGATGTCGCCGATGCTGGCTGCGCTGGCCGACCGGCAGCTCAACAATCAAATCCGGTTCGTAGTTTTGTCGATGGACATTCCCTTCCAAACCATAAGTGATGGCGCCATCAACAGCACCACGTCCGTGCTGTTTTACGGGTTCAAAGACAACAGCGGAGCGAGTTCGAAAACCGTCGCAAACAGTTACGCCTTCAGCGAAGCGCCACTTGAAAACGCCCGATCCACAACCAGCGCCGGCCCTTCTTTCCTGGCGACGATGATCACCGGCAAGACGCTGGCTGATGCGAAGAAACTTGTCGATCAAGGCGTGAACAGCGACGGCACTTTTCCCACGCAGCCGGTTGTTCTGGCGAAAAGTTCCGATCCTTTGCGCAATATCCGTTTCACGGCTTTTGACAACGCGATCTTCAACACCGCCGTCCGCGGAAATTATTCCATGCTTCGAACCAACTCCGACGCGCCGTCCAGCTTCAGCCATCTGCTCGGTTTCGAAACCGGCATGGCGGGTTTCAGTGTGCGTCCGGGAACGTTTGTTCCGGGCGCGATTGCAGACAGCCTGACTTCCTTCGGCGGAATTATTTTTGGACCGAGCGGACAAACTTCGTTGCTGGAATTCATTCAAGCCGGCGCGGCGGGAAGTTATGGAACCGTCACCGAGCCTTCACCTGATCCGGAAAAATTTCCCGATCCGCTGGTTTACTTTTTCCAGTCGCGCGGATTCAGCCTCGCCGAATGTTATTACCAGAGCATCGCCGCGCCGTATCTCGGATTGATCGTCGGCGAACCACTCGCCGCGCCGTTTGCCGCTCCCGCCAGCGGGCGTTGGCTCAATGCGACCACGAACGCATTGAGCGGCACTGTTCCTTTCGATCTCTCCTTTTCCAGCGAACTGAATCATCCGTTGCAGCAGGTTGATCTGTTCGTCGATGGAAAATTTTTTGAAACCTTGACCACAATTTTGCCGACGCCGGGAAATCAGGTCGCACTTTCGCTGAATGGATCAACTGTCGTTCATACGGTCACGGACGGAGACACGCCTGGAACGATTGCTCAAGAATTGGCGGCAACCATCAATTCACCTGCCGCGCTGAAAGCGAATCAGGTCGGCGCAATCGTTCATGGGGACCGATTGGAATTACGCTATCTTGCCACAAGTTCCCCTGCCCGCCCGGCACCGCCCGGAAATCTCCACATAGCCAAAGGTCTTTCAACCGGTGCTAAAACCGATCCTTCCGCAGCCCCGAACACCACGCTCGCCACGAGTTCGATTGGCACCGCCGCGACCCTCACAACTTTTCTCACGGCCAGCCGAAATCATTTTCTCAATTCACCTGCGCAAGGTTGGAAAAAATTTTCCGTTGGCGGTCCCGTTCAGGCTGGAAGCTGGCTGCGGCTTAGCGCGATTAAAACCAATGGCTCGGCTGTCGTCATCGGAGTTACAAATCAATTGGATTCGGCGACAGCATTCAGCCTTTGTCGCGAGCTGATAAATGCAATCAATGCCTCACCATCGCTGCAATCAACTGGAGGTGCCGCGGCGGAAAGTCTGGTTGCCGGATGGTCGGGTTCGGGAACTTTTTATCTGCGGGCTCTCGATCCAGGACTGTCCGCTGCCGGAATGCAGGTGCTGCTCGCCGGCTCATCAAATCTCGTCATCAATCCTGCGAAGGCCGGAACGTTGACCGACAATATTTCTGATCTCCAACCACGGAATCACGTTTATGTAACGACCGGCACGACAAATCTGAACGTGAATTTTTCGTTCGATACAACAGCCTGGCCGGATGGTTTTCATGTTCTGACCGCAGTCGCGTATGAAGGATCGCATGTGCGCACGCAGACCCGGATGACGTTGCCGGTGCTGATTCAAAACACCATCCTGAGAGCAACGTTGAATTTGCCGGAAATCTCCAACGCCATTTCGGTGCGCGATGATTTCAATGTTCAAGTGAACGCAAACCTCGGTGAGGTCACGTCCATCGAGCTGTTCACAACCGGCGGTCTTTGGGGAACGATCGCGAATCGCGCCTCCGGAACATTCACTGTGAGCGGCTCGGAATTGGGTGAAGGACTGCATCCCTTTTACGCGCTCGTGACAACGGCGTCCGGCCTTCGCTATCGCACCGAAACCCAATCGCTGCGAATTCTCCCGTAGAAGTCATTTCCGGCGGAGCGCGGGTCTGTGCCCCGTAGCAACGTGATTCTTTGCGGGGCGCTCAGTTGGTATTCGATACGCTCGCCCCTAATTCATTGCTGCAGATCGCAGACCCGCGCTCCGGCATTTTGCAATCCCGCTTCCTCGTTCCCGGTTTGCGTTCAAACCGCTCTTGATTACAGTGGAACTCATTCATGCCGCGCACCCGGATTGAACTTGAACAACTGGAACGCCAGTCGCTGGCTCCTTACGCGCAATTCAGCGCCGACACACGCGGACGCAAATATCCCGAAGCACCGCCCGAATGGCGCACGCAATATCAGCGCGATCGTGATCGCGTGATTCACTCGCGCGCGTTTCGCCGGTTGGAATACAAAACCCAGGTGTTTCTCAATGGCACCGGCGATCATTTGCGAACGCGGCTGACGCATACGATGGAAGTTGCGGGAATCACGCGCAACATCGCGCGCGCGCTGCGGTTGAATGAAGACCTCGCGGAAACAATTGCGCTGGCGCACGATCTCGGACATTCGCCATTTGGTCATAAGGGCGAAGCCGTGCTGAACCAATTGATGAAAGGACACGGCGGTTTCGAACACAACCGTCACAGTCTGAAAATCGTTGAGGAACTCGAACAGAAATATCCAACGTTTCCCGGTTTGAACCTGAGCTGGGAAGTGCGCGAAGGATTGGTGAAGCATTACACCGCCTTCGATCATCCGGGTAAGCGCAAGGGGTTCGACGCGAAAAATTCTTCACTCGAAGCGCAGGTTGCAAATCTCGCCGACGAAATCACTTACTACAGCCATGACCTCGACGACGGCCTCGATTCCGAGTTGCTGTCGGAAAAAGATCTTTGCCTGAAAGTGCGGTTGTGGGCGCAGGTTGCGCGGCAGGTTCGAAAAGAACACGGTGAACTTCCGGACGAATGCCGTCGTTATTTCACCATTCGAACCATCATTGATTCACAGGTAAAAGACGTTGTGAACACGAGCGAACAATTGATCGCGAAAGCGAAAGTGCGCTCCGCTGATGAAGTCCGGCTCTGGCCGAAGCTGCTGGTGCAATACAGTCCGGAACGGCGAAAACTGAACATCGAACTGCGGCGTTATCTTTACAAAAATCTTTATTACAATTCCGTCGTGAACGAGCCGCATCTGCGCGCCAAACAATTGCTCAAGGATCTCTTCGCGTATTTTCTTAAGAATCCCCGCGCCATGGGCGATCACAGCCGCCAACGCATTCGCAAGCTGGGATTGCATCGAGCCGTTTGTGATTATCTCGCCGGCATGACGGACCGCTACGCGATGCAGGAGCATCAGCGGATTTTTGCGGCCAAGTGAGAAGCCCCTGCAACTGACAACGGTACTGAAAATAAAATGCGCGAGAAGCATTTCGCCTCTCGCGCACGCGTCAACAATCTGAACCCGTTACAGCTTCAGCCGATAGAACACATTCGATTTCGACGAATCGATGTTGATCGTCGCGTTCGTTCCGGCGGCTGAACCGGGCACATCGAACCACGAATCTGGAGCGGTGAGACTGACCGAATTGGACTGCAGCGTCCAACCGAGGTGATCCGCCGGCCACGACAGGTTCAAGGTGCTTCCGCTCACGGTCACGGTGATGTTGGTCGAATTCGGATTTACGCCGGTCACCACGCTCAACACGCCGGTTGCTGGATCAAACGCCCACGCCAGTCCGGCGCCCGGAGAACCCGCCACGCTCGAAAAATTTCCGGAATGTGAAGCCGCGTTGATGACGGTGAAGGTGTCGCCCACGCTCAACGAACCTGAAAGATTGGTCGCGAGCAATGTTCCATTGTAGGCGGCTGAGTTCACGGTCAGCACATCGCGCGTTCCCGCAGTTTTGTTGACTTCAACGCTCACGGTGCTTCCCGCTTGAAGCGTCAATCCGCCATTCAACGTCAGCGTACCGATGCCTTGATTTCCGGGTGCTAGGGTGCCGCCGTTTTGAATTGTAACCGGCCCCGCAATCGTTCCCGAACCGCCAATCGTTCCATTCGTGACCGTAACGGCGCCGGCCCCGAGTTGTCCGTTGATCAGCAGCGTGCCAGCACTGACGGTTGTCGGGCCGGAATAGGTTTCGGTATTGCTCAACGCCAATACACCTGCGCCCGTTTTTGTGAGTCCAAAACCCTGGCCGTTGTCGCTGATTACGCCAGCGATGGTTGTCAGCGCCGTATTCGCAACTTCAATCGTGCGTTGCTTTTGCGTTCCCGTTCCGTCATTGCCGTTCAAGGTATAAGGGCCGGTGAACGTAAGCGCGTTGGTGCCGCCGATTTCCAACGTTTGATTGTTGGTCGCACTTGGATATTGAATCGGATTCGCAATCGTGCGCGCGCCACCGGATGCAAAAACCTGTCCGCTGCCGGTGGTATTCGGAAGTTCCGGCGCGAGATACAACGGGCCGGTTCCAATCGGACCGGCGGTAACATTGCCAACCGTGTCGGAACCGAAACCGATCGAGCCGGTGGTAGGAACCGTTCCGCCGGAATAGGTGTTCGCACCATTCAGAATCGTGGTGCCGCCGGCGCGTTGAACCAGACCACCGTTTCCGGAAATCACGCCATTGTAGATCTGCGTGCCGCTGGAATTGTAAGGTGCCATGACCGTGCCGTTGTAAACCGCATAATCGGTGGTGTTGCCGTTGAGAACCAGGTTGGCGTCATAAACCGTGTCCTTGCCGTAAAACCGGATTCGATTTGTGGTGGAGGGATCTGCGGGATCAATCGTCAGCGTTTTTCCCGCCGTGCCGGAGAGATCACCAAAGAAGACGCTGGCAAAAGAACCGGTGCCGTCGATCAGGAAGGAGAAATCGTCGTTCACCACGATATCGCCCCGGATCCCGCGGGAAGAACTGCCGGTGGGCACGATTTCCACTGTACCGCCTGCTTCAGCCAGGGTTAGAGGGCCAGTTCCCAAGGCATCATAATTCTGCAGGAAAAGATATGCGGCAGAATTGCTGATAATAGTTCCGCCAGTGTGGGAATTGGCATTATCCATCGAAAGGAAACCGCTGCCTTTGTAAATTAAGATTCCAGGCCCGGCAAAACTACCTGTTCCCGAGAATGAATAATTCAACGAGCTGTCCACCACCATCGCGGACGCACTCAGGAATGTGCCTGACAAGATTACACTTCGGATGGAAGCCGTATCATCAAAGATTACAGTATCGCCAAAATTGAAGACCGTAGAATTTTGCTCCGCATCTTTCCAACTGGCAGTTGTTTTCAAATCCCAGGTATTTCCGGCTGCGGCGGTCCACGTCAGATCGGCAGATGTTCTGAAGCTCAGAGAATTGGTCACGGAGTTTGTGCTGAATCCGCCTGCGCCCGAAACCGTGACATAATAACCATTCGCACCCGAAGCAAGATCGCCAGGGCCTACCGGCGAAATGATCAGCGTGTCACTGTTGGCTCCGGAAATATTTCCGCCATCAACCAAATTGGTGCCATAACGTTTCCATTGATAAGTGACATTGAATCCCTGCGCGCTCACGAAGAACGCACCGGCTTCGCCTTCCGGAACTTCGATGGATTCGGGCTGCGAAGTAATTTCCGGCGGCGTGGAAATCGTGGTAACCGATCCGGAAATTTCGATTGATGAGATATCAATCGTGGTTGGTACCCGGCCCGTTTCGCGCCAGCCAATGGCGAGACCGTCAAATCCAGCAGTCAGGTAAGTTCCATCTTGGGCAACGCCGCCGAATTCAGTGATCAAATCGGTCGTTCCCGCTCCGGAGTAAAGGCTGTTGGTAATCGCCAAAGTATTTGGCGCCGTAAGCGTAATCGTAAGCACCTCGGTGTAGGTTGCGCCTTCCGTCAAAATCAATCCTGTGTTCGTGGTTGATCCAACGGTGGACGCGCCGGGATTTCCGTAGCTCTGGCTGCCGCTACCGCTGGTGACGAGATCCTGATTACGATTATCAGCTCCCGTTTGAGCGGCGCGGGTCATAATCCTGGAATTTTCACCGCTGTAACTCACCTGTCCCACATAGCCCTGCCACTCCTGAACACCACCAACGGCGTGATCAGTTTGACTGTTGACGGCGGTGCCGTTCAGTCCGCCCGCAATGGGATCAACCTGACCGCTGTTGTACAATCCAAATGCCAGATAAGTATTCGCCGCAGTCAGCAATCCCGCCGTGTTCGTGAACACGACTTTCATCTGGATATAATCACCAGGCTGAGTAAGAGCGATGGCGTTCGTCGAAAAACGGGCCTGAACTTCGATCACGCCGCTGGACGTGGATGCGATTCCAAATTTCAGATCGCCATTTGAAATCGACGGTGTCGGGCTCCATGATTTTGCCGACATATTCTGGTAGCTGGCGGAAGTCTCGGTGGGCTCAGCCGGCGTGCTGGAATTTATCGTACTGCCGGAACTGAAGGTATCATGAAAGAAAGTTTCTGCTTTCATCCGACCCGGCAACAGCAGAAGGAGAATTGCGACGATGACTCGATGAGGAGGGAGTTTATTCATGTTGGTTTCAGTATTGGGTTGCAGTTGAATCGTGGGCGGATCAGGGTTGGAAGCCATTGATGATAATGCGAAACGCGTCCGCATTTTCGCCCGGATCACTTGCCCAGAAAGTCGGATCAAACGGTTGACCGGCACCGCTGTTGCCCTTGACTGTTGCAAATTTGACATGGCCGTCGCCGAACAACACGTTCACACCGCCCGGTTTGCCACCCGTCTTATGCGTCAATCCTGATATTGATTGGAGGATATCAACGGAAACCGATTTGTTCGGATCCATGGCAGACTGTTTAAGTGGTGGAGTAAATTCCTTGACCGTATTCTGAACACCTGCGGGCGTTGTAAAAGTGATACTGACACCAGCATTCGAAATCTCAGGCAGATCATACCGCCCAAAACTGGTCGTTGTTTTCACAGTTTTTTTCGGTTGCGGATAGTAATTATAAGCAGCACGAACGTTGTCGTCGCCGGAACCGACAGGAGTGGAAGGAAATCCTTGAGTAGAATAGAACTCATAATTGCGCGAGTTCGAAGACTTATTCAGCGAAGGACAAAAGAACACCCGTCCATCGGGGACGTTTTTCGAGAAAAATAGCAATCCCAGATTGTAAGGCCCTCGGGAAATTATAGAGGAACCTGTGTTAACCCGACAGATTTCATACGTCTGCCAAGGGTTTTGCATATATGGCCAGCTACGCTGTGGGACGAAATCATTGTTATCCGATGCGTACAGGAACACACCGACGCCGATCTGCCTCAGGTTACTGACACAACTCGTCCGCAGCGCCTTCTCTTTGGCCGCCGACAACGCGGGCAAAAGCATTGCCGCAAGGATCGCAATGATCGCGATCACGACCAGAAGTTCGATCAGCGTGAAACCTGCGTTCGCTTCACGGGAGATTTTTTTGGGCCAGCGGCGGGGGAACCGGACTGGAGACATTCTTTGCATATAAAGAATCGTGGTGATTGGGATTGTTACAGTCTCGACGCTACAAGGATCATCTGGCGACGACAACAGACCGATTCTGCATTTGCGGTTGAAAAAAATGCACCCTTGCGTGCGGCCGGCTGATTCGGTTGTGACCAATGCAAGCGCTGTGAAAAAATTTACGCAGAGGAATGAACTCAATGCGCACAACAGTATGTGCGTTCTTCACAAACATCCTTATGCCAGTTAACCCATCCGCGTAGTTGAACGGGATCAACCGCGATGGACATGGATAAACACGAATAAGCCGAACCCATGCAGTGGAAATGGGAAGCGTGCCCGCCTCGGGCGCAATCAACCGCGCCCTCGCGGCTGATTGTGAGGCGTGGGATCGAAGAACGGTTTAGTGCTGGTGTGAGCCGCTATGTTCGGCGCGAGGACGGGCTGAACTGCGACCGAGGCGGCTGCGATCCTCAACGAATGCGTTCATCCGCGCTTCCGTGGTTGAAATTGGAAATCAAATTCCTCGGTTCGCGCGCCAGAGCAACACTGCGCCCACCGCCTGAAAGACAAAGTTCGGCAGCCACATCAGCAGATGCGGCGCAAAATCCGGTCGGTTCGTTTGTGATTCGGCGATGACTAAAAGCCCGTAATAAACGGCCACCAGCAAAAGTGCGATGACGATGCCGATGTTGGTTTCCCGTCGATGCACCCGGATTCCCAAGGGAATGCCGACCAGCGTGAAACCAAAGCACGCGAAGGAAAATGCGACGCGGCGAT
>DASTXC010000062.1:0-9784 GCA_035765675.1 Verrucomicrobiia bacterium
GAGCTGGGCCGTGGCGATGAACAGTTCTTCCTGCTTGGGTTTGCGTTTTCCGAGTGCCATGCCTGCTGGACGTTTCCACGCTCAAACCGGTTTCAAGATTCCATCGCCGAGAAAGGAGTTTTTTAACGGGCTGCTAGGCTATCTCGTGATTATCAGCTACAGTTCGCTATTCTGGTTTTGGAAACGGAATCGCAAAAACGGTGCCTCCGCGCAGCCGGAAAGTGGAAATGCTGTAACTATGGTGCGGTCCACCTTTCTATAACCCTTGGAACCTATCTTATAAATGGGCCGCGCTGTTGCGCCATCCAAGAATGGGCGAAGCCGCGCTTTTCTCTGCTTCCGGAGAGTGATTTGTGAGATGAGTTGCAAGCAGCCGACATGTTCAAGAGGCTTGTTGAGGAGACAGTTTGTCTGGGTATTGAGAGATGCACTTTTTGTCATACTGCTTGCAGTCTTTCTCTCTGCGGACCGATTAGGGAAATTCCCTGGCACCGCCGGGTCCATTCTCAGGGAGGTCATCGCAATTCTTAGAGACCCCGCCACGCAGTGGATGGTGTATGTGTGCCTGACCATCTACTTTCTGTCGTTCACGCTTTTGCTGCATCGCCGGAGAACGGGTTTGACGAATCTTTGGCTGCCTGGTGCGCTCTTAATTGCCACAGCGACTTATGCGGTCAACTATTCGGCATCTTTAGAGGCGCTGACATTATTCGGTAGCGCGGTTATGGGGCAGGGCACAGGTGTAATCGCCAGCATTTGGCAGAAATCGGAAGATGAACATCATTATCACTGGCGCGTTCTTGTTTTGAACTGTGTAGCTGTTCTGTGCGCAGTCGCTTCGATCTGGAGCGAAGATTCACTCACGCTTATCACTTACCACGGCAGGCTTCGGTGGGAGGGTCTGTGGGACAATCCCAACGTCTTCGGCCTGCTCATGGGAGCTGGTTTGGTTCTAGTGTTGGGGTTAGAAATCCGAGGATTACGGGTTGAAGATAGAAAATGGAAAAGAATAGTCGGGGGCTTGCCTTGTTTCCTTGTCGTATTCTTTCTGAGTCGGGGTCTTTTCCATAGTTTCAGTCGGGGAGCGTGGGCGGCGGCGGCATGCGGCGTGGGGTATTTGATGATTCAAATGAAGGGTGCCGGGGCGCAAGTGAATCAAGACCGGAAGTCGGAAACAGAAAATGGAGATGCCCACCTAACTCTGGCCATCTCCCCCCGCCCGCCGGGCGGAAAGGGAGAATCCCTTTCGTATAGTTCGTGTTTTTCGTGGTTCAAAAGGAATTGGACTCCGGGCTTCGTCGTTCTGATTTCTGTTTTGATTCTGTCGGTCTGGCATTTTCGGAAAACGGAATGGCATCCGGCGCGGCGGGCCTTGTCCGTAGCAAATGCAAATGATTTCTCCTGGCGCAATCGGGTGGCGGCGTGGGAAGGGACGTTGCAGATGATGGCGGAAAAGCCGTGGTTGGGATTGGGATGGAATCAGCCGGAGCCGATGTATGAGCATTATTATCTTTCACCGCGATTAACTGAGAGTGCGGCGATTCAGATGAATGATTATTTCATGCTCGGCGCAACGCTCGGCATTCCGGCGTTGTTTTGTTTTGGGATGTATATTTGGCTGTCGCTGCGCGAAGTTCCAAATTCCAAACTCCAGGTTCCAGATCATCATCCGGGAGCGCGCCCGCCTCGGGCGCTGTTTTTCGTGCCGTCGCGGAAAACATCTGCGGCTCAGGAGGATTCTGAAACGATTGGTTTGTCTCACACGTCAGAAGTTGAATGCGAGGCGCATTCCACTGCGCCCGGGGCGGGCGCGCTCCCCGGTACGCTATCCTCTATCCACAATCCTCTATCCTCCTCCGCCTGGCTTCAAACGACCTGCCGGGCGGGGGCGATTGTTCTGCTGGTGGGGTTTTGGTTTGACGGCGGTTTGTTCAAATTGCCCACGGCCTCGACGTTCTGGATTTTGCTGGAACTCGGACGGGTGGACGGGGTAAAGGCTTGAGGACGGATGATCGAGGATTGAGGATGGTGTTACACGAATGGCGCGAATTCACAGGAATTGAAATCCGTGTAAATCAGTGAAATCTGTGTCTAAGCCCTCACCCTCAATCCCTCTCCAATCGGCTGGGCGAGGGAGGTTTTTTTGTGCGCTTTGCGATCTTTTGCGGCTAATCAGGCATCCGATTCCGTTGCTGGTCATTGCAGCGTTTGTCTCGGGATTGTTCTGGGCGAGGGCGCGGGATCCATTTCGACGGATTGAATTCACATTGAAGACTTCGAGCGGCAAGGTGAAAGGGATCGCGGTGCTGCCCCGAAAGGAAGTGGATAGAGGATGGAGGATGGTGGATGGAAAAAAAGGAGTGTTTCCAGTCGTTATTTATCTTCACGGTTCTGGTGACAGTCTGCTGACGAGCGGGAAGGATTTGCGATTGATTGCGGAACAAGGACTGGCGGCGGTGGGGTTGGAATATAATCAGACGAATCAAGCGATGTTTGATGAAGAATTCATCGCGCTGCATCAGTATCTCGCGAAGCAGAAATGGGCAGGGGGGATCGGAGACGGAAAATTGAAGATGGAGGATGGAGGATCGAGGATTGATTTCGGAGGAGAACAACGAACTTCGAACGACGCACTCCGAACATCGAACGCGGCCCTCACCCCATCCCTCTCCCGTCCGACGGGAGAGGGTGTCCGAAGGACCGGAGAGGGACGGGGTGAGCGTTCTGCCGCACCATCATTCATCCACAATCCTCAATCATCAAATCGGCTGGCGCTGGCCTGGATCGGGGCGAGTCTGGGAGCGCAGCGGGAATTGAGCTTTTTACTGCGGCATCCTGAATGGGAGCCGGCGTTGGTGGTGCGTTTCAGCGGCGGGAAGGTTGAAGGATTGAGGATGGAGAATGGAGGATCGAGGATTGAGACTGAAGGGGAACAACGAACTTCGAACATTGAACTTCGAACATCGAATGTGGCCCTCACCCCATCCCTCTCCCGTCCGACGGGAGAGGGTGTCCGAAGGCCGGGTGAGGGATTGGCTGAAGGTTCCGCTACGCTATCATCCACCAGCCATCCTCTATCATCCAACTTTCACCTGCTGATGATTCACGGTAAGAATGATGAAATTTTTCCGGTGGCGGATTGTCGGCGAATGGCGGAGACGTTGATGGCCAATGGAGTGGCGGTGGATGTGCGGATTTTTCCCGGGCAATCGCATAACTTCGGTGCGGATCGGCTGGTGATGGTGCGCGGGGTGGCGGAGTATTGCGCGCGTTTTTTTGACACAGATTTTGACACGGATTTCACGGATGATCACGGATTTTCAGAAAAGCTAAACACCTCCTCTCCCCAACCCTCTCCTCCGCTTAAGGCGGAGGAGAGGGGGCAGAACGGGACTGCCGATCTCGCATTACAATCCAACGTTAGAACGCGGAAAAAGCCGGACGCGGGGGCGCATCCGGTTACGCCCGGGGCGGGCGTGGTCCCGCTGCGGCTCAACATCCGTCCGCTGTATTTGCATTATTGGATTCCGTTTGCGCTGCTGGTCGGGTTTATAGCGGTGAGAAAATATCAGTACTGGCGAAGATCGGTGGCGGAGATTCCGCGCGGGAAATGGGGGACGGTAATTCTGTGTCTTGCGTGGGTGTTGGGGACGGCGGCTTTTGTGGATACAGCGATTCATCTCGGCTTGCCGCGATTGAAGGCCACGGAAATGCGTTTGAATCTGGCGCGGCGGTGGCTGGTGGAACCGAAATTGAGAACTGATTTCGATTGGCTCGTGAACAATTTACAAAAGGAAACGAACGGAACTGAGTCTGTTACGGTTGGCACTCTGCTGGAGCATCTGGAACTGGCGGATTACAACCGGCAGTTGGTGAATTGGGAGATTGATCCGGGTTTGTATCGCGAGTTTGTGCTTTCGCCGGTGATTGAACCATCAACCATCCACTATGTTCTATCCACTGATTCAAATTGGCGGCGGCCGCTTTGGGAGAATTTTTATCCGCGCATCCGGCATGAGAGCGATCTGTATTCGGCGGCGCAGATTGTCGTGCGATTTTTGCGCGAACGGGTTTCGGTTGTGCCGGAACAAACGGATCATGGCATCAGAACGATTTGGGAAACGGAACGGGCCGATGTGGTGGGGTTTGAAAGGATTTACGTGGCAGCCTTGCGGTCGGTGGGAATTCCTGCGCGATCGGATTCCGGTGGAACTGCGGAATTTTTCGTGAACGGCAAATGGCAATCTGCGCCACGACCGATTATCACAGTGTTTTAAGCGTGGCTCGACGGGCGGTTAAATTGTGTTCCTGGGGAGAGGAGGTATTTAGATCAAAATCCCCTCCCTCTGAACCCTCGTTATCGGAGCGCAGGTCTGTGACCTGCAGCAACGAAATTTTTCACGAAGGCGATCGGATAAGTGGAACCTGCCGATTGGCAAAGCGGCTGCGAGTCACAGACTCGCGCTCCGATAACGAGGGTTCATGGCGAGGGAATTGAAAATAGTGCGGGTGTCAAGCTGCGCCTGTGTTTCTGGCAAAATGGAATCAGGGACTCGTGTAACTCGTCCTTCCGATTTTTAACGGACGGCTCCGTGCGAACTGATCGTATCGCGTGAGGGAATAACTCGCAGCATCAGCCCGGAGGTGACGCACTTACGGCGTCACCGTGCGGTAAAAGGATCGGACGGAGAAGGCGTTGGTGTCGATGAAAAGGCTGACGCCGGTTTGCGGACCGACCAGGGTACCGATGTCTGTCCAAGGGCCGTTCAAATTGTCAGCGCGTTGTATGCGATAGGTGTGGCCGGGAGTCGTCGCAAACCTGACGCTCCAGCCTTGAACTGTGTTTTCCACCGCAATCCTGGAAGGCGTCGGAATCATTGGCGCGGTTTGAATCGTCAGATTGCTGAACTTGAAATCCTGACCGTCGGACGGGATCGTGGCGCCGTTGATCCTGAAGAAAACAACTCTTCCAATCGCTCCGCCGGAAAGCGCGCCATCAAAACTTTTGCCGGTGGAAAGATCGGCGAATGTATAAGTCGTCGCACTGTTCAAAGTGAATTTGAAATCGTCCACGTGGCCGAAGTCATACGCGAATCCCACCGCTGTGCCGTTGCTGGTGTTGGCGTCCAAAAAATGTCCGTTGGCGTTGTCACCGCCCTGATGCCAATAACTAAAGAGCGTGTTTCCATTGGTGTCCTGAAGTGAAAATCCGTTGCGATTCGCGGACGTGTCCAGATGATTCATCTGGAGCTGCACTTCGAAAGAACTGCCGACGGGCAAGGGCAGAATGAAATCGCGGGAAGCGGTGGACTGTCCGCTGGCCGTGTTGTTCCAGATGGCGAACAATGCCGGTGAATCGCCGCTGATGTAACTGCCGCCGCCGCTGGTGTCCAAGTTCCACGGACGAAATCCGAAACCCTGGTTTCCGGTGAAGCCGGTGCCGGTGTAATTCGTGGCGGAATCCTGAGCGAGAATTCCATTCGTTACCGGAAGCAAAATAACTTCCGCAATTTCACTGTACGCACTGGCGACAGAGTTGGAAGCTACCACCCAGTAATTTCCCGCATCGGAATCCGTCACGCTGATCAGCACGAGATTGGTGTTGGTTGCGCCGGACAACGGCTGGTTCGCGTGGAACCATTGATAAAAAACAGGGTTGCCGTTGGTCGCTATCGCACTCAACACGACCGCATTGCCGCGCGCTGTGATTTGATCGGTGGGTTGCAGAATGAACACGGGCGCGCCGGTCGTGGTGGGCAGGAGTTGCTGGATCACGGCAGCGCTCAGACATTCTAGGGAATAACAATTGTCGGTCGGCGTCTGCGTTTTCCAATCGTTCCAGGTGATGTTCAAGTCAGTTCGTCGGGCGTTCCAGGCGGCGTTCGCATTGGTGGACATCCAGGACTGGTAAAGGCCCCAGAGATTGTTGTCCCGCGCGAAGTAACTCAAACCCCGGGCAAACTGATCCGCCCAGCTGCTGTCGCCTCGGCCGCCATCGGCAAGAATCGCGGTGTTGTTGATGACATGGCTGGCGGCCAGCAGAGCGTCGTTAAAATAATTGGTATCTCCGGTGAGGTTGTGAAGACAGTTGGCGGCGTTGATGAAAGCGCCGCTGTTATAGGGATTGTCGGAAACAGCCACAACGCCGTTGGATCGAACGCATTCGTATATTTGACCATTGGTGGGATTGAAAAGATTGGTTCGCACCCACGCGTAAATGTCCTGGCACTTCGTCAGATAAGCAGTCTCGCCCGTGATCTCATAAAGCGCGCAGCCGGCGACAATCATCGGGTCATTGCTCAACGCGCACTTGGCGTCCTTGAGATTCATTTCCTCCCAGATGCCGCCACCCAATGCGCTGTCCCAGCCGCGATTGTAAGCCATGTTCCATGCGCTGATCGCCTTGTTAAGCAAGTCCGGATTGCCGGTGATTTTATATCCACGAACGCACGCAATCGTCATCCACGCGATGTCATCGTTCCACGTATCAAGCGACCAGTCGTAATTTTCCTTCGCCAGAAACGTGGTGAGAAGATCATGGACCAATTGCTGATCGGCGACGCTTTTGGTGCGGTCGTAAGCGTCTTCGGCCAATTGAATTTCCAGGGCCTGAACCCAGGTGCCGGCGTAGGAATTGTCGGTCAGACTCCGCTTGTAATAAGTCTGGCCATTCGCCCGGACCAGGAATGCCTGGTTATATGCGTCAAACGCGGCGCGGGCCGGGCCGGACTGATCCGCAACCGCGACGGTGATGCCGGATTCAATCGTGCCACTCGCGGTGAAGGTTTGATTGCTGGTGATGACTTGAACGGTGATGGGCGTGTTGGCGACGGGAAAATTCCCTTGTTGACCCTCAAGCTGCACGTTCACGACATCCCCGGATTTTTGAGCCGTGAACGTTTGCAGGCAGTAGTCGCCCGATTGGAAATTCCAGCCATCACCCGCGTCCCGATACAAAGTTCCCGATGCATGACCGTTGGCATCCAGACAAACCAGGAGTGTCAAGGGATCAAATGAATTCTGGGTCGTGTTCTGCACGACGCGGCCAACGGGAATGATCGCGCCGCCGCGAATTTTCAATTGCGCCTGATACTGGCCCACGTCGCCCGGCACGAGCGAAACGGGTTCCCAGATTCCTTTGGGCAACGCCGGGTTTTGCGCCCACGCCGGCACAATCAGCAAGTCCGATCCGAGCATGAACGCCTGTTCTTCCGCCCGCAGATTCAAGTCCGTAGTATCTGCGAAGAACACGGGTTGCATGACGGGAATTCCGGTTTGCGACGCGTTGTAGAACAGCGTGTAAAGATATGGCAACAAACGGTAGCGACGCTGCAACGCAACGCGCGCCGCGTTCTCCACGGTTTCGCCAAACGCCCACGGCTCTTTCTGATTTGAACCGGCCGTAGCGTGTCCGCGACAAAACGGGAAGAACGCGCCAAAGCCAACCCAGTTTCCCCACAGGTCGGGAGTGGCGTTTCCGATGAACCCGCCAAGATCCGGTCCGCTGAAGGGTTGGCCGGACAATCCGAGCGTCAGAGACATCGGAACCGAAACAACCATGTTGTTGGACGAAGAAACGTTGTCTCCCGTCCAGGTGGCGGCATAACGCTGGCCGCCGAGGAAACTGGCGCGCGTGAGGACGAACGGGCGGCGATTGGGATTCGCGGCCATCATGCCCTGATACGTTGCGGCGGATTCGAGCATTCCATACGTGTTGTGATATTGGAGATGCGATCCCGGCGGAAGGCCGTCGCCGCCGCGATGCCAATTATCGTAAGGCATGTTGTTCAATGCGGTCAGCGCGTTGTGCGATTCCGGTTCGTTCATGTCGATCCACAGACCGTCCATTCCATTGCCCATGAAATCTCTGCAAAGGTCGGCCCACCAGGTTCGGGCGGATGGCAGGGTGAAATCCGGCCACACCGAAAACCCGGGTGTGGAATTGCCGTAATAAGTCTGGCGCGCGGCGTTCTGAACCCAGAGATCGCTGGCGGTTCCGGATTGATAAACTGAATAAGACGGATCGACGGCGATGGCGGGATCCAGAATTGGCACGACATGAAAGCCTCGGTCGTGAAGCCAGTCAGTCAGCGAAGGCATGTTTGGAAAACCGGAGCTGATGGTGAAATCGCGGTTGTTGCTCATGTAACCGATGTCCAGCCAGATTGCATCGCACGGAATTTCGTTTGCGAGAAATTGATTGGCGATGTTTTGAACCTGGGATGCGGGAGCATAACTGAAGCGGGATTGATGATATCCCAGCGCCCACTCCGGCGGCATGGAAATCGTTCCCGTCAATTCCGCCAAACCCTGCAGCACTGCCTGGGGCGATTCGCGGTCGATTACAAAAATCCGGAAGAGCGGTCCGAACGTCTGGAAATCAATGCGGTCATTGGCCGTGACCAGCGTTGCTTTGTACGTGCTGTCAAAAATCACACCGAACGCCGTGCCGTCGGGGCGCACGCCCAGCACCCAGGGATGCGATTGATACATGCGGCGCAAATTGTCCGTGGACCATCCGGCTGTGTCCGTGTTCCAAAGTTCGATGGTCTGACCATTGCGCAAAAGCGGCCCCGCAACTTCGCCGCCGCCGTAGAGACTTGTTCCTTCCAAAACCGACAACGACGCGCAGGCGTTGCTGTTCACCAGCGTGAACTGCGGCACCAACGGCCAATTGCCAGGCAACGCTCCGGTGGATTCCGGTTCGGCCACCAACGTGAGCGAAGGCATCTGATTTGAATCAAAACCCGAAGGCACAAACTCGGCAATACCGGTTCCGATCATTGAAGAACTGGTAATGGCGACCGGCTCGACGCTGCCCGTGACGGGAGAATTCAAGCCGATCACATTGGCCCAGGTGGTTCCAACCCGGATCTCGTCGATGGCCACAAAATTTCCCCACGCACCGACGCAGAAACGATCAAAGGACATATCGCCAACACCGGGCAGAGTCAGCGTCGCGGCGCCCGGTTCGGTCAGCGAAGTGGGATTGCGATAAATCCGCACATCGTCATTGCCGGGTTTGAAATCAATTCGCACCACGTAAAAATCCACGGCCGTGTCACCGGCGCCCAGCGAGGAAAATGCGCCGCCGGGCCTGCGGAAATAGGCGTTTTGACCCGCGGTATCATTGCCGATGCCAGCGATCCGTCCGGGGTCGCCGTAATTGCCGCGATGAAATTCGAATTCGTAAAACTTGGAAGTGACGGCAGGTTGCTGAAGGAAGCTGACGTAAATCGTTTTGCCATTCGCTCCAATGTTTCCGTTCGCATCGACGAAACCATTCTGGCCGAAGAAACCGTTGGCCGTGCAATCGAGCAAACGTCCCACCCGGCTGCCGCCGTAACCGCGCAGCGCGTTGCCCTGGGAATGAGCATCAAAACCCGCGGGCGCATTCGAGTAACCGAACAGATTTCCCAGATCGAAATACATCGCGTTGCCCGCAACATTGGTCCAGGTGTCGCCCCAGCCGAATCCTCCGTTCTGACTCGCCACAGCACCGAGGCCGTAACTGAATCCCTCATACGCGAGACTCGAGCCGTCGAACTCCAAAGGCGCGGTCACAGTCAACGTGTTGAACCTGAAATCCTGGCCGTTGCTGGGAGCCGCCGGCCCATTCGCCCGCACGAATGCAACCTGAGAAATCGCCGCGCCGGACAGTGTGCCGTTGAAACTCGCGCTCGTGGCGAGATCCGTGAACGTGTAGGTGGTGGCGCTGTTCAGCGTGAATTGAAAGCGATCGAGTTGCTGATAGTGATACGCAAAACCGGCGGCGATGTGCGTT
>DASTXC010000063.1:0-8147 GCA_035765675.1 Verrucomicrobiia bacterium
GCTGCACCAGATCGTTTTCGAACCATCCGCGTGCTCCTCGATTTCAAAATCCACCGGCAGAAACGTCGCCGGCCGATGATGCTGCGGCCAGTTGAATTCGATCCCGCCCGAAATCCACGGACCCGCCAGCCCCACCAGCGCCGGCTTGATCACCGGCTGATTGTAAAGCACGTCATAACCGTTGGTCTTGTCCTGCAACACATGAATCCGTCCGCCGATCTCCGGCAGCACCAGTGCGCGGATGAATTCGTTCTCGATCCACACCGCCTTCCATTTTCGGTCCACCGGCTTCTCCGCAATCCGATCCGTAAACGGCAACGGATACAACTTCCCGCTGCTCCCCTGATACACCCGCTTCTCCAAAAACATCGGATTCCGATCCGGCACCGCGGGAAGATACGTGGGGAGCGTCAGTTCCTCGGACCAAACCCGAACGCCAGTCGAGGATTGCTGCGATGGGTTGGAGCCGTTTGCTTTTGCGGTTGAGCCATTACGCGAAAACCGTTTCGTCAGGTTCAACGCGCGATTCTTTCCATTCATTACTTTTCCAATTCTTTCCAGTCAGTGCGACCCCTTGGCGGAAAGCCCGATGCGTTCCGCCATTGTTGTGAAATCAAGCTTCTTATAAGTTTACCAGTAGTTGCGGACGGTGGGATCGCCCGGCGTTCCGTAAGTGACATATGGAACGCGTTCGTTCGTTTTGAAGAGGTAACCTTCGACATGTGAATCGCCGTATAAAATGTCGAAGAACGCCCGGCCCCGGTCACTGTGCCACGCGCTCATGGTATCAAGCGGACGATCCGGTGAACCGGCCCAGTCCATGGTAAGGATTTTGCGCGTCGGATTTTTTGCAATCTCCCGCATCTTCATTGAGGGGATTTCCTTTCCGGGAAAGTTATAACCTCCGATGCAAGCGATTCCCAGCCACGCGTAAGGCGGAGTCCCTGAGAGTTTCGGGTCCCGCCACGGCATCACGAAGCTGTTGCCCCAGACGTCGAAGCACGACTGTCCCGCTGGCCAATCTGCTCTTTTAAACGCGTCGCCTTTGTCTCCCGGGCATTTGAAGGTGTTCGCGTTTTTTATGTAAGTGCTCATCGGGCGTTTCTCTTCCGGAATATTTCCGCCTTCCCAATCTTTGCTGCCTTTCTGTCCGCCCCACGCTGCCCATTTGTAAAACGTGGGAAAGAAATCAGAACTATCATCCGCATACATCGTCAGACCGATTCCGATCTGTTTCAGATTGTTCACGCATTGAATCCGCTGCGCTTTCAGTTTCGCCCGCGACAACGCCGGCAACAGCATCGCGGCCAGGATCGCGATGATCGCAATCACAACCAGCAGTTCAATCAGGGTGAACGCCCGGCGAACATTTTCAGTCCGCGTTCGCGTCGGACAGGCATCATGGCCGGTGGAATTCTCGTATTTCATTTCAGTCTCTCTCTTCTACGGAGGGGCGCCGTTCAATCCGAACGGCGCCCCTTGGGGTGATGGATCACGGTTGCAATTGCACACGATAGAATTTCTTCGTGGCAGTCGTCGGCACCACGTACGGCGACGTTGCGGAGTTGTTCGGAGTCCAGGGGCCGGTGATGTCATCCGCTTCCAGCAGAACGCCGCCCGGCCAGGTCAGAGTCAGGTTATTGCCGGAACGCTCGGCGGTAAGCGTGGCGGAACCCGGAACGCCGAGATACAGCGCGTTGATTTCGGTGGCGGACAAAGCGCGATTGAACAGCATGACTTCGTCGATTCCGCCCATCCAGCGACGACCAATGTCACCGCCCGCGGAATCCCAGCCGATGTAGGAAGTTCCGTCCAGGACGCAATCGCCGTGAGCCGCGATGTTCGTTGCCGATTGCAAACCCGTTCCGTCCTGGAGATACAGCACCGCGCCATCAGACGTAATGCTGGCCGCGACCAGCGCCCATTGATTGGTCGGGAGCACGAGGCCGCTGGCGAACTGCCAGTAAGTTCCCTTCCACGTATAACGCAGCGCATCGGCACCCTCAGCATCATGATAAACACTCAGGCCAAACGCGTCGGTGGCGCGATGGTAGAAAATCGCGGCATCCGTGACCTGATCACCGGATTTGTAAATCCAGGCTGCCATGGTCGCACCGGAAAGTGTGCCGGTTGGCGAAGGCAACATCACGTCCGAGGTGATTCCGTCCAACGACACAGCCATGTTGTCCGGCTCAAAATGTGAACCGGTCGGGCCCGCCATGCTGCTGTAGAAACCTTCGTATGCACCATTGAATTCAAAGCCCGTGATGCCCTGATTCGTGGCGACGCCGGTGTTCACATCATTCAACCGGTAATAGAGCAACAGATCGGAACTCATGACCGATGAAGCGTAACTGCCCCAAGGAACCGGAATGATCGACAATGTGGCAGCGGAACTCGTGGCCGTGTCATACGGATTGGTCACGACCAGCCGATAACTTCCCGCGAAACTCGAGTTGACGCCGAACAACGTCAGCGTGGAATTCGTCGCGCCGGGAATCGGCGTGCCGTTGAACGTCCATTGATAACTCAGCGGCGGAGTTCCCGTCGCCTGTCCGCTGAACTGAACGATTGAATTCGGATAGACACTCTGGGATTGCGGATTTTCCGTAAGGCTCGGGCCGGTCAACGCCAGCACTGTCACCGGAACACTGGCGCTTTGACCGGTCTGGCCTGTGACGGTGTTCGAAGCGAGCAGATAGTAACTTCCGTTGTCACCCATCGTCAGGCTGTTGAAAACCAGGTTCAGATTTGTCTGGCCCGGCAAAGCGGTTCCCGGCGATTTATACCATTGAACCACCACCGGAGCTTCCCCGGAAACCGTTCCGCGCAACGTGGCGCTGAAGCCGACGTAATCCGTGACTTCGGTCGGCTGAACAAAGGCGGAGGGCGTGGGCAGCGACAGAATCGCGAGGTTGGGCGCGCTGTACATCTGGCCGGCGTATCTTCCGGATGCACCGCCACCGGGCCATGCAGCACCCCAATACGTCGCGGCGCAGGCCGTGGCGAAATAGGGATTCAAATCCGAAATCGGATACGAATTGCCCCAGGGATCCACTCCGGCGAAGGTTTCTGCACCGAGCAGATACTGAGTGTTGTTGGTGAGAACCATCGGCGGATCCAACGGCGCCCAGATATAACCTTTCACCACCGGATTCTCGCCCGCAGGCACAGTGACGAAGCGGTAGAGCACCGTTCCGTCTGCATTGAAGATACCGACGCGATGGCTTTGCGTCAGATTGCAGTGCGTGGCGTCGGTGTATTGATTGGTCGGCGCATAGTAGCCCAGATGGGTTATCGTCACGGAAGAACTTCCTACCGTGAACTGCCCGCCAATCACGCCGCTGAAACTGTTCTGGTTGAGGTTGGTATTGTAACCATGAAGAACCTGTTGAACGGGCGCGACGTTTGCCTGAACCGTCAACGTCGCCGGTGCGCTGGTCGCAGTCTGCGGCGAACTGAAGGCGGTGTTTGAAGCAATCACAGTGTAAACATCACCATTGTTTGCCAGAGTCACTGCAGCAATGGAATAGGTCTGATTGGTTGCGTTGAGAATCGGGGAGCCATTGCGCTGCCATTGATAACGAACCGGCGGCGTGCCCGAAGCAGCGGCAGTAAAGGTGACCGGATAACCTTCCGGAATCGTCTGGCTCACTGGATCGAGCGTGATGATCACCGCGGTATCCTCAAACATCACCAGCGTGACGTGCGCGCTGGCAGGCGAGGTTCCAAGGCTATTGGAAGCAGTGGCGTAATATTCGCCCGCGTCACCCAACGTGAGATTCTTGATCTGCAAGGTGGCATTGGTCTGGTCCGGCAGCAGCGTGCCCGGCGCTTTATACCATTGAACCGAAACCGGCGCCTGACCGGCCACAGCGGCGCGCGCCGTAAAGGTCAAGCCCGTGTATTGCGTCACTGTGGTCTGCTGAACACCGATCAACGCAGTCCCTTCAGCCAGGGTCGCGAGATTCGGCGCGCCATAAATCCCGTTCACCTGATTTCCGCTGGTCGGAGCGTTCGGCCACGCGCCACCGTAACGTGATTGGCGCGTGTCGAATCCGTTGTTGCCGACAAAGAAAGGATTCCAGCTCAGCGGCTGATAATTGTCCGGGAAGCCGTCGCCGCTTAGATTGGCAACTTCAGCGCCGAGAATGTAAGTGGTGTTCGCATTCAGCAGAATCGGAGTGCTCAATGCCACCCAGCGATATCCATTCGTGAACAGCGCACCCGTCCCCGCAGGTACGGTGACCGAAGCAATCGGCGTGGCACCGCCGTTCGCCGGCCAGATTCCAACCCGATGCGATTGGTTCAAGCCGTCGTTGTTCATGTCGTAATAGCCAAGATGCGTCACTGGAACCGGAGTTGCGCCGACCTGGAACGAACCGCCAATGGTTCCAGTGTAGTTGTCGCGGTTGCCATCGCGGCGTTCATACAACACCTGGAATGCCGGAGCCTGATTTGGTGTCACCGTGAGTGTTGCTGCGCTGCTCGTCACGGAAGTGGTGAGATTCGAAACCACTACAGAATAATCATCGCCGTTGTTCGCTGATGAAGCCGAAGCAATCGTGTAAAGGCGATTGGTCGCGCCCGCAATGGCGGAACCATTTCGCAGCCATTGATAAAACAGCGGTGGTGTGCCGCCCGCGGATACCGAGAAGGTCACCGGCAGATTCTGATCGACCGTAGTGTTCTGCGGCGGAGTGGAAATCGCCAGCGTGGCGCTGGTGTTCACGACCTCGGGACCGGCCTGAAAATTTCCCAGCGCTTCACCCGCAGTCAGTACGTGATTGTAAATGCGGACTTCATCGATCTCGCCTTCCATCGTGTTGTCACCGTATTGCGAGCGGCCAATCCAGTTGTTGATGTCATTGAGCGCGCTCATCGAATTGGAAACAGAAAGCGTCGCCACCTGCTGGCCATTTTCATAAGCAATCACTTCGCCCGTGCTTTCTTTCCAGGTGACTACGAGATGCCGATCGGTATTGAAGACATTGTATTGCGTGACTTCCACATTTCGCGCGGCGTTGGTCGTGCTGCCCGCGGGTTCGATGTCGCGATTGCCCCATTCGAGACGATGACGATTCACGTCGTTACCCACCTGTGCGCCATACATGAAATCATCAAGCATCGTGAGGCCGGAGTTGTTTCCGGGAGCCGTGATTTCAACACCGGAAGAACCCAGCACACCAGCCGAGCCGAAATCAAACACATGCGCCCACGTGCGGAAATTCGTCACCTTGAACCAGACTTCAACCGTAAATTCGCCCGAGCCGCCATTGTCCGTGCTGTTCGCTGAAAGCAATCCATTCGGCAAATCCGCATAAGGTCCCGTCGCCACCGGTCCGCCCGGCAACACCAGTCGTGAGCCAGTGAATTGCGGAACAGGAACACCCGTGGTGGCCTGAATCACGCCGTTGGCTGAACCGACCGAATCATTGAATGCCAAACCCGAAGCATCCGCAGTCGCCGTCTCGTTGAACGAATAACGATGCGTTGGTCCGGCGGAAAGCAGTTGCGCCGTCACTGCCGCGGGAATGAACGCCGCTTTCTCGAAATTAAAATTGTTCAACACTTGCGCGCCGCTGAGTGCGCCGTCGTGAACGCGCACCTTGGCAATTGCCAGCGAACCGTATTGTCCACCGACTGCGGTTCCGGCGGCATTCCATTGCGCGCCGAGCATGATGCTGGAACTTGCGGTGGTGTTGATCGATTGCGCTTCGCTGTTCACCAACACGCCATCGGAATACAAACGCGCAGTCGCGCCATCGAAGGTGTAAACCAGATGATGCCATTTGTTGTTGAGCGGAGCGCCACCATTGTCATCCCAGCCCAAGTCCGTTGCGCCGGTTCCGTGATGCACCACGCCGCCGAGTTGGGGCGAGTAACCATATTCAAAAGCCATGTTGCCGCCGGCCGCGCCGCGTCGGCCCCAGGCGACCATGGTTTCTTCGGTGGCCACCGCCGGATTGTAAACCCAGACTTCGATGGACGCCGTGGCATTCGCTCCGAGCACGCCCCCGGGCGGCGGAACCAGTGCACCGCCGATGCTGCTCACGAGTTGCAGATAATCATTCGAACCGTCGAACACGATCGCGTTGACCCCGGCAACATTCGTGGCATTGGGCACCGTGGTGCCGGCTCCGAGCGCTTCGAAAACGCCGCCCAGCGATCCCGCGTTGGAAATATCATTCACTGAACCGACCGGAGCCGAAGTGGCATCAACGTCCACTAAGAGCGTTCCGGCCGTTTGGATTTGCGCATGCGTGAGGCCCGTGAAACCGGCGACGCCGATCGTCAACAGGAGATTTCTGATGTTCATAGTTGGTTGTGGGGATTTGGTCTTGGCTTAATCAAACGAATACTGATTCCGTTGGCATTCGGTTCGGACTGGCAACCGCTGGAGGATCGGACGCATTTGGTTTCAGAGTCGTTTTCCGCGCCGCGGCGACATCACGCGATTCGTGAAATTCTGCCGGGCTTCTGATCCAACAATGACTTGAAAAGGGCGAACGCGGCAATTGGCAGTCTTGCAAATTCTATTGTCTAATTTTACACGAGAGGCGGAACTCGGTCGGGGACTGTTTGAAGTGATTTTGAAACAAGCGGCAGAGATGCGCCGCGGACGAATAGCCGGCGCGCCGCGCGATTTCCTCCAATCCCAGATTGGTCTGCTGCAACAGCGCGCAAACGCGATCCATGCGCCGCCGCAGAATTTCCGAACGTACGCTGCCTTTCAGCCACAGGCGAAAACGTTGTTCCAGATCGGTGCGCGAACGTTGCACGTGAACCATCACATCCTTCACCGCAATGCCTTCGCCCACGTGATCGCGAATAAAACGCACGGCGCTGACGGTGATGGGATCCTCAATCGCCACCACATCCGTGGAAGCGCGTTCCACAATTCGCGCGGGCGGAATCTGCACCAGGTTTGTGGCGAGGTCGGCGCCGTTCATCATTTGATCCAACAACGCCGCGGCTTCGTAACCCAGCCGGTCGGTGTCAGGCTCGATGCTGCTCAACTGCGGTTCGCACAGGCTGCAAAGAACGTCGTCGTTGTCCACGCCCATGACCGCAACTTCCTCCGGCACTTTGATTTTATGTTCGCGGCAGGCGTTCAACACCTGCTGCGCGCGAATGTCATTGCACGCGAAAAGCGCAAGCGGACGCGGTTGTTTGCGCAACCACGCTGCAATGGCAGCCTCCGCGCCGAGGCCGCTTTGTTCGATGGCTTGAATGTGCGTTCGCCCGCGCATGGAAGTTCGCGGCGAAAACACGCTGAGTGCGTGTCCGTGATCCGCGAGATATTTGCCGAACATTGCCTCGCGCCGATCCGAAAACGGAATGCCTTTGTAACCGCAATACGCGTAGTGATGAAATCCCGCGTGCATGAAGAAATCTCCGGCGAGCCGCGCCACGGCTTTGGCATCCGTGTCGAAAAACGGAATGCGGGGAAAACGCGCGTTGCCGAGAACATCGACCACGGGATAACCAAGTTTCAACAAGGCGCGTGCGGTGCGTTGATCTTCAATGCGCGCGATAATGCCGTCGCCTTTCCAGGTTCGCAGCCAATCGGGAATGCCGCTGTGAAGTTCGCGTTCCTGGGTGAAGCAGGACCAGGGGCCGTTCGTGTGGGCATAACGCGCAATGCCGCGCAGCACGCCGCGCCCGTAATTCCGGGAACTCTCAATCAACAACGCGACTCGCGGCAGATGTTTGCTCATGGTGAGACGCGATAACCGTACGGGGCGCGCTGAGTTTTTGTCAAAATGGATTTTGAGAATTGCGTTAAATCTTCGGGCAGCGACTGCCGCGCGTGCGGTCCGGGCGCGCTGCGTGAATTTCCGAGCGAGCGAATGCTGAGTAGCGCAGACTGGCAGTCTGCTGTTTCGCCGGCTGGCAGCCGGCGGGGTGCAGTCGATGAACAGCGCGCGGAATCACCAACTGCCTTCTCAGTTTCCCGCCCGCGAATTGCCAATTCGCGACACAGCAGACTGCCAGTCTGCGCTACGGACTTTGATCTGCGTCTGACATTTGAATTTCACAGAAGGAAGTAAAGGGAACGAAGCGAGATGAACAGGGGCGCAACTTGACACCCGCACCATTTTCGATTCCCTCGCCCCGCAGCGAAGCGCGGGGAGAGGGTTAGG
>DASTXC010000064.1:0-3553 GCA_035765675.1 Verrucomicrobiia bacterium
TCTCTCCCCGCTCGTTCCTCACGGGGCGAGAGTGAACCGACCGTCGGTTTTCAATCGCACTCGGATCAAGCTCCGATCCGGAAGGACGAGACACACAGTTCCATTTTCAATTGCAAAGTTTCGCCAGCGCGGCCAGCGACAATCTACCGCCTCCGCGAAGAAAGATTGTCGCAACGGGTTTTCTGAATTAGAAATGTCCGCGCTGCCTTATGAATCATCGCCACTGCCTTACGCTTTTCCTGAGGTTTTCACGATTCAGATTTTTCTCCGGCATTGAACTTCGCTTTTTGAATCTCGCTTTTCTTTTCGCAGGGCTGCTGCTTCCGATTTGCGCAGTCGCGGCGACTAACAATTTCAACGCTTACGATCTTCGTTGCGAATACACGAAGAATCCTCTGGGCGTGGACGTCGACGCGCCGCATTTCTCCTGGAAACTACAGAGCGACGCGCACGGTGAACGCCAGACGGCATGGCAGATCGTCGTGGCCAGTTCGCCGGAACAACTCGGTCGCGAATACGGCGATCTCTGGGACAGCGGCAAAGTTCGATCCGATGAACAAACCCGGATTCTTTATTGCGGGAAACTATTGGCATCTTCGCAAGCCGCGTTCTGGAAAGTCCGCGTCTGGAACCAGGATGACGAGCCGAGCGATTGGAGCGCGCCCGCACAGTTCACGATGGGCATTCTGAAAGACGACGATTGGCGCGCCCAATGGATTGAAGCGCCGACGAGTTGCCCGACGTTGTTGCTGCGCCGCGAATTTACAATCAAACCCGGCTTGAAACGCGCCATCGTTCACGTTTGCGGTCTGGGCCAATATGAACTGACCGTCAACGGACGCAAAAGCGGCGACGATCTGCTGTCGCCCGGATGGACGAAATACAATCGTACCTGCCTGTATGACACGCGCGATTTGACGACGATGTTGCGCGAAGGGAAAAATGCTATCGGCCTTGAATTGGGCAACGGCATGTACAATGTCACCGGCGGACGTTACGTAAAATTCAAAGGCTCATTCGGTCCGTTGAAAGCTATCGCGCAGGTTGAAGTTGAATATCTGGATGGTTCGGTGGAGACGATTGTCACGGATCAAAACTGGCGCGTCAGCGCGGGGCCGATCACCTTTTCCTGTGTCTATGGCGGTGAAGATTATGACGCGCGCCTGGAACCAAAAGGCTGGAACAAACCAAATTTTGATGACGCTTCCTGGATGCTGGCACGCGTGACGGATGGGCCGGGGGGAAAGTTGCGCGGACTTTCCTGCGCCGCGCCGCCGCTCCGCGCGTTCGAGACTTTCACTCCGATTTCCGCGAATACCGTTTCCAACGGCGTCACGGTTTACGATCTCGGCCAGAACGCGTCGATGATGCCGCGATTGACGGTGCGTGGCCCGGCGGGATCGAGCGTGCGAATCATTCCTGCGGAATTGGTGAAGGCCGACGGTTCGGTGGATCGCGGATCGGTTTCCGGCGGGCGTCCTGCCTGGTGGCAATACACGTTGGAAGGGCAGGGAACTGAAACCTGGTTTCCGAAATTCTTCTATCACGGCGCGCGTTATCTTCAGGTGGAATTGCGCGCCGCGCCTGGTGAAAAGGAATTACCGGAAATGAAATCCATTGCCGGTCTGGTGGTGCATTCCGCGAGCGATCCGGTTGGCGAATTTGAATGTTCGAACGAATTGTTCAACCGCATTCGCCAGCTCGTCCGCTGGGCGCAGCGCAGCAATCTCGCCAGTGTTCTCACGGATTGTCCGCATCGCGAACGCCTCGGCTGGCTGGAACAATATCATCTGAACGGACCTTCCCTGCGATATGAGTTCGATCTGAATCGCATGTTCGCCAAAGGCATGAACGACATGGAAGATTCGCAACTGACGAACGGTTGCGTGCCGAGCATTGCACCGGAATACACGATTTTCGGACACGGTGCCGATGACGTTTCCAATGCTTTTCGCAATTCGCCCGAGTGGGGCAGCGCGATTGTGATCGTTCCCTGGCAGCAGTACGAATTCACCGGAGATCGCGGGTTGCTGCGATCGCATTATGAGGCGATGAAACGTTACGTCGCTTTTCTGTCGCGCGCGGCGACGAATGAAATCGTTTCGTTCGGTTTGGGCGACTGGTACGACATTGGGCCGAAGGCGCCGGGCTTTGCGCAATTGACGCCGCGGGCTTTGACCGCAACGGCGTTTTATTTTTACGACACGCACCTTCTCGCCGAGACCGCGCGGCTTTTGGGTGAAACAGAGGACGCGCTGCGATTTGAAACCGCAGAGGAAAAAATTCGCGCTGCATTCAATAAAGAATTCTTCAATCCGGCCACTGGCAGTTATTCCACCGGTTCACAATGCGCCAACGCAGTTCCGCTCGTGATGAATCTGGTCGAACCGGAAAATCGTTCCAATGTGCTGGCGGCGATTGTTGAAGATGTTCGCCGTCACGGAAACGCAGTGACGGCAGGCGATATCGGCTATCGCTATCTTTTGCGCGCGCTGGCGGAAGGCGGCCGGTCGGACGTGATTTTCGATCTGAACAATCAAACGGACAAACCGGGCTACGGTTATCAATTGGAGCACGGCGCGACCAGTCTGACGGAAGCCTGGAACGCGCGGCGGTCGTCGTCGCAGAATCACTTCATGCTTGGCCAGATCATGGAATGGTTTTATCGCGACGTGGCCGGCATTGGATTTGATCCAGGCGCGCCGGGTTTCAAAAACATTTTGATCCAGCCGCGGCCGGTGGGTGATTTGACGTGGGCGAAAGCGAGTTATGAATCGATTCGCGGACGGGTAATCACGGATTGGAAGCGGAATGGAAGCCGGTTCACGCTGGAGATTTTCATTCCGGCAAACACGACCGCGACGGTATTCGTTCCCGGCAAAAGCGCGAAGCTCGTGAATCCGAAAGGCGCGGAGACGGCGCCATGGGTGCAACTGATTTCCAATTCCGAAAGCGAAAGTGTTTTTACCACGAAATCCGGCCGCTACGTTTTCGAATCGGAACTGTGAAGCAGGAAGAACCGCGGAAGACGCGAAATACGCGGAACAAAGAACTACTTTCTGGAGCTTTGAGTCAACCACGGCTGGACACAAAGGCCACAGATACGATCACCGTGTTTAAGTGATGAATCCGTTATCTCCTTCCGCGTATTTCGCGGTTTCCGCGGTTCTCATTCCCCGTTCAGCGAACACCTGGGCGCAACTTGGCACCCGCACCAAACAACGGGTTGAGCTTTCGAAATTCGAAACGGCTGATCACTCCCTCTCCTCCGAGCGAAGCCGGAGGAGAGGGCCGGGGTGAGGAGGTTTTTAGCTCAAAATCCCCTCTCCCTAGCAGCCCGTTTAAAAATCCCCACTTTTTCGATTCCTTCGAACTGAGGCTGTTGCCGGGGTAAGGGTGGCGAACAATACCCTAAGTCCTGCGATTCCCAGTAACACAGTCATCGGGACGGTCATCACCGGATCAGTTATGGTGTATGCGATGACCAAAATCGCGCTGCTCGCCAAAAATAAAGCCGTCCCCGCCGCTTGCGCGTTCCGCGGCTTGCAAAATC
>DASTXC010000065.1:0-36528 GCA_035765675.1 Verrucomicrobiia bacterium
GAAGCACGGCAAATCCGCGTGCTTCATGCCTAAACCGTTATTCGGCGACAACGGTTCCGGAATGCACACGCATCAATCGTTGTGGAAAAAGGGCAAGCCGCTGTTCGCGGGAAATGAATACGGCGGCCTCAGCCAGATGGCACTTTATTATATCGGCGGTTTGCTCAAGCACGCGCGCGCACTTTGCGCTCTTTGCAATCCGACGACCAACAGTTACAAGCGCCTTGTGCCCGGTTACGAAGCGCCAGTGAATCTTGCTTACTCCGCACGCAATCGCAGCGCGGCCGTTCGCATTCCGATGTACAGCGATAATCCAAAAGCCAAGCGCATCGAATATCGTCCGCCCGATCCCGCCGCAAATCCGTATCTCGCCTTTGCTGCGTTGCTGATGGCGGGTCTGGACGGCATTCAGAACAAGATCGATCCGGGCGAACCGCTCGACAAAAACATTTACGAACTGCCGCCGGAAGAATTGAAAAAAGTTCCGAATGTTGCCGGCAGCCTCAGCGACGCGCTGGATGCGCTGGAAAAAGATCACGCATTTCTGCTCAAGGGCGATGTGTTCACACGCGACTTTGTGGAAATGTGGATCAGCTCCAAACGCAAGGAACACGACGCGATCCGCCTGCGTCCGCATCCCTACGAATTTTTCCTCTACTACGACGTTTAATTGCGTCGCAAGTCGTTTTTCCGCGCCTCTTTCGGGAGGCGCTTTTTTCGTCGAAAAAGTTTCTCAAAAGCCTGATTTTATTGGGCGGGAAAGGGCTGTGAATAACTCGTGAATAAAAGTTAATATGTTGTCCTCGTAAGTTATTCGCTCATTGTCTAGAAACACTGCCGCCGCATTCTTCAACGACGCAGTTTCGGATCACCGGGAAAAAACAGAAAGATGCTGAATTTTTTTATTGACGTAAACTGTTGTCCGAACGTGACTTGAAGAAGAGATTTGCATCCCGGTTGGAATCGGAAAAACATGCGTGAAATGATTTTATTGGCGGAAACAAAGTTAACTGTTACAAGCATCACTCAGGAATTGTGTCACGGACGTGTTACGGGGCCAGGTGAATAAAATGCCCGCAAAACGGGCCGTGTAGGACAAAAAATGCAAGCTTCCGCTCAAAAAATTTGGGAATCAGCACAGGGACATTTGCGCTCCATGTTGAGCGCTGACACTTACAATCTTTGGTTCGCTCCGCTGGCCGTTCACGCGCTCGATGGAAACGCGCTGACACTCGAAGTTGCCAATGACTTTTGCGAAGTCTGGCTCAAGGATAATTACATCGGATTGATTCAGGAAGTCCTGGCGCTTTCCGCCGGTCGGCAAATGGAAGTTAAATTCAAGGTCGGCCCCGCCACGACTCCGCCGCCAACGCCGATGATTTCCGAAGAAGTCATCTCCGCGCCCAAGCCCAAGAGCTCAGCCGCTGGAAATGATCGCCATAACTCGCATCTCGCCGATCTGAATTTCAATCCGAAGAACACTTTCGAAACGTTCGTGGTCGGCAACAACAACAACTTCGCCTGCGCCGCTGCGCTGGCTGTTGCCCAGGCCCCCGGCAAATCCTACAACCCGCTGTTTCTCTACGGCGGTGTGGGGCTCGGTAAAACTCATTTGCTTCACGCCATTGGACAACGCGTGGGTGGCAATAAGAAAGGCGCGCGCGTCGCTTACGTTTCTTCCGAGAAATTCACCAACGAATACATCGACGCGATCCAGAACAATCAGCTCGCGAAGTTCCGGAAAAAATATCGCCAGACCGATGTGTTGCTGATCGACGACATTCAATTTCTCGCGGGCAAGGAACGCATTCAGGAAGAATTTTTTCATACGTTCAACGCGTTGCACGAAGCGCATAAACAGATCGTGCTCACCTGCGATCGTCCTGCCAGCGAAATTCAGAATCTCGAACACCGTCTGGTTTCGCGCTTTGAATGGGGTTTGGTCACGGATCTCCAACCGCCGGACGTGGAAATGCGACTCGCGATTCTGAACAAGAAAGCGCAATCCATGGGCGTCGTGCTGCCCGAGGACATCATGAATTTCCTCGCCAACCGGATTCGCACGAACATTCGCCGGCTCGAAGGCGCGTTGATTCGCGTCGCTTCCTACGCATCGCTCACCGGCAAAAAACTGACGCTTGAAATCGTCGAAGGTTTGCTCCGCGAAATTCTTCACGAAGAAGGTCGTTTCGCGATCAGCATCGAAGTGATTCAGAAAAAGGTGGCCGAACATTTTGACATTCGTCTCGCCGACATGACCAGCAAGCGCCGTCCGGAAAACATCGCGTTTCCGCGGCAGATCGCGATGTTCCTTTCCCGGCAGATGACTGAAAATTCCCTCAGCGCGATTGGCGAAGCCTTCGGTGGCCGCGATCACGGCACAGTGCTTCACGCCTGCCGTCTGGTGAAAGATCGGATGGAAGTCGATTCCAGTGTTCGCCAGGTGGTCAGTGTGTTGGAAAAGCAGTTGATGCGCTGAGTCTCCTTCATCTTGGCCAAGCACTAGTTGTCAGATTGGGAAACTGACGGAAGCTGTATGTTAGCTAAATCTTCCTGCCAACATTGTAAGGGGCTTATAGAATTCGATCTTCGCTACGCTGGAAAGTCTGTGAAGTGCCGACATTGCTTTGAAATAACTAAGCTTACCCCCGAAAATCAAACTGATGTTGTAATCCCCCTCAACTCAGTTGAATCGAAGCATGCCGGTTTTACTGACCGTGACTGGGCCAATGATCCCGTGTCTGAAAAGCAAAGGGCAATGCTTGCGTTGTATTCGATCGAATTAGGAAAAGCGTCGAACAAAGGAGAAGCCTCAAAATTGATTGATGACGCAATTCGATCAAATATCAAACCTCCGTTAGAAGGCCAGATTTTGGGTGGGGTAGAATTCGCTAAAATTCGACTGAAAGAACTGATTGAGGAGGTAAATTCGGCAATCAAAATAATCGGCTGTCAAGACTCGACAATTGCGTCGCTCAAAGAGGCGAAGAAAAGATTAAAAGTGTCCCTAAGTTCAATCACCGAAATCATCGATAAACGGATTGGATTTTTGAAAGACAGGAATTTACAGATTCGAGCTGCAAAGGCTGAGCAATGGCTTAAAGAAAATGGCCATCTGTAATCTAAATTTCGCAGGAAGTGTGAAGCTCAAAATTCAGCATGCCCGCTATTGAAGTCAAAGGTTTGACCAAAACTTTTCGCACGTACAAAAAGCAGCCCGGCTTCCGAGGCGCGTTGCGCGGCCTGGTTCGTCGCACCTACGAGCAGACGATCGCGGTCAAAGATGTTCACTTCACGATTGAACCCGGCGAACTGGTCGGCTTTCTCGGTCCGAATGGTGCGGGGAAAACCACGACGCTCAAAATGCTCGCGGGTTTGCTTTACCCCAGCAGCGGGTCCGCAACCGTGCTGGGTTATGTTCCCTGGGAACGCAACGATGGTTATCGCCGTCAGTTCGCCTTGCTGCTCGGCCAGAAAAATCAGCTCTGGTGGGATTTGCCTGCGCGCGAATCGCTGGAACTGAACGCGAAGATTTACGGTATTCCCGATGATGTGCTGGATCGCACGGTCGCTGAAATGACCGAACTTCTCGACGTGCGCGACAAATTGAATGTCGCGGTGCGTGAACTGTCGCTCGGCGAACGCATGAAGATGGAATTGATCGCTGCGCTCTTGCATCGCCCGAAAATTCTTTTCCTCGACGAACCCACAATCGGTCTCGACGTCGTTTCGCAGAAGACCGTTCGTGAATTTCTCCGCGAACATAATCGCAAGGAGAAGACCACGATTCTGCTGACCAGTCATTACATGGCGGACATTCAGGAATTATGCGATCGCGTGATCATCATTGATCAGGGCGCGATTTCTTTCGATGGCAAGCTCAGTGAAGTGGTGGATCGTTTTGCTGATTTCAAGCTGATCACAATTCAATGCGAAGGCGCGGCGAGTCATTCACCGGAGCAACTGAAGAAGTTCGGCGAAGTCGTGGAACAAATGCCCGGCAGCGTGAAATTGAAAGTGAAGCGCGACCGCGTCATTCCTGTCTGCAAAGGGCTTCTCGATGAATTTCCCGTGACCGACATTGATATTCAGGAAGTGCAGATCGAAGAAGTGATCCGGCGCGTGTTCGCAAGGTTAGTGTAGCGCAGACTTCCAAGTCTGCTGTATCGCAGGTTTCTCAACCTGCGCGGATGGAAAATTGCGACGTGCTGGAAATATTCACGGCCAGCCGATTTGGAAAACGGCGATACAGCAGGTTTGGAAATCCGCTTCGGATTCGTGATCGCGTCACATCAAGGACAGGCGTGCTGTCTCTGCGTTTCACTCCGCATCGATCACACAGCCCATTTTCCGAAAGCGCTGTAATTTATAAATCAACGCGCGCCGGCTGATGCCGAGCGCTTTTGCAGTTTCCGTGCGGTTGAAATCATGCTGGCGCAGCGCCTGAAGAATGGCCTGGCGTTCGATCTCTTCCAACTGCCGTGCATCCACGGGTTCCGGCGCAGGCGTTTGACCTGCGATCTCTCGGACCTTGGCCGGCAGATATTCCGGCAAAATCAATTCGCTGCGCGACAACAGAACCGCGCGTTCCATGGCGTTGCGCAGTTCGCGCACATTGCCCGGCCACGGATAACGCTCAATGCATTGGGAAACCGCTTCGGAAAATCGCGCGCGACCTTTGGCGAACTCCGCGATGAAATGACTCGCCAGCGGCAAAATATCCTCGCGGCGTTCACGCAGCGGCGGAAGATTCAACTCCACAACGTTCAATCGGTAAAACAAGTCTTCGCGGAATTTTCCGGCTTTGACCAGTTCTTCCAGGTTGCGGTTTGTCGCGGTCAACAAACGCGCGTTGGTGGTGATTTCGCGATTCGATCCAACGCGCTGGAAGGTTCCGTTTTGCGTGACGCGCAACAGCTTGGCCTGAAGCTGCGGCGACATTTCGCCGATTTCATCCAGGAAAATGGTTCCGTTCGCGGCTTCTTCAAACCGACCGAGGCGCTGAGCATGAGCGCCGGTGAAAGCGCCTTTTTCATGACCGAACAATTCGCTTTCGAGCAACGTCTCGGGAATCGCCGCGCAATTCACTTTCACCATCGGCCCGGTCGCGCGTGGACTCCAGGCGTGAATCACATCCGCGAGAACCTCCTTGCCAACACCACTTTCGCCGGTGATCAGAATGCGTGTATCTGAAACGGCGATGAGCGAAGCGTCGCGAAAAACGGATTGCGTGAGCGGACTCTTGGCAACGACAAACGCGGGAAGTTGTTTGTCCTCGTTGTATTTCAGCGACACGGATTCCGAAACGCCGGTCGCTTGTTGAACCGATGCGAGCAGTTCATCGAGATCAATGGGTTTGGCGAGATAGTTCAATGCGCCATCGCGCATCGCGGAAACAGCATCGCGAACATCAGTGAACGCGGTCACGAGCAGAACGGGCAGGGTGGCGTGTTCCTGGCGCGCGCGCCGCAGCGTTTCCAATCCCGAAAGTCCGGGCATCCGCACGTCGGAAATCATCATGTCGAATTTCGCCACGCGCAGTTTTTCCAAGGCGCGCGCGCCGGATTCCGCCGTTTCGATTTCGAATCCCTGCGTCTGCAAAAACGAAGTAAGCAGGCTGCGTTGTCCCGGATCGTCATCAACGATCAGGATGCGCACGTTGTCGGAATGATTGCCGCGACTCTCAGCCATGAGACCACAATAATCGAAGAGTGTCGGCGCACTCAAGAAGCATGGAGGAACGGCTGACGCAATCGTAGCGCAGACCTCCGAGTCTGCTGTATTGCCGATTTCCGAATCGGCCAGTCGTGAATTGTTTTCGGCGTTTAGAAATTTTTCCGCCGCGCAGGTTCAGAAACCTGCGATACCGCAGGCTCGGAGGTCTGCGCTACGGCGTTGAATTTACGCCGCGTTCTGCTCGGCGTAATAGCGGTAGCGATTGACGCGGTAAACCCACGCAAGCACTTCAGCGACGGCCGCATAAAGATTCGCCGGAACTTCCGCGCCCACCTTCGCATGCTTGAACAGCATTCGCGCGAGCGGCTTGTTTTCGATGATGGGAATCTGATGTTGTTTTGCGAGTTCGCGAATTTCCTTCGCATTCAAGCGAATGCCTTTGGCGACAACTTTGGGCGCGCGCATGGTTTTGCGATCGTAACGCAACGCCACGGCAATGCGCGTCGGGTTGGTCACAATGACGTCTGCCGTGGGAACTTCGGCCAGCATTTGCTTTTTGCTTTTGGCTTTGCGGCGTCGGCGCGCGGCCTTGACCTGCGAATTGCCTTCGGAGTTCTTCGTTTCTTCCTTCACTTCCTCCTTGGTCATCATCAGGTCACGATGATTGCGCCACCATTGATAGCCGTAATCCGCCGCGGCGATCACCAGCAACGCCAGGCTGACGCGAACAAAAATTCTCATGCACGTCGCCGCGAGGAATTGCGCGATGCGCGAAACGCTGACCGACGTGGTGAAGATCGGATCCGTGAGAATGCTGCGAAGTTCCGTGTATGTAAGCGCCACGATCACGACCAGTTTCACGATGGAAACTGCTGTCGGAACAGCGGCGCGCATGGAAAAAGTGCGTTTGAAACCTTCCACTGGATTGAGCCGGCCCCAATTGGGTTCGAGCGCCTCGGACGCGGTGTTGAAACGATTTTGAATGGCGCCGGCGAGCAAACCTCCCAAAGCGGTGGCAAGCACGACCGGACCGCAGCATTTGATCAGGACGAGCATTCCGGCGACCCCATAACCTTGAAGCGCATTCGGGCTGAGTTGTGTATCGTGAAGATGACTGAATGAGGTAACGGTGGCGCCAACGAGTTGCTTCCAGATTTCGCCGCCGCTGAATGCGAGCGCGGCGAGTCCGGCCAATAACACGAACGCCGTTTGCACTTCGGCGCTGCGCGCAATCTGACCTTTCTTTAACGCCTCCTCCTGCTTCTTTGGCGTCGGTTGCTCTGTCTTCTCGCCCTGCTGCTCACTCATGGCGCGAGCCTTTCAAGAGAGATGCTGAACGAGGTTTAAATTCAGAATGAGTTGGGAGAACGGAGACCCTCACCCCGGCCTTCTCCCATCCGATGGGCGAGAGGGAACGCTCAACGCCTGTTTTGAAATCGGAGCGCTGAAATTCAATTCGCGCAATCCGGTCTCCCTCGCTCATCGAATGGGAGAGAGCCGGGGTGAGGTCGATCGCACGGAATCTATCGCCGTGACTCTGGCCATTCAATTCAACATCGAACAACGAACCTCCCACCTCGAACTTCGAACGGCTTGGATGCGTTGCGGAGTTTACAGTCACGCCCGGATAAAACGCTGAACGTTGAATCTTTTGTTTCGTATTCATCGTCAGCCTCCGATCAGTTGCGCGACGTTCAGCAAATCATCCGGAAGCTTGTGCAGATAATTCAGCACATGCTGGCCGGTGAGTTGCAGCGTGAAACCAAAAACCGCCAGGCCGCCCGCGATACGAAAGGGAAAGCTGAGAATGAAAACGTTCATCTGAGGCACCGCGCGGCTCAACACCGCGAACACGACGGTGACCACGAACGACACGGCCATGATCGGCGCAGCGATCTGCAACGCGACCACAAAAATTTTGCTGGTGTGGCCCACGACGGTTTCAAACAACGCGCCATTCAAATGCCCGCCACCAATCGGCAATACCAGATACGTGCGTTGAAATCCGACCAGAATCCAGTGATGCAGGTCCAGCGTCAGCATCACGATTGCGGCTAGAAAGAAAAGAATGGTGCTCGTGGCCTGGGAGGATTGCTGCGTCAACGGATTGAAAATCGCGCCCATGTTCAGGCCGAGTTCGGTGGAGATGACATTGCCCGCGAGGTCGGCCGCGAAAAACACCATCCGGGAAACAAAGCCGAGCAGCAGGCCGATGCTGATTTCCTTGGCGGCGAGACCGATCAATCCGTACAGCGAAAGGTGGTTCAGCGAAACCGGCGGCAGCGTGGGTGTCAGCAGCAACGCCATCAACGCGCCCAGCGCGATTCGCATCGCAACCGGAAAATTCGTCGCGGAGAAAAACGGCAGCACGAAAAGAAACGCGCTCAACCGCAAAAACACAAACAGCCAACTATGATAATCGAAATCCATTCGGATCGAACTCAGGCCGGGTTATTGAACCATCTGTGGAATTTTTTCGATGACCGCCGTGGTGAATTCCATGACCGACCGCACCATCCACGGCAGCATCAGCAGCAGCACGCCGACAATCGCCAGCGCCTTGGGCACGAACGTCAGGGTTTGTTCGTGAATCGAAGTGACCGCTTGAAACAGGCTGACTGCCAGGCCGACGACCATCGCGGTCACCAGGAACGGGGCGGCCAGCGCCAGCGCCTGGAACATCATGTTCTTCAGCAATTCAATCGCAAATTCAGGATTCATATCTTTTTAGTCTGTGGTCCGTAGTTCGTACTCCGTAGCTGATGCTCGCACCGTCATTCGTTTGCTACGGACCAGTGACTACTGATTCTTCATCACATTCCAAAACTTCGAACGAGGGAGCGCACCACGAGCTCCCAGCCATCCACGAGCACGAACAACAACAGTTTCAATGGCAGCGAAAAAGTCGTCGGCGGCATCATCATCATGCCCATGCTCATCAACACCGTGGCGACCACGAGATCGATCAGGATGAACGGAACGAAAATCAGAAAGCCCATTTGAAACGCGGTTCGCAGTTCGCTGATGATGAATCCGGGAATCACGACGCGCATCGGCAGTTCCTCCGGTTTGGTCGGCTGCAATTTCGCCATCGAGACAAACAGTTCCACATCCTTGGGCCGCGCCTGCTTGAGCATGAACGTGCGCATGTGTCCCGACGCTTTTGCAATCGCTTCCGCGCTGGTGATTTGTTTGGCCTGATAAGGCGCGAGCGCGTCACGATTGATGTTTTCCCAGACGGGCGCCATGACGAAGTAGGTCATGAACAGCGAAAGTCCGATGATGATCTGGTTCGCGGGCGTGCCCTGGAGTTGCAGCGCGGTGCGAACGAACGAAAGCACAATCGCGATCCGCGTGAAGCAGGTCATCAACAGCAGAATCGCCGGCGCGAGCGACAGCAGCGTGATCGCAAAAAGAACCTGAATGGCGGTATCGACGTTGCCAATGCCATGATCGCCACCACCAACGGAAATCTGCACCGGGCCGAAGCCGGTAACGTTCGTTTGCGCGGAAGCACTGAGGCCGGCGACGCCGAAAAACAGGGCGAGGATCAACAGAACCTTGAATCCGAAACCCGAAATCCGAGATCCGAGAGCGCGTGATTTCACGACTGTTTTCCTTTCAACATCTGCGCGAGCGTGGCGGCGAAAGTCGGCGCGGGCGCAATCGGCTTTTCATCCGCCGCAGTTTCTTCCGAAGGTTGCAGATGCGTCAGCAGATTGATGCCGCTGGGGGATGAGGAAATCAGCAGGCGTTCGTTTTCATAACCGATCACGTAAATCGCATGGCGGCCGCCGAGCGAACGGGATTCCAGCACGTTGAGCTTTGGAGTCCGACCGCCAGGAACGGTGAAACGTTGCCAGTTGCGAAACAGCCAGACGCCGCCGATGAAAATCGTCAGCACCACGGCAAGCATCAGCATCACGCGTCCGAGCGACGCGAGCGGGCTGGGCAGAGGATCGTTCAGTTGCAGTTTGGAAGTTTCACCATACAGCGTCGCCGCGTTTGTGCCGGTGATTTGGCCGGGCGCATTGGTTACGACAGAAGAGCTTTCCGTAACGAGATTGGTTTGGGTGGAAACCGCGGCGGGAGTTTCTTCGGCCACGACCGCTTCAGCAACCGCGGTCGGAAGATTCGTCGTCGGAGAAGCGTTTGTCTGCGCGAAAGCCGAAAGTGAAGCGCAGAGTCCGGTCAGGCAGAGCGACCGGGCAAACAGCCGCCTAAAATAGAACAGGGGAACGTTCATGGGATCGCATGAACGATTACGCTGCGACAGAATTGCCTAGCACCTCGGTAATTTTTACCCCGAAGCGATCTTCGATCACGACCACTTCGCCGCGGGCAATGAGCTTGCCGTTGACGCTGAGTTCGACGGGCGCATCCGCGGGTTTATCGAGTTGGACCACCGAGCCGATGTTGAGTTGCAGCACCTCTTTCATCGGCAACTGGCAGCTTCCCAGCTCAATCGTGAGGCTTACAGGGACATCCAGGACGAGATTCAAATTGCTTGGTATTTCAGCTGTCGCATTCATGTTTTTAAGTCGTTACCGAATCGGTCAATTCGACCGCCCATTTGCCGCCCCGCGTTCCGGGCCGGCCGATGAATTTCGGTATGTGACTCATGCGTAGCTGGACTTGTGCCGCGCTGCTGGCATCAAGCATCAGGACGTCGCCGCTCTTCAACCGGGTGATGTCCCCGGCGGAAAGTTTCAGTCCTTCCCATTCCACCACGACGGGGACGGGAATGTCGTTCAGTTCAGGATTCCACTTCGGCTTGGCCGCGCGCGTGGCGGGCGTGTCGCCGTCGGAAATTCCCGCGGGCGATAGCAATCGCACCAGCGGTTCCACCGTGGCGTAAGGGAAAGCAAGGTGAATCGGCTCCAATTGATCGCCGAATCCGGCATTCAACGTCAGCACGAGCATGGCGGTGTCGGCGGTGGCGGTTTGGAGAAATTTCGGATTGTTTTCGTGACCGAGCAGGGCGGGGCGGAGATCGCGCATTTCCGGCCATTGCGAACTCCATTCACCGAGGAGCAACGTGGCGACCTGATCGATCAGGGCCGTTTCGATTTCGCTTAAATCCCGATTGGAATCCGTGCTTTGACCCGGTCCGCCGAGGAGACGATCCACGAGCGAAAGGCCGATACGCGGCGGAATCACCAGCAAACCGGTGCCTTTCAGCGGATCGGTTTTGAACAGTGTGATGTGCGTCGGGCTGGGGAGACTGTCGATGAACTTCTGATAACCGACGATCTGAAGTTTCCCGAGTTGAACCGTGTATTCCACGCGCAGGAAAATCGCCAGTCGCGAGGCCAACCCGCGAACGAATTGCTCGTGCCGCAGGCGAATGCGCCGCAATTCGCTGGGCGCGAGAAAGCCGGACTGGCGAAAATCGTGGCTGCGAACAGCGTCCGCGGATTTCTGCGCCCGCGCTCCGGTGGAGGTCAGAACCGTGATGGAAGCGTCCTCGGGTTGAGCGGGAGTTTCAGGCGTGTTGGACATGGGGGAAGGTTAAATGAGTTGAATCAGTTAAATGGATTAAATGAGGAAGGCGTGCGGATTGAACGGGTTTAACTGATTTAACAAATCACTGATTCAACCCTTTAACTCATTCAACAAATCACTCATTTAACCGGTTTAATCCTACTGAATCGCAAATTCCGTCAGGAACAATTCCTGAACCATCGGGCCGCCCAGGATGTTGTTGAATCCGGAAATCAGCTCGGTGCGGATGAGATTGCGCGCGCCGGGTTTTTCCAGATCGGCCAGCGTTTTGGTCGCCAGAGTTCCGCAAGCCATATCGCGCAACTGCGGTTCGGCTTCCTGCATTTTCGCGCGAAAATCCGGATCGGTGCTGACCACGGACAAGCTCACCAGCAGATAGCGCTGGCCCATTGTTCCGGCGACGTTGACCAGAAGCTTGTTGAGCGTGACGGATTCTTTTTTGGCAGAAGCCGAGCCGTGTTTGCCCGAGGTTTCCGCTGATTTTTCCGCCGGCGCAATGCCGAGGCCCTTTTGGAGTCGTGGCAACAGCACGAAGCTGGTCATTCCATAAGCCAGCACGGGCATAAGAACCACGGTGATGATCAAGGGCAGCCAGGCTTTCATTCCGCCGGCGGCGGCGGGAGCCTGGGCCGCAGCGTCGCCGGCGGCGGTTTCGGAAGTGGATTCTATGCGATTGGCCATGGGAGATTAGCGTTTGAGATTGACGAGTTCCTGAAGGATTTCGTCGCTCGTGGTGATGATTCGAGCGCTGGCCTGGAAGGCGCGCTGTGTGGTGATCAATGAGGAAAATTCGTTCGCCAGATCGACGTTCGACATTTCCAAAGCGTTGGATTGGATTTTTCCAAGTCCGGCCGTTCCGGGCGCTTCGATCTGCGACAACGCGCCGGCAGCGCTCATTCCGGAAAACAGGTTGTCGCCTTCTTTCGTCAGCGCCTGCGGATTCTGGAAATTCTGCATCAACACCTGGCCGCGCACGTATTCCGTGCCGTCATTCAGGCGGACGTTGATCTTGCCTTCCGTATCGATATTGAAGGAAGCGACTTTGAGATTCTGCGCGGCAGTCAATGAAGCGGTCGCGGTGGCAAGTTGCTGGTTCGCTGCGGCCACGGCGTCGGGATCCGCTGGATCCGCCGCGGCCACGGCGGCCTGTGCGGAGGCGATCGCGGTGTTGGCGTCAGCAATACGCTGCGTCTGCACGTCGCTGGCATCGATCACGATGTCACCGCGCGTGGTCAATCCGGAATTGGAAAAACCCTGGGTGCGCAAACCGCCGCTCGTCACGAGATAGCCATTGTCATCCACGTGAAAACTGCCGTCGCGTGTGGCGTAGGTCGCGTCGCTCAAATTATCGCGCACCACGAAGTAGCCGTTGCCGGAAACCGCGAGATCGCTCGGGATGCCGGTGGGCGTGATGGCGCCCTGGATGAATTGATTGGAAATGGCGCTGGTGCCGACGCCCGTGCCGATCTGCATGGACACGCTGCCGCCGCCCGAGCCGACCGTCTGGCTGAAGGAATCCTCGAAATTGATTCGAGCACCTTTGAAGCCGATGGTGTTGACGTTGGCGATGTTGTTGCCGATGACGTCCATGCCCTGCTGGAACTGTTGCATGGCGCTGACGCCGGAATTGAGAGAACGAAGCATAATACGATGAGGTTAAGGGATGTTTAGATAAGTGTTGCCGGTTGAACCGTAAGGACCTGGTGCAGGTCGAACTGACGTCCATTTACTACGATCTTCGGCTTCCCTGCCTCAGTCAGTGCGCCGGTGACGATGCCGTGCAGGATCGTTTTCGATCCCGTCAGCAGGTCAACGGTGTTGCCAATCAGATGTTCCGCCAGATGGCCGCGAACAGTGTTCAGATTGTGATTGCGTGCGTTCTGTGTGAGTGGTTTTAACATACGCGTTTCGGGTTTCGGGTTTAAAGCGCCGGGCTGGACGCCGTAATCGTGAGCACCTGGCTCAAGTCATACGCCGCGTCGCCGACGACAATCTTCGGGGTCGTGCCATCCATTTGAACGGCGGTCACGGTTCCGTGAACGACTCCCGTGTCGATCTGCAAATTGACATCGCGTCCGATCAGGCTGTTCGCCTGGAGCATCTGCTGCTCATCGCGCATGGAGGCAATCGTATCGCCCATCGTGCGCGTCTGTTCCAGCGAGCTGAACTGCGCCATCTGCCCCATGAAATCCTCGTTGGACATCGGATTCATTGGGTCCTGCGCGGTCATCTGCGCGATCAGCAATTTGAAAAAGTCATTCTGATTCAAAGTTTTCTGCGGGAGCACCGGTGCTTGGGTTTCCGCGTTCGCGCCCGTGGCGCCGTTGATTCCAGATACAGTTGACATAAATTCAGGCCCAGGATTCCCAGCCTTGGGGAACGCTGGCAAATTTCAGAGGGCGTTTGGGAGCCAGCACGCTGGCCAGCGCAAACTCGGCGAAGGCGCCGGTCTTCGCGGCTTTTTCTTCGGACGACTGCCGTCCGGAATGCTGCGAAAAATTTCCATTGCTCGCCGTCGATTCATTGTTCGACAACGGCGCGAGCCGAACGCCGCGCGCTTCCAACTGCTGTTGCAGGTCGGTCCAATGGCGGTTCAGGAATTCGTAATCACCGCGCTGCAAATGCGCGCTGACTTCCATCTGGCCGTCGCGCATCTGAAGATTGAGCGCGAGATGGAGATCCGGACTTGGCTTGATCACGACCTGCATTGAATCCTGGCCGGAATCACGCAAACGAAACGCGTGCAGCGCCATCAAATCCTGGGTGCGTTCCACCGCGCGAGCGGGATTGGCGGGCAGGGCGGCGTTCACCGATGCATTCACTTCCCGCGCGCTGAACGAATCAGCAACCTGGGAACCGCCCAGGCTCGAAGCATCCGGTTGATCGATTTCAGAAACTGAATTGAAAGCGCGAACGCTCTTCGCGTTTCCGTTGCCTGCGACAGCGCTGGAGCCGACCGGCAATTTCTGCTCGGCGGACTCGGCAAATTCGTTCTGTTTTTCAGCCTTTTGCATGGGCGAACGGTATTTAGCACCGGATGTGCCACTGGCTGAAATGGCGTTGGGCGATGCGGTTGCCGGCTTGCTGACCGCATCCGGATCAACCGTGCTTTCAACGGCTTCGGCGGCTTGCGCTGCGGCTTCGATTGGCGCGTTGTTCCGGGCCAGCAACTGATTGGCAGTGGAGATATTTTCCGACGGCACTTTTTGCTCGGCAGAAATCGGTTCAATCGAAGGCTGATCAGCAGTCGGGTCGGCGGGCTGGGAATTTGTGGAATCCGTCCGCGCTTCCGTTGAAATCGCTGCTTCTGTCGGAATCAAAGCTTTGCTCGTGGAGGACGGCGCAGTCGTCATCGAAGTCGTGGCGCTGGTCGATGGCGCGACGATTTCCGTGAGCGGCGTTTCCGCCGAGGCTTTCGTATGTGGCGACTTTGAAGGCGTTGAGAGCGCTGTGTTCGAAGTCGTGGCTGGATTCGCGGCGACAGCTTTCGGCGCAGCCAGGGGCAAAGCGGCGTCTGGCAAATTCGCGTTCAAAGCGGATGCGTCCGTTGCGGTTTCGGACGAAGCGCCATCTGCTGCAACTTCACCTTTGGCTTGAGAACCGGATTCGGTGCTGACCGCTTCAATCACATCCTGAGCGGAAGTGGATGCAGTCGTCGTGATCGCAACCGTTGGCAACACGGCCGGTAAAATCATTGCCGCGATCATTTCCACGGCGGCCGTACTCGCGGGTTCTGACGTTTTTGTTTTGTCCGTCGAGCTGACCGGCGCGTCGCTCTCAACCGGCGTTTCTGAATCCGCGGTTTCCGTTGCGGGTTCATTTGTTGCCATGGCGTGGCCCATCAATTCGTCGAAATTTTGCGCGGACGTTTTGGCGTTCGAACTGGAAGCCAATTCAGCGCGATCAGACGAAATCGGCAATGCGGATGACGCTGCGGAAAGATCGAGAGTTTTCATCAAAAGGATTTCGCGGTCGTTTTCGGTTCAGGCGGCAGCGTGCGGCGGAGTTTTTCCATGAGATTCGCGGCGCGCTGGGCTTCGATGGGCCCAAGCTGGCTTAACGACGCGAGGATTCCGCCGGTCGCGTCGTTCTTCATCAGGAACAGGACTTTAACCGCTTCATCTTCGGGCATCTCGCGAATCAGTGCCGCCGCCGCATCCGGGCTCATGTTCGAAAGAATTTTAACTTCGCGTTTGAGATTGTCGGCTTCCTGTTCCTTGATGCGGACGACGTTTTTGTCGAATTCGGTTTGAAGCTGATAAACCGTTTGCGTGACGACGTTCAGTTCCTTGCGATCGCTTTCCAGCCGCGCCGCCAATTCCTGCAATTGCTGCGCCCGCAATTCCAACGCTTCCTTCTCGTGCTTGAGTTCGTTCAACCACTGTTCCATTTCCGGGTTGCGGAACCTCCACGAAGGATCGTCGTTCGGGGATTTCGCGGCGTCGGTCTCGGCCTGCGCGGCACGCGCGCCTTCAAATTTCGCGGGACTCAACAGGGCAAAAGTGACGCCCAGATAAACCAGGCCACCGGCCAGGGCGGTCATCCAGGAGGATTGCAGAATACGGATCATAAAGCGTTCATTCGATGCGAACCACTCAGTGCGCCGGCGGTGGTGGCGCCGCGAACGCCGAGTTCATCGAGCATCTTCTGTTCGTTGCGCTGCGCCGCGAGGTCATAACTGTGGCGGCTTTTGTCGTGGTATTTATCAATCGCTTCGCGGTCACGCGTCGCGAGCAGCATTTGCTTCATCGCGGCATCCATCGCGCGGCGGGCGCATTGCAGGATTTCAGCGCGCTCTTTCTGGCGCAGTTCGAGGACATTGCACCAGGCGCGGGTTTTCGCGAGTTGCGCGGCGTTTACGCCGGTGGACATGTCGTGGCAGAGCGAGTTCCACGCCTGCACGAGTTCATCGCTCGCGGCCTTGAGTTGTGACGCAGCGTCGTCGCAAGTCCGTTTGGCGTCGCCAAAAAGCTTCTGCGCCTTCTGCTCCTTCTGCTCGCGCAGGACGCGAATGGGCTGCAATGGAAAGCGAAACGGTTTCATAAATTATTTTCCGGCGGCAACAGCTTCACCGGCCAGCGTTTTGGGCTGAAGCAGCAGCGACCAGCTCTGAGCAAAAATGTTTTCATCAAAGGACTTCAAACGCGGAGCGATTTCCTTGCCGCGCGAAATCTCCATGATTTCATTCCAGACTTCGTCCAGTGCCTGACGGGCTTGCTCCAGTTGCTCGGCTTTTTCCTTGAGCCGAAGTTCCAGGACGTTGCACCACGCACGGCGGCGCAAGAGTTCAGTGCGGGTTCCGCCGATGGACATTTCAAGTCCCAGCGCGGTCCAGCACGCGGCAAGTTCTTCACCGGCGGTTTTCACCCGCAACGCGGCGGATTCACATTGGCGAATGACCTGGTCGAAATCCGTCCGCGAAGCTTTCGCTTTTGAAGAATGAGCCGGCCGAGTGGAGTGGGTTTGCTTCATAGAGTTCTGATTATTGGCGAACGGCATTGGGTTTCGCTGGCGCGATGGCGGGACGCGGAGTGGCGAGAGTCTGCGTCAACAATTCCCAGCTTTTCGGCGCGAGAAAACCTTCCGTCACGCCCTGGCGAAGAAAACGATTCAGCGGCTCGTGCATCGCGATCGCATGATCAATCGGCGCGCTGCTCCCGGCGGGATAGGCGCCAATGTTGATCAAATCCTGATTCTTGCGATACGTCGCGAGGAATTCACGACCGGCGGCAGCGAGCTTCAATTGTTGTGGATTCAACAGATCACGATTCAAGCGGCTCACGCTTTCGAGCACGTCAATGGCGGGATAGTGATTCTGCGTGGCGAGTTCGCGGGTGAGCACGATGTGCCCGTCGAGAATGGAACGCACCGCATCCGCGATGGGATCATTCATATCATCGGCTTCAACAAGAACCGTAAACAGACCGGTGATCGCGCCGGATTCCCCGGTGCCCGCGCGTTCAAGCAACTGCGGCAGCATGGAAAAAACCGAAGGGGTATAACCGCGCGTGGCCGGAGGTTCGCCCACTGCCAGGCCGATTTCGCGTTGCGCCATCGCGAAACGCGTCACGGAATCCATCATCAATAATACGTTCTTGCCTGCGTCACGAAAGTGTTCCGCAATGGCCATCGCGAGAAACGCGCCTTTGACGCGGTGCAGCGCAGGTTCGTTGGATGTGGCAACGATGATGATCGATTTCTTGCGACCGGCTTCATCGAGATCGCGTTCGAGAAATTCCCGGACTTCACGGCCACGTTCCCCGATCAGCGCAATGACATTCACATCCGCTTCAGCGTGCGACGCCATCATGCCGAGCAAAGTGGATTTACCGACGCCGCTGCCTGCGAAAATTCCCATGCGTTGTCCGCGACCGCACGGCGTGAAGGTGTCGATGGCTTTGATGCCGGTTTGAAAAACGTCGTGAATGCGCTGGCGCTTGAGCGGATGCGGCGGCAGGAGATTTAATCCAATCGTGTGATCGGTCATTACCGGGCCGAGATTATCGAGCGGTTTGCCCAGGCCATCGAGCACGCGGCCTTTCAGCGCGTCGCCAACGCCAATGCTCATCGGCGCACCCGTCGCGTAAACTTCGCTGCCGGGATGAATGCCATGCAACTCGCCGAGCGGCATCAGGAGCAAATGATGATTTCGAAAACCAACGACTTCCGCGAGGGTGAAGCCGTCGTGCCGGGCGGATTCAATGCGAACGACTTCGCCGACCGAGGCGAGCGGCCCTTCGGATTCGATCACCAGACCAATGACTTGAACGACGCGTCCGCACGTTTCCGTGATGCGCGCCTGACGCACGCGATTCAAAGCGGAACCCAATCGACTGGAAGAGCAGGGGACGGTGTTCATGCGAGTGATTTCCGCAGTTGCGCGATCTTGGTTTCGCGGCGCGCATCGATCAATCCGAAGCGCGTGTGAATGATGCAGCCGCCGCGGGTGACATCGCCGGAAGCGTTGAACCGCAGCGTCTCCGCGTTGGGCAAACCGTTGAAGATCGGCGAGTCATGTTTTTTGAGCAGCGCGAGATCTTCCGGATTCAATTGAACCGTGATTTCCGTGTTCTGCTCAATTTGCGCGACCGCTTCGCGCACGGTGCCTTCGATCATCTCCTGCGAAATGGGAATGCCAGCGACAATCTTTTGCGCGACTTCCAGGGCGAGATCGATCAACGCCTGCTCGGATTCGCGAACCAGTTGCGGAACAGCATCGCGAAGAGAACCGAGAACGCCCTTCTGCAACTCCAGCATTTCGGCGCGCTGTTGCAGCAGTTGTTCGCTCAAGGCTTTTTCCGCTTCGCGCCGGCCCCGTTCGTAAGCGGCCTGTTCGAGTTCGCGCTGGCGTTGCTCGGTTTCAACGCGTGATGAAGCGGAAACCAGGCAGACGTCGCGGAGCGGAACGGTGAGCGTGATGGCTTTATACGATTTCATATTCCGCGGAGTTGCGGGATTCATCGAGATCGATTTCGCCTTCGGCTTCGAGCTTGCGGACTGCGTCGATGATGCGGAACTGCGCGGCTTCGACGTCGCGGAGTTTCACGTGGCCAAGCATCGCGATTTCGTCCTGCACAGCTTCGGCGGCGCGGCGTGAAATGTTCGCGAGCAACAATTTCTTGAGCGGCTCGGTCGCTTTTTTGAGCGCGAGCGAAAGATCGCGCATGTCGATCTCGCGCATGATCCGTTGGATCGACTGCGCATTGAGCAGCAGCAGATCTTCGAACGTGAACATCTTTTTGCGAATCGCCTGGCAGAGATCGGGATTGCGTTCTTCGATGCTGGTGAGCAGCGAACGGCTGACGGTTTTATCCATCGCATTCAGCAAATCCGCCGCGGAAGTAACACCGCCGGTTTGTGAAAAGGCGCGGGTTTGTTTGATGCCGAGTTTGGCATTGAGCACATCAACAACTTTTTCCGCCACCTCAATGGGGGTGGGCGCCAGCGTGGCGAGGCGCTCGACAATCTGATCGCGTTGTTCAGGACGCACGAGCGCGAAAACCTGCGACGCTTTTTCCGGCGAGAGATAACTCATGATGAACGCAATCGTCTGCGCCTGCTCGTCACGGATGAGATTGAAAATGTGGCGGGAATCCATGTCCGCGATGGTTTGCATCGCGCCGAGCGGAGCTTTGCTGGGCAACACACGGCCCATGACATCGCTGGCTTTGAAAGTGCCAAGCGCTTTTTCCAATGTGTTGCGCGTGACTTCCACGCCGGCGGAAAGCGAGGTGCTGGCGGCGATGGCGACATCGGAAAACTCGGCGAGAATTTCCTCCTGCTGATCCATGGTGATCAGATTGAAGCGCGCCATTTCGCGGGAGATCGCTTCGATCTCGCGCGGCGAGAACTGTTTCAGAATCTGGCTCGCGCTTTCCGATCCGAGCATGACCAGCAGCGCGGCGAGTTTCTGAATTTTGCTCATCGCCCCGCCTTCAGCCGGCGCGGCGTCCGTGGACATTTCAGCGTTTGCCATAGGTTTGATCAGTTTTCAGTGGTGCGGCCCTTGTTCATCCATTCGCGGATGGCCTGGGTCATGTTCGTCGGATTTTCTTTCACGAGCCGGTTGAGAACGTCGATGGTCACGACGCCGGGCTGGCCTTCGCGGGTCCAATCACCATGGCCATTGCCGTTTCCATTGCCATTGGCTTTGGCGCCGGTGAGACGGCCAACAGGAATGCCAATCGGAATTTCCTGAACGGGCGTGCGTTTGAAGAGCACGATCAAAATAATCAAAGCGAGAACACCGAGCGCCGGATAAGCGCCATTGCGGGCGAGATCCCACCAGAACTGATGCTTCTGCTGCTGATCGAGTTCGCGGGTGATTTCGGTTGCGAACTGATCGTTGAATGGCAGTTCTTCCAAGGCAATCTGGTCGCCGCGCGACGTGTCCGTTCCAACCGCGTTCTGCACAATGCGGCGCAGCTTTTCCAATTCCTCCGGCGTGCGGGGCACCATTTTGCGATCCGCGCCTTCACCTTCGAAACGCGCTGCGACGGTTACAGCCGTGGTAAGACGTTTGATCCCGCCGGCAGCCTGCATGACGCTGCTGGTCGTTTTGCCGATTTCATATTCAACGGTCGAAGTCGTTTTGCGATTCTTCGTGTTGTTCACCGGTGCGGCAGCGGTTTGCGTGGAATTGGTATCCGTGGCCACATTCGAAGTCAGGCCGGCGGGCGTGTTTCCGCCGTTGGACGTGGAAGAATCGTTGTTCTCATCGTTCTTCGTTTGTGTACGAATCACCTGGCCGTCCGGATCAAACTTTTCTTCCGTGCGCGTGATGGTGTCGAAATTGATGTCCGCCGAAACGCGCACAATCGCCTGACCGGGGCCAAGCACTTTTTCCAGAACGTCCTGGCCTTTCTTGCCGAGGTATTGTTCGAGATTGCGCCGCGCGGTCAGTTGCGTGGTGGTGAGGCCGGTGAGCGAATCGTTGTCCGTGTTTTCGGAAAGCACATTGCCGAGATTGTCCACGATGGAAACGTTGTTCGGCTTCAGACCTTCAACGGAATTGGCAACGAGGAAACGGATGGAATTGATCGCGGTGGTGGGCAGTTGGGTGTTGCCGCGGACGCGAACGAAAACAGACGCGGTTGGATGTTTATCCTTGTCGAGCAGCAGACGATTTTCGGGAAGGACAATCATCACGCGCGCCGATTCAATTTCATTGAGCTGGCTGATTGTGCGGCTGAGTTCACCTTGAACTGCGCGAACGTAATTGGCGCGCTGGACGAAATCGGAAATGCCGAAGTTCGGTTTGTCAAAAATTTCAAAGCCCACGCCTTCGCCCTGCGGAATGCCGCGACCGGCCAGTTGCATGCGCATCTGATAAACCTTATCCGCGGGAATCAGGATCGCGCCGCCGCCGGAACCGATCTTGTAAGGCACCTTCGCGTCGTCGAGGGCCGCGATGACCTTGGCGGATTCAGCATCGGAGAGTTTTCCGTAGAGCAATCCGTAATCAGTGCGCGAGGACCACAGCGCGAGAGAAATCAGACCGCCGACGACCACGAGCGTGGCCGCGAGGACGCTGACGCGCTGGCTGGCGCCGAGCTGTTTCCAGATGTCGAGCAGTTGGGTTCCGAGTTTGGAGAGGTTCCGATTCATGTATTTGGAAATCCCTTAAATTGTAAAATTGCCGAATCCTGAATCGGCGGCGTGGTGGGCCGGAGCGTGAAGTTCTGCGGGCGAAATGACATTTGGGTTGTTCATCTGAATTACATCTGCATCCGCATGAGTTCCTGATAGGACTCGAGCAATTTGTTCCGCACTTCGACCATGAGCTGGAAGGAAACGCTGGCTTCCTCCATCGCGATCACGGCCTGATGCAGCGAAGCGTTGCCGCCGGATTGCAAAGCACTGACGGTTTCCGCCGCGTGATTCTGGCTGGCATTGACTTCCTGAACCATTTTGCCGAGCAGATCGCCGAAGGAATTTCCGGCGGACTGACCGGGCAAAACTTCCGGAGTCTGGCCGATTCCCGGCACGCCATCGATCCCCGACGTCCGCGCCGCTTCGACAGCATCCCGGATCTGCCGGAACTGTTCGATGGGCAGTGCTTGCGGAATATTGGAGATCGGCAGCATGGTTCAGGCGCGAAATTATTTTCGGACGATGGAAAGCGTCTGCATCGCCATCTGCTTGGCGTTTTTCACGACGGAAAGATTCGCTTCAAACGTGCGTGAAGCGGAAATCAGGTCAGCCATTTCTTCGTGAACATTGATGTTCGGCATTGCCACCATGCCGCGTTCGTCGGCGTCGGGATGGCCGGGTTCGTAAATCAATTGCGCGGGGCGTTGATCTTTTTCAATGCGGGTACCGCTCAGCACCGAGGTCGGCGCGCTGCCATTCATTGCCTGCTGCAACGCAGTTTCGAACACAACGACTTTGCGCTGGTAAGGTTTGCCGTCGATGCCGCGCGTGGTGTGGGCGTTGGCGATGTTTTCGGAAATGACATCCATGCGCGTGCGCTCGGCGTTCAACGCGGCGGTGGTGCTTTGGATTCCAGGAAGAATATTGATCATAAGCGCGATCAGGGTTTGCCGGTGATGGCCATGCGCAGGTGCATCAGCGAATAGCTGACGAGCTGGGTTTCAAGCGCATGTGCCGTGGTGTTCTGGTTCATTTGCAGCATTTCATTTTCGAAATCGACGCTGTTGCCGTCTTTGCTGTTGGGAACCGCCGTGGTGTCGATGGCCAGCGCGGGTTTCAAATCCGCAAGCTGCTGGGCATCGCCCGAGGAGCAGGCGCGTTCGAGTTCGGCCTGGAAGGAAGGCGCGAGGTCGATACGGCGATAACCCGGCGTTTCGAGATTCGCCAGATTGCTCGCGATGGCTTCCTGGCGAAGCGCGATCGCATCGAGCGATTTCTTCGCGGCCAGATAACCTGAGTCGTTGAACAGTGCGTCAATCATGCAAACTTTTCCGAGTCTGCTGAGCAACGGCGGTGCCATGCGGCAAAATGGGCCTGAAACAAGGGGTTTTTGCGTTTAAAGGGCGGTGAACCGGGAAAATGTTTCCGCGTTGGAAAGGTCAGCTAGGCAAGTTTGGAAGGGCAGGGCGGAAATGGTTTTAACCACGGATGAACACAGATCACACGGCAGCGAAGCTTATCACGTAGCGCAGGTTTCCCAACCTGCTGTATCGCCGATTTCCAAATCGGCTGAACGTGGAAAGTTCGAAGCGCATCGAAATTTCAAGCTACGCAGGTTTTGAAACCTGCGATACGGCAGATTTGGAAATCTGCGCTACTTCGACTGCAGCTTCGCCCCGGCTGGTTCCTCCAGGTTCACCCGATTTTGCGATCAGCTTTCCGAAACCGGCTCTTCTTCGTCATCGCCTTTGCCAACCTGGTAATCGGCGATTTTATTGCGCAGGGTGCGGATGCTGATTTTCAGCAGTTTCGCGGCGTGAGTGCGATTGCCGTTGCAGCGTTCGAGGGCTTGTAAAATATGGCGCTTTTCCATTTCCGCCATTTCAAGAAATTCACCGGATGCCGCGGCGGAATTTTCATTCCCGGCCGACTTGCTGCCGGCGGATGAATCCGCGGATGGAACTGGAGTTGTCAGCCCGAGATGTTCCGGTTCCAGCAAACCGCTGTCGCCGCACAGAATCACGGCGCGTTCGATGACGTTTTGAAGTTCGCGAACATTCCCCGGCCATTGATGCGCATTGAGCACGCGCAACGCGGCATCGGAAAAACCATTCACGCGAATGCCGTGTTTGCGGCTGAACCGGCGCATGAATTCCTCGGCGAGAAACGTGATGTCTTCCTTGCGCTCGCGGAGCGGGGGAACGTGAATCGGCACGACGTTCAAGCGGAAATAAAGATCCTCGCGAAATTCCTTTTTCTGAACGCTTTGTTCGAGATGCCGGTTCGTGGTCGCGATCACGCGGACATCGACTTTGATGGTGCGATTGCCGCCGACGCGTTCCAGTTCGCGTTCCTGAAGCACGCGCAGGAGTTTGGCCTGAACGCTGGGGGAAACTTCGCTGACTTCGTCGAGAAGAATCGTGCCGCCGTGCGCGAGTTCAAATCGTCCTTCGCGTTTGTTCAAAGCACCGGTGAACGCGCCTTTTTCATGCCCGAAAAATTCGCTCTCAATGAGGTTCTCCGGAATCGCCGCGCAATTGACGCGGATGAACGGCGCGTTGGCGCGGGCGCTTTCGCGATAAAGCGCGCGGGCGACCAGTTCCTTGCCAGTGCCGCTTTCGCCCTGAATCAAAACGGTTGCGAGCGTGCGTGCGACTTTGCGGACGAGCTGGCGGAGATTTTCCATCGCCGGGCTTTTTCCCAGCAGTTCCACGCCGGAATCCTCGCTGTCCTGGCTGAGGAACCGGTTCACGCGCAGGAGTTGCGTGAATTCTTCGGCTTTCTTGAGAACGACTTCGATCTGCTCGGCGGAAAAAGGTTTGATGAGATAATCGAACGCGCCGTTCTTCATGCATTCCACGGCGGATTCGACGGAACCGAATCCCGTGGTCATGACGACGAGCGGCTTTTGCGGGCGTTGTTGAATCGCTTTCAGCAGCTCTGTGCCGTCACCGTCGGGCAGACGGACATCGAGGAAAACGAGGTCAAAATTGTCGCGATTGAGATAATCCTGCGCATCGGCAATCGTGGAAACCGAGGCAACATCGTAGCGGCGTTGGCGGAGCTGGTGTTCGAGATTTTTGCGTACGATCAGGTCGTCCTCGAGGACAACGATTTTCTCAATGGACATAGTCAGGTGGAATGGCGGCTGTAAAGCCGGGCGGCGTAATGCGGCTGCGGGGCGGCAAAAGAGGAAACGTGCTGCGCGGGCAGCAATCCCCGCCGCAGCAGAGCCTGCTGGTTTTCGCGGTCAAGCAGGAGAATCTTGACCATGGAATCCTGGACGGCCTGGAGCAGTTGTTTCACTTCGGAATATTGGGCGCGTTCTTCGGGAGCGAGTTTTTGCCATGCCTGCCGCCAAATGCGCAGCAAATTAAGCGACTGGTCGAGCCGTGAAAGCAAGGATTTTCTACCCTGGAAGAACTCAAACGGCTGATATTCCGACGCGGCGGACAATGCCTGACTTTCACGCGTGGCGAGGGACAACGTGTCTTCGCAGAGCGTGAGATAACCGCGCAAATGATTCGTGAGTTCAACGATGAAGGCGGGGAGCGGGTTCATGGGATGACGGATTTGGATTCGAGGCGGGCGGTGACCGGAGCATTGGTTTCCGTGGGATGAAACTGGCGATTGGCTTCTTCGGCTTTGCCTTCCCACTTGATGAAATTCAAACGCCAGCGCGCCATTTCAAAAACGGATTTCAAACTCGGCGACGCCGTGTCGGCAAGTTCCTTTTCGTGCTTCAAAATTTCTGTGTACATGTCCGCGGCTTTCTTCGGTTGCCAAAGCCGCTCGTAAGTCATCGCGATCTGATAATTCACCGGCAATTGCCACGTCGGCGCGCTGTCGAGTTGCGCAAGATTCAGGTAAACATCCAGCGCTTTATTGTAATCACCTTCGCGGTACAAATAATTTCCGATCAGATTGCCCGCGCGCTGCTGCCAGTAGGCCCAGACCGCCGGGCGATCTTTCGTTAACTCGCGCTGCTCCTGCAACAGCAACAAGACCTGCTGCAACGATTCATTGTCGCGGCCCAGTTGTTTCAGCGACAACGCAAAATAGAAACGAACTTCCGGCTGCTCCGGCGCATTGGGGAAACGCGTCAGAAAATCCTGCGCATCAGCAATGGTTTCCGCATGCATTCCCAGCGCGGAATGACAGCGCGTGAGCTTGTAGAGAATCGCGGATTTGTTGTGCGAATTCGTCTGCTTCATCAAACGTGTGAAAAAATCCGCCGCTTCCTTGTATTTGCCGAGCGCGTAATGCGTGTCTGCAATTTCCACCTGCGCCTGTTGCACGAGACGGACGTAATATTCCATCTGATCGTTTTTCAGCACGAGCGCGCTGGTCATCACGCCGTAAAATTTCGTGAGCGCCAGGTTGTTCAAGCCCATTTGGCGGAACAAAAGACCCTGGCGCAAAAGGATTTCCGGAACGCGCAGATCGTTGGGCCATTTGCTGAGGAACTGCGCGTAAATCTGCTGGGCGCGGGGAAGGTCATTTTGATCCTGCGCGGCGGCGGCCAGTTCGAGCAAAGCGGATTGACGGATGCTTTCCGGCGATTCGTCTGCCAGCAGTTCAACGAGGAGCGGTTCAGCATCGTGCGCCTGGCGGATGGTTCGAAGATAGCGAGCGGTCTCGAGTTTTTTCTGAAGTTCACCGAGCGTGGCGCGTTCGTCGTTTTGCGAACCCGGAGCGTTCTTTGGCTCGGCGTATTGTTCGAGCAGAGATTTCGGAACTTCGATTGCCGCTGTCTCACCTGTCGGCTGAGGCACCGGATCAAATTCCCCGGGCATGTCAGTCGATTTTTCACTGCCTGATCCAGCGGACGAATTCGAATCCGTACCGCGGGAAAAGGCATCCATCGGCAGCGTTGCCATCGGATACAATCGCGGAGGTGTGGAATCCGCGAGCAATGCGGCGGGAAAACAAAAACCAATCACGCACGTGGCTGCCTTGAACCACATCGGGACACCGCCGAAAATTCGCTTCAATGCTCGCATCACTCGGTTTTGTAAACGGCGCGCGAGGACGGCGCGATTGTAGGCGTCGGCGGGGTGAAGTTCACCGGCCCAAGGACGGAGACTCCGGCGGCATTCGTCGAACTGCCGACTGGTTTAAAATACTCGATCAACATCTGCGGCGTGATCACAAGCAAATCGTTTGCCGAGCGCGGCGGTTGCGCGGGATCGGGCAATGGATTCTCAATCACCGGCAGCAGTGAATCGGGAGTTTGATCCGGCTGAACCGGCGGCGTGTCGCTCAACGGCGGCATAGGTTCGGCAGGAATCGGCTCCTGTGCCGGAGTGTTTTCCGGAGTCGGTTCGGATGTGGAAACCGGCGGTGGATTTGGAACTTCCGGTTTCGGTTCCGAAACGGGCGAACCCTCGGAAATTGGCGGCAAAATACCAATCTTTGTGACACGCGGCTGAAAGCGCAGCGGCACGGGACCAACCGTCGCGAGATAGCCAAGCGCCGCGCTCTTGGCGGTTGCGATTCCGCCCGCCGCGGCCATTGCGCCGATCAGTACGCCGGTTTTAAAAATGCATTTGCCCATGTTGCCAGATCTGGTCTGAATTTTTTTTGCTGTGTTCATTCACCACCGAACGCCACCAGCATTCCGTCGTTCAAGTCGGCAGAATTTGCCGGGGCTTGAGAGAATTTACGGAACGTTGCTTTGAAAAATCATTCAAGCCTCAAACAGAAGCGCCGATAGGATTTCAGTTCTTGAACCCAATATGATCTCTGTTTCTGTCCCTGAAAGCGTTCGCCGGCTCGATCGCAAAGAAATCAACGTGCGGCTGGAAGCCTGTCCCACATTGCCTTCGTTGAGCAGCATCAACAAAGCGTTGCAGGGATTGCTCTTCGCCGAGCAGCGATTTTCCGCGCAGATTTCCGAAATCATCCGCCGCGATCCCAGCCTCACCTCGCGTTTGCTGCGGCTCGTGAATTCCGTTTACTACGGCCTCACCACGCCGGTGAACAGCATTGAGGAAGCGGTTTTCTACCTGGGCATCCGGCAGATTCGCCAGCTCATGACGGTGACGCCGATCATCGAAGATTTTCAAAAGCTCTCCGGCAAATGCGATTTTCCGTGGCGCGAATTCTGGCAGCATTGCATCGGCACGGCGATTCTGACGCGCGAAATTTACAGCTCGGTGGAATCACCGACAGACGAATCGGATTACGTCGCGGGGCTGGTTCATGACATGGGCAAGATCGTGATGGCCTACAGCTTTCCCGTGCACTTTGCGGAAATTCATCGCCAGGCCCAACCCGGCGAACGGGAATTGATCGAACTGGAAAATGAAATTCTCGGGATCGATCACGCGGAACTCGGCGCTCTTTATCTCGAACGCCATCATCTTCCCGAACTGATGGTCAAGTCTGCGCGATTCCATCATGATCCGGCGAAGGCTGAAGGTATGGAGCCGTTGATCGCGTCGGTGCAGATTGCCGATCTGCTGATGCGCAATGCGAAAATCGGTTGCAGCGGAAACTTTGTGGAAGTGACTCGCGAAAAATGCATGGCCGCATCCGGCTGGCAGGTGTTGTTCCCGAACAAACATGAAGCGGATCAAGCGATTGCCCGCGCTTCGTTGCATCGCAGTCTGGAACGGCTGCCGAGCGTTTTGGAAGGCCTGGTTTAACTCCGCAGACTGATTCGCAACTGATTATTGCGTCACAGCCGCGGATTCGGATTTCGCGGTTTGTGTGGTTACGGCGGGACTGAGTTGAATCCAATCCAGATCGGCCACGCCGTCGGTTACGAACCATTTCAAATCATTCTTTCCCCGCGCGAGTTCCACCGATCCCAGTTCGATTTCCTTCCACGCCTTTTTTTCCAGCGTCACGTTCAACACGCGGCTTCCCAATTGCAATTGAACCTGCGCCGGCGCGTTTGCGGTTTTGGCTTTGATCGTCAGCAGATACGGCGCGGCGGTGTCACTCCAGACGTTGTAAGCTGTCCATTCGCTGGCGCGCAAAGTCACGTATTGCGCGGAACGGCGGCGCGTTTCCGACAATGTGTGAATCGCAACCGGTTCCGAATGACGGTATGATTCGGAAAGCCGTTGCGGGTTTGTGACAAAGTAGGATTTGTTCTGACCATTGTGCCCGAAGTTTTCGGCTTCGATTTTCACCGGCGCCTGGCGAAACATCGCGTTCACGACGCCGGGAAAGAAAACGCAGTTCTCCAGACGGATATTGTTCAGCAACTCGGAAAACGCTTTGCTCGCGATTTCCTTCGAAGGCTTCTCGCCGCCATTGGAATATGTGGTAATCGCGTTCCAGTTTTCCGGCGCTTTGATGGAGTAGGGCGTGTTCTGCGTTTCCATTTTCTTCCAGGGCCAGAACGACCAGCCGATGTTGTTGGCTTCAAAATAATCGGTCGTCGCCCAATAAATCGCGTCGTCTTTTTCGCCGGTTTCACCGACCCACACCGGCGCGTTCAGGCGTTCCCGCGCGTCGAGAAAACGTTGAATGCTGTTCAGTTTTGTGGGGCTGTCCCAGCAATAATAGTGAAACTGATAAACCAGGTTTTCATCGAAGGGCTTTGTGAACACCGACCAGTCGTTCGACCAATCCGCGCCTTCCAGAATGATCATGTGTTTGGAATCGATCGCGCGAATGGCTCGGGTGATGCGCTGGTAGAGCGGCTCCAATTGCGCTTTGTGTTTCGCCGATGCGCCCGTGCGTTCCGGTAAAGGTTCGTTCAGCAGATCGTAACCCGCCACGGCAGGTTCATCTTTGTAACGCCGCGCGATTTTTTCCCACAACGCGACGAGCTGATCCTGATGTTTTGGATTCATGAACAGCTCGGGAAGATTGTTCGCGCTGTCATCAATGTTCTGCCCGGTCTGACCGCCGGGTGCGCCATGCATGTCGATGATCACGTAAACGCGATTCGCTTTGCACCAGCGAATGAGGTTGTCGAGCAGTTCAAAACCTTCTTCGAGTTCATGCGGTGGATCGGTTTCGGTCAGAAACAAACGCGAATTGAGCGCGGGGCGAACGGAATTGTAACCCAGCGCGGCAATGCGCTGAATGTCCGGTTCGGCGATGTAATACCTGCGATATTCCGCCCAGAACTGTTTCGCGTCCTCCTCGCCGACCAGATCGCGGACCAGCTTTTCAATACGACGCGGACGATCTGCCCGGTTGCCAAATTTCCACATGTAACCTTCGGGCAACATCCAGTTTCCCAGCCCAACACCACGGAGTAAAATCGGATCGCCGTGTTCATTTACAATATCCTGACCGCTCGCATGCAGAAAGGTGAGCGGCGGATTCGACGCTTCCGTCAGCGAAGAGAAGCCCATCAGCGTCACCGAAAAGAAGGAGATCAGGATTCGCGTCCAGCACACGCGCGCCGCGAAAATCGATGGGCGGGGCAGCGTCGATTTTCGTTCGCGAAAAATGAACTTCAAATGCACTCACTGACCTTATCGTGAACAGCGCGCCAGACGCATCCCTCCGAAGAGGGATGAGTGCGCGATTGTTCAAGGCTCGAGCGACCAATGTTCCGTATTTGTGTTACAATGATGAAAATTCACGCGGATTGGACAAAGATTTGGAGCGTGGCAAACGCCCCGTAACGCAGGTTTCCCTGCCTGCTGTATCGCCGATTTCCAAATCGGCTGAATGTGAAATGTCCGAAGCGCATCAAAAATTTCTCAGCCCAGCAGGTTAAGAAACCTGCGCTACAGCAGACTTGGAAGTCTGCGCTACTGCGGTTGCGGCTTCGCCTGGGCTCATTGGTGCGCATCCATGGTTGAATTTCTTTTCTGACAACAGATTCAACGAGGGTTGCGAATGTGGTTCCGGATTTTTCTGTCAGCGATGCTTTGAAGATTTCAACAGCAGATCGATGAACGGCAAATCTTCCGGGCGGGTGACTTTCGGATTGGGAGCGGTGCTGGAAACCAGTTGGACGGGCTGACCAACCAGTTCGCAGGCGGCCGTGTCATCCGTGACGTGCAGGCCGCTACGGCGAACTTCCGCGAGCGCGTGTTGAAGAATCTTGAGTTGAAATGTCTGCGGCGTTTGCACCGCCCAAAGTCGGGAACGATCCAGCGTGCGCGCGACGGTTTTTCCATCGGCGGATTCTTTGATGGTATCCGTCACCGGCTGCGCTGCGACCGCGGCACCGGTTTCGCGCGCGGCCTCGATTGTCGCCTGAATCAATCTCTCGCTGGTGCAGGGACGCGCGCCATCCTGAATCGCAACGATTTCCGTGGCGCTTGAAACCGCTTGAAGTCCATTCCAGACGGAGTCCTGTCGTTCCGCTCCGCCGGCAACAAGCCGATACGGTTTTCGCGGTCCAAAAGATTTTGCCAGTTCTTCGAACGCCGACTGCATTCCCTCGCGGACGACCAGGATGATTTCGTCAATGCAATCGGCACGGTCGAACTGTTGCCAGGTGTGGGCGATAACGGGCTGGCCGGCGATTTCGAGAAAAATTTTATCGACGTTCGGGCCCATGCGAGTGCCTTTGCCGGCGGCGACAATGATCGCGGACGTGATGCGTGATGCGGAATCGGTATTCAAGCGGGTCGCAATCTAACAAACCCGGACGCGCGCGTCACCCTGCGGCTTCGCAAGTACTACTGGTGGCCTGAGTCACGGCGGCGCGGAGATCGCGGGGCAGGAAAGGTTTCCCGAGAATGAAATCCACGCCGGCCGGCGCGGACATGGTGCTGGCGATTCCGGAAATCATGATCACGGGTTGTCCGGGCGCGATGGCTTTGATTGCGGCGGCAAGTTGATCGCCTTTCATTCCGGGCATGGAATAATCCGTGCAGACGAGATCGAATTTGGCGGAAGAAAACTGTTCCAGGGCAGCGCGACCGCTGTTGACTGCGGTGACCTCGTGGCCATCAATTGACAGCATCAGGCAAATGCATTCCGAAACATTTGGCTCATCATCTACGACCAATACACGCAACTTCCTGTTTTCCATGACTGATAAATTTTGCCCACTCATAAATCCCGGAGAATTCCGGCCAGAGACTCCGTCCAAAGCTATAAATTGTCAAATGTCGTTTGACGGGATTTCCGAACGAAATGGATTTATCTGGCGGAGTTCGACGCTTCCGCCGGTCGCGCTGTTCAAATTCTTTGGAAACCACCCGATGTGCGATTCGGAAATCTGCGGAATCGCGCGTCTGAGGGGCTGTTGCAATGCAAAAGCCGCTATTGGACAAGGCGGTTGTGCTGAAAAGGACTTGCGTGAAAAGGCGCGCAAGTCCATGTTCCCCGGGCTTAGATCGAATTTTGTCCGGATTTCAAGGCATGGTGATCTTCAGGTGAACAGCGCGGTTGCGTGATGATTTGGAAAAATGGCCGAGGGAATGGCTGAATAGTTCTGGAAAAATCATCGTAAGGCCGATGATGGAACTTCATTCAAAGCCGGGGCCGCCCTGAAAATCATCGAAGCCAATCCGGAACCTGAGCAAAATTTCCGTTGATAGTAAGCAGTAAATCGATCTGAATCCGGGGTGCCGGATTCAATTCTCCACGGCGCAACCAACATTTTTGCCGTGGAGCAGAAATACGTATGAGTAGTGAACAACCGATTGAACTGGAAGGCGTGATTAAAACGGTCCTTCCAGGAACCATGTTTCGCGTCACACTGGACAACCAGCACGAAGTGCTGGCCCACATTTCCGGCAAGATGCGCAAGCATTTCGTCCGCCTCACCGTGGGTGATCGCGTGCGGATGGAAATGTCTCCTTACGACCTCAGCAAAGCGCGGATCACTTTCCGCCTGCGCTGATTCAATCCCTGACGGGACATCGCAGCTCCTGGCTCGAACGCAGCCAGTCCGTTACTTCCGAAACAGCCACATCAGCAAGGTCAACACCGCGCTGATGATCAGGCACGTCACGATGGGAAAATAAAAGCTGAAGTTGCCGCGCGTGAAATGAATGTCTCCCGGCAACTTTCCCAGCCAGCCGCGCCCCACACCCGTCCACAGCAACACGCCAATCGCCGCGATCACCAGTCCAGCGATTGTTATAAATTTTCCCAGCTCGTTCATGCTTCAATTCCAGACGGCTTAGCTATTCCGCCTCCGCCATTTTTTCAAAACTCTCTTCGATAAACGTTGTTCCCTGAATCCGCGCCAGCTTCGCGTAAAGCCCGTTGACCGCCATCAATTCCTCATGCGCGCCGCGTTCGACAATCTGGCCCTGGCGCATCACGAGAATCTGATTGGCCTTGCGAATCGTGCTTAACCGATGCGCGATCACAAAGCTGGTGCGATTCGCCATCAAGCGTTCCAGCGCTTCCTGAATCAGCTTTTCGGTTGCGGTATCCACGCTCGCGGTGGCTTCGTCGAGGATCAAAATCGGCGAATCCTTCAAGAGCGCCCGCGCGATGCTGATGCGTTGCTTTTCGCCGACACTCAATTTCACACCGCGCTCGCCCACGTGCGAATCGTAACCCTGCGGCAAACGCGAAATAAAATCGTGACAATTGGCTGCGCGCGCTGCGGCAATCAGTTCTTCCTCAGTCGCATCGAGACGCCCGTAAAGAATATTTTCGCGAACCGTGCCGTTGAACAGAAAGGCTTCCTGGCTGACCACACTGATGTTCGTGCGCAAGGATTCCAGCGCAATGCCGCGAATGTCCTGACCGTCGATTTGAATTTTTCCCGTCGTCGCTTCGTAAAAAGCGGGCAGGAGATTGACGAGCGTGGATTTTCCCGCGCCGGTCGGTCCGACCAGCGCAATCATTTCACCGGGTTTCGCGCGCAGATTGACTTCGCGCAACACCGTTCGATTTTCGCCGTAGCTGAAACCGACGTTCTCGTAAACCACTTCGCCCTGGACCGGTTCCTTCAACGCGCCCCGACGATCGCTGCGTTCCTCGGACGTGTCGAGAATGTCGAACACACGCGCCGCCGCCGCGCGAGCGGATTGAAGCATTTGATTCAACCCGTGTAATCGGCCAATCGGTTCGTAGAAAAACATTCCCGCGTAAAACATGAACGCCACCAGTTCGCCAATCTCCATCTTCTTTTGAATCACCTGCCAGCCGCCGACCCAGAGAACGAGGCCGATTCCCAGCGCGCCAAAAAATTGCATGGCCGGACCGTAATTGGCCCAGACGCGCATCACGACCAGCGTTCCGGTGCGCAATTCATCCGCGCGTTTTTCGAAGCGCACATCTTCATGCGATTGGCGTCCAAACGCTTTGATCTGTCGCATGCCTTGCAGGTTGTCCATCAGCAGCGCGTTCATCGCGCTCGAAGCTTCGCGTTGCAGACGGTAACGCTTGTGCGCCGTGAGCGTGTACCACAACGCGCCGCCCACGAGAAAGGGAACGGGAATCAATGAAACCAGCGCCAGCGTCGGGCTGGACGAAAACATCAAAACCAACGCCGCGCCAATACTGAGAATCGCAACCGTGCCTTGCTCCACGCCATCGATCAGCAAACGCTCGACGTTGTTGACGTCCTCAATGACGCGCGTCATGAGATCGCCGGAAGCGCGTTGATCAAACCACGGAACCGGTAGTCGTTGCAGCCGGGCGAAAACCTGGCGCCGCATGTCGTAAATGACATTTTGTTCAAGCGTGTTGTTGATGCGAATGCGAATGCTGTTGAATGCTTCCCGCAGAAAAAAAGCGGCGAGCAATCCCAAAGCCACGGGCGTCAGCAAATCGCGACGGCCTTGCGTGATGACATCATCGATGATGACCCGCGTCAGCTTGGGATAGAGGAAACCCGCAGCAAGCGACAGAATCGCAAAGAGCACCGTGCCGACAACCATGAATCGATAAGGCCGCAGATAAACGCTGACGCGCCGGATCACCTCGCTCGTCGGCCGCGGTTTCGATTGAAAGGTGGGATCGGTGTGGGAACCTGAAAGGTGTTTTGAGGCCATGAATTAAAAATTGCGAAATCCGAGGAGGGGAAACACACGCCTCTGTTGCGTTGTGTTTGACGCCGCGCTGAACACATTCCAACACCAAATCGGATTTGGGACGAAATACATACAATCTGGTTTTCAGCGTTTCAGAAAATCCACCATCGCCTTGGCGAACGGCGCGAGATCACGCGGCGTGCGGCTGGAAATCAGATTGCCATCGATCACCACCGGTTCGTCCACCCAGATGCCGCCGGCATTTTCGAGATCGTCCTTGATGCCGCGCGAACCGGTGACGCGTTTGCCTTTGAGAATCTTTGCCGAAATCGGAATCCAGCCGGCATGGCAAATGAACGCGACGAGTTTGCCTTGTTCAAAAAATTCGCGCGTGAGGGAAAGCACTTTGGGATCGCGCCGCAGTTTGTCGGGCATGAAACCGCCCGGAATCAGCAGACCGCAAAAATCGCGGCTGTTCATTTCAGAGATCAGCGCGTCAGACTGCGCGGGATAACCATGTTTGCCGGAATAGGTTTTCAGTTCCGGCCCGGCGACGCGCATCGTGAAACCGGCTTCTTCCAACCGCAGTTTCGGATACCAGAGTTCCAGATCTTCATAGACGTCATCGACGAACGTCAGCAGCGTGTTTTGCATCGCTTACTTATTCTTCAAAAACCGCGGCAGGACAAGCAGGGACAAGGGAGCAGGGGAGCCGGGGTGAAACGGAGAAAGGGTGAAACGGAAAAACGGCGATTCTCCTTTTCACCTCTGCTCCTTTTCCCCTTCTCTCCACAGCCCCATTCAGCGGATCGAGGAAAGGCGGAATTGCTTGGGCGAAACGCCGGTGGCCTGCTTGAACGCGACGCAAAAACTGTTGGCACTTTGAAAACCACACATACCGGCGACGATTTCCACCTTGTGATCCGATTCGGACAGCAAGCGTTTGGCGCGTTCAATTCGCATGCGTTGCAATTCCTGGCCAGGCGTGCGTCCAAGGTTTTCCAGAAAGGCTTTGTGCAGTCCGCGCCGTGACATCGCGGCCACGCCGACGAGATCTTTCACGCTGATCGGTTCATGACAATGCTCCCAGATAAAACGCAAACTGTTCGCAACGCCCTTGTGATTCACCGCCAGCAGATCGCTGCTCTTGCGCGTGATCAGTCCGGCGGCTGGAACGCGAATGGGTTCATCCGGAGGGCTGCCGCCATTCATCAATTTCTCCAACAACGCCGCACCCGTGTAACCAAGCTGTTGAAGGTTGGTGTCCACACTGGAAATCGGCGTGAGCATCGCGTCGGGTGCGAGCAGATAATTTTCCGCGCCGACAATCGCGACCTGTTCTGGAATCGCAATGCCCGCCGACTGGCAGGATTCCAACACGTCCAGAGCCTGTTCGTCGTTTGCTGCAAAAACGGCAAGCGGCTTGGGCGCGCGTTTCATCTGCGCCGTCAGCCAGCTTCGTTTGCGGGTCCATTGCTCGCGATCGACGCGATACGCCGGCGACTTGTGCCAGCGAATCCATTCACACGCATGGCCGGCTTCGCTCAACGATGCAACAAATCCCTGGCCGCGCTCCTCGTACGACCAGTTGTCGGCATCGCTGTAGAACATGAAATTGCGAAAGCCGCGCGAGAGAAAATGTTCGGCTACGATCTTCGCCGCGTGACAGTGATCTTCCAGCACGCGGGGAAACTTCAGATGCGGACGGCGGAAACTGAAATCGACGGTGGGCTTTTTCGCGTGGCAGACGAACTCCGCGAGATCATCGCCGGCGCCCAGCCACGCCAGAATGCCCTGGCCATCCCAGCCCCAGGGAATGATTTTCTCACGGGCGAAATTCGTGGAAAGATGCCAGTCATGTTCCTGAGCAAATCGTTCGATTCCTCGATGCACGCGGTAGTCGTACCACCCGAGCGCGATTAAAACCCGCTTTCGGCGTTTCAGCATTGTAGCACCGAGAATGAAGCGGAAGCATTCATCTGGCAACTGGTTTAGCGGCCTGAATGAGTGTCAGGAATCCAAAACATTCGCATCCATTTGCGATTCATCTCAATCCGTTTCCGTTTCCGGATCAGATTTCAATCAGCATTCGCGCCGGATTTTCCAGCGTGTCTTTGATGCGTTTGAGGAACGTCACCGCCTCGCGGCCATCGACGATGCGATGATCGTACGTGAGCGCGATATACATCATCGGACGAATCACCACATTGCCTTCGCGCGCCACCGGACGTTCCTGAATGCCGTGCATGCCGAGAACGCCGCTTTGCGGAGGATTCACAATCGGCGTGGACAGCAGCGAACCGTAAACGCCGCCGTTGCTGATCGTGAACGTTCCGCCCTGGAGTTCCTCGATCTTCAATTTGTTTTCCTTCGCGCGCCGTCCGAA
>DASTXC010000066.1:0-5149 GCA_035765675.1 Verrucomicrobiia bacterium
GCTGCACCAGATCGTTTTCGAACCATCCGCGTGCTCCTCGATTTCAAAATCCACCGGCAGAAACGTCGCCGGCCGATGATGCTGCGGCCAGTTGAATTCGATCCCGCCCGAAATCCACGGACCCGCCAGCCCCACCAGCGCGGGTTTGATCACCGGCTGATTGTAAAGCACGTCATAGCCGTTGGTCTTGTCCTGCAACACATGAATCCGTCCGCCGATCTCCGGCAGCACCAGTGCGCGGATGAATTCGTTCTCGATCCAGACCGCCTTCCATTTTCGATTCACCGGCTTCTCCGCAATCCGATCCGTAAACGGCAGCGGATACAACTTCCCGCTGCTCCCCTGATACACCCGCTTCTCCAAAAACATCGGATTCCGATCCGGCTCCCCCGGCAGATACGTCGGCAACACCAACTCCTCCACCCGCACTGTGACGGGGGTCGGAGATTTGGCGTGACCGTTGTTTGAACGCGGATGCCGAAAACGCGATCCGCCGTTTCGTTTTAAAATTGTGATTCGGTTCATGGCTTCAAGTTCGTGACAAGCCTTTTCAAAACCCGGGCAGCACTTCGCTTTGCCTGTGAAAAATGCGTGAGTGATGCGTTTGCCGGGGGTGGAAATTCTGTTACCAGGCGCGAACGTTTCCCTCCGCATCAAAGCCGCGGCTGACCAAAGGAAATTGTTCGCTGATGATCCGCGCGTTTGGATTACGGCGGACGTTGATTCGGTGTTTTCCAGTCGCGATGCCACGTTTGAGTCCAAAGCGATTCCAGTTTCACCGCTTCGACGTGGCCATCGACAAAGCCCATCACAATCGAACCCGGCAAAGGCTGTCCGAGCGGCACGGCGCGCGGCGCGCTTCCGGCCGAACGCGAACCATGACGCGCAATCGTCACGCGCTGCATTCCTTCCTTGGACGGATCGCCGGTGTAGAGATTGTGCTGCGGCATGCCGCCGGGCGGATCGTTCTCCAGCGGATTGAGATTGATCCACGTGCTGTCCATGAACATCGGCGTCAGCACAGGGTTTTGCACTGCGGTGTCCTGCTTGATCAGCCAGTTCGGATGCGCCGCACCATTGCCCAGAACCAGATTCGGATCGGAGGTCAGCCATTTATTGAAACCGTAGCTGGAGGAATAATGCGGATTCGACAAACTCCATTCCCACGCCGTGTCGGCGGTGCCGGGCGGATTGCCGATTCCGGAAGGATTGCCGCGGTTTGGCGCGACCGGACAGATCAGCACATTCGTCGCGTTGCCGTAGAACGAGAGCATCGCGCCCATCCAATCTCCCTCGCTCAAGTTGGGATTCGGCGTGAGCGGGCCAACCCAGGTGTGCGTGTCCTCGACGTACATTTTGCTGGCGAGCGTCAATTGCTTGAGATTGTTCACGCAATTGATCTGTTGCGCTTTCAATTTCGCTTTCGACAACGCGGGCAGCAGCATCGCCGCGAGAATCGCAATGATCGCAATGACGACCAGCAATTCGATCAGCGTGAAGCCGGATTTTTGAACGGACCTGTGACTCATTTTCATTACGGAATCTGGAGAATGTAGAAACGTTGCGCGCCGGTTCCAACCGGGTTCGTGACGGAGAAGGCGCCGTTGCTGTCAAACGTGCCGCTCGTCAACACATCCCAATCCATCAGCGGTTTCGCGAGATTGGTGGAAGTCAGAACCTGGAACGTTCCACTGCCGCTGCTGTTTGTGCCGCTCAGGATCACATTTCCGCCGGAGATGGAAATGTGTCCGATGGCCGGTCCGGCTGAAGTGGCAACCACCTTCAATGTTCCATTGCTCAACAGCGCGCTGGTGTCCCACGCGAGACCGGTTCCGGGTGTGGCCGGAGAAAGAACCGGAAGCGAACCGGAAAGACTGGTCGCATTGAAAATCTGGAAGGTATCGCCCGCGGCGAGCGGATTGCCGCTGATGTTCACCAGATTCAAGGTTCCGCCCGATGCAATGCTGACGGCCTGGAGTTTGTCGTTCGAGCCGTTGCCATTCAGCTTGATCACCATGGTGCCGTTCAGCGTGATTGAATTTGTGACGCGAATCGTTCCAACCGCGTTTCCGCCGGTGGTGATTCCGAGCAGAACATTGGTTCCCGCCGGAGCGACGGTTGCGCCCGTGGCAACATTGAGATTGCCGTCAATCGCGCCAATGCCCGCAAGCGTCTGGCCGTTGGCCAGCGTCAGGGTTTGATCTGAACGACCGCTGACATTCAAGCGCACTGATGCGGAATCCGCGCCGCCGAAGAAGATCAGCGAACTGTCCGCGATGGAACCGCCGCCGCTCAGAACCAGTTTGCGTCCATTGCCGATCACAGTGGGTCCCGTGTAGGTGTTGGCGGCGGCGAAAACAACTTCGTTGTTGTAATTATCCCAAACGAATCCGCCCGGACCGCTGATTACATTATTGAAGGTGATAGTGCTGTCGCCGATCTGCAGATGCACCGGTCCATTCAATGTGTAGGTTCCGTTCATCGTTTGGCCGGAACCGCCGCCGCTGAAATAATTCCACTGCGCGCCGCCATCGAGAATCAGGTTCGCATCGAAGAACGTGCTGGGCGAGACGCGAACTGAAATCACGGCGTTGGTCTGAACGTGGATGTTCTTCGCGTAACCGCTGTTGGTTCCGACCGAGCTGTTCCAGAACGTCAGTGACGCGCCGGAATCCACGGTGATGGTGCTGTTGGAATTTCCAAACGTCGCGCCCATTCCCTTGATTCCGAGACCGCCTTGAACGATTTCAATATCGCCCACATTGGTGGCTAGGGTTACTGAATCCCATTCGCCATATCCGCCCGCCAGCTTCACAGCCAGTTTGTGCGGACCGGAAATCGCCGAACCACTGGTCAAATCCCAACGATGCGCGCCGCCGATGGTCGCGTCACCCGCCAGGCTGATATTCAGCGTCTGGCTGTAGAAATCATTGCCGTTGTTGACGATGGCGCCAGCGCCGCCAATGCCCGCGCCGGAAACGATCACCGGCTTGGTTCCGCCCAGAGTATTGCCCGCGAAATCGAGGGTCCCGGAATTGGTGATTGTGATCGATGAAACCGAATTCAACGTTCCACCGCCGGCAGTTTTGATCGTGCCGCCCGCAATCGTCACTGGTCCGGTAAAATCTCCCGAGGAACTCAGCGTCAACGTGCCCGAACCGTTCTTCACCAGCGGACCCGAACCGCTGATGCGTCCGGAACCGGTGATGGTGTAATCCACCGTTGAGTTGTTCGTGATCGCGGAGGGAACCACAATTTGATCCGCGGGAATTGTGATCGTCGTCGCGGGATTGGGAGAACTGTTGATCGTGTCATCAAACACAACGGAGTCGAGGAAATGGAAAACATCCGAGGCGAGATGCGCGGTGACGTTTGACCAGTTGGCGGAACTTTGAACATCCCACTGCGCATTCCCCACAGCGTTATTCCAGACCAGCAGACTTGGCGCACTGTTGCCCGAGACAATCACCTGCAACTGCTTCGGCGAAGTCGTGGTTACATTCGTCAGCACCAGCGTGTAGGACGTGGTCGTGGTCGTCTGCACCGCGCCAAAGGAACCGTTCAATGTGCCGGTATAGGTTGCGAGCGTGTAGGTTCCATCTGCGAGGCCCCCGCCGATCGGGTTGAGGTAGATCGTGTTTCCATTCGCAGTCAGGTCGCCGGTGATTTCAAGCAGGTCATTGTTTCCGCCGACCGTCGAACTCAGATCATTGGTCCACACCGCGCCGCCTTCCAACACCAGTCCGGCCGCGGCATGAAATGTTCCCGCCACGCCGGTGCGTCCCGGCAACAGCGCGCCGGAAATATCGACCAAACCACTGGCCGTTCCGGTTCCGGAAACGCGCGTGTCGAAAACGCTGGTGATTCCGGATCCGATGCTGCCGTTCAGAACCAGTTCGCCGTTATACAAAGCGACGCCGCCGCTGAAGGCCGGACTGTTGCCCGCAAGGATCAGCGTTCCATTGCCGGTGTTCTGATAAATAATTCCCGAACCGCTCAACGTATTGTTCAACGTCAACGAAGTTCCGCCGCCGATGTTGAACGAGCAATAACCGTCGGCGAGTGTCATCGAACCGCTGATGACATCATTTCCACCGCCGGTGTTGATGGACGCGCCGTTTTGGAAATCAACGTGCTTGTTGATCGAAACATTGTTGCCGCCGTCGTTGTAAAACGTCAGCGCCGCACCCGGTGAAAGCGTCAGCGTCGCCGATGGATCGCCGAGGCTCGTCGTGCCGATCAAACCCAGATTTCCCGAAGCGACGGTGATGTTCGCCAGCGCCGAATCCATCGAGAGATTTTTGAATTCGAAATAACCAGCACTGTTCAGCGTCAGGTTGTAGGGATGATTTTCCGTGCTCAACGTTGCGCCGCTCAAATCCCAGCGGCTCGGGAAATTGAACGTCGTATCGCCGGTCAACGTAACGCTGGAGGTTAATCCATAAACCGCGCCGCCGCTGTCGGTAATCGCGCCGGTTCCATCCACGCCCGCGCCGGACACGATGATCGGTTTGCTCTGGTAATAACCGTTGATGTCAAAGGTTGAACCGTTGGCAATCACCACACTGCCGCCGCCGCCGCCCAGTGCGGAAGAACTGCCCACTTTCAACGTGCTGTTGTTCGTGACCAGCACGCTTCCGGTGAAGGTATTCAAACCGCTCAAGGTCAGTGTGCCGCCCGCGCCGGACTGCACCACGGAACCGGTTCCGGAAATAGCGTTGTCCGACGTGAACGCGTCCGAGCGCGCGAAAACCACGCTGCCGTTGTTCACGATCGGTCCGGGAAGATTTCCCGCGCTGTCATTGTTGCCGATTTGCAACGCGCCGCCTTCAATCGCGATGCCGCCATCGAAAGTGTTGTTTCCCGTATTATCGATCACGAGCGTTCCCGAACCCTGCTTCAGCAGACTGCCCGAACCTTCAATCGATCCGGAACCGGCAAACGTGTATGCGGGCGCCGTGTTGCTGACGATGACGCCGCCGGGTGAAAGCGCGGCGCTGAGATTCACAGAATAATTATTCGCGCCGTCGAAGAACCGCACGAAATCGCCGTTCGCATAAATCGCCGGTGAACCGCCGGAAAGCCAGTTCGCGGTCGAAGTGTTCCAATCGCCGCTGCTGCTTCCCGTCCAGGTCAGCGTGCTCGAACC
>DASTXC010000067.1:0-26745 GCA_035765675.1 Verrucomicrobiia bacterium
CCCGAGCCATTTTGCAGGGTTTCCTCGAAAACGCTGCGGTCAAAGATTTGAACAACATCAACGTTCGCAGCGTGGCTTCGACGCTGGGTTTGAGCGTCGAAGAAAAGCGTTCGAACGAGCCAGTGACCTTCAACGAATGGCTGCACGTTCAGGCGTTCAGCAATGGCAAGAAAGTCGTTTCCGCCGGCGGCACCTTCTTCGGTTCGCCGGAGAATCCGCGCATTGTCCGCGTTTTCAGTCAGCCGACGGAGATTGTTCCTTCGGGTGTGGTGTTGTTGTTCAACAACAAGGACCGGCCCGGCATTGTCGGGTATCTCGGAACGCTGCTGGCGAAGTACAAGGTGAACATAGCCAGCATGAGTCTGACCCGGGATACTGCGGGCGGATTTGCCCTGACTGCATTGAATTTGGATAGCGTCCCGCCGGGTGAGTTCCTGGACGAAATTCGAAAAGACCCAGACATCAGCAACGTAGCCGTAGTTAAACTATAGAAGTGTGTTAGACTGACGAACATTTATGAAATTAATTGCAAAATCATTGGTCCTGTTGTGCGCCGCAGCGCCGCTGTTGAGCGTTTCCGCTGCCGACGAAGCGGGATCAACCAACGCCGAGCCGGCGTTCAAAGCGAGCGATCTGTTTACGAATGCGATCGTCGCGAAAGCCAAAGGCGTTTCCATTTCGCGTTCGCAGCTCGATGACGCGATGATCAGCATCAAAACCGGCGCCGCCGCCCGCGGACAGTCCATTTCTCCGGAGCAGATGCCGATGATCGAACGGTCGGTGCTGGACCGCCTGATCCAGGTGCAGGTGCTCAATGCAAAAGCAACGGAAGCGGACAAGAAAGCCGGAATTGAAGCGACGCAGAAACGCATTGAAGAATTGAAAAAGCAGGCGGGCAGCGATGAGACTTTTGCCGCGCGATTGACTTCGCTGGGCCTCACGGAAGCGGAACTGCAGTCGAAGATGAGCGAAGAGATCATCGCGGAAAATGTTATGAAACGCGAACTGAAGGTTGACGTTTCTGACGACGACGTGAAGAAATTCTACGACGAAAACCCGGGTAAATTTGAAAAACCCGAAATGGTTCGCGCCGCGCACGTGTTGATCGCGACGAAGGATCTGACGACCGGAACGGAGCTTTCCGACGAACAGAAAGCCGCGAAAAAGAAAGTCGCTGAAGATGTTCTGAAACGCGCCAAAGCGGGTGAAGATTTCGCCAAACTCGCCAAGGAATACTCCGATGATCCTGGTTCCAAAGATAAAGGCGGCGAATACACATTCCCGCGCGGCCAGATGATGCCGGCGTTCGAATCCGCGGCATTTTCGTTGAATACGAATCAGGTCAGCGACATTGTCGAAACGCCTTACGGCTATCACATCATCAAGCTGTATGAAAAACTTCCGGCGAAGAAGATTGAGCTGAGCGAAGTGAAGGATGACATCAAGGAATATCTAGGCAATCAACAGGTGCTGAAGCAAAGTCCGGAGTACCTGGAGAAACTGGAGAAGGAAGCTGACGTTCAGATTCTTGATCCCAGATTGAAAGCGGTGGAATTGCCCAAGCGCCCGACGGCGGCGATGGATGCCGACGAGAAATAATCTCGGAATTTTATTCAAAGGCCCGGCAGATCAATGCCGGGCCTTTTTATTTTATTTGGATCTGCAAACGGCTGCACGAAATCCAACAGGAGCGAGCGGAGAACTCGGAGGACAGGAAAATTTCAAACGCGGAAGAAATCTGAATGACCTCGTTGATCTCTGCTTCCTCCGCTGGGTCCTGTTCAAATCCCGGGTTGGCATCAAAAAGAAAAACGTCCCGCACCAGGGGCGCGGGACGTTGTTGGGTCTGGTTCCTGAGCTGGGTTAAATTCTGCTGAATTTGCGTTTCAACAAACCGAGGCCGGAAAGTGCCGCGCCGAAGAGCGCCAGGGTTGAGCCTGCATCCGGAACCGGGCTGCCGGCTCCCGCGGATTCACCATCAACGGAGACGTCATCGATCAAGGCAACCAGATTTTGTCCAATGTCGCCACCGATCAGATTTTCGTTCAGAAGCACAAAACCAAACTGCACGGTTCCCAATCCAAGGAGGCTGGGATCCACTGTCACATCGGCCGTTTGCCAGCCGGTGAGAGTCGGGTTTCCGTCGCGATCCCAGAGATCATTCAGGCTAAAGCTCCAGATTTCCTGAGTACCGATAAAAGCCGCCAAACGATCCGTCCCGATATCCAAATAACGGGAGATATCGAGCGCGCCGAGATTGTAGGCAAATGAAACCTTTGCGCTGCTGTATCCGGACAGGGAAACGCTTTGTCCGAGATAAGAATCCAAAAAACCAAGCGGAGACATCACTGCCATGTAATTTCCGGAGTGAGGATTGACTCCGAGATAACTGTTGGCCACACCAACATTGATCGTGGAATTCCAACCGCTCAGATTTCCTGTTTCGAACCCGCCGTTTTGAATGAGTTCCGTTCCGCTTGCCTCCGTCGCTGCGAGAAGACCGAGACCGCATACCAACACCGCCGCTGCTTGTAACTTCATGATTTTGCTTCTACCAACATCATCCAGTTCACCATGATCCGAATGGTGTTTTCCTTTAAGCAGATGACGCGCCCAGGTCATAAGTGGTTGAAAGCCAATTACCTGAAAAACAGACGCAACATGAAAATGTCAATCAATCCGACGGAACGCTTCGGTTGAGGTGTTCCGCAGCAGTTTACGAAGTCGAACAATCAATGCTCACGCCGGAACACTGATTGTTCTGAAAGATTGCGGCAATTCGAATTCGAAACCGCTGAATTATCCTTTATGGCGGTTCCGAATCTCTGCCAGCAGAAATTGAATCAGCACGCGCAAACGGCTTTCGACATCGATGGTTTCCAGGATCGTTTGCCGCTCTTTCGCACTGGGCAGCACGGCGCACGAAACCAGATCAACCGCTTGTTCCGGTTCATCGATTGAAACGAGATAGCCCAGAATTTCCTTCGCCGAGAGAGACGGATTGGAAGTGGCCGGCGGCTCGGCGGTTTGTTGAAACGACGGCATCACGGGAAACGTGAACGGCAATCCGAGCTGAATTCGTTCGTGCAACAGTTCGCGAACTTTTTCCAGCAACGCGTCCGTCGCCACGTTGTCGCAGGGCGGCGTTTGCAGCGGTTTGATTTTGTGAACGCGGAACGGTTTGTATTTCACCGCCGGTTGCAATTCCACCCGCGCGATGCCTTGCAGAATCAAATGCGACGTTCCATCGCGATGATCCACCGCCACGCGCACGAGTCCGAGTCCCGCGACCGGCGCGGGAATTTCGCGGGTCTTGCCGGGTTGTTGCATGGCAACCGCAAACATCCGCGAAGTGTTCAACGCGTCAGCCAGCATCTGCCGGTAACGCGGCTCAAAAATATACAGCGGAAGCAGCGATTGCGGGAACAAAGTCACGTTCGGCAGAGTCATGACGGCGGTCTCGCGGGGCAACTTCATGGCGCTAATCTAAAGGGCGTCGGCATTAATTCAAGCAGGTGCTTGCCAAAGCCGAAGCCTCCCTTCATCTTGGGCCAAGCTATGAAAAATCGAATCGGAATGATCGTTCTAATCCTGATTTGTGTCGGGCTGGGGATCGGATTGATCTGGAGTCGAAAGACCGCCACCGAACAGCGCGACACGGATTACGACCGCATCGGCAGCCTTTCAAATCAAGTGGTGAACACTCGCGCCGATCTCGAAAAACAGCGTCAGGTCAACACCGAACTCGAAACGGATCGCGCCCGCCAGAACGAAGCGCTCCGCACCCTGACCAACCGTTACAGCGAGGCCTCCACTTCGCTGGAGAAAACGTCCGCCACCTTGAAGGCCACACAGGAGGAAATGGCGCGCCAGGTGGCTCAGCGCGATGCCCGCATTGCGGAGCTCGAATCCCAAAACCAGGCGCTCGATCAACGCGCCCTCGATCTCAGCAGCTCCATTACGAATCTCACCGCGCAGATCAATGAAACGCAAAAGAAGCTGCTCACGTCGGAAGGTGACAAGGCGTTTCTGGAAAAAGAATTGCAACGCCTCATGACCGAGAAAGCAGAACTGGAACGGCAGTTCAATGATCTCGCCGTGCTGCGCGCCCAGGTCGCCAAGCTCAAGGAAGAGTTGAACATTTCCCGCCGGCTGGAATGGATCCGCAAAGGCCTGTTCGCCAGCGACAATCAAAAAGGCGCCGAACATCTGATGCGCTCCGCCGCGCGATCGATCACCAACACTCCCGCCACGCCGGAGAAACAACCGGTTTACGACCTGAACGTCGAAGTCAAATCGGACGGCACCGTGCGCGTGATTCCGCCTGACACCAACGCTCCGGCCGCGACCAACGCGCAGCCGGCCCAATGACCGATTCCCCATTGCTCGTCGACTCGCATGGCCGCGTCATTCGCGACCTGCGCGTGAGCATTACGGATCGCTGCAATTTCCGCTGCCTCTATTGTCTTCCGGAAACCGAAGCCGCGCAGAATTTCTATCGCGGGCATTGGGCCAATCTCCCGAACTCCGCGCCCATCGTGCAACAATGGGTTCCGCGGAAAAGCATTCTCAGCTTCGAAGAAATCGAGCGCATCATTCGCCTCGCGGTCGATTTGGGAATTCAAAAAATCCGACTCACTGGCGGCGAACCTTTGCTGCGTCACGATCTGGAAAAGCTGGTTGCGCGCATCGCCGAGATTTCCGGAATCGAAGATCTGGCAATGACCACGAACGGTTTTCTCTTTCAGCAAAAAGCGCGGGCGTTGCGCGATGCGGGATTGCGCCGCGTAAGTTTCAGCCTCGATTCCTTGGATCGCGCGAACTTCAAAAAAATGACCGGGCGCGAGGGGCTCGATGAAGTGCTGGAAAGCATTTTGCTCGCGCAGGAACTCGGATTCGCACCGGTAAAAGTCAATGCGGTCGTGATTCGCGGAATCAACGATCATGAACTGGAATCGCTCGCCGGTTTCGCGCGGGAACGCAATCTGAGCATGCGGTTCATTGAATTCATGCCGCTGGATTCCGCGCGCGCCTGGCAGCGGGAAATGGTGATGCCCGGCCGCGAAATTCTCGAGCGATTGCAGAAACTTTTTCAACTTGAGCCAATGGAAAACACCAATGCTTCCTCGACTTCTAAACGTTGGAGATTTTCCGATGGCCGCGGAGAGATTGGCATCATCGCGCCGGTGAGCGAACCGTTCTGCGGCCATTGCAATCGCATTCGCCTGACCGCCGACGGAAAAATTCGCACCTGCCTTTTCAGCATCACGGAACACGACCTGCGATCCCGCCTTCGCGGCGGCGCGTCCGATGAAGAACTGCGCGCGGCCTTGAAGGAAATCGTCTGGCAAAAAGAAGCGCGTCATCGCATTGGTAAACCGGACTTCGTTCCTGCCTCGCGCTCGATGAGCTGCATCGGCGGCTGAATCGGAGCGCGGACTTCAGTCCGCGTGAATTTCCGAAACCTTTACCGCGGAAATCCAATGGACACACTTCAATCAAAACCCCTTCGCAAGGAAAACCATGTAAGCGATCACAAACCCCACACCCAGAATTCTCGGCAACCCGCCAAAAATCGCGATGCAAACCACGTGCGCAATCGTTGCCGCAAACAAAGTGATCATTCCGGTTTCAAACATGGCCGGCATGGCAAAGGATTGATACATCGCAAAAATCCCGACGCACAACGGAATGCAGATGTGTCCGTCACCGACCTGCGAGGTGTAAACAATTTCCGGATTGCCGCGCCAGCCGTAGTAAAGCGCCAACAAACCATTCGGCAGAACCATCAGCCAGCCGCTCAACAGACCCAGATTTTTCGCGCTGATAAATCCGGTCTGGATGTGCGAAAGCCAGGTCACCAGCCAATCGATGCTGACGTAAGTGGCGTACGCGCCGATTCCCAACGCCGCCAGATCGACCAGCAGCATTGGAGTAAAAGATCGATTCTGTCGCGCATTGGATTTCAGGACGTCGAAGACGTGAAACATCTGCCAGAACAGAAACAGTCCGGTGAGAACCATGCCGTCGTTGAAATCCAGTCGGCCATCGCGTCCCAGCGCCCACACCGCGCCCGTGAAAACAAAAACCGCGGTCAACGTCAGCAGCAGCGAAAGCCGATTGATGCGATGTTCAATATTCTCGCCGCGTTTTTTCGATTTCTTCTTTTTGCCCGACGCTTTCGGCGCGAGGCTCATGCTCCAGAAGATTGTGGGCAGTCCGATCAACAGCGTGAGATTCGTGACGTTGTTCACCAGAGAGTTGATCATCACTTCCGCGCCTGAGCCTCCCGTGCGCCCGACGACGAAGGCGAAGATCAGATTCCCGATTCCCGAGCAGTAGGGCATGATCAACGTGCCCAGCACCGTTCCCTCCAATCCGCTCGCGTTCATGGATTCCAATCGCCAGATCATCAGAAACGATGCGGCGATGAACAGGGTGACAAACAGTATCGGCGCCCATGGCCCGGCACGTTCGATCTGAACAACGAGTGAATGCAACGGCTGAAGTAAACCAAGGCGCCGCAGGCTTGGCAATGGACGGTGCGACCTGTGGTGAATTCCGAAACATCGAACAACGAACGTCGAACATTGAACTCCGAAGTGAAAACGTCTCATGAACATGGCTGGAGTTGTAACTTTGCACTCGCACCCTTTTCAATTCCCTCTCCCCGCAGCGAAGCGCGGGGAGAGAGGCAGGGAGACCGGCTTGAACTAAAACCTTGAGGTTCCCCGATTTGGTGGACACACGGGGATGGGTGTCAAGTTGCAACCTTTGCCGACGTAATATGCGCGTGCTTCAGCATCGCTTTTAGGAGATTTTTACAACGAAGTAACGAAGCAACAAAGGCACGCAACTTCACCGAAGGAAAAAACAATTCACGCCAGTGACTTGATTCCGAAACTTTTCGATTCGCGATCAGCGAAGCTTTTCCAAAACCTGAGCGGCGCTGAAACCATAAATCTTCACCGTTTTGTGCCGCGATGTCTGGCCGCGAATCAGTTCGACCTGACGCCTGGGACAATCCAGAACATCCGCCAGCAATTCGATCAAAGCCTGATTCGCCGCAGCATCCACGGGCGGTGCGGTCACGGCGATGCGTAATTCATCTCCCAGAGGTTCTCCAATTTCGTTTCGAGAGGCGCGCGGTTGAAGTTTGACGGCGAGCAAAATGCCATCGTTTTGAACGCGCAGAAAAGTGGGCAACGATTCGTTCATACCGATTTCAAAACCAGTTTCCGTTGCGCTGGCGTCAGTTCGATCCAGGTTCCGGAAGCCAGCTTTTCCAGCCTGAATTCTCCAATGCGAACGCGGATCAATCGCAACGTGGGATGTCCGATGGCTGCGGTCATGCGCCGAACCTGACGATTTTTTCCCTCAATCAATTCCAAAGCGATCCAGCAGGTCGGAACGTTTTTGCGAAAGCGAATCGGCGGCACGCGCGGCGGAATCTCGGGTTGTGGTTCCAGCAATCGGGCGCGACCGGGAAGTGTTTTGCGGCCCTGCACCAGAACGCCGCGAGCGAGTTGCTGGATGGCGTCGGCGCTCGGAATGCGTTCCACTTCAGCCCAGTATTCGCGTTCGTGCGCGTGGCGCGGATGGAGCAGCTTTTGATTCAATTCAGCTTCGTCGCTCAGCAGCAACAGCCCTTCAGAATCCGCATCGAGCCGACCGATGGGATACACGCCTTTCGGAAAACCGAATTCAACGAGCGGCCGGTTCGGCGATCCATCCGGCGTGAACTGCGAAAGCACGCCGTAAGGTTTGTTGAAGGCAATCAGCATCGGCGCAAAAGGTGAATGGAAAGCGTCAACGCGCCAAACGTTTTTTCCGAAGTGGCACGAGCTTCCTCGCCGGTGCGTTTCAAATCGCGTCGACATTCCAGGACGGCTCTCAGAAACAAATTAACCACGGAAGAACACGGATGAACACGAATGGACACAGATGTAAAAAGGCCAAATGGTGAACTCGTTTTGTGATGTTTCAGAAACGTATTGGCAGGACACCATTTATTGATCCGTGTTCATTGGGGTTCATCCGTGGTTAAAAACCGAAGCAAACGAAACGCACAGGCGAGGACGCCCGGGCCACTTTTTTTTGATTCGTTGCTCGCGGGCGAATCGTCGCTAAACTGCCCGGGTGATCCGCAATATTATTTTCGATTGGTCCGGCACATTGGTGGATGATCTGCCGGCCGTCTGGAAAGCCACGAATTACGTGCTGGCTCAGGCGCAAAGTGCGGTGATGACGCTGGACCAGTTTCGCGCGGAGTTCTGTCTGCCGTTCGATCATTTTTACAACAAGCACACGCCGAACGTTCCGGCTTCCCAGTTGGAAGTCTGGTATCACGCTGAATTCAAAAACGTGCAGGATTCCGTCTGCGAACTGCCGCACGCGCGCGATTTTCTGGAATTCTGTCGCGCGCAAAAGGTCCGCACGTTTCTGCTCAGCTCGGTTCATCACGATCACTTCGCAGTGCAGGTGGCGACGGTTGGATTCGAAAAATATCTCGATGAAGCTTTCGTTTCCGTGCGCGACAAGCGTCAGAAGATTCACGATATCCTCGCCGCACATCAGTTGAATCCGGACGAAACTCTATTCGTCGGCGACATGCAGCATGACATCGACACGGCGCGGCATGGCGGAATTCATTCGTGCGCGGTTCTCACGGGCTACAACACGCTGGAACAGTTGCGCGTCGCGAAACCGGATTTGATCGTCGAACATCTCGGTGAACTGCGGCAAATTCTGGAACGAAACGAAATGCGTTTGAAGCCGGAGCGGAAGCCCTTTGAGGAAAGTCACCCGCCAATTCCCACCGTGGGCGCGTTGATTTTCGATGCCGCGGATAATGTGCTGATGGTGCGCACGCACAAGTGGTCGAACCTTTGGGGAATTCCTGGCGGCAAAATCAAATGGGGCGAATCCTCGGTGGACGCATTGCGTCGCGAGATCAAGGAAGAAACCGATCTCGAGATCACGGAGATCGAATTTGTGCTGGTGCAGGACTGCATTCATTCGAAGGAGTTTTACCGGGATGCGCATTTTATTTTGATGAATTACAGTTGCCGGGTGGCAGGTGAACCGCAGGTGCGGTTGAATGAGGAAGCGCGGGAGTTTCGTTGGGTGACGATTTCCGAAGCTTTGAAAATGCCGGTCAACGAACCCACGCGGGTGCTGTTGCTGGCGGTAATGAACAAACCAACGAGCAGAGAATAGGATCAGGATGTCGAGAATCAGTATTGTGGATCTGGAAGTGTTTTATTGTGTCGGAGTCACGGACGAGGAGCGATCAAAGCCGCAGCGATTGTTGATCAGCGTGGACATGGCGAGCGATTTCACCGCCGCGGTCATGAGTGATCGCGTGGAGAAAACGATTAATTATTTCGACGTTGCCCAGGAGATTTTGAAATACGGCGACGGTCGCAGTTGGAAATTGCTGGAGCGATTGGCAACCAATCTGGCCGACCTGATCCTGATGAAGTTCAAGCCGCAGGAAGTCGCGGTCGAAATCAAAAAATTTGTCATTCCGCAGGCGAAGTTTGTTTCCGTCAGCCTGACGCGCAGCCGAGGATAACTGCCGGCGCCGCGGAATCCGAAATCCAGTTTGTGAAATCCAGTTCCGGACAGCGCTGAGGCTCGCGAAGTTCGGATTTAGATTTTCCAATTCAGAGTTCTGCAACCGGTCAACTCGCGTAACCACCAATGTAGGTTTCGAGCTGCTGAATCGCAGTCGTCTGCGCGGAAATGATCCAATTGACGAGATCGCCAATGGAAACGATGCCGCGGATTTCCGTTCCTTCCATCACCGGCAGATGCCGGACGCGATGATCGGTCATGAGCCGCAAACAATCTTCAATCGTGTGGCTGGCAGTGACGGTTGTGAGGCATTCAGAAACAATGTCGCGAACTTTCAGGTCTTTCGAAGTTTTTCCGCGCAACGCGACTTTGCGGGTGTAATCGCGTTCGGAAAGAATGCCGATGAGCTTTCCGTTTTCCGTGACCAGAAGCGAGCCGACGTTTTTGTCTGCCATTAACTGGATCGCTTCAAAGACCGTGGCATTCGGGGAGACAGTCCAGACGGTGGAACCTTTGTGCGCAAGGATTTCGTTGATCGTGCCGGTGGGAATCATGGGAGCCTTTCGGTTGTCCAGTCGAACCTGCAATCCACTCGTGAGCCTGCGACGGGCCTTCCCGAAACAACTGGTTGCGTCTGTTCATGTAACAGATTTGTTCGGAGCTGAGTTGCGTTTTTACGTTAGCACCGGTCGTTCGAAAACAAAGTAAAAGTTTAATGGATTGCAACGGAGCGCGGAGTTCAGCGCGGGAGGGAAAAAGCAGATGCAAATCGGAGTCAACGTCCGCGATCAATTCTTGTCGTAGCGCAGATTGCCAATCTGCTGTGTCGCCCGACTGTCAGTCGGCAGGGTGGGAAAGTGGAGGGCGCTTTTTTAAATTTCAGCGGCGTCTTCAAATCACGCTCCGGCGGATTGCCAATCCGCGAAACAGCAGATTGCCAATCTGCGCTACTTCATTGCCCGGCGCTGCCGCGAGGGTTCGGCTTTTTTGTTTGAACGTTCCCAAATGATTTCGCCGTTCGCGGCTTTTAATTTCTGAGTTCCCTGACGCAGAATCGCCGTCACCGCTCCGACGTCGCGCGTGTAAACCACGGCAAAGTCGCGCCCGGCCAATCTTTCACGCAACGCGGTGCTGGCACGTTTCGTAGCCGGCATTTCGGAATCCACGATGATCACCAACGCCGGGCGAATTACCGTGAGCAACGGTTCGCGCAACGGTTCGCCGCGATTCGGAATTCCAGCGATAACCACATCGGCGCGCAGATCAGCGCCCGATTCAAGTAATGCATTCTGACCGGCTGGCCCAAGTTCAGACAGCAGCAGAATGCGCGTTCCGAAAATTTCCTGGCGCAGAACCAATGCGGAATCGTCGGCATAGGAAAAATGATTTGTTGAATGTGGATGCAACACTGTCCAGCCGGCCAGCAAATCACTGGCTTCAACTTTGCGCCAGCGGTCGGGCGCCGATTCCAAAGCTGCGCAGATTTCGCGATAGCTGCGGGAACGAAAGGACGTCGAACTGGTAACGATCTGTCTGACCGGCCACAGTTCCTGCAAATAAGTCGCGCCGCCCACATCGCGAACTGCGCCATGCGTCAGCGCCAGTCGCGGCAGGCGATTCACGCCGCGCGATTGCAGAAATGGCTTCAACGTAAATTCCACCGCGTTGTCATTGCCGCAATTGATCAACAGATCGTTTTTCTTTCCGAACGCGTCGCAGTGAATCACGCTGCCGCCATTGACCGGAATCGCCGTCAACCGAAACGTGCCGCGTGCGTCCTGCAATCGCCACGCATAAAAACCCGCTGCGAATACGACGGCAATCAGCATCCAACGGCGTCGTTTGGAATCGAAGGCGAAGCCGGTAATGACGGATAACAGCGCGCCATAATAAAATCCGAAATCCATCAACGTCGGCGCGGGCGCATAGAAAAACGCGGCGGGAAGGTGGATCGCGCGTTCGCTGAATTTCATCATGAAGTCCATGAAAAACCAGCCGCTGAAATTGAACAGCTCGGTCAGCCACGGCAGCCACGCGCCGCAAATGAGACTTCCGAGATTGCTCGCCAGCGCCAGGCTGCTGATCGGAACAATGATCAGATTCGCCAGTAGTGTGATCGGGCTGAACAGATGAAAATAATAAACTGTCAGCGGCCACGCACCGAGCCACGCGGCGAGCGATGTGATCAAGCCGGTGGTCACGAAACGAATGGGACGATCCAGCCAGCGACGCCAGCGCGGAATCAATTCTTTTGGCAGCAGCGGATCGGTTTGCAGCCATTTGTCTCGCCATTTTTCCAGCGGCGGAAGAATCAACGCGATGCTCAGCACCACGAAAAATGAAAGTTGAAAACTTGCCTGGAAAAGTTGTTGCGGATCCCAGATCAAAATCACTAGCGCGGCGGCGGCGAGGGAATTGAGCAGATCGCCCGGACGCTTCAGTGACCAGCCCCCGATGACGATGCTCATCATCAGCGTGGAACGAATTGCCGAGGGTTGCCAGCCGGTCGCGCCGGTGTAGAACCAGATCAGCGGAATCACAATGACGCCGCATGCGCTGCGTGGAACGCGCAACACGCGCAACAGACTGATGAGAATTCCGGCGATCAAAGCGATGTGAAGTCCGCTGATTGCAAAGATGTGCATGGTTCCGGATTCAATGAACGGATCGTAAGCTTCGCGGGTAAGAACGTTTTTCGAACCGAGCGTCATGGCCCAGAGCAGTCGCAGCGGCTTGTCTTCAGCAGGCAATCCGCGCGCCATTGTGGCTTTGGCCCACGCGAGAAAACGATCGCTCAATGGCGGAGTGGAATCAGTTGAAAGCAAAGTCCATTCGCTGGACGCGGCGGCTTTCAGTTGGAAATAGATGCCCTGGCGCCGAAGATAATTTCGATAATCGAAAAGCCCTTCCACCAGTGGTTCGCGGGGCGGAGCGATCACTCCGGAAATTTCGACTTCCTGCCCGGCAAAAAATTGTTCCGGCAAAATTCCGGGCGTCAGGACGATAATTTTTCCGAATGCGGAGTTCCAAATGCCGTTGCGCCGGATCGTTGTGACTTCCAACTCGGCGAGCGTCCGGAACGTTTCTTGATCGTCGTGCAGATAAATCCTCTCGCTCGGCGTTTTCAAAAGCCGACCGCGAATGGCGACATCTTCCGGCGCTTCCGTCAGCAGTGCGCGAAGATCGAAAGGGGAAAGAACAGCGGTGCGCCAGGTGAGATTCGTCCAGCCAACGAAGAGAATGAGTGCGCTCAACAAAAATATTCGCGCGGATCGCAGCAGAAGTGTCGCAGCCAACAGGACGAGGGATGCGGAAAAAAGGAACAGCAGCGACGGTTGAAAAAACTCACCAAGAATCAACCCGCCTCCATACAGCAACGCCACCAATCCCAAGGGACGTTTCATGTGCCGCGAAGATTAGGGTGCGATCACGGATCAGGGAAAGCGGAATTCAGCGGCGGAAAATGGAATCAGACCGTGATCAACTCGCGCGGTGAATCCGCAGTTGAAGTAGCGCAGACTTCAAAGTCTGCTGTATCGCAGGTTTCTAAACCTGCGCAGTCGGAAAATTCCGATTCGTTCAAAAACTCAAGCGCAGCCGATTTGAAAATCGGCGATACGGCAGGTTGGGAAACCTGCGCTACGATGACGATGCGGGAAGTTCAACTTTGGATTGTCGCCCGTATCGCCATTTCCAGAGCAGCCAAAGAAAAATCATTCCGCCGATTGCTCCCGTTGTGTCGATCAACACATCACGCACTGAACCCTGCCGGCCGGGCACCAGCGTTTGATGAAATTCATCCGTCCCGGCGTAGAGCGCGACGAATGCCACGGACGCAAATGCCAGTTTCCAGTTCCACACTTTCGCTTCGGTTTTCACCAGTGGCCGGGTGGCGCGCCAGAAGAGAATCGCGAGCACGGCGTATTCCGTCAGATGCGCGCCTTTGCGGGCGAGCGTCACGATCTGGTTTACGCGATGTGCCGGCAGGTTCGGCATGAGCCAATGCAGGATCGGGCCAATGATTCGTGAAGAGCGTTCGAAGGATTCGCGATCACCGGACGCGGAGAAGATCACCAGCATCCAGATGACAATCGGCAGCCAATATTTGAAAAACAATCGGGTTACGGGCACGAGGAGAAAAGGAACAGCGTTTCACCCGGTGGCGCAAACATATTTGTGGTTCATTCGGTTGAATGGATTTATGTTGCGTCCACAACCGCCGCGCTGTGAACGCGGCTTTCTTTTATGTTAAAACTTGGCGTTAACATCGATCATGTGGCCACCGTCCGCGAAGCGCGTTATCGCGGACGAAACTGTGGTGAACCCGATCCGATCGCGGCCGCACTGGCCAGCGAAGCCGCGGGCGCGCACGGCATCACGGCGCATCTGCGCGAAGACCGCCGGCATATTCAGGATCGCGACGTTTGGAAATTGCGCGAGGTCGTCAAGACGCGCCTCAATCTGGAAATGGCCAACGCGCCGGAGATCGTGGAGATCGCGCTGAAGCTGAAGCCAAACATCATTTGCCTGGTGCCGGAGCGACGTCAGGAAGTCACGACTGAAGGTGGATTGGATATCATTGCGAATGAATCGGCGCTGAGTGAAACCTGCAAACGCATGAGCGGCGCGGGAATTGAAGTCAGTTTGTTCATCGCCCCGGATGCAACACAGATTGAAGCCGCCGCTCGCACGGGCGCGCAGTTTATTGAACTACACACCGGCGCATTTGCCGAACATTTCAGTAGCGGGCCGGGTCGTGAAATGGAATTGAATCGGTTGATTGCTGCCGCGAAACAGGCGCATGGACTCGGACTGAAAGTGAACGCGGGTCACGGATTGAATTACGAAAATCTTCCCACGCTGCGTCGCGTTCCGCATCTGGTGGAATTGAACATCGGCCACAGCATCGTCAGCCGCGCGCTGATGGTGGGAATGGAAACCGCCGTGAAAGAGATGTTGCGCTTGATGGCGGCGCGTCACTGATAGTCGATAAGAGCATCGCGGATTTTACCTTGAAAGACGTTCCGTCAAAATTGAGTATGAGCGCGCATTGGGCCGGGCGGTTTTCAAAAACTTAATCGGCAATCCAGACGGGCTTCACTTGGACAGCGGAGACGAAGCCGCTGATCATTCTATGGTTTTCGCAATGACTGAATTTTATGGGTTGGTTAAAACGGGATAAAGAACGGGATCGATTTTATCTGCTGCCGGGCATGGGCGGCCGGGCGGCGCGCGCCAAGCACAAGCGCATCCTGCAATGGTCCATCGCGATTGGCATTGTGGTATCCGCCGCCCTGGCAGCGATCATTTATTTGGTGAACCGGCCGGGATTGTGAATTGGCTTTCAGCGTTTCAGCATGTCAGCGTTTCAATTAAAGTTTTCCTTCGTTCGCCGCGCTTGCAGTTCTTTCCGGCTTAATTAGGCTCCATCGTCGCAGCGCCAGTTTTTAAATCCGCGCTGCGGTTCGTTGCGATGCGAAATATTGTTTTCCAATCTCTAGCCGACGCGGCTGATGCCGATGAGCCGGTGGCGCTGGGAATCATCACCAGCGTCAAAGGTTCCAGTCCGCAAAAGCTCGGCGCGAAGGCGCTGTTTTATTCCGACGGACGCATTAAAGGAACGCTCGGCGGCGGCTGCCTCGAAGCGGAAATTCAGCAGCGCGCGATTGAATCCCTGCACACCGGCGAGGCTTCCACCTTCGATTTGCTGCTCGATCACGATTTCGGCTGGGACGATGGTTTGATCTGCGGCGGGAAAGTTTTTGGAGTGATTCTGCCGAACGCGCAGAAAACGGGCGCGCGGTTTTGGAACCAATTGGCGGAGCGGCAAAGCACTTTTGACTGGGGCGTTGGAAATGATTTTTCCATTCGCCTGATCAACGGCAAGGACGGTTCGCCGGATTTTTTTTATCGCGAAACAGTGACGCCGCCCTGCGCGTTGTGGATTGCAGGCGCGGGGCACATTTCGCAAGCGGTCGCGCCGCTGGCGTTGCAACTGGATTTCAATGTGAGCGTTTTCGACGATCGTCCCGCGCTGGCAAACCACGAATTTTTTCCCGAGGAAGTCAACCTTCATACCGGCACCTGGGAGCAGCTCGAAGCCGTGCCGTTTCCGGAGACGCCCGGATTCGGATTGGTGGTGACGCGCGGGCATCGGCACGACGCGCTCGTGTTGAAGGACTGGATTCGCAAACCGTTTCTGTTTCTCGGAATGATCGGCAGTTCGCGAAAAGCGCGAACGATTTTCGATCATTTCGTGGAAGAAGGAATTGCCACGCCGCAAGAACTGGAACGCGTCGCCTGTCCGGTGGGAATCAAGATTCGCTCGCAAACGGTTCCGGAAATTGCGGTAAGCATCATGGCGCAGTTCATAGAGAAGCGCGCGGAACTGGTTGGCGTGAGCCGAAGTTTTACCAAGGAGAAACGGAACGTCGTTCGTTAACGGCGCTTCGCGGCAATGCGGCCAGCGGGTTTGCGAGCGCTTGGCTTCGTTTTCTTCTTCAACTCCGCGACCTGGCGTTTGAGAGATTTGATTTCCTTGCGGGCTTCGGCCAATTCACGGCTGACGCTTTCACCCGCCGGCTTTGACTGCGCCGCGTCTTTGCTTTGACGCCGCAGTTCCAATTGCGTCATGACGTGGCGCGCCAGAACACGCAGCGCCTGTTGTTGATCGTGCCGCAATTCGCGCGGAACTTTATCAATGATGCACAACGTGCCGAGTGCATAACCATCGGGGGTAATGAGCGGCGCGCCCGCGTAGAAACGAATCTTCGGATCGGAAACCACCAGCGGATTTTTGGCGAAACGCGCGTCGCGCGTCGCGTCCGGAACGATGAACAAACCTTCCTGCCGAATCGCATGCGCGCAGAACGAAAGGTCGCGCGAGGTTTCGTTGATCGAAATGCCCACCTTGGATTTGAACCATTGACGATCCTCATCCACCAGGGAGATCAGCGCAATCGGCGCTTCGCAAATGCGCGCAGCCAGTTCGGTCAGATCATCGAAAACCGCTTCTGGAACCGTATCGAGGACATCGTATTGCCAGAGAACCTTGAGGCGTTTCTTTTCCGTGGAGGGAAGGGGAGCGTTCATGGCTTGAGTGATCACGTGGCGCAAACGCTAAATTCATCGCCTGGCCAAATCAACCTGCAAAACTGTCTGGCGTTTCCGTTGGGCGCAACTTGGCACCAGCACCAAACAACGGATTGAACTTTCGAAATCCAAAACGGCTGATTACTCCCTCTCCTCCAAGCGAAGCCGGAGGAGAGGGCTGGGGTGAGGAGGTTTTTAGCTCAAAATCCCCTCACCCTGACCCTCTCCCCGCGCTTCGCTGCGGGGCGAGGGAATCGAAAGGGCGCGGGTGTCAAGTTGCGCTCGTTTCCATTCGCCGTTGAAGTTGCTGCGGATAACAGATCCGCGCGCCGATGAGAAACACGGTCAAATACCACGGCGATTGACGATGCGGTTTTTCGTGTCGAGGACAATGACGCGTGGTTTCCAGCTGTCCGCCTTTTTTTTGGAGACGCTGGTAAAGCTCATGATCGTGATCGAATCGCCCTTTTTTCCCATGTGCGCCGCCGCTCCGTTCAGAATGATCGTGCCGGAACCGGGATCGCCCGGGATCGCGTAGGTTTCCCAGCGATTTCCGTTTTCCATGTTGCTGCACAGAATGCGTTCGTAAGGAGCCATGCCGACTTCTTCCATCAGGTCGGAGGCGATGGTCAGGCTGCCTTCGTAGCGGACGTTTCCGCCAGTGACCGTGGCGCGGTGAATCTTCGATTTGAGCAGATTGAATTGCATTGTAACTCGTTTCAGCGGCGATTTGACGCCGAGCCAACATCGTCTCGAACCACGGAAATTCAATGTCTCCAAGGGTCCGAAAGCCCGCTCAATATAGAGAATGAAACGGTTGATTCAATCCCTGTTTGCGAAGGAAAGGAGAGTTGAACGATGATTCGCGATTTCTCGATTGGAAACACTCAACGTCCAATAGCAGAGCAGGCGCATCTAAAAATTCTATGTTTCTTGGCAACTCTCATTAACACCCTGGCTTTAGCCCGGTGGGAGGAACTGATCGGACGGTCGAAGAACCGTTTTAACGGTTTATCGCGACTGACCAAAAGCCGTTAAAACGGCTGGATATCTTTGGCTGACCTGCCTTCACCGGGCAAGAGCCACGGTGTTAATGAGAATTTAGATGCGTGTGACCTGTCCAATCGGCTGCCCATCTTTCAGGCACCAGGAAGTTCGATGTTGAAAGTTAAACGTTGAATGTTTTGGGGCCAAAACGGTTTTCCCATTGGTCAGTTCCGCCGCCAACTGTAAATTCACGAGATGCAAATCGCCACCATCGCCGCGCTTGTTGCCGTTGTTCTGATTTTGCTTCGGCTGATGACGGAGCAATGGCTCGCGTGGCTGAATCGCCAGCACGTCCGGCAACATGCAGCTGCGGTTCCGGATGCTTTTCGCGGAATCATCGACGAGGAAACCTACAACAAGTCCGTTCGTTACACTTTGGCGAAAAGCCGATTCGGACAAGTGGAGGAAGTTTACGGAACGATTGTCCTGCTGATCGTTTTGTTCAGTGGAGTGCTGCCGTGGACTTTTCAATTTTTTCAGCAGACGTTCGGGCAATCGGCGTGGGCCATGGCGGCGTTTTTGTTTTCTGTGATGATCGCGCTGTCGCTGCCGGGAATGCCGTTTGACTGGTATTCGCAATTTCGGCTCGAACAGAGATTCGGTTTCAACACCACGACGCAGAAAACCTGGTGGCTGGATCGGCTGAAAGGTCTGGTGCTGGGCATCGTGCTGGGCGTTCCGCTGCTCGCGTTGATTTTGAAAATGGTCGATTGGACCGGTGCGTGGTGGTGGCTGTGGGCCTGGGGCGCGTTGTTTGCGTTTCAAATGCTGATGCTCGTGCTCGCGCCGGTGTTGATTCTGCCGCTGTTCAATAAATTCACTCCGCTGCCGGAAGGTGGATTGCGGGATCGATTGTTGAATCTGGCGCGGCGAACCGAGTTTCGCGCCCAAAGCATTCAGGTCATGGATGGCAGCAAACGTTCGCGGCATTCAAATGCGTTTTTCACCGGGTTCGGTGGTTTTCGGAAAATTGTGCTGTTCGACACGCTGATTCAGCAGTTGTCCGAACCGGAACTGGAAGCCGTGCTCGCGCACGAAATCGGTCATTACAAAAAGAAACACATTCCCAAGATGCTCGTGTTTTCCGCGGTCAGTTCGCTGATTGGATTTTATGTGGTGGCGGTGCTGGCGCGGCAGGATTGGTTTTATCGCGCGTTCGGATTTGAACCGGGAAACATCGCACTGGCGTTGTTGTTGTTCGCGCTGTTGTCCGGCCTGATCACATTCTGGTTTTCACCGCTGGCGCATTGGTGGTCGCGCAAACACGAATACGAAGCCGATGCGTTCGCGGCAAAAGTGATGAACGAGCCGCGCTCACTGATCGGCGCGTTGCGGAAGTTGAATGAAAAAAATCTCAGCAACCTGACGTCGCATCCGCTTTACAGCGGCTTTTACTATTCGCACCCCGCGATGCTCGAACGTGAACAAGCGCTCGTAAAAACGGAGCGCGGACTTCAGTCCGCGAGTCGGTAAAGCAAGCCGGTCATTTCGTTCAGACACGCGGACTGAAGTCCGCGCTCCAGCGCGATATTGCCTCACAACAATCGTGCTGCCCTTCAATCTCCTCTCCTCCTGTTTAAATCCGTACAGCAAAAAGCCGGGCAGATTTGCCCGGCGTGAATTGTTTTCCCAAAGGGAAATTATTACGGAGTCGCCGGAGCGGCGTTCGTCGTCGTGTCCGCTGGAGGAGTCGACGTTTCATCCTGCTGATTGCATCCGGTCACAACCGAACCGATCACAACACCCAACAGTACGATTAGGGATAATGTCCTTTTCATAGTGGCGCTAACCTTTCGCAAATGGGAAAAAAGCACAAGTAAAAATTCACCTACCTTTCCCGCGCACAACCTTTCGCGCCAGCCTGATCAATTCCAGATCCTCCGCAAGATTTCCAAATCGAAAATCCGGCAGTCCGCTTTGCTGTTGACCCAGCAATTCACCTGGACCGCGCAGCTTCAAATCCGCTTCCGCAATACGAAAACCATCCGTCGTTTCCTCCAGAACCTTCAGCCGTTCGCGCGCCTCGGGATTTTTTGCGGACGACACCAGAATGCAAAAGGAATCATGCGCGCCGCGTCCAATTCGTCCGCGCAACTGATGCAACTGCGCCAGCCCGAACAGTTCCGCATTTTCCACCAGCATCACCGTCGCGTTCGGAACATCAACGCCTACTTCAATCAGCGACGTCGACAGCAGCACTTGAACGCGATTCGCGCGAAACGCCGTCATGACTTCCTCTTTCTCCTGGCTTTTCAAACGTCCGTGCAGCAGGCCGACCTTGAACGGCGCGAGCGTGCGTTGAAGATTTTCAAATTCCTTTTTCACCGCTTTCACGTCCGCCGCGCCGGTGTCTTCGACGCGCGGATAAACCACATACGCCTGTCGTCCGGCTTTCAATTTTTCACAAAGGAATTCCCAGACCTTCGGCAGCGTGTCGGCCGTGCGCGCAAAGGTTTTGATGCGTCCGCGCCCCGGAGGCAACGCGTCAATCGTGGAAACATCCAGCTCGCCATAAAGCGTCAGGCCGAGCGTTCGCGGAATCGGCGTGGCGGTCATCACCAGCAGATGCGGATAACGTCCTTTGCGCACGAGTTGTTCGCGCTGCGTTACGCCGAACTTGTGTTGTTCGTCAATGATCACCAGGCCGAGATTGGGGATTTCAAAACCTTCGGTGAGCAGCGCGTGCGTGCCGATGTTCAATGTCGCGCCCGGTGCGTTTCGGGTTGGGAGTTTCGAGTTTTGGATTGAGAGTTTTGAGTTGGAAACAATATCGCTGGTTGCAGTTTTCCGGCTGCCGGTTCGGAGCTCAACTTCAATACCCAATGGCGTCAGCCACTTTTTAAAATTCGCAAAATGTTGTTCAGCCAGAATCTCCGTGGGCGCCATCAGCGCCACACTGAATCCGCTTTCAATCGCCATCAACGCCGCGCAACCGGCGACCACGGTTTTGCCCGATCCCACATCGCCCTGTAACAATCGACGCATCGGATGCCGCCCGCGCAGATCACTGCGAATCTCGCGCAGCACGCTCGTTTGCGCGTCGGTGAGTTTGAAGCCGAGTGCGGCGAGAAAAGGTTTGATCAGGTGATTGTCGCCGCCGCAGGGCAGGGGAGTGGACTTGCTTTCGAACAACTCGCGGCGACGCTGAATCTGCGTTTGGAGTTCAATGAATTCATCCAACGCCAGCCGCTGCCGCGCGATTTCCACATCGTCCAAGGCTTCCGGAAAATGCAGCATGTGAACCGCATTCGCGCGCGAGGGAAACCCGGAGGTGAGTTCGGGAAAGGCCGCAAGTTTTTCGTCGAAGCGATTCCATTCCGGAAAAGGGGTCGCACTTTCACGGGCATTTTGAACGTAGGTTTCCAGCGCTCGCCAGATCAACGAACGCAATGCGCGTTGCGGCAGACCTTCGGTCAGGGGATAAATCGGCGTGATGCGATTGAGGTGAATGAAATTCTCATCGCCCGGCTCGATGAGTTCCGTTTCCGGATGATCCATGTTTCGCGGCCGCAGGGAATCCGGTTTTCCGAACACGAGAAATTCCCGGCCCGCTGCGAAGTGATCTTCCATCCACGGCTGCGCCTGCCACCAGCGGCAATGCAGCAGCGCAGTGCCGTCGTCGAGAATGCATTCGAACAACGCGCGCGCGCCTTTTTTCCAGCGCTTGATTCCAGCGGCCACGATTTTGCCGCGCACGGTCGCAGGTTCCTTGAGCTTGAGATCGCGAATGGCCAGAAGTTTTCGCCGATCCTCGTAACGCCTTGGTTGATGCAGCAGCAGGTCTTCAACTATGAGAATCTTCAATCGGGCCAGCAGCCGCGCGCGTTCCGGTCCGACGCCCCAGACTGACGTCACCGGCTGGGCCAGCGGAGAATCCGTTGAAGTGGCGGGCGTGACCGTCATTCGCGGACGATACAAACCTGCGCGCGGAGCTTCAACGGGAAAGCGGGTGGAGTCTGACATTGCATCGAAAATTGGATCGCAGGAAAAGCAGCGCTGAAGCGCACGCCAGTCCAAACGCTGCCGCGAAATATCAACTCAACAGAACTGCGCGAAGCGTTTGGAGTGCGCGTGCTTCAGCACCGCTCTGCAATTCTCAGGGCCAGGAAAAAACGACGAAAAAGGTTTGAAGTTTCCGCGATCGAAAGTTTTTCAGGATATTCAAACTGCGTTTAGATTTCGAACACCGTGATCTCCGGGCGGCAGTTGAAGCGAATCGGAACTGGAAACCAGCCGATGCCGGGATTCACATACAGCGGCCCAGCGGCGGTCTGGAACATGCCGAGATCATATTCATCCACGGCGAAAGGAAGCATCACCGGGCCGTAAAACGGAATCCGGACCTGGCCGCCATGCGAATGTCCGGCAAGCATCAGATCGAATTTCTGCCCGCCGAATTTTTTCACCCACGCCGGATAATGCAGGAGCAAAATGTTTTTAATGCCCGGGCGCACTGGAGCGGTTGCTTCAGCGTAACTGCTGCAACTCAAGCCGATCAGATTGATTTTTCCGCCCGCGATTTCCTGTTGCCGATCCATGAGCCAGCCGCCGCCGGTGACTTGAAAACCTTTTTCGAAATCAGCGAACGACGCGCGGCTCCAGTAATCGTGATTGCCCGGCACGGCGTACACCGGCGATTTGATCTGCGAAATAAATTCCAGCGCGTCGGAAAGGAAATCCGGTTCTTCAATCAGGTCGCCGGTGAAGCAAACAAAATCCGGCGACAACGCATTAATACGTTCCACCAGATGTGCCGCGGTGCTGCGGTCGCCTTTGTAATGCAAGTCGGTGAAATGAACGAAGCGGTGGGAAGGTTTGCTTTCAGCGAGATTGATGCGGCGCGTTTTCAGCCAGGTGGGTTCAAGCAGGCGCGCGTCTGCCGCCAAGGCGCCGGCGCCGGCGAGAAATGAAGTGAGCAGAAACTTGCGGCGACTGAACCGTTTCAACTTCATTCCAACACTCCAAACCAAAACGCCGCGACTCCGAAAAGAGCCGCGGCGCAACAATTACTTCTTTGCGCTACAGGTCGGGCAATGCGCGCAGTCGGTTTTACCATCCGCGCAGCAGGCCATTCCGCAATCCGATTTCATGGATTCATCAGCGCAACAACTGGAAGCCGTGCGGCAGCCGGTAAGCAGCATCGACGCAGCGCAAAGAACGAGAGCGGCAACTTGGAGGAATTTCATAGATTTTAATTTTTGGCGGCAACTGGGTTGTCAGCCGCTGGCGCGAAGAATAGCGGCTGGTTTCGATTTGTCCAATCCACGCGTTCAGCGATACGGCTGATGTAGCTGCACGGGTTTGGATTTCTTCGTGCGCACCCGGATGTTCAGGCTTTCCACGCCCACTGAAAATGCCATCGCAAAGTAGATGTAGCCTTTCGGAATTTCCTTGTGAAAACCCTCTGCCACCAGCGCGCAACCGATCAACAGGAGAAAACTCAGCGCGAGCATTTTCAGCGACGGATGCCGGTGAATGAAATCACTGAGCCGGCCCGAAAACATCAGCATGAAGATCAACGCAATGACCACCGCAGCGATCATGACCGGAAGGTGCCGCGCCATGCCGATTGCGGTAATCACGGAATCCAGCGAGAACACAATATCGAGCAGGAGGATCTGAACCACGGTCGCGAAAAATTTCGGAGCCACTTTTTGCGAAACCGCGCCTTCTTCGCCTTCGAGTTTGTCGTGGATCTCGTGCGTGCTTTTCCAAAGCAGAAAAAGTCCGCCGATAATAAGAATGAGATCGCGACCGGAAACCGGATGCCGTTCATGCAAAAACCAGAACGCAGGAATGTGAAACAGCGGCGCGGTCAGCTTGATCATCCACGCCAGTCCGCACAACAGCAGCACGCGCGTGATCAGCGCAAGGGAAAGACCGGTTTGCCGCGCCTTGGCCTGTTGATCGGCTGGAAGTTTGCCCGCGAGAATCGAAATGAAAACGATGTTGTCGATCCCGAGGACAATTTCCAAAACGGTCAGCGTGAACAGGCTGATCCAGATTTCCGGGTTGGTGATCCATTCCATAGTTGCGGCGAATCCTTGAGGAACCGCAGTTCAAGTCAATCGAAAAGGAGAGCCCAGAGGATAGTGGATGGATGATAGTGGATAGAGAATGGAAGATGGCGGACGGCGTCGGCAGTTTTCGCAGGCGCCATCCACCATCATCTATCATCCATCATCTCTACTGCTTCACGACCTTCACCTGTCCGGTGGTTGGATCGTAATCGATGCGCGAGCCGTAGGGCGCTTCCGGAATTTTTCCGAGAAACCGTTCCTTCACCAGTTCGTTCAAGTCTTTCGGGAAACGGCCGCGATCTGCCTGAAACAATTGAATCGCTTGCGTGATCGATGCGACATCAATCGTCTTCACTGCGTGTTGCTGCGCTTTGCCGATGGCGCCGAGGTAATCAACGGGCGCGGTCAAGGGATTGCCGGATGTGGAATTGGTCGGAGTGGAGTTGCTGGAACTTTTTTCGCCGCAACCCGTGAGGCACGCGGCAGTGGCAAGAACGAACAGGAAGGAGGTTTTCATGTCCGCAAACTTAAAACGATTCTGAAAAAATCCAAGCTCGCGAATGCCTCGCGTCGGAAGATAGAACAACTCGCGCTTGCGAGTTGTCGGCGCGAACAGATCTTCGCTCTGCTGAAATGCGCCGCCGCCCACGCGCGCATAACCAGTGCGCGCGGGCTGTCGCAGCGCGACAGCCGCTACCTTCGGAGTTCGTTGTTCGGAGTTCGTTGTTCAGAGTTCGTTGCTGACCGTTTCCACATCGTTACCTCTCGCGAGCTTGACACGTCCGATGGGAAAACCTAACAAAGACCCGCTTCTATGATCACAAACAAACTTCTCCCCAGCGTCCTTTTCGCCAGCCTTCCCGGCCTTTGCCTCGCCGCGAATCAGGTCACCATCACCGCCGTCAACCCGCTTCAAATCGCGCGCGCCGCTCAGACCCTTGAGCTTTCCGCCAAAGATCTCGCGCCCGTCAGCGGCAGCCTCGAACGCATTCACATTCAGGATTCGTCCGGCAAAGAAGTTCTCGCACAGGCCGTGGACACGGACTTCGACACCTATCGCCGACCGGACATTTTGATTTTTCAGGCGGACTTCGCTCCCGGCGAAACCAAAACCTTCACCGCCACACTCGGCGCGCGCCACGAATATACGAAGGAACAGTTCAAAGCTTTTGGCCGATTCAACCGCGAACGTTTCGATGACTTTGCGTGGGAAAACGACCGCATCGCGCATCGCACCTACGGTCGCGCGCTGGAAACCTGGGAAGGCGAACCGCTCTCCAGCAGCACCATCGACATCTGGTCCAAACGCACGCCACGCATGGTCATCAATGACTGGTATCTCGTGGACAATTACCACGAGGACGCGGGTGAAGGCGCGGATTATTACTCCGCCGGTCTGAGCCGCGGCGATGGCGGCATTGGATTCTGGGCCAACAACCGGCTTTGGGTTTCAAAAAGTTTTGTGCAATCGCGCGTGCTCGCCAACGGCCCGATCCGCGTGATGTTTGAATTGATTTACGAACCCTTCGACGTGAACGGCATCAGCGTCAGCGAAGTCAAACGCGTGTCGCTCGATGCGGGTCAGCAATTGGATCATTACGTCAGCACCTTCAAACCCTACACACGCCCGGGACAGACAGCGAAACTCACCGCCGCCATCGGCCTCAAAAAAACCAGCGGCGAACAGAAACAACTGAACGCCGAACACGGCTGGCTGACCAAGTGGGAAAAGGTGGAAAAAAACGGCGGCAATCAGGGACTCGCTGTGATCGTGAATCCCGAATCATTCGAGAAAACAGCCGAAGACAAACTGAACGATCTCGTGCTGGTCAAAGTGCCTGCCGATCATCGCGTGGATTACTGGGCGGGATTCTGCTGGGACAAAGCCGGCGCTATCACTTCTCACGAAGCCTGGCAGAAATATGTGGATGAATTTGCCCAAGGTGTTGCATCGCCGATCGAACTTACCGTGACCGCGAAGTGATTCGCGGTTGGCAATCAGCCGAATCCATGCAGTAAAAATGGGGAGCACGCCCGCCTCGGGCGCAATCAGCCGCGCCCTCGCGGCTGATTTTCAGACGCGGAATGGATGAACCGTTTGGTGCGGGTGTGAGCCGCCCTGTTCGGTGCGAGGGCGCGCCGAACTGCAGCCGAGGCGGCTGCGCTCCCACAATCGTGTAATGATTGGGAGTTTGTTTGAAAATTCTCGTTTGGAGTTCCACCTTTTCAGAACCCATTTCACGCGGATGCCGCTTCTGGTGAAAAAGGATGAACCTGCGAATCCACAGCCAGTAGGCTTGTTCTGTCCGGTGGAGAAATGTTTGAACCGCATGACCTCCCGCAGTTGTTCCCGCAGCTTCAATTTTGGGTTGGGGATGAACCGCTCCATAGTCGTATTGGTGGATTCAATAGTACGGCCGAGACTCGCAGGAAAATGCGGCTGACAAGGCTAATGTGGCAATTTACGGTCTTGCCCATGAACTTGGATAGGCGACAATTCCGTCGCTTAATATAATATTAGGCGTATGCGCCGCCGTTCTAAAGTCCGTTTGCTCGCGCTGGTAGCAGTGGCGGTTTGCATTGCGGTGGTCTTTTGCAGGTGCCGCTCGCTTGCGTATGTTCACAGAGCACCGGAAGATCACTATCAATTGTGGATGGGTGTCTTGAAGCCATTCGGTGGGCCAGTGTATTATGTCGGCAGCGAGGGAGAGTTTTCTTATTTCCGTGGGCACGGGATTTTTTGCGACCGTTACAAGACGCGCACATCCAGACTCAAGCTGCCTCGCACCTTTCCATTTGGAGAGGAGAAGCCCTATGTCGTGACACTAGACATGATACCAGAGTCTTGATTTGATGATTCATACGCCTAACAGCCCGTTTAAAAAGCCACAGTTTTTCGATTTGTTTGAAGTGAGTATGCTGTGGGAACGATGAGGGAGAATAATACTATAAATCCGGCGATCCCCAGCAACACAGTCAACGCAACGATTGTTTTCAGGCCGGTCAC
>DASTXC010000068.1:0-5440 GCA_035765675.1 Verrucomicrobiia bacterium
CTTTCGAAATTCAAAACGGCTGCTCACTCCCTCTCCTCCGAGCGAAGCCGGAGGAGAGGGCCGGGGTGAGGAGGTTTTTAGCTCAAAATCCCCTCTCCCTAGCCCTCTCCCCGCGCTTCGCTGCGGGGCGAGGGAATCGAAAATGGTGCGGGTGTCAAGTTGCGAGAGAACCGCACTGGAACGCCGGTTTTATGCTCGACCGGGAATTCCCGAACTGAAATAAGATCGCCGAGCATTTTGCATGAACACCGACCCGTCCGCCCGAAGTAAATGGGACAAAAGTAGTAGTGTGTCCGGCCTTTCTTCCGAAGATACTCCGTCGATGTTCCGGCTTTTGTTCGAACGCAGCACCGACGCGTTCACGTTGCTTGATCCGAGCACGGGTCTCTTCGTGGATGTGAATCCGGCCAGTGTTCGCCTGACCGGCGCGCCCGACAAAGCAGCGATGCTCATCATGGGCCCGAAACAGATTTCGCCGGAATTTCAACCGGACGGTTCGCGGTCCGAGGATAAAATCAAGGAAGTCTTCCGACTCGCATTTCAAAACGGCAGCCATCGGTTCGAATGGGTGGTCAATCGTTTCGACGGTTCGGAAATGCCGGTGGAAATTGTGCTGACGCCGATTCAACTCGGCGAACGTCCGCTGATGCTTTCCGCCGCGCGCGACATCACTGAACGCAAGCGCGGCGAATCCGCTCTGCGCGCTTCGGAGGAACGCTGGCGGCTGGTTTTCGAGCAATCGCCATTCAGCGTTCAGATTTTTTCGCCCGACGGCTCGACCCGCCGAGTGAATCCCGCCTGGTATAAACTGTTTGGCCTGTCGCCTGAAGATGCTGAACGATTCAATATTCTGACCGATCCGCAACTTTCTAAAAGCGAAGCTGCGCCCTTCATCCGCCGCGCGTTTGCCGGTGAAGTGGTGCAGGTTCCCGCCGTTCCGTTTGAATTACAGCCCCCGCCGAAATCGGGGCCGGCGGTGCGCTGGATTGGCGCGACCATGTTTCCGCTGCGGGATGAACGCGGGAAAATTCTGGAAATCGTCTGCGTTCACGAAGACATCACGGAACGCAAGCTGGCCGAAGAAGCGATCAAGCAATCCAACGCCACGCTCGAACAGCGCATTGCGGAACGCACGGCTGAACTCGCCGCGAGTGAAGCGCGAATGCGCACGCTCGTGGAACACGCGCCGGAAGCGATCGTGGTATTCGACGGCAGCACGGGACAATTTCTGAACTGCAACGAAAACGCGACGCAGTTGATTGGCTTGAGCCGCGAGCAATTGCTGAAATTGCATCCCGCCGATGTCAGCCCGGAATTTCAACCGGATGGACGGCGGTCGGTGGATGCCTCGCGTAAGTACATTGAGAAAGCATTGGCGGGTGGCGTGCCGGTTTTTGAATGGACGCATCAGCATTCCAGCGGCCGCCTGATTCCCTGCGAAGTGCGCCTGGTGCGTTTGCCCGGCGAAGGCCAGGCGCTGGTGCGCGGCAGCATTATCGACAACACCGAACGAAAGCGCGCGGAACAGGCGTTGCGCGATTCGGAGGAAAAACATCGCGCGTTGTTCATCAATACCAGCCAGGGCGTGATGATTCACGACGACAAGCAATTTCTCGAAGTGAATCCCGCCGCAGTCCGCATCATGGGCTATGAGACCGAGGCGGACCTGATTGGAAAACATCCGGCGGAACTTTCGCCTCCTTTTCAACCGAACGGCGAAAGTTCATTTGAAGCAGCGAATCGTTACGTCGCCGAATGCATGGAAAAAGGCAGCATTCGTTTCGACTGGGTCAGCCACACGGGGAAGAAGGAATTGATTCCGCTGGAAGTGATTCTCACACGGATCGAACTCGGCGGGCGCACGTTGTTCCAGGCAGTCATCAATGACATTTCCAAACGCAAAGCCGCGGAGGAGGCGCTGCGCAAATCTGAAGAAAAATTCAAACAGCTTTACGAGCTTTCGCCCCTCGGCATTGCGCAGGTGGAATGGGACGGCAGCTTCGTGCAGGTCAACAAAGCGTTCACCAACATCATCGGCTACACGGAAGAAGAGATTTTAAAGCTCAGCTATTGGGAGGTCACGCCACGGGAATACGAGCATGCTGAAATTGCAGTGCTGGATGCGCTGCGCCGCACGGGACGCTTCGGGCCGCATGAGAAGGAATATTTCCACAAGGACGGCCATCGCGTTCCCGTGGTGTTGAACGGCATGGCGGTCAACGCGCCGGACGGACGAACGCAACTCTGGGGAATCGTCGAAAACATTACTGAACGCAAACGCGCCGAAGCGGAATTGCACAAAGCCGTCGCTCGCGAAAAGGAACTCGGCCAGCTCAAGAGCAATTTCGTTTCAATGGTTTCGCACGAATTCCGGACGCCGCTGGGAATCATCATGTCGTCGGCGGAAATCCTGGCGGATTATCTGGAGCGGCTCGATCCGGAAGAACGATTGAGTCATCTGGAAAGCATTACGCGAAATGCGTGTCGCATGGGCGGCATGATGGAGGAAGTGCTCGTGCTTAGCCGATTGGATGCCGGCAAAATGGATTTCAAACCCGAGCCGCTGGATGTTAGCGGCTTCTGCGCCCGGCTGGTGGATGAAGTGCTTTCGTCCACGGATCGTCGTTGTCCGATTCAACTTCACGTGGGCGACATCGCCGAAACCGCATTGATGGATGAAAGCCTCGCGCGACATATCCTGACGAATCTGATCACGAACGCGGTGAAATATTCCGAACCCGGCATGGCGGTGGAAATGAATGTGACGCCTGAAAACCTCGATCTGGTTTGCGTCATTCGGGATCGTGGCATCGGCATTCCCGAGGCGGAGCAGAGCTGCCTTTTCAGTGCATTTCACCGCGCGGGAAACGTTGGCCAGCGTCAGGGGACCGGTCTCGGACTGGTGATTGTAAAACGCTGTGTTGAACTTCACGGCGGCAGCATCAACCTGGAAAGTCGCGTGGGAAAAGGCACCACGGTTACAGTTCGCCTCCCGGTTTTCCGCGCGACCGCGTTGTCCAAGCCGGACGAACAGACCCTGAATTCTCTCGATCTTAATTCATAATTCCTAATCGTAATCTCAATCGCTCATGAAAATCTTCTTCGATCACGAACGGCTCAACGCGTATCAGGAAGCTTTGAAATTTGCAGCATGGTCGGAAGCCGTTTTGGACAAAACTCCTCGCAGCTCGGCTGTTTACGGACAACTGCGTCAGATTGAGAACAATGGAAGTCCGGGCGCGATCCACCGTACGGGACGGACGGGGAAGAGAATCAGGATTAAGAGTTACGATTAAGATTAAGAGCAGATTGAGAGTTACCATTACAATTTCATGAAGCGAATCCTTGTTATCGAAGATGAACCGGAAATGCGGCGCAACCTCGCCACGATTCTCCGACTCGAACAGTTTCATCCCATTCCGGCGGAGAACGGACGCGTGGGCATTGATCTCGCCGCGAAAGAGAATCCCGATCTGATTCTATGCGATGTGATGATGCCTGAACTGGATGGCTACGGCGTGTTGCAGGCGTTGCGGGAAGACGCGCGCACGGTGGCGATTCCGTTCATTTTTCTGACGGCGAAAGGCGAGAAGCCGGACATCCGCGCGGGAATGAATCTCGGTGCGGACGACTATCTTACGAAGCCCGTGCCCAAGCTGGAGTTGCTGGAGGCGATTCGTTCCCGTTTGCAACGCGCCAGCCAGCAGGCCACGCCGTCATTCAAACCGAACTTCGAATCGCCCAAGCCGCTGGAACAATCTTTCGGTCTCACACCACGCGCCGCGGAAGTGCTGCTCTGGATCGCGCAGGGAAAAACCAACTCGGAAATCGCAACCATCCTGGGCAATACCGAATCGACGGTGAAAAAACACGTCGGCGAAATTTTCGAAAAACTGGAGGTGGAAACCCGCGGCGGCGCGACCTTGCGCGCTCTGGAAATTCTCAGTTCGGCTGCGGCAAAAATGTCAGGCGTTTGATCGGCTGATGCGTTGGTTGTACCAGCAATCGGTTATGAACTTTCAGGTCTTTTTCTTCCACGGCATGTCCGGAAATTTTTCCGGCATTTTAACGGGCGGAGTTTCCGGCTTCGCCATCTGCAAATCGGGATCGCCGGCCGGTTGTTCGCCTGGTTTGGATTTGTCTGATTTCCAGGAGGCGATGCGCGCCTGCATTCCGTGATGTTCCGCCGTCGCCTTGTCGCCCGCCTTCATGTAGAACAGCGAAAGATTGGTGTGAACGAGCTGTTCGTTCGGGCGAAGTTTCAGCGCTTTCTGTCCTTCTGCAATGGCCGTCGCGTAATCGCCTTTCCGATAGTGAGCCATGCCGAGCGCCAGTTGCGCGTCGAACTGCGCCGGGTCCTCCGCGAGAATGGATTTCAACTTGTCGATGGCACGGTCGTAATCGCCGGTGCTGAAATCAAACATCGCGTCATCGTATCGTTGCTGGAAAGACATGGAACCAACCTAGTGAGTAACCGCAAACCCGGCAAGCGGCAGACGTGAGATTGGGATTGAAACTGAAGCTCAGCTCACTCTCGACCCGTGAAGAACGAGCGGGAAGAGAACTGGAGAGAGGGGCTTTTGATTTCAAATCAACCAGGCACACCCGCCGGATTAAGATTTGCAAACGGCGGAAACCTCGACATGTTCAGCGCGCAGAACGGTCGCGTTTCTTTTCCCAATTTTCGTATTGTTGCAGCACCCGTTTTCCGCTGTCGCTGAACCAACTGTAACCCGCGCGGCGCTCCTTCGAAATTTCTTCGACGGTGTCGTGAATCGTTTTATCGCGATCTCCAAACAACGGCCGATTCGTTCCGACTTCGTAATATCGCGCCCAGATCGGACCTTTGCCGGGCGCGGACAAAAGATGACGCCCATCTCCGCCGCGCGTCGTGAACGCCATGTCCTTGATCTCAGTCTGCCGAAACCAGTTCGCACCCGCGCGAATGGCCGCGATCTGTTCCGAATCCGGATCTGGAATTTGCATCAGGAACAACAGGATGCCCGCGCTTTCGCCGGAAGCGAGTGATGGCATTTCGTAATTGCGGGCTGAGGTCGGCAGCAACGTCAGCAGATCACATTGTTGCGGCCAGATCGTGCGTTGCCCATCGACAATGACCTGTGACGCGAGCAGACATTTCATCGCCAGTTGAAACGATTTTTCCGCCGCCTGACGCAATTCCGGCGATGTAAATTCAAACACGTCAGCGCCGTGCCGGAGATCATTCACCAGCTCAAGCACATTGACGAAGGCGTTGTCATTGAAAGTGATCGCGTCGTGATAGCCGCCGGACAACGGCCAGACCTGCGGCCAGCCGCCATTGGGATATTGTGCGGCCCAGATGTAATTCACGCCCCGTTGAAAAGCGGTCCGATAACGCGTCGTGTCGTTCGTGTTGGAAGAAATAAATTTCGCGAGAAACCGGAGTTGCAGTGTCGTG
>DASTXC010000069.1:0-6894 GCA_035765675.1 Verrucomicrobiia bacterium
CGGGTTCGATCGCAAAGCGAAAAATCCCAGGGGGTTTGGGGGACTGGTCCCCCAAGGCAACAAACAAACGAACAACGAAAACCCGGCCGCTACTACTTTAAGCCGCCCGCGCAGTTTTCCAATTCACGCTGAACCAGTACATCTTCAGGTCGGCGAAGCGGCAACGAACGACTTGGCGGACGGCCTGGTTCTCACCGCGACAATGCAAAATGGCCGATACAATCTCGATGAAGCGAGCGAACCGATTTATGGAGTCGGTGCATTCGATGGCAATGCGAATGGGTATTGGGCAGTGCTCCAGGACGTGACTTCCGATCGCGCGGAATACAACGTCAATTTTGCCGCCGGATATTTTCGGTACACCAACTGGCTCGCTGGCTGGGCGCGCAACGCCACCGGCGGAAACGGTGGAACAAATAACCTGTTCGTCGGTTCACCGGGATTATTTCTCGGCACCCAGTTCAAAGGCATCAGCAGCGGCCGGTCGCGGGTTGACCTGACTGGATTCGGCATCAACTCGGCGACCGATGGCGTGCTGCTGGTCAATCACGCGAAGAACGAAGGGAACTTCGCTTTGTCCACAGCGAATCCAGATGGCACGTGGGAAATTTTTGTAAAAGATAATTTTGGAAATGCGGACAATCCGTTCGCGTTGGAACAGGATCCCTGCGCGTTCGTGTTTATTCCGAAGACAAACACCACTGTTGTCTCGGGAAAATTCGGGCTGGATGAAACCGGCACGAACGCCGTGGTTTTGTTGCACAGCGGTTTAAATCCGTCCTTCGCTGTCACGAATATTGCCCCCGGTCGCTATCGTTTGACAATCCCTGGCGGATCACCCGGCTCCGGTGTTCTGATCACTTCCTGCGAAGGTGGTTACACAAACAATTTCGACAATGTGATCAGTTATGAAGCGGACGGCGATGGCTGGATTATTGAATCGCGCGACACAGGCGTTTATCCACCGGAACTCGAAGCCTGCACCAACGAACCCGTTGCTTCATTCGTTTTTATTCCAGCAGCTTCACCGGGCGTGACGGTGACGCCGGCGAACACTTTGATCACGACGGAATATGGTGTTGCGGCTTCGTTCACATTGGAGCTTGATCTCGCGCCCGTCAACGACGTGACGATCAATATTGCATCGAGCAACCCATTGGAAGGAACGGTCGATCTGGCGTCAGTCACGTTCACCACTGAAAACTGGAACGTTCCGCAAACTGTCACTGTCACCGGACAAGATGATGCGATCGCAGATGGCCCGAAGAATTACAGCGTCGTTTTATCCGCCGCCGTCAGCAATGATCCCAATTACAACAACCTTGATCCGGCCGATGTTCCCGTGATCAACATGGACGATGAACAGGCCGGCATCACCGTCACTCCGACGAGTGGCTTGGTTACTTCGGAATCCGGCGACGCAACAACGTTTGCGGTCTTTCTGAATCGTCCGCCGACTGGCGATGTGATTGTCGGATTATCCTCACCGAATCTCGCAGAAGGGATGGTGTCGCCGAATTCCGTCACCTTCACGCCTGGCGATTGGAATGTCCCGCAGATTGTCACCGTGACCGGGGTTGATGACGTCAAGCAGGACGGTGATCAGACTTACTCAATCATCACCGCTCCGGCGCAAAGCGTTGATTCAACTTACAACGGACTGAATCCCGATGACGTTGCCTTGTTGAACCGCGACAATGATACCGCGGGTTATGTCTGGAATTATCATCTTCCGATTACAGTGATTGAAGGTTCGACAACGAACTACTCGCTCGCACTGGGAACTCAGCCGGAAACCGACGTTGTCATTCAGATCACCTCGGACAAACCGAGCGTCGGAGCGGTTTCTCCCGTGACTTTGACCTTCACTCCGCAAAACTGGAACACACCACAAAACATCACGCTGACCGGCGTGGACAACCTGGTGACAAACGCAAACGCGAATCTGAATCTCAAGCATCAGCCCGTCACCACCGATCCAATCTACTCGCAACTTGTTTCCGCGATCACGCTGCCGGCCATCGTCATCGATAATGAAGCCAAGCTGACATTGCCATCGGGAGATTGCATTTACGGATTGGGAATGCCGCCGATCGGAATTGACGGTCAGGCCACGGTTGAAGATGCCGATGCAATTTCTTATGCGAACGGTTCGGTCACTGTCGAGTTTACGGCAAATGGTCAAGCCAACGATCATTTGGAAATCCGCAACACCGGCGACGGCATTGATGAAATCAGCGCCGACAGCACGGAGGTAAGCTATGAAGGCAATGTCATTGGAAGTTTCACCGGTGGCAGCGAAGGCACTCCACTGATTATTTCTCTCAATGCAATCGCTACTCTGCCTGCCGTTCAACAATTGATTCGTTCCATTACTTTTTATCCGGGAACGAATGACGCGCTGATAACGCGCAGCGTTCAGGTCAGTCTTGATGACGGTCTCGGCGTAATTGTCAATGCCGCCAAGCAGATTCGAGTCGGCGTGCTGCGTCTGACGCAATATCAGGAAGGCGGCGATTATGGATACGGAAAATTCTTCGGCGCTGCTGACATTGCGCTTTCACAGGTTGGCAATTCCGAACCGTGGCCGATGGGACGCACTCCGGCGCCGCAGGAAGGTTTGCTGATTGACTGGCCGGACGGCGGCACACCCAACGAATCGCAGGTGTTGTTGCGCTTCGATGATTTCATCGGCACGAATTACTGGCAGGTTCCAACCGGCGCAGTCGTGGTTTCCGCTGAACTGTTGTTGCGCGTCAATAACACCGGTGATGGCGGCACGCTGCATCGCATGTTTATTCCGTGGGATGCGACGAATGACACATGGAGTTCGCTCGGCGATGGCATTCAGCAGGATGACATTGAATCGCGCTACGAATACGAATCGCAGGTTGGCGTGGAAGATGGCAGCGGCTCCACCGGAACCGGAATAATTTCGATCGGCATCACGCCTGATGTTCAGGCATGGGTGAATGGCGAAACGAATTTCGGCTGGGTAATAAAAGGCTGGCCACTGCGCACGGACGGCACCGGATTCACTCCTTCCGAATATCCCGTCGTCAATGAACGTCCGCGCTTGCGGATCACGTGGATGGAACCGGGCAATTCGGTTGTGAGTTTCCAGCAGGGAATCAATGATTATGCCGGGACGTTCGACACGAATCTCCGTGAAGCTTCACCGGATGAAAATTTCGCCGGTGAAGATACACTTTGGAGCGATGCGAATGATGTCGGCAAAGCCAACGCCACGCAGACTTTGTTGCGTTTCGACGGCATCGTTGGCGCGGCCGCCAATCAGGTTCCGTTTGGCGCAAGAATTGTTTGCGCGATGCTGGATCTCCCCAGCGTCGGTACTGATGCGATGGGCGATGGCGGCCAGATTTATGCGCTCTTGCAACCTTGGGAAGATACGACGACGACGTGGAATAACTGGATGAATGGAGTTCAGCCCGACGGCGTTGAAGCCGCAAACTCTCCCAGTGCTGTCGCGGGAAACAGCGGTCTGGAGCCCGACGTGCAGGGCACGGTCAATTCGTTCGATGTCACGGCGGATGTTCAAGCCTGGGCGAATGGCATTCGCCAAAATTACGGCTGGGCGATTTTGCCGTGGGCCGGCGGAGCCAATGGCTGGGGCAATCGTTCCGCAGAATATTACAGCTTCGTCGATGAGAACAATCCGAACCGCGATCATCCGCGGTTGAGGATTTATTACACGATGTTCGGTGTCGTGATGCGCGCATTGCTGCAGGCTCCGTTGGTTTCGGCCACGCAGATGCAAATCCATTTCCTCGGAACGCCCGAAAAGACCTACAGCGTCTTTCGCGCACCGTCGCCAGCCGGGCCGTGGTCGGAAATCGGAACAGCAACTGTCGGAACCGATGGTCACGCCAGCTTCGATGATCTTTCACCGCTGCCCAACAGCGCCTTTTATCGGGTCATCTATAAATAAGTATCTCATCGGAAGCCGGGCGCAGAAGTTCCGTGTCCGGCTTCCTTCAATTCCAATTTTCTTACTCCTGAAAAATATATTATGAAAACGTATTTCTGCTTTGCACCGAAACCTTTCACGCGACGGGGTGCCCGTCGGACAAGTTGCCGATGTGGATTCACCTTGATCGAACTGCTCGTGGTCATCGCCATAATCGCAATTTTGGCGGCGATGCTGTTGCCAGCCTTGAGCCGCGCGAAGTGGCAGGCAAAGAAAGTGAACTGCATCAGCAATCTCAAACAATTGGGGCTGGCCAGCATGTTGTATGCGGATGATTTCCACGGACATTTCACCGCACCCACGTGGCATGAAACCGGTTATACGCCGGGGCCATATTCAGATCGCAGCGGAACTGACGATGATGTGAACTGGCTGTACTCGAATTACATCAAGCCTTTGAAAAGCTTCACCTGTCCGGGCACACAAAATTCGATTCGCAATGATAAAGGCCATACGGCAAGGAAACCGTTCTCATCGGAAACCTATCTCATTGATCTGGTTGATAACGCGGTCACGACCAAAGATTACGGAACCAGTTATGAGATTTGGGGCACGATGAATTACAATGGCAATTCAGTAAAAAAGACGGAACGCAGCGTCAGCTCCAAGACGATTACAAAATACAGTAGAGCAATCGGCTCCGTTATCGGACCTTCGGATATTCTGCTCTTCCTCGATGCTGACGATCATGCAAAAGGAATCGGCAGCTCGCATGAAAACTGGCCTGATAAAGAAGATCCGCACGGCGAAACCGGAACCTGTATGAACTTCACTGACGGCCACGCACAATGGGTGAAACGAACGGAATACCTGGACGTTGTGAACAAAAGTCAGGACGGCAATAGTCAACAGCCGGATTGATCATTGGAAGATCAGGAGTCTTCATTCGGATCTGCGGCTGCGTCGTATGTGATCAGCCGCAGTTCTGGATGAACAAAAGTCCAGTAATTTCCGGGAAAATCGCAGTTTCCATAAGATCCATTAGCTTATTAATCCGGAAGAGCTTTTATTCTACTGCTACACGATCGGTACTTTCACAGCACAACGTAATTTAATTGAAAATAAGTTTCCCTGAACAGGATCTCTATATGACACATCCATTGTATCGAATTTTGAATTCTCCACGTGTAAACCGGCGTTCATTCATTTTTGCCACTAGTTCGCTGGCAGCCGCGGCCTTCTGGTCAGCGCACGCTTTTGGCGCGATTACGAAGACGCCTGCCTTCAGCGATTATCCTTTTCAACTTGGCGTCGCGTCGGGTGATCCAGCCAGCGACGGCTTTGTGCTTTGGACTCGACTCGCGCCCCGCCCGCTAGAGGGAGGCGGCATGGCCTCTGAACCGGTGGAAGTCGCCTGGCAAATCGCGGAAGACGAAGCGATGACGAAAACAGTGAAAAAAGGAACGACGGTCGCCACACCCGATTGGGCGCACTCAGTGCATGTGGAAGTCGACGGACTGCGTCCAGATCGCTGGTACTGGTATCAATTCAAAGCCGGTAACGAAGTGAGTCCGAAAGGACGCACCCGCACGTTGCCGACCCTCAACACCGGCCCGGACCGGTTGCGGATTGCCTTTGCTTCATGTCAGCATTATGAAGCTGGATTCTACACCGCCTACCATCACATGGCGGGAGAGGACGTTGATCTCATTTTTCATCTTGGTGATTATATTTACGAGGGAGCGGCCAGCAGCAAGGGGATTCGTCGTCACAACAGCAAGGAAATATTTACATTGGAGGATTATCGCAATCGTTACGGGCTTTACAAATCCGACCGCGCGCTTCAGGCAGCGCATGCGATGGCTCCGTGGATGGTGACGTGGGATGATCATGAGGTGGACAACAATTACGCCAGCGCGACCCCGGAGGAAAAATCGGTCAATCGCGTTCCTTTCCTTCAACGGCGCGCTGCGGCTTACAAAGCGTACTACGAACACATGCCGTTGCGTCGCACGTCGCTACCCCAAGGGCCGGATATGGATCTTTACCGCCGACTGTCGTTCGGGCGTCTGGCCGAATTTTTCGTTCTGGACACACGGCAATACCGGACCGATCAACCCTGTGGCGATCATGTGCAAGGGGATTGCGCCGATGCAATGAATCCGCGGGCAACGATCATGGGTGAAGCCCAGCGACAATGGTTGTTTTCCGGGTTGGAGAAATCGGATGCGAAGTGGAACGTGCTCGCCCAACAGGTAATGATGGCACGCGCAGATTTGAAAGCCGGGCCTGAAGTCGGGTTCAGCATGGATCAATGGCCGGGATATGAAATGGACCGTCGCCGTGTGCTGAAACATTTTGCCGAACGCCCTATATCGAATCCCATTGTAATGACCGGTGATATCCACAGCAATTGGGCCAATGAGTTGATTATGGATTTTGATCAACTCGATTCCAAAACGGTGGCGACGGAGTTTGTGGGCACTTCCATTTCTTCCGGTGGCGACGGAGCGCACCATTCCAAAAAGATCGAACAACTCCTGTCGGAAAACCCATTCGTAAAATTTCATAACGCGGAGCGCGGATATGTGCGTTGCGAAATCACACCACAGTTATGGCGATCGGATTATCGCACCGTGCCATATGTAACTCGTCTGGATGCGCCGGTGATGACACGCGCGTCATTCGTTGTGGAATCTGGCGATCCGAAATTGCATGTCGGTTGAGAACTTTTTGCTGTGGCATCCAGAATGGACGCCGGCGTTGGTGGTGCGTTTCAGCGGAGGGGACGTGGAGGAATTGATGATGGAGGATGGAGGGGTGAGGATCGAGACTAAAGGGGAACCTCAAACATCGAATAATGAACTCCGAACTTCGAATGCGGCCCTCACCCCGTCCCCCTCGCGTCTGACGAGAGAGGAACGGGATGAAGGTTCTGTTACGCTACCATCTATCCACTATCAATC
>DASTXC010000070.1:0-46312 GCA_035765675.1 Verrucomicrobiia bacterium
CCTTGCATCCTCTGCAAGATGAGTTCTGGCCAACGTTTTGGAAGATTTACGCTCAGGCAAAGCATCCCGATGCCGGCAACATTATTCGATCTCCCATCCGGTAGCAGCCGAGGTAACGAGGCTCTGACTGAAAATCCCGAAACGAAATGAGCCTCCTGACGTCGGCTGCTACGAATATGCCGTCCGCCATTTACATCGTAAAGAAGCGGCCCGTTGATCGTAGCGAACAAGCGGATATGATTGCGACGCGACAATGCGGTGAAGGCGAGGATCAATGGTCATGATTTGGCTGAAGACCGAGTCGGGTTAAATGGTGCGGGTGCAACGTTGCGCCTGATTTGAGGAGATTGAATTCAACTGTTGAAGTGGCGCGCCCGCCGCGATTCGAACGCGGGACCACCTGCTTAGAAGGCAGATGCTCTATCCAACTGAGCTACGGGCGCAGTCGAAAGACATTAGCGGCGGCCTCCACGAGGCGCAAGCATGGCAAGTCGAATGGCGATCACAATTGATATACTCTCGCTTCCTGATGTCCCGATGAGTGCGGTTGCTTTCAAGAGAAAATCGGAAGCCCCTCTCTCCGGCTCTCTCCCCGCTCGTTCCTCACGGGGCGAGAGTGAATGGACGGTCGTGTTCAATCGCATCCAGTCGGATGGCACCTAGGTCAGGCAACGAACACGCGCTGCGTTGAAAAAGGGAATTGCTCTAGCCGCTCGCTCGGGCTGGTTTGGAACTTCCAGCGGGATTGGATCGCAGATATTTGGCGGCGGCTTCGGTGCGGCAATGGACGTGAAGCTTTTCGTAAATGTGCATCAGATGTGTGCGGACGGTCGCGCCGCTGATGAAGAGTCGCGAGGCGATTTCTTTATTGGGATAACCTTCCGCAACGAGCGCCAGAATTTCCATTTCGCGGGTGGAGAGTTGATCGGTTTCGTCGGCGGAAACCTTGGGCGATTCCATAAACGAGCGCACCACCATGCGCGCGATTTCGCTGGTCATTGGCGCGCCGCCGGCGCGCACTTCCGCGATGGCCGCGAGAATTTCCTTTTCATCCGAACGCTTCAGGACGTAGCCGCACGCGCCGGCTTTCAGCGCCTGAAAGATCATTTTGATGTCCTTGTAAACGGTCAGCATGATGACCTGAAGGTTGGGCAGTTTCTCGCGCAGGCGCGCGGTGCAGGCGATGCCGGATTCGCCCGGCAAATGAATGTCCATCAACACGACGTTGGGTTTGTGCGCGGGAATCTCGATCAACGCTTCTTCGGCGGAAACACACGCGCAGACGCATCGAAGTCCGGGAGTATTGTTGATCATTTCCGCGAGATACTTCCGCAGCGTGGCGTTGTCTTCAACGATGGCGACTTTCGTCATCAATTCGAGGCCGATAGTGTCTGTCAGTTTGGCCAGCATGTCATCAATCTTTGATGCCCATTCTGAACCCGTTCCAGAAATACGAAATCAGTCAAACGTCGTATCCACTTTTCGGGACGACGTTCCGATGCCGGGAATTGCGGGCAACGGCAAATGAATTTTTACCGCCGTGCCGCCGCCGACGCGCGATTCCACGACGCATGTTCCGCCCAGTTTCAAAAGCCGCGCGGGAAGGTTTTTCAAGCCATGCCCGTCGCCGCCGCCTTCAAAACCTTTTCCGTTATCCACGATTTCTATGCCTAGAATGTTTTCCTCAATCGACATGCGGAATTCCACTTCGGTCGCTTCGGCGTGGCGCACGATGTTGTTCAGTGCTTCCTTCACGGCCATCAATAAATCGTGCCGCACCCGTCCTTCCAGCGTCACATGTGGAAAGGAAACGGGAACTTTGAAGCGGCAGGAAATATTCATGTGCGAGAAAAAATCCTCCGTGTGACCGGTCATGTAATCGGCCAGCGATTGCAGTGAATTGTCCTCGGGATCGACCGCCCAAACGATGACATCCAGGGAAGCGATCAGCTTGCGGGCTTTGCCGGCGATGGTATGAAAAAGTCCGGCGTGTCCGGCTTCGTCCTGCGTGGGCCGCTGGCCGGTGCTGGCGAGCACGCTGATTTCCGTGAGGCTGGAGCCGAGATCATCGTGCAAATCGCGCGCGATCCGGGAACGTTCGGCTTCGAGCGCGTGCTGGCGTTCAATACGTTCGCGTTCCTGAATTTCCTCGCGGAGCTGGCTGGTGCGTTGTTCGACCAATCGGCGCAGTTGCGTAATCCAGATCGCGGCAATCGCGAGAAACGCCAGCAGCACCGCCACGGAAATCAAAAGCCGTGGCAGCGTCCACCACGACGGCTGGGAGAGAACACCGATGTCCGCATCTGAATTCAGCAGCAGTTCAAAAGATTCGGCTTCCGTCGCGGAATGCGGGTCCCGCCCGCGTCCCACATAAACGCCTTCCAGCGCGAGCTGGCTGCCGGTGCGCAATGACAGTTCGCCGGAAGTTCCCGGTGCAATTCGAGCGAGATACAGATGCTGGCCTGATTGCATTTCCAACACCGGCGCGCCGCGTTCCAGATGCCAGCCGAGCAGTTTTCCCACGATGCTCACACGAAGGGCGTCGAGGCTGTTTTGCGCGAGTTCCGCCGCTTTGGTTTTTTGCGGCGCGGGAAGCGGGGCGACACCGGTTTTTCGAAGGATGACTTCGCGCATGACCGAAGCGGTTCGGCCAATGTCCGGATAGCCCACGGCTTCAACGAGATCGCCGGGGTGAAAATCCATTTTCGTGGACGGCAACAAGCGCAAACCCGCGCCGTCGTCTTCCAGAAAAATCTGCGTGGCGTCGGCATAAACAATTTGCCCGCGCACTTTCACACGGCGGAACGCGTTGGCCTGCGCATCAAACAATCGCAGCGTGCGCGGCGTTTTCACGACGGCATCAAACGGGTCGCCGGGCGCAGGCGCATCCACGGAGATGGAAGTGTTGCGCATCATCACGCTGCCCACGCGCACCTCCCGTGTTTCCGCATCCCACATCGCGTAAAGCACGCCGCGAATGCGCACGAGATTTTTTTCAAATGCTTTCAGTTGCGATTCGTAGTAGCCGTCCAGCAAAACTTCCAATCGGCCTTCCGGCAACAGCAGCGCCACTTTGTTGCTTTGCACTTCGGTGACGAGGCCCTGCAATTCCGCCCATTGAACGTCCTTGCTGCCGTTGAGCAGTTCCGTCCAGGTCGGCCGCGTTGGTTCGGGCAATCGGCCTTCGCCCAGAACCGTCACGTGATCGCCGATGATGATCGGCGCGAAATCGCCCGCGCCGGTGTGGCCTTCGACTTCCACCAGTTCTGTGAACGAGACGGACGTGTTGGTGATCGCATCCAGATTGACAAAAATCCCGCGCGTGTCGTCCTGAATGGACATGCGCCGGTCGAACGCTGAATTTCGCGCATCGGTCACCACGCCGCGGACCCGCACCGGCAAAGCGCGTCGCGCTTCTTTCAAAGGCAGGCTTTGCACCTGATCGATGGACACCACGGCTCGCGCGGGCTGACTGCCGAAAACATTTTCGACCCGTCTGATTTCGCTCGAACTCGCCACCATTATTTTTTCCAGCACCACGTGTTTGCCGGCGGTGATTGCGCCCCGGCCCAGGCCCGTGACTTCCACCTGCGCATTCTGTAAATGCAGTGGATCCAAACCCGCGGCATCCGCCACCCGAACGAGAATCACATCCCGATCTGAACGCAGTTCGAATTCCAGGCCCTTCCCTTTTTGCGAAATAAAACCGACCCAGCCGCGCACCGTCAGCCAGCGCCGTTCCAACAAGCTGTCCATGGTGTCTCCGTAAAATCCCGGCGCGGGATTTGGCGAATCGGTTATGCCCACACGGCTGATCGGCAATTCCGGCGCGCCGAGAAACAGCAGGCTCCCTTCATCGGATCGCGTTCGAAATTGATAAAGACCGTCCTGAGGCGCTTTGAAAAAACCGGAATATCGAATGCCGACCATTTCATCGTGCGTGCGAAATTCCAGGTCGAAGTTTGTCACGATTCCGACCTTCACGGGCTGAAGCAGATTGAAATCGGGAACGGCTTCCCAATAGCCTTCGTAGAGTTCCGCTTTCAGCCCGGGAAGAAAATTAGTGCGGCCTGAATCATCGACTACCGCGTGCCACAGGTTCGAAGATTCGATGTTGTGATAGGTCGAATTGGAAACGGAATAGAACGTTTCCAGGTACACTTCGCGGAGGTGATTGAACCAATCCAGTCGCAACGGATTCATTCCGGCTTTTAAATTGATACTCCCGCCCCACGTTCGCGCGATGTGAATTTCGTCATTGTCCACAACCGGTCCCACAGAAATCTCGATTCCAAGATCGCGTCGTCGCAACAAACAATAGTAACCCTGGATGAGCAGCTTTTCGCCGGGGCGAATTTCCCGATCGAAGTTTCCAAGTTCCAGCAGCTCCACGCCGGAACTGTCCTGCACAATCAACACGCCCACGGCCGGACGGCTCGCGGCGCAAACGGTGACTTCCAGGTGAACGTTGCGATTCGTTCGCGGATGGTCGCTGAGCAATCGGGTCAGTTGCGAAAGATTGGTGATCGTCTGTGAATGAACGGAAGCGGCGGAAGCAATCCACAGGAAAGCCATGAACGGGAGCAGCAAAATCGTTCGGCCAGGCCGATGGCAGTTGCTGGGCATGTCGTGATGCTACTCGAATCAACTTTCCGACAACAATTACGAATCGGACGAGAATTGCTCAGAGCGCTTTGCAGTGGATGGGCTTCATCAACGCGGAGACGCTGAGAACGCAGAGGGGCGCAAAGTTTTCTGACTCAAATTGGAACTCACGCTTGGGGTATGGAAGATTCAAGCTTTTCTCCGCGTTCCTCTGCGTTCTCGGCGCCTCTGCGTTTATTAGGTTGATTCAGCTTGTCCGGTTCGAAATCCCGCAGCACCTCGGAGGAACTTCACCCATGCCAAACCGCGGGCGCTGATTTACAGTGACGCCATGCAGCTCTCCAAAACAACATTGCGCGCCCTGCGAATTGCCGGGTTCGCGGTTTCGATTTTTCTTTTGGTGTTCCTGCTGAAGCGCATTCACGCGAAAGCATTGGCGGCGGCATTTCACACAATGGAAGTCGGCTGGTTTCTGCTCGCCATGCTGCTGTTCGGTTTCCTGTTCGTCCCGGCCACGAGCCGTTGGAAAATCGCGCTGAAAGCCACCGGATCGCACATCCGTTTTTTGCCGGCGTTGCGACTCTCATTGATCGGACATTTTTTTTACACGATTCTTCTCGGAGCAGCCGGTGGCGACGCCGCGAAATCGGCGCTGTACTCCCGGTGGAACGGACTGCCGCTCACAAAAATTCTCGCTGCGTCTTCGATTGATCGTTTGCTGGGAATGGTCGGGCTGATTGTGTTTACCGCATTTGCGTTCGGCCTGGCAGCGAGCCGGGGCGGTTTGGAAAATCTGGGATCCATGTCGGTGCGCTGGCCGGCGTGGTGGCTTCTGTTGGTCGTGGCCGCGGTCGGGCTGGTCATTGGCTGGATTCGGCGTTCGCCCATCGAATCGCCTCAACGACGTTTTCTGAAAACGCTTTCCGAAAGCAGCCGCAAGTTGATGCGTTGTCCGGCTGATTTTTCAACCGGCATTCTATGCGGCATTCTGGTGCAGGCATCGCTCAGCGGTGTGCTGGCGTTGTGCCTGAATGCCGTGAGCGTCGAACCGATCCCGTGGGCGCAACTCGCCTGGACGTTTCCGGTAATTTCAGTCGTGAGCGCGTTGCCGGTGACGTTCGCCGGGCTGGGCGTTCGTGACAGCGCGTCGGTCGTGTTGTTCGGGTTGTGCCATGTTCCGGCATCCACAGCCATTGCTGCATCGCTGCTCACGGCGGCGGTGAGTCTGGTTTGGACCGTGGTCGGCGCGGGACTGCTCTGGTGGGAAATCTCGCGCAATGAACCGGATTTTCAGTTTCGAAATTTCACCACGTTTCTCTCCCGCGGAACTGCGCGGTAATTAACAACCCTAGCCCGGTGAAGGCACGTCAGCCAAAGAGTTCCAGCCGTTTTAACGGCTTTCGATTGGGCGATATAAACCGTTAAAGCGGTTCTTCGACCATCCGATCACTTCCTCCACCGGGCTAAAGCCACGCGTTGATGAGAATTCAGACGCGTCTGCCTGTTCAGAGCTGACGCATCAAAATGAATGTAAAAGCACGGCATCGCGGAGTGATGAATGAGGGTAGCCGTGGGATTGATCCCACGGTTTGAGGTTTGCCGGACATTTCCGTCGCGGAGCGACGGTTGAAACCGGTACCCATCTTTGTCAGCGTGTCTCTTCAGGCGTCGCTCCGCGACTTGGGCCAGGACTCGATTCAGATGCATCTGCCCTGTCCTTTTTGCCGGGATGAATTGACCGCTTGGTTTGCAATACTTACCTTGCCGACCGGGCGGAACACTTCGCTCGATGATCCGGACTCATGCGCATTCTTGCACTCGACCATGGAACCCGCCGCGTGGGCGTCGCCATCAGTGATGAACTGAAGATGATTGCCCAGCCGCTGGAATTTATTCCCGCCGAGCCTTTCGGAGATTTTCTGGCGCGGCTGAAACAGATTCTTCGCGAAAAAGAGGTGGAGCTGATTCTTCTCGGCATGCCGCGCAACATGGACGGCAGCTATGGTCCGGCGGCATTGAAGGTTCAGGAATTTGCCGCGGTCTTGAAGGACAACACCGCGATTCCGATCAAGCTCTGGGATGAACGATTGACCTCGGCCCAGGCGCAGCGTTTTCTCATACAAGGCAACGTCCGGCGCGAGCAGCGAAAGGAAAAAGTGGATAAAACCGCCGCGGCGATTCTGCTGCAAAGTTATCTCGACAGTCTCGCGCCGTGACGCAAAGAGAATCGCGCCGATTGTTTTTCCGCGCCACGCCTGTTCATGATCGTTTGTAAATTCAAACTCACGATTGCTTACGACGGCTCGCAGTACGAAGGCTGGCAGGCGCAGAAAACGGGTGTCGGCGTTCAGCAGAAAGTCGAAGAAGCGCTGGCGAAATTGTTTCCCAGCCAGCCGCGTGTGCATAGTTCCAGTCGCACGGATACCGGCGTTCATGCCCTGGGAATGATGGCGCACTTCGAAGCGCCGAAAGCGGAATGCCGGTTCACCTCACGCAAGCTCGCGCTCGCCTTGAATGCGCATTTGCCGGAAGACGTTTGCGTTGTTTCGGCCACGCGCGCGAAGAAGGAATTTCACGCGCGCTTCGATGCGAAGGGAAAGCAGTATCGCTATTCCATTTGGAATCATGCGGCGATGAATCCGTTGTTGCGCGGAACGGCGTGGCACGTTCCGCGTAAATTGAATTTCCGGGCGATGCAAGCGGCGGCGAAATTGTTCATCGGCCAACACGACTTCCAATCGTTCGCCGCCAATCCCGGCTATAAAAAGGAATCAACCGTTCGCACGGTGACGCGCTGCGAAGTGGGACGCAGCGGGGCGCAGTTCACGGTTATCATTGAAGGCAACGGGTTCCTTTACAAAATGTGCCGCGGCATTGTGGGAACGCTGGTTCAAATCGGACTTGGAAAATTTCCGCCGGAAGAAATCGAATCGATGCTCGCAAAAGCCGATCGCCGCGTCGCCGGCATGACCGCGCCAGCACACGGTCTGGTGTTGTGGAAAGTATTTTATTGATCGGATTTCCAGATCCGCTGCCGACGACTGACCACTGACAACGGACTACTGACTACCGACCGCATGAACATCGTTTTGCTTCAGCCCGAAATTCCGCCCAACACCGGCAACGTCGCGCGCCTGTGCGCGGCCACACGTTCGACTCTGCATTTGATTGAACCGTTCGGATTCAAGCTCGACGATTCGCAACTGAAACGCGCGGGGATGGATTACTGGCAGCACGTCGAATGGCATCGCTGGAAAAACTGGAAGGCATTCCAGGAACAACTTTCGACGACAGCGCGATTATGGTTTGTCGAATCCAACGGCCCGAAGCGCTACAGCGAAGCGCGATTCGGGAAAGACGATTACCTCGTGTTCGGTCGCGAAACGGCGGGAATTCCGAAACAGTTGCTGGAGGAACATCGCGAAACGTGGCTGCGAATCCCGATGTTCAACGCCAGCGCGCGTTCCCTGAATTTATCCAACTGCGTCGCGCTGGTTTTATTTGAGGCGTTGCGACAGCAGGGATTCGCCGATGAAATCGTGTCGTAGCCAGCTGGCCACGATGCGTGTGAAGTTCCTGCGATGAATGGCGATTACAACAGCGCTTCGCCTTCGCGAATCACCGTGAGTGCTTTTTTCGGTGTATCTGCCTGGAGCAATTGCTGACGCACCGTGGGTTCGCGGAGCAATCGGCTGACGCGCGCCAGCACTGCGAGATGTTGCGTCACGGTCGGCGCGACGAGCAGGAAGAAAAGCCGCGCCGGAAGGCCGTCCACCGCGCCGTATGGAATGCCCGGTGTGTGGCGTCCGAAAACGATCACCGGTTTATCCACCAATCCGACCAATGCGTTGCGTGCGTGCGGCAGCGCGATGCCGTCGCCAATGCCCGTGCTGTAAAGCTGTTCGCGTTCGTGGAGGGCGCGAATCAATTTCTGGCGGGCTTCGGGCTGATCCGTGATTTCAGGAATCTGCCCGACAAGTTCGGAAAGAACGCTTTCCCGATCATGGCTTGTAAGATTGAGATTGATGCTGGCAGGTGAGATCAGGTCGCTCAGAATGATCGGTCCGGAATTCTTCATAGCGCGCTCATGGTAAGGACGATCCGCCGGGCGGGAAGAAAAATGTTCGCGCCTCGAGTTTTCGGAACGTGGTTAGAGAAAGGAGCGCGGACTTCAGTCCGCGATATTCAGCAACGATAGTGACAAACGCGGAATAGCTTCCGCGCTTCGATGGCGCTTACTTTGCCTTTTACCTTTCGTCACCCGGCCTCTATTTTCGGCATCATGCGGAGCGAGTTGCTCAAAGATGTGACGCGAATCGTCGTCAAGCTGGGAACCGGCGTCCTGACCGACAGCCGGAAACAGTTGGACCTTGCCCAGATGGAAAAACTCGTCGGGCAATTGGCGGAGCAACGGAAGGCCGGAAAAGAAATCGTGGTCGTCACTTCAGGCGCGGTTGGAGCCGGAATGGGCGCGTTGGGCTACGAATCCCGTCCCGCCGATTTGTCGGAACGCCAGGCCTGCGCGGCAGTGGGGCAATCCCGTTTGATGGCAGTTTACGAACAGTTGTTCGCTAAACACGATCTCGTCGTGGCGCAGGTGCTGTTGACGCACGAAGATCTGGAACATCACGAACGCCATCTCAACGCGCGCAATACGCTGGTCACTTTGCTGCGTCGCGGCGTGGTGCCGATCATCAACGAGAACGACGCGGTTTCCATTACGGAATTGAAGTTTGGCGACAACGACCGGCTTTCCGCACTGGTCGCTTCCTTGTTGCCGGCGGATCTATTGGTGGTTCTGACGACCGTCGAAGGCGTGATTGAAAATTTTGGCAAAGCCAATCCGAAAACCCTTTCGGTGATCGAACAGATTGACGGAACCATTGAAAGCCTAGCCGGCGGAACTGACAGCGTCACGGCTGTCGGCGGAATGAGGTCGAAGATCGATGCTGCAAAAATCGTGGTGCGTTCCGGCATTCCGCTAGTGATCGCTTCCGGCCGGAAGCAAAACATGCTGGCGCGCGTGTTGTCGGGTGACGATGAAGGCACGCTTTTTGTGCCGCAACCCAATCGGCTTCAGGGACGCAAACGATGGATCGCTTTTTTCCATCATCCGAAAGGCGCGTTGTTTGTCGATGAAGGCGCGAAGAAAGCATTGCGGGAAGGCGGCAAGAGCCTGTTGCCTCCGGGCGTGATTCGTTGCGAAGGGGAATTTGAAGCCGGCGAAGTGGTGCGGATTTGTGATCTCGATGGAACCGAGTTCGCGCGCGGGCTGATTGGCTATCGCGCGTTCGAAATCAAATCACGTGAACTTCAGCGGGTAGAAGTCGTGCATCGCGACAACCTGGTGATTTTGTGAACGGGGTCAGGTTGCGGGTTAAACGAATTGGAAGCGCGGGCGATCTGTGAAATGCAAGGTCGTAAGCGTTCGTTCGTAGAAACGAAAAAGCTGTTGCCCCCTCTTTTTTCCTCAGGCAACAGCTTGCAAACGGAAGGAACATCGCCACCCCCCCCTTTTCGTCATTTACTATTCGTAAATCCCTTTTTTCCCAAACCCCCTGTGCTCCACCGCGTGCAATGGGTAATACGTGGGTTTTTGGAAAATCTTTCAAAATATTTTCAGTTTTTCAAAAAAAGTTCGAAACCAGGCGAAAACCTCAATGATTTCACGTTCTTCTTGGTTTCGTGGCATTCATAATCGAGCGGCTGACGCCCAGCAGGAACACGCATGCCAGGAACTTCACCGTGATTTTTGCCGTTCTCAATTTCGCGTTAGCGACGGGATGTCGTTCTTCTGAACCCTCGACAAAGCGATGTGCTTTGTTAGCTTGCGCGGCGTGAATTTCCTCGTTACCGGCGGCGCAGGTTTTATCGGTTCGCATCTCTGCGAACGCCTGCTGCTTTCGGGGCACGCGGTCTGGACGCTCGACGATCTGAATGATTTCTACGATCCGCAGATGAAGCGGCACAATCTCCGTGCGCTGCAATCGCTGGCCAAACCGTTCGAGTTTGTGCAAGGCGACCTGACGGATCGCACGGTGGTGGATCAATTGTTCGCAGACGTGAAGTTCGATCAGGTGATTCACCTCGCCGCCCGCGCTGGAGTTCGCCCGAGTCTGGAAAAACCCGCGCTCTATCAACGCGTCAATGTCGAAGGCACGGTGAATCTCCTCGAAGCCGCGCGGCTCAAAGGCGTGAAGAAACTCACACTGGCGTCCTCGTCATCGGTTTATGGCGTGAATTCCAAAATGCCGTTTTCTGAAACCGATCCAATCTTCACTGCGATTTCCCCTTATGCCGCCAGCAAGCTGGCGTGCGAAGCGCTCGGGCATGTTTATCATCACACCTACGGTTTCGATGTCGCGATGCTCCGCTTCTTCACGGTGTATGGTCCGCGCCAGCGGCCCGATCTTGCGATTCGCAAGTTCACGAAACTGATCAACGAAGGAAAACCGATTCCGGTTTACGGCGATGGATCGTCAGCGCGCGATCACACCTACGTCAGTGACATTGTTGATGGCGTGATGGCGTGTCTTGACCGCGAATTTGGTTATGAGATTTTCAACCTCGGCGAATCCCAGACCGTGACCTTGAGCCGCTTGATTGAATTGATTGAAAACGCCGTTGGAAAGAAAGCGGTGATTCAGCGTTTGCCGATGCAGCCGGGCGACGTGCCGGTGACGTTTGCGGACATTTCGAAAGCGCGGAGCCGATTGGGTTACGCTCCGAAAATGAAAGTGGAACAGGGAATTCCGCAATTCGTCGAGTGGTTCAAAAGCCAAACCCTTTAATCTATGCCAACTCTTCCTCAATTTGTCCGGCCCACCTTTGAACAGGCGTTGACCGAATGGAAAACGCTGTTGCGCCAGCGCGGCTTCCCCACGGATCTGACCTGGATTTTTGATGAAAATCTGATCTTCGAAAAAGATGCGAACGGACAGGATCATCTCAGCTTTCAATCGCAATTGACGCCGCCGCCCACGGAATCCGAACGCGTGGCGTTCAACTATTTCAGCGACTTCGAAGCGCGCATTGTTTTCTATCGCATCGGTTCGGCGCGCGGGAAATCTGTTTGCCTGATGCTGTGCGACACGTGGTTTGAAACGAAGCAGTCGGACAACGATTTCGTCCGGCGCGACGATTGGCTGATTTCGTTTCATGCGGGCGATGCGATCGAGCTGGAGGAAGTGGTGGATCAAACCCGCTGGCAACAGCGCATGATCCGGAATCGTCCGCTGCACGATCTGGATTTCTCCATGACCTTGCGCGCGGTTCACGAAATCCTGGCGCATGGCCGGGTGCTGACGCCGTATGAACATTTTGCCCTGCGCTTGCTTCACGGCTGGAGCCAGCCGCCGGGCCAGTTTGCGAAATGAGCCTGACACGGCATTGCTGGAAGTGCGGCACGGAATACAAGTTGTCCGGCTCGCCGGGCCGTTCGGAAACGTGCGAACGTTGCGGTGCGGATTTGAAAGTCTGCCTGAACTGCGCGAGCTACGATCTGCGATCTGCGTATCAGTGTCGCGATCGTCGCGCTGAACCGGTTGAAGAAAAAGCCGCGGCGAATTACTGCGAATACTTCGAAATGGTCCGGCGTGAATTTGTGAAAAAGGAAGACGCGTTCAGTAATTCACGAGAAGCGCAGGCGCGCGACACATTGAAGAAGCTGCTCGGAGATTGAAGTGCGGACTGAATCCTGGCACGGGCGTCCTCGCTCGCGTGTTCCAGATTCAAATCAAATCCTCAGCGCACAGGCGAGGACGCCTGTGCCACAAGCGTCAAACTCGCCACATACGCGCCGTCCACCTGATCCTGAAACGGCAGGAATTGTCGTTCGTATTCCAGGCTCCACTTCGGTTGGTCTTTCAGAAACTGCGCCACGAGTTCGTTGTTTTCTTCCGGTTCGAGACTGCACGTGCTGTAGATCAGCGTTCCGCGAGGTTTCAACATTTCCGCCGCCCGCCGCAGCAGATCCAGTTGCGTTGCGCGCAATCGATCCATTTCCTCCGGACGAATCCGCCAGCGCGAATCAATACGCCGCCGCATCACGCCCGTATTCGAACACGGCGCGTCCACGAGAATCCGGTCGAAGTGCGACTTCACGCCTGCGAGATTTTGAGCCGTTTGAACTTCCACGCACGCAACGCCAAGTCGCGCGCAGTTTTCACGAATCAATTTCAAGCGATCCGGCGAAGTATCATGCGCGATAACGCGTCCGCGATTTTCCATGAGCTGCGCGATGTAAGTCGTCTTGCCGCCCGGCGCGGCGCAGAGATCGAGAACGGTTTCGCCGGGTTGCGGATCGAGTTCTGTCACTGCGGCCAGCGTACTCGGATCCTGAACGTAAAACAGTCCGCGTTGAAAGCTCGCGAGCTTGGCAATCGGCGGATGCGATTTGAATTCGAAAACCAGATTGTCCTCCAGCCAATCGCGCCGGACAAAATCGTAATCAATTTGTTCATCGCGCCATTGCGCCAGGACATCGCCCGCATCGTTGAATTTGCGATCGAGAAACGGGCGTTGAACGAAAGAAGAACTCGAAGTTTGCCCCGCTGCTGAAGTGTTGCCGGACGCCAGCGCGTCCTTGCCGAACATCAGGGAATTGATGCGCGCAAATGTTTTCGCCGGAGTGTTGTTCCATTCCAAAAGCCGCGCGGTATTTTCTGTTCCCCAACGTTTCTGCCAGCGCGTGACGAGCCATTCCGGATGCGAATATCCAAGGTGCGGCTGCGTGGTTTTAAGTTCACTCAGCAACGCTTTGGTTTCATCGAATTCGCGAAGATAGCCGCGCAGAATGGCATTGATGAATCCCGCCTGTGCACCGAAACCGGCGCGCTTGGCCTGTTCGACGGTTTCGTTCACCGCCGCGTGACCCGGAATGCGGTCGAGCCAGAAAATCTGGTAAAGTCCGAGCCGCAGGAGAACCTGCAAAATCGCTTTCTGTTCGCGGCCCGGCGTCTTGCGTTCGATCAACCAATCCAAAGTCGATTGCCAGCGTGCAACGCCATAAACCAGTTCGAGACACAAGCCGCGGTCCGCTGACGAGAGGCGCGCCTCGGCCAAAGCGTGCTCCAGCAGATTCTCTACATAGTCCGCTCCATTTGCCCGTCGCAGAAGGACTTGCCCTGCAATTTCTCTTGGTTTTTGTTCGTTCACCAACTTTAATATCACCAGTTCACTTCGAGGAAGCGAGCGATACCTGATCTTTTATGCGAGAGGAATTTGAAAAATTAGTGGCGACCGGGAAAATCGAGGGCCGGCATGTCGAACCCTTGATCAGCCTGACGACCAGCGGTTTTTGCATGCACCGCAGTTGGGGCTTCGGGCGCATTAAAACAGTCGATACCGTCTTCGCGCGTTTCACGATCGATTTCCCGAACAAAGCCGGACATAACATGGATCTGGCATTCGCTGCGGAATCGTTGAAGCCGATTCCGAAAGATCACATCCTCGCCCGCAAAGCCGCTGATCTCGAATCGCTTCGCCAGCTCGCCGCGACCAATCATCTCGAACTCGTCAAAATTGTTCTCAACAGCAATGGCGGCCAGGCAACGGTGGATCAGATTCAGCAAGTGCTCGTTCCGGATGTCATTCGCGACGATTGGAAAAAATGGTGGGAAGCGGCCAAACGCGAATTAAAAAAGGACGGTCATTTCCAGGTGCCGCTCAAGAAAGCCGAGCCGATTGTTTATCAAGCCAAGGAAGTCACTCTCCAGGAGCGGCTGCTGGGTGAGTTTCGCACCGCGAAAGGTTTGAAAGCGCGCATTCTGGTCGCGACGGAAATTTACAAGAACGCCGCCGATCTCACGGACAAAGCCGCCGCGGCCCAGGAAGTGGTCACGGCGTTGAACACGGAAATTCCCAGCTACCAACGCACGCAACCGGCGGTGGCTTTGGAAGCAGTTTTCATTCGCGATGACATTCGCGAAATCGGCGCGGTGCCCGCAAACGAAAACGAAATCACCGCCGCCACCATCTGGGCGCAGGAAACCAAAGTGGGCGCGCTGATCGAACAGCTTCCCGCGATCAAACATCGTCGCGCAACGGAATCCTTCAAAGCCAGCAATCCTGCTCATTGGGATGAAATTCTTCGCAGCTCGATGAATTATGTTTCCGCCAAGCTGTGCAAGGAATTTGCGAACGTGCTGGTGGAAGCTGGAAAAATTGACGCGCTGAAAACCACGCTCGCGCGCCTCGTCAGCCAGCATACCGCGAATAGCGAATTGCTGCTCTGGCTGGCAAAGGAACGCACCGATGCGTTTGCGGATATTCTCGGGCCGGAAGTGTTCCGCGCGATGCTGACCTCGATGGAGCGGGATCAGTTCAACGAGAAACGATCCAATCGTTTGCGCGATTACATTTTGTCCGATCAGGAATTGCTTCCCGAACTGACGGCGGCTGCCGAGCTGGATATCATCAAGGATCTGACGCGTGCGCTGCAGCTTTCGCCGGTATTTGATGACATGGACAAACGCTCGCTGCTCGCGCGTATTGTGAAAAGTCATCCCGCCGTGCAGTCGCTCATCAGCGGCGGCGAAGCCAAACAGGACACGACATTGATTGTTTCCTGGGAAAGCCTGGAACGCCGCAAACTCGAATACGCGGATCTGGTTCATAAAAAAATTCCGGCGAACTCAAAGGAAATTGCGCTGGCGCGCAGCTACGGTGACTTGCGCGAAAACCACGAGTACAAAGCCGCCAAGGAAATGCAGAAAGTTCTGATGCGCCAGAAAGACGAAATGGAAAATCAACTCGTCCGCGCGCGTGGAACCGACTTCGCAAATGCCCGGACTGATATCGTCAGCATCGGAACCGTTGTGCAATCGACCGATCTGGCCACAAACCAGCGCGAGACTTTCAAGTTGCTCGGCGCCTGGGACACCGATCCCGACAAAGGCATCATCAGTTATCTTTCGCCCGTGGCGCAGGGTTTGATGAATCACAAAGTCGGCGACGAAGTGGAATTTGAAATCTACGGCGCGAAACACAAACATCGCATCGAAAGCATCGAGATCTACAAAGCTCCCGCGGCGACGCCAACTCCGGAAGCTTCTCCGGCGACGCAAACCACCGACAGCGCGAACGCCACGGTTTAAGAGCTGCACCCTCTTCATTGTCAGCGGCGAATCTTCACGGAGCGCCGCTGATTTTTTTGCGGCCTTGGTTCAGCCGATCAGCTCGCGGACTTTCGCGGGAATGTTTCCTTCCTTCACGATTGATTCACCCACGAGAATGGCTTTGGCACCGGCTGTCGCGACGCGTTGCACGTCGGCTTTGCTGTGAATGCCGCTTTCGGCTACGAGCAGAGGAGCTGGAATGTTCGTTTGTTTTGCGTGCGTCGCGATTTTCGCCGCCAGCCTTTCCGTGGTTCCGAGATCGACTGAAAATGTTTTCAGGTTTCGATTGTTCACCCCGATCAACGGCGCATTCAGCGCCAAAGCGCGTTCAAGCTCCGCTTCATCGTGAACTTCCACCAGCACCGTTAAACCTGCATCCACCGCCAGCGCGTGAAACTTCTTCAGTCGCTCGTCATCGAGAATTGCGACGATCAACAGAATGGCATCCGCCCCCCATTCAATCGCTTCCAGAATCTGGCGTTTGTCGATGATGAAATCTTTCCGCAACAACGGCAGTTTCACCGCCGCGCGGATTTGCCGGAGATAATCGAGCGAACCCTGAAAAAATTTCTCGTCGGTCAAAACGGACAAACAGCTTGCGCCCGCGGCTTCGTATTCCTTCGCGATGCGAACTGGATCGAAATCTTTGCAGATCACGCCTGCGGACGGGGATGCTTTTTTTACTTCGGCAATCAGAGCGACGTTTGAAGAGGGATTTCGAAGTGCGCCTAAAAAATCGCGCCGTTCGTTCCGTTCCAACATCAGGTCGCGCAGATCGCCGGCCGCAATCGGCCGATTCGGCAGGCGCGCGATCTCGCGTTTTTTTTCTTCAACGATGGTGTCGAGAATGTTCACAAATCAGTTTCTAGTCCGTAGTCCGTGGTCCGTGGTCCGTAGCGCGGCCAGAGATTAGAAAATGCGGCGGTTTTGTCAGCGGCTACCGACTACTGACTACGGACTACTGACCAATTTCAGCATCAATTTTCTTCATCCTTGATCCCTGTCATTCGTTTGCTTGGACAACCGGCACGCAGCCAGCCGTTCACGAAGGGATCCAGTTCGCCGTCCATCACGGCTTGAACGTTGCTGGTTTCCACGCCGGTCCGCAAATCTTTGACCATGCGATACGGTTGAAAAACGTAGCTGCGAATCTGGTTGCCCCAGGAAACGCTGCCTTTCTCGCCGTAGAAACGTTCCATCTCCGCCTTCTGCTCGTCCTGGCGCTGGGCGAAAATACGCGACAGCAACAGCTTCATTGCCGTGGCGCGATTCTGATGCTGCGAACGCTGCGTTTGCGACGCGACGACGAGACCGGTGGGAATGTGCGTGATGCGAACCGCGGTTTCGACTTTGTTCACGTTTTGTCCGCCTTTGCCGCCGGAGCGGAAGGTGTCCACGTGAAATTCGTTTGGCGGAATCACGATCTCGGTCGTGTTTTCCTCGAGTTCCGCAATCGTATCCACGCTCGCAAAACTGGTGTGGCGGCGTTTGTTCGCATCGAAAGGTGAAATGCGAACCAGCCGGTGAACGCCGCGTTCCGCTTTGCAGAAGCCGTAGGCATTTTCGCCTTCGATCAGCAGTGTCGCGCTTTTGATGCCCGCGCCTTCGCCGGGCAGCGCGTCGGTGACTTCAACTTTCCAGCCGCGCGATTCTGCCCAGCGCTGATACATGCGCAACAGCATGTTTGCCCAGTCGCAGGCTTCGGTTCCGCCTGCGCCGGAGTTGATGCTGAGAATGCAATTGTTCTTGTCGTGCGGTCCGGTGAGAAAGACGCGCAGTTCCAGCGATTCCAGATCCTTGAAGAACTTCGCGAGATCGGCTTCGAGTTCTTTTTCGATTTTGATCTGCGCGTCGGCGGGTTCGGCTTCGCCGAGTTCGACCATGACCTGGAAATCTTCCAACTGCTTTTCCGCTTTGAGCAGCGGATCAATTTTTCCGCGCAGCGAATTGGCTTCGTCGATGGATTTCTGCGCCTGTTCGCGATTGTTCCAGAAGTTTTCCTGCGCCATCAGCGCGGTCAGTTCCGACAGGCGTTTTTGTGTGCCCGGGACGTCAAAGAAACCTCCGCAGATGAGTCAGTTTCTCGGCTGCCGTGGAAATTTCCGCTTTAATCGTGTCGAACATAATGTGCCGAGACGATACAGGACGATCCGAGGAGATGCCAAATGGATTTGCGATTTCTTGCGGGCGAATGTTGAAAGCCCGGTTCAAATCCGATCCGGAACCCGGAATTTCAGTTCGAAACGGCATTCCAATACCACGCAAGAAATCCATCCGGAATTTGTCATTTGCCATTGCCATTTCTCAGGTCGATAGCCAGAACGCCATTTCCGTCACCTGTTCGGCTGTACCCAGAACCAGCAACTGATCTCCCGATTGCAGCGTCTCGGTCCGTCCGGGATTCAACAGCGGACGTTGCCCGCGTTCGATGCCGATGATCTGAATGCCGAATTGCGAATGCAACGCGAGCTGGTCCAGCGATTTGCCGAGATGACGCGAAGTCGCGGGAACCGTCAGATGTTCGAGGCCCAAATCCGCGAGCTGCGTTTCGTCTTCTGACTTCACTTCCGCATTCAGCCAGTTCTCTGCGCGGCGAAGATTGTCGCTGTGTCCGAGCAACAGGATTTTGTCCTGAGGATACAGAATCGTCGCTGCATCGGGATTCGGAATCACCACACCGTGACGATCCAGACTCACGATGGTGCAGGAGAAGGTCTGCCGCAGCGGCAGTTCTGCAATCGCCCGATTCACCGCCTGCGTGTTTTCGCGAATTGTGATTTCGGTCAGGCTGATTTTCCAATGACCATTCCCCCGAGCCCAGCCGTTCAACGCCGGCCGCCCATGACGAAACGGCGAATCCGCAAGATGCGTTTTTAATTCAATTTCAAAACTGCTGTGCCAGCGCACGAGCCGTCGCCAGAAAATCGCGGCGAAGGAAGCAAACGCAGCGGCCAGCAGCGCCAGTCCCCAGTTCGACAAAGCCGCGTACGGAAACAAGGCGGCGAGCCAGACGAAAAGCGCCGCTGCTGCCGAGACTTTCAGCAATCGTTCGAACAACGGCCGCAGCACCGCACGCCGCACGCGCTGGTGGGTTGCGGATTCAGCGCAAATCATCGCCAGCGCTTCCACGTTGCGCCACAATGCGATCAGCGGCGCGAGCAACAGCACGCCGAATCCAAGCCAGAACACGACCGGCAATCCCTTTGCCACCGGCCAGTCCGCGCCCAGCCATTTTTCCGCCAGCGCGTACAAAGGCCGCGCAAACAACAACACGCCGGAAATGAAGAATGCCAGGAAGCCCACTTGCGTCAGCCGCGGGGCGCAGAGTTTCCACAGCAGGTTCGAACGTTGACGTTGTTGCAGGCTGCCGATCCATTCGTGATACAGTCCAATCCATTGCGCGAGGAATTCCGGTTGTTTCCGTTCCACGAAACCGCTGATGACGCCCGACATCCGAATGAGAATGGGTGTGGTCAACGACGTGAGCAGGCAGACGCCGATGGCGAGCGCGTAAAAGGACGACGGCACCAGGCCGCCTTGAACACCGGTCAGCGCAATGATCAGCGAGAATTCGCCAATCGGTGTCAGACACAACGCCGCGCGCGCGGCTGCGTTCATCGGATGACCGACCATCAACAGCGCGACGGTCGCCGCCAGCGCGCGCCAGCCGATTGCCATGACAAAGATTCCCAATGTCAGCGGCCAGACATTCGCCAGCAGTTTGAAATCAAACATCATTCCCATCGCGACGAAAAAGACGGGAGCGAATACTTCGATCAATCCGCCCAGCGCGCGTTCCACCTGTTCGGATTTTCCGGTGCTGGAAACAATCGTTCCCAACAGGAATGCGCCCAATGCAGCGGAGAATCCGGCCTTGGCAGAAATCAATGCCATCGCCAGCAGCAATCCTACAATCGCGAGCGAACGCACTTCGGAGGACAAGGTTTGTCCGAGCCGTTTCAACAACGGTGGCACCAGCAGCAGCGCGCCAATTGCCATGGTGATGATCACCGCTTTCAAGCGAATGACGGTTCCGAAAATCACGAGTGAATCCGCCTGGCCAACTTGAATCAGTGACGCCAGAACCGTGAGCGTGACCACCGCCACGAGATCGTCCAGCGCGGTGACGGTCAACGCCGTTTGTCCGAAGCGGGTGTGAGTGGCATTCGCTTCGCGCAGGCTTTTTCCGAGAACCGCGGTGCTGGAAACCATCAGCATTCCGCCCAGCACGAGACTGTATTCGCCCGGCCAGCCGAGCGCCGCGCCGAGCAATCGGCAGCCGACGAGCACCAGCGCGGCGATGATGATGGTCGCGCCGATCAAAGGCACTCCGACTTTTTTCAACCGCTGAATCCGGACGCCCTGGCCGATGCTGAAAATGAGAAACACCAGTCCGATTTGTGCGAGCGATTGAATCCGTCCGGAATCCGCAATCAACGGAAATGAATGCGTGTGCGGCCCGATGAGAATTCCTGCCGTGATGTAGCCGATCACCACCGGCAGTCCGATGCGTTGGCAAATCCACGCGGCGGCCGCGGCGATCAGCATCACCAGTCCGAGATCTTGAATGAAATCGATTCCAGTCATGAATGAATTTTCAATGTTGAAAATGAAGGCCGGGCCAAAAAGGCCCGGCGGATGCAATCAGCGCTAAGCCCGATCAAACCTCAGCGACGGCTCTTTGCGTCATCGGCAAAGTGGGAGCGCTGTGTCGATTCACCACCACGACGGGGCAAGGCGCTGCCGTCAGCACACTGCGCGAAACGCTGCCGAGAATAAGCCGGCTCAAGGAATTGCGCGGATGATGTCCGAGCACGATCAGGCTGGCGCCATGCCGTTCTGCGGCGCGCAGGATTTCATATTCCGGCACGCCGTGGCGGACCACGCATTTGATGTTCACCGCCGGATTGCGTTTCGCGAGAGCGAGTTGCCGCAGATCTTCTTGCGCACGACGGCGTGCTTCCGTTCGCGCTTTGTTGCGGGTGATCCGATTCGCCAGACCGCTGGTGAAAAACGGGTTCACGATATGAAGCAACATCACGGATGTTTGAAACTGTCCGGCGAGAGCCAGCGCGCAATCCATCGCTTTGAGCGCGGGTTCACTGAAATCCATGCCGACAATGATGACGCTCTGCGGCGGCAACAAAACTTGGTCCGACGTTTCAAATTCATTTTCCCGATGCACATCGGCGCAACGATTCCAATCGGTTCCGCTGCGCAGTGTGCTCAATCGATCGACGTGCCGAACTTCGTTCCGGCGTAATAATTCAATGTGTTTCATAATCATAACAATCCGTGGGGGTAAATTGAGATCCGCCAATCGCGCCGCTCGACCGGCGGCGCGATCAACGAATGGTGATTTTCGAATCCGGCGTCACGAAAGGTGCAGCGCGGATTCCAGATCGGCGGAAAACTTCAACGGCTCGGAGCGACGTTGCTCCAGCAGTTCCATGAATTTTCCGCCGCGTGGAACGTAACGGCAGTATTGCCGGTCGCCGCAGACGCGATTCAAACGTTGAGCGCTGGTTTCAGCCAGGAGTTCCCGGATGAGTTCCAGGAACGCTCCGACTTCGATCGGCTTTTCAATCAGCGCCTCCACGCCGGCGGCCATCGCCTCTTCGCGTTGTTCGAATTCCGCGGTGACGATGATTGTCGGCACGTACGGATTCAGCTCCGTCATGCGCTGGAAAACCTGCCAGCCGCTTTCACTGCCGAGGTTCAGGTCAAGAACGACCAGATCAATAGTGTGGCTGCGAAACCGTTCGATCGCTTCCACGCCGTCGCGCGCCGGCAGGACTTCGTAATGCTCCATGCGCAGCAATCGCGTCATCGAATCGCGAACGGATCGATCGTCGTCCACCAACAGCAATTTCGGTTTTTTCGGTTTCATGGTCTTCAACGGAACAGGGCAATGTGCCCGGATTTTCGCTGGCTTCGCTCCAGCAGTGTTTCAGATAACAGCAGTTCAATTCCCTCCAGCAGCGCGGAGCCTGCGACCGGTTCGGTCAGAATCAAATCCGCGAGCAGCGTGGTGGGATAATCCAGATCGTCCTGCGGACGTACGATCAGCAGCACCGGAGTGAACGGGTCCAGATCGGTCAACGCTTCCAGCGTCCGCCGGCGGGGATCACCCCGCTGGCCAGCGCGAGCGAAACAATCGTGAACAAGGATCAGGTGCGACGGATTTTCGGCCAGCGTTCGGAACGCGCCGGCGGTTTCCGTGTGCAATGTTTCATATCCCTGTGCTTTCAGGGTTTCCGTCAGCGATGTCTGCGCGCCGACGTTGTCTGTGACGATCAGAATTTTCTTTTTCATTTTCTTCAGGGAAAAGGGTTCAACTGTGATTCAGGTTCTTGAAATAACCCGCTCCACGCTGGCGCATTAACCGTCGCGCCAGCCGCGGCGGTGAGCCGGGACGAACCCGGATCGAAAACCGGAACGGTCCAAACCGGGCCCGGGAATTCGCCGACACTTTCGCGCCGGACGCCGACCGGCTGGCGTCAAATGCCGAGCCGTGTTTCAGCCAATGACGTTCAGCCCACATGCAATCGATGGGCTTCCGCCCGTTGAGCGCGCACGCGTCGGGCGAGGCGCGCGGTTTTCCGCCGGCGCAACCGGCGTTCGATTTTCTCCGCTACCAGGTCGAGAGCGGCCGTGGGATCGTGCGCACAATGTTCGGCGACGAGATCGTTGCCGGGAACTTCGTAACGCACCTGCGCTTTGTACTGCGGGGCGGCCGGATTCGGATGCAGCCGGTGCAATTGCACACGCGCTCTCAAGGCACGCGGCGCGTACTGACGGGCGCGGCCAATCTTGCGGCGCACCGCTTCGCGCAGTTCGTCCGTAAGCTCCAATCCATTAACGTGAATCAGAATGTCCATCGCGTCATTGTTCCAGGGACTGACGCGCACTTTTCTGAACAAAGGAATCGGATTGATTTTAGACTTCATGGTTTTGGCTTTTTGAACTTCCGTCCGGATTCATTTCCGTGCGGACATGTTTCCTTAAGCTGACCTTGTGCCATTGCGCATTTACGGCGGATTCAGCGGGGCGAGACAAAAATCTTCGTGTGAATCGGAACGTTCCGAACCGGTGCCCGGTACGTTTTGTTCCGAAAAGTTGTGCGATTGGTGAAAGGGAATTCTGCAATCGCGATTCGAAATGATTTCCATAAACAGGTTTGTATTTGTTGATGCAGAAGAAATGGTGGGTGGAAGTATTCGGCGAAACGCCGAATACGACACGCCGGAGGCGTGTGGTCCCCTTGTTATTTTCGGAAGGACGAGTTACACGAGTCCCCGTTTCACTTAGTTTCGCTGCGTTTCACATTTTGCGCTCGCACCTGCTTTTGAGCATTGGCATGGGGTTCGCTAAAAGGAGTTAAGAAGAACACCCACTTTTAAATGCGGATAAAAACGATTGTAGATACGAAATGAATTTAACTGCTTTGATTCTCTGCGCGCTGGCGCTTGGACTGGTTGCTCTGGATGTATTCGTGCGTGTAGTCGTCGCTCCCAGGCGGCGCGATGGCTTTCAACGTGCGTTGCTTGACCTGTTGATCCGTCCCGGCACAGGCTCACGCGTTGGCGCGGGTTTTCGTCGCCGGAAACGCCGCGCGTGATTACGCTGCCTTCGGCATGAAATCCGCCACCCGATTCCGACTGGCCGAATTGCTCGCGGTCGTGATCCTTGTGATCGCTGCGCTGGCCTGGGCCGAGCGCATGGCCTGGCGGCAGATCAGCACGTTGCGAAAGGAAATGCGTGTGCGCGAAATCGACCGCTTCCGATCCGCGGATGAACTGCGCGCCGCAATTTTCCAATGGCAGAATTCCCCCGCCGATGCCCGCGGAACAAATGCGAATCACGTGCGGACGTTGATCCAAACGAAACTGCGCGAGACACACTCGGCGAGTGAACAGGAATTGATTCGCGGAATTGCTTCGAGCTTCGATGATTTCACGGCAAACGTTTCATCGGAAAATGCGGCGTTGCGTCAGCGACTGTTTGGATTGCTCGAAACACTTTCACAATCCAATCGCGCGGCGGCGGAAGATTTCATGCGCGAAGCCAATGCGGCATTAACGCGATTGCAGCGGTTTCTGTTTGTGTCGTTGTTGGGACTGTTGATCTGCGGCGCGGCGATTGTGACTTTGATTTATCGACGCACGATTGCGCCGTTGCGGACGAATCTCAGCGAAAGTCGCGCGATCATCGAACGCCAGGAAAAGCTGGCATCGCTCGGTGTGCTGGCGACGGGCATTGCGCATGAGATTCGCAATCCGCTGACGGCGATCAAGGTGCGGCTGTTCACGTTGAAAGCCGCGCATCCGGACGGAAGTTCTGAACGCGAGGATCTGGAAGTCATTCGCGATGAAATTGACCGGCTGGAACGGATTGTCCGCGAATTCCTTCAATTTGCGCGCCCGGCCGAGCCGGAATTGAAAGCCATGCCGGCGGAGAAATTGTTGCGTTCGGTGCAGGAATTGTTGCAAACGCCGCTGGCGGATAAGTCGGTTGAGTTGAAGCTTGAACTGGAAACGAACGAGTGGATTGCCGTCGATCCAGACAAGATGAAACAGGTGCTGATCAATTTCATTCAGAACGGCGCGGAAAGCATGGAATCCGGCGGCGTCGTGACGCTGCGTTCGCGTTTGGAGGAACAGGTTTTGAAAGGAAAACCGGCGCGCGTGGTGGTGATCGATATTTCGGATCGTGGGAAAGGCATACCGCCGGAAGTGCAGAAGCGTTTGTTCGATCCGTTTTTTACCACGAAAGAAAAAGGCACCGGACTCGGCCTGCCGATCGCCGCGCGAATTGTTGAGAAACACGGCGGAGTCATTCAATATCACACCCAGCCAAATCGCGGAACCACCTTCAGCATTGTGCTGCCGGCCGCCGCTCCCAATGAAATCGAACTCCAGAGTGTTGTTGATCGAGGATGACGTGAACATCGCGACCGGCCTGAAAAAGGCAATGCACGCGAGCGGTTACGAAGTCACAACGCAGGGCCGCGGCGATGAAGGTCTGGCGCAGGCGCTGGAGGAATCCTATGACGTGGTGATCACGGACTTGAAACTTCCCGGCACGGATGGCCTCGAACTCGTCCGGCGACTGCATCAGGCGAAACCGAAATTGCCGATCATTTTGATCACGGCTCACGGTTCAACGGAAACGGCGATTGAAGCAACGAAGTGGGGCGCGTTCGATTACGTGCCCAAACCGTTCGAAGTGGAGGAATTGCTCGAGCTGACCGCGAAGGCTTTGGAAAGCAGCCGGCTGATGTCCGATCCGGTGGAAATGGGCGAGGCGGATCCCGCGCGCACCGCGATCGTGGGCCAAAGCCGCGCAATGCAAATGATCTACAAAGAGATCGGACGCATCGCCGCCACGCCGGTGACGGTGCTGGTGCGCGGCGATACGGGAACGGGGAAGGAGTTGATCGCGCGCGCTATTTACCAGCACAGCGACCGCGCCGATGCGCCGTTCATTGCGATCAATTGCGCTGCGATTCCCGAGGCGCTGCTGGAGAGTGAGTTGTTTGGACACGAACGCGGATCGTTCACCGGCGCGGAGACAAGACGCATCGGGCGATTCGAACAGGCCAATGGCGGAACGATTTTTCTCGATGAAATCGGCGACATGGATTTGAACCTGCAGGCAAAGTTGTTGCGCGTGCTTCAGGAAAAAACCATCCAACGCATCGGCGGAAAGGAAACGCTGCCCGTGGATGTGCGGATCATTGCGGCCACGCATCGTGATCTGGAATCGGCCATTCGCGAACGCCTGTTTCGCGAGGATTTGTTTTATCGATTGAGCGTGGTGACGATCACCTTGCCACCGTTGAGCCAGCGCACGGAAGACATTCCGGACATGGTGCGTTACTTCCTGCGCCGTTATGCGCGCGAAGCAGGCGTGACGTCGCCGTCGATCACGCCGGAAGCGATTGCGTTTCTACAGAATCAGCCCTGGCCGGGAAATGTTCGTGAACTGGAAAATGCGGTTCGCAAAGCGCTTCTGCTCGCGCGCGATTACACCATTGGACTCGATCACGTGAAGGAGGTTGTGGCGAAAGCGCATCCGGTCACGAGTGTCACGGATCAGAGTTGCACGGCGTACATCACGGAACTGATGGATCGCGTGGAACGTGGCGAAATTCAAAACGCGTTTGCGCGATTATTGAGTGATCTGGAACCCGAGCTTTACCGGCAGGCGATCCGCCGCGCCCAGGGAAACATCACCAAAGCCGCGCAATGGCTGGGCGTGACGCGATTGAAGACGCGGGCGAAGTTGAAGGAGTTTGGATTGCATCCGAACCAGGACGACGACTCCGCGCCGTAAACCTTTCCAGCGCGCGGCGCTAAAGCTCATCTTCGCGTTCGGCGTAAAACAAGCGATGCGCGAGATCGTAATTTTCCTCCGGCACAAAAACATTTGCGAGCCGATTCAGGTCACCGTCGTCCGGCTGATCCGGATCGACAAACGCATGCGTTGCGGCGATTCCATGCTTTTCCAACATGACGACGAGCAACTCGGCGTTGATGATCGGCCCGGTATAGAAAAGCTTCATGTTGATACTTTAGCTGCAACACGGCGAATCAACACCGATTTAAGGAAAAGCCAATCGGTTGGTCGCAACGCCGGTTTTCGCCAAAGCCTCGCGCAATCCGGAACTGGAAAACTGTTGGACGCTGCCATCGACGAGCAGGACGTTGCCGGCGTTTTTGTGAATCTCACTCGTCCACCGGACTGCCTGATTGGTTGTGATGCTCTGCAAGCCGCTGCTGATTCCTTTACCGATTGTCAGATTGCGATCACCGCCGAGAAACATTGTTGCGTTTGTAGCTGTAGCATCCACGCCGACGAAATAACTGATGTTATCTCCCGTTAGATCGGTAAAATTCGTAACGTAAGTCCTTCGTTCATCAGCCCGACAAACCAGAACTCTTGGTGTCGAAAGTTCATTCGACATCACCTGGAAAGTCAGAACGATATCGCCCGCCAACGCGCGTTCCATCGAACCACGTTGGTTCGTCGAAACCGCCATCGGATATTTGTTACCGTTGTCTTCGGACCAGAGTTGAAAAGCCAAACCAACTTGCTTCAGGTGACTCGCGCAGGAATTCCGGGCGGTATTCACATGCACGTGAGCCAGCCTTGGCAATATCAACGCACCCAGGAGCAACACAACGGCAATGACAATCAATACGTCGATCAACGTGACCGCCTGATTCCAATTCGCACCTTGATGAGTTTTCATAGATTCCTTTCGTCACATTTCAGGGAAAAGCCAATCGGTTCGTCTCGATACCGGTCTTCGTCAATGCGCCGCGCAATCCGGAACTGGAAAGCTGTTGGACGCTGGCGTCGGCCATAAGGATGTTCCCGGCGTTTTTGTGAATCTCACCCGTCCAGCGAACGGCTTGGTTGGTCGTGATGTTCTTTAAGTCGCTGCTCGTTCCTTCGCCGGTTGTCATATTGCGATCGCCGCCCAGCCACATTGAGGCGTTCGTTTCCACTGCGTCCACACCGACGAAATAGCTGATGTTGGCTTTTGTGAGATCGGTGAAATTCGTGCCGGATTTCCGTTGGACATCGTTCGGACAAACCAGAATTTTCGGCGTCGAAAGTTCGTTCGACATGACCTGAAACGTCAGAACCACGTCGCCCGCCAAAGCGCGTTCCATCGAGCCACCCTGATTCGTCGAGACCGCCATCGGATATTTATCGCCGTTGTCTCCAGACCAGACGCGATACGCCAAGCCAACCTGCTTTAAGTTGTTTACGCAGGAAATGCGCTTGTTGCTACCGGCTTTGTGTAATGCCGGCAAAATAAGCGCGGCGAAGAAAATCAACACCGCGATCACTATCAACACTTCGAACAACGTAAACGCCTGACTTTGTTTTACTCCTTGGTTTGTTTTCATTGTGTTCCTTTCATTCGCTTTGTTTTTTGGCGCGTTGGCGCAAACGAAGCGCAATCAGCACTGCGACGATGAACGCCAACAGCAGATAAAGCAGCCACGCAAAATTCTGAATCCGATCCACAGCCGCGCTCCCAGACCAATCTTTTTCCGGCGCCGCTTCGGATTGTTGCACGTTCGTCGAAGCAACCACCGCGGCCGTCACCGCCGGATTCGTCGCTGGTTCGACACTGCGCTTTTCCAGAACGGTTTCCGAGGAAACGGTCTCCCGCAGTTCCAATGGTCTCGAACCAGACGACGAATGTGAATGCTGCCGGTCATCAGCAGGTGGAGAATCCGAAGCATTCGGGCTCGGCTGCGGCGCGGGAGAATGCGGCGGCGGAGGCGAAGGATTTGAAGGGCGCGTGAAAGCATCATCCAATCGCGTCGTGGGCAGAACCAAATCACCGACCAAACCCGTTGTCAGCAGGCGTTCGCCATTGCGTTCCTCCACGTGCGCATCCGCGAACAGCAGATTGCCTTTGCGATGGTGTAATTCTTTGGTCCAGCGAATCCGTGTGCCGGGCGGTTGGCGAACAATCGTCGGACTGCGCACGAGGTCGTTGGTGATGTTGCGATCTCCCGCGAGAATTGATCCGGGCCGGCGGAACTCCGCATTCACGCCCACGAAATAACTGAGATTCTCGTTCTTGAACGAAGCGAAATTCGGAGCCGCGACGCGATATAGTTCCGCCGGGCAATTCAAAATCAGCGGCGCGATCAGTTCGTTCGACATCGCCGCGAAGTGCCGATACGAAAAATAAAACGGGCCGCTGACGTGATAACCGCTCTGCACGAATTCCTTCGATCCGCCTTCCGCCATCGGCGTCATCATGGGAAAACGATCCTGATGATCGTGCGCAAACATGTGAAATCCGAGGCCGAGTTGTTTGAGATTGTTGACGCAGCGAATGCGTTGCGCGCTGGATTTTCCCTGATTCAACGCTGGCAACAACAGCGCGGCGAGAATGCCGATGATCGCAATGACGCAAAGCAATTCGATGAGCGTGAATGCGTCCGGCCTCCGACTGAACCGAGTAGAGTTCATGTCGATTGCAGAGTTCAGCAACCGATATGCCGTGCGGATTTATTGGGAAATTTGGAAGAGCGAGCTGAGAGAAGTCGTGAATCTCACGCGCAATTGCGTGAAGCCGGGCCATTGGCAAAGCACCGGACCAAACCGATTTTCAGCGCCAATAGCCTTCCACCCACATCCAGCCGCGATCCTGTTTTGCCCAGCGTCCGGGAATCCACCTCGCCTGCGGACGCGGTTGCGGCGTCCAATGACCGCTGATCCAGGTCCAGTGCTTTTGATGTTCCCAATGTCCTGGAATCCAGACGTAATTGGGTTCCGGGGGCGTGTCGAGGACTTCAATCTGCGGTGGCGGCGGCGGATCGGAAACAATCGCCGGTGCAGGCGCGGCGTTGGTCAAAGGTTTTTGGATTGGCGGAACGGCGGAAACCTGTGGCGTCGAAGCGGCGGCCTGCGCGGGTGAAGCAAGCGGTTGACGCGGCATGACGCTTGAATTCGAATGCGGACGCGCGCAACCGGCAACGGCCAAAAGGCCGACGGTCAACGCCTGCATCGTCAAAACAAAGGACAGTTTCACGCTGTTACAATAGCTGAAATTGCTGGATGCAAAAAGCAAGCCATGTGAAAAAGGTTCAGGTTTCCGGAGAATTTTACAGAAGGGAACGGAGGCGAACGGAGAATGTCTGCTCTTTGTTCCCCGGTAATTCATTGTAAAAACTTCCCCCTGAGAGCGGCGCTGAAGCGCGCGCACTCCAGACGCTGCGCGCGGTTCTATAGGCCGACAAAGTTCGCGAAGCGCTTGGAGTGCGGGCGCTTCAGCGCCGCTTTTTGGAGGTGCGAAACGAATAGCGACTGACTAGAAACGCTGCGCTGGAATCCAAGTTCGGCGTTCCGTGTTCGTTGTTCGAAGTTTCCAGATTCCTGATCGGCTCGCCTTCGTTCGCGTAAAATCTCTTACTTCGCCGGAGCCATTTCCGCTTCGGTGGCCAACGCGTGATCTTTTCCAATCGCACCGGCTTCTTCGCCTTGATGCTGCTTGGCGATCAGCACGTAGATGGAAGGAATCACCAGCAGCGTGAAGATCGTTCCCAATGCCATTCCCGCGACCACGATGATGCCGATGGAATTTCGCGCCGCCGCGCCCGCGCCACTCACCAGCGTCAATGGAAAGTGGCCCGCGACCGTTGCCACGCTGGTCATCAGGACCGGACGCAACCGCGTCAAAGCCGCTTCGCGGACCGCGGCGATTTTTGACATGCCGCTGCGTTGCAATTCATTCGCAAATTCCACAATGAGAATTCCGTTTTTCGAAACCAAACCGACGAGCGTCACCAATCCCACCTGCGCATAGATATTCAGCGTCGTTGTCCAGCCATCCGTCCAGAAGTGCATTTGCGGATTCGGAAACTTCAGAAATGTGAAGATCAGCGCGCCGAACATCGCCAGCGGCACCGATCCCAAAATGATAATGAACGGATCGCGGAAACTGTTGAACTGCACCGCCAGCACCAGAATGATCAGCACAACCGACAGCGCCAGCGCGGGAAGAAATTTATTTCCCTCCGTGCGCAGTTGCCGGGATTCGCCGGTGTAATCGATTTTGTAACCGCTCGGCAGTATGGAGGCTGATTCGTTTTCCAGAAACTTCAACGCTTCATCCAGCGGCCGAATCGGCACGCCGCTCAGCTTCACTGAATTCAACTGCTGAAAACGATTCAACGACCGTGGCGTGGTGCGTTTATTCAAAGTTGCAAACGTGCTGACCGGGATGAGCCGTTGATCCGGTCCCTGCACGTAAGTGTTTTTCAATTGATCGGCCGTGAGCCGTTCACCGCGTTTCATCTGCGGAATGACTTTGTAACTGCGTCCGCCGAAGTTGAAACGATTCACGTAATTGCCGCCCACCAGCGCCGCCAGATCCGCGCCGACCGTCTGCATGTCGAGTCCCATTGATGCGACCTTGTCGCGATCCAGCACCAGCTCGACTTCCGGTTGATCGACTTTGGTGTCAATTTCCGGCGGGAACGCAAACAGACCGCTGCCCGCTGCCTTTTGCTGAAGCTGCTGCGCGAGTTTCAAAATCTCTCCCGGTTCAGCCGTGGACGAAATGACGAATTCCACCGGCATCTGGCCGCCGCCGGGCAAAGCGGGCGGCATCACAAAAAACGTGCGGATTCCCGGAATCGTACTCACGGACTGCTGAATCTGCGGCACGATTTCGAACGCCGTCCGGCTGCGTTCGCCCCACGGCTTCAACACCACACCGCTGATGCCATTGTCCGGAAACGTGAGCTGAAACGTCTGCTCCGCTTCGGGCAACGCGAGCAACTGCCGATTGACTTCATCCGTGTAAAACGTGGTCTGATCAATCGTCGCATCGGCCGGCGCCGTGACGATGCCCAGCGCAAAACCCTGATCTTCAGTCGGCGCAAGTTCGCCCGACGAAAACATGAACAGCGGCACCGACAACAGGCTCAGCACAATCCAGACAATGTAAACCGCCGGACGCGCGTTCAGCGTGAAATCCAGAATGCGGCTGTAGAATTTCCGCAGCCGGTCGAATCCATGATTGATCTTTCCTGCCAGTCCGCGTTCTTCGCGATCCGGCCGCAACAGTTTCGCGGACATCAAGGGCGACAGCGTCAGCGCCACAATTCCGGAAATGCAAACCGCGCCCGCAAGTGTCAGCGCAAATTCGCGGAACAATGAACCGGTCAATCCGCCCTGGAACGCAATCGGCGCATAAACCGCAGCGAGCGTGATGCTCATCGCGATAATGGGTCCGACCAGTTCCCGCGCGCCCAGCAACGCCGCTTTCTTCGGCGTCTGGCCTTCGCGAATGTGGCGCTCGACGTTTTCCACAACGACAATCGCGTCGTCCACCACGAGACCGACGGACAGCACAATCGCCAGCAGCGTCAGCAGATTCAGCGAGAAGCCGAACACCTGCATCAGAAACACCGCGCCAATCAGCGACACGGGAATTGCGACCAGCGGAACGAGCACCGAACGCAGCGAACCGAGGAACAGGAAAATTACGATCGCCACAATGATCAGCGTCTCGCCAAGTGTATGGATGACTTCGTGAATCGCATCGTCGATGTACTTCGTGGCGTCGTAGGCGATCTTCGCCTGAAGTCCGGTCGGCAAATCTTTTTGAATCGCTTCCATTTCAACCCGCACGCGTTTGATGACATCGAGCGCATTGGCATTGGGCAAACCCCAGACGCCCATGAACACCGCGCGTTCGCCTTTGAAACGCACTTCGGAATCGTAATCTTCGGCGCCGAGTTCCACGTCCGCGACATCGCGCAATCGCACGAGTTGATTTCCCGAACGGCGCAGAACGAGATCCTGGAATTCTTCGACCGAACGCAGATCGGTGTTCGCGGTCAGATTCACCTGCACCAGCGCGCCTTTGGTTCGGCCCACGGCGGAGAGATAATTGTTCGCAGCCAGCGCGGCGCGAACTTCATTCGGGCTGATGTTGTAGGCAGCGAGGCGATCTGACTTGAGCCAGATGCGCATTGCGAAGGTGCGTCCGCCCAGGATATCCGCGCGCTGCACGCCTTCCAGCGCGGAAAGCCGCGGCTGCACAATGCGCGTGAGATAATCGGTGATCTGATTCGCTTCGAGAACGTCCGACGTGAAGCTGAGATATGCGGAAGCGAATTGAGAATCTGCGGTTTCAATATTGATGATTGGAACTTCCGCTTCCGGCGGCAGATCGTTGCGGACCTGATTGACCTTGGAATTGATTTCCGAAAGCGCTTTGTTCGCATCGTAATTGAGACGTAATCGCGCGGTGATCGTGGACAAACCCAGTTTGCTGCTGGATTCCAGATATTCGATGCCGTCCGCCGCCGCGATGGCGCGTTCCAGCGGTTGCGTGATGAAACCGCGCACCAGTTCCGCGCTGGCTCCGACGTAAACCGTCGTGATGGTGACAGTGGCGTTTTCGCTGCGCGGATACTGGCGGACGTTCAGCGTTTTGATCGCTTGAAATCCGGCGATCAGAATCACCAGATTGACCACCAGCGCCAGCACCGGCTTGCGAATGAAAATGTCGGTAATTGACTTCATGGGATTTTCCCTGAGTTAAGATCAGCGATCCGGGGGCTGCGGCGTTTCGGTGGCTTTCGGCACGATGTCGTTGTTTTCCACGACGGACATGCCATTGCGCAGTTTGAACAGGCCGGATGAAACGACTTTGACGCCCGGTTTCAAACCGCTTTCCACCGCCACAAAATCGCCTCGTGCCTGGCCGGTGCGAACAAATTGCTGACGCACCACCAGTCCGCCCGCGGCGTTGGTGCTTTCCTCGATGAGATAAACCGAATCGCCATAAGGGTTGCTGAGAATGGCCGTAGCGGGAATGACCAGCACGTCGTTCTCGATAGGCAATTGCACTTCCACGCGTGCATACATGCCGGGCCGCAGCAGTTGATTCGTGTTTTCCAGCGTCGCCTGCAAAAGGATGCTGCGGGTGACGGAATTCAGATCGGGATTGATCGCCGTCAGCGCGCCTTCAAACTTGCGGCCGGGGTAAGTATCCATGCTGACGACCACATGCATTCCCGTTTTGATCTGGGAAAGATTTTGCTGCGGCAGCGAAAAATCCACGTACACCGGCGACAATGCCTGCAATGAAACGATCGGCTTTCCCGTGTCGAGATATTCGCCGAGATTTACCTGGCGAATGCCGAGTTTGCCAGCGAACGGTGCGCGGATGGTCTTCTTCTCAATCGCGGCGCGGACGGCATCAGCATTGGCTTCCATCTGTTTCAACGTCGCCTCGGCGGTGTCGAGTTCCGATTGCGAAACGGTGTTGTCAGCGCGCAGACTGCGAACCCGTTCGGCATTGATTTTTGCAAGATGCGCCTGCGCTTCGAGCGCGCGGAGCTGGGCTTCCTCCAATGAAGTATCGAGTCGCACCAGCAGATCGCCTTTCTGAACCACGGCGCCGGATTCGAAGTCGATCTCACTGATGGTGCCCGCGACTTCTGGCGTGATGGTCACACCCTGAACGGCGCTGATGGATCCGATGGCTTCGAGTGTTTCCTGCCAGCGTTCCTGGCGGGCGAAGGCGGAGGAAATGGATTCAGGCGGTTGAACGAAGGCTTTGCCGGCGGCCATCAACGTTTGAATCTGCAACGTTTTGATTCCAGCCAGTCCGCCAAAAACAACCACCACGATAATTATGGCACTTGCGATTTTCCGTTTCATGTTCGTCCTTAGATTTGAAAGCCGGTCAAGCTCGGCGTTTTTTTGCAGCCGCGCCAGCTAAAAAGAGTTCGACAATTCGCCCGGCAGTTTTTCGGTCCAAAGCGCAATCGGGCATCAATAATTGCGAGACCAGATAGGAGTTCAACTGTCCATTGAAACCGAACGCCAGTTCCCGCGCGTCAAAGCGTTTGTCCAGAATTCCCGCCGACTGGCCTTTCTTCATCAGCGCGTGAATGAACTCGAAATTGCGCTCGCATTTCTCGCAATAGCGCAGACCTTCCGGCATTTCGCCCGGCGCGGAAAAAGCGGTGGCAAACGAGATTCGCATCAGTTCGCGATTCTTTTGCAGGTAATCGAACAACGCGGTGAGAATTTCGGTTAGTTGAACCTTGATGTCGTTCGATCCCTTGCAGGCGGTTTGCATCAGGCGAAAGCGCTCGTCATGAGCTTCATCCACCAGCGCCTGAAACAGTCCGGCTTTGTCGCGGAAATAATAATAAAGCGTCGGCTTGGAAAGCCGGGCGTCATTGACAATCTGCTGAACCGATGCGGCCGAGTAGCCGCTGTGCGCAAAACGTTTGAGCGCCGCGTGAAGAATCTGTTCGCGCGTCGCGGACACCGCATGATTGACAGTCTTGGCCATGGGAAAACTACCGAACGGTAAGTAGGACAGAGAGTGACGTCAAACTTTAAAGAACTTTTCTTGGAAAAAAGCGAGTCGAGCCTTTCCTGTTTGCGTTTGAAAAATCATTGAGAGACACTGCGATCCGATCTGAATTCGATGGATACTTTTTCGGTTAATGTTTGATCAACTCAAAGCACAGGGATTCGAAATTCTCGCGCTGCATCATGCAGAAGCGATTCTGAAACATGACATGCCGGATGCCGTCGGGCTGCTGGAGAATATCCTGTCTCAAATTCAGATTCCCGCCAAAGAACTGATTCTGGGAGGTGGCGGCGAAGGCAAAGGCACACAACGTTTGCGCAATTCTCTGGCAGAAGCGGGCTGGAAGAAACACCGTTTCGAAATCCGGAAAATCGTGGACGGTGTGGAGAAGGAATCCATTTCACACGAGATCGATCATGTAAAACATTTTCCGTCTGGCGTTCTGGCCCTGGAAATTGAGTGGAACAACAAAGATCCATTTTTCGACCGGGATCTGGAAAACTTCAAGCGATTGCATGCGGACGGCGTCATTTCGATTGGTGCGATTGTCACGCGCGGAAAATCTCTGCACGACGGTTTGCGGGATTTGGTTGAACACTTCGCGAGAGCGGAAGGCATTGATACCATCGAAAAGCTTTCAGACTTTTATACGCCGACACCGCGTCAGCGGAAATTGTACGAAGCTGGCGCATTGTCGAAAGGATCCTTTGAAAAAGGGTGGGCGCATGCGTTTGTCGCCGATAAATTCGGCGAGGCCACCACGCACTGGAGAAAACTGGAAGACCGCGTGAAGCGAGGCGTCGGAAATCCCTGCCCGTTGTTGTTGATCGGGATTCCTGCCGGCGTCGTTTCTCTGAAATCTTGAACTATGAGCAATATTGTCAGCATTCCACAGGTGAATCCGTCGGAAGATCTTCTCGGAAAAGCGAACGGCCCCTATTCCACGATTCTGGCCGACCCGCCCTGGCAATTTCAGAATCGCACCGGGAAAATGGCTCCCGAACACAAGCGCCTGCTGCGTTATCCCACCATGGAACTGAAAGAAATCATGGAGCTGCCCATCGCCAAACTGGCGGCCGCGAAATCGCATTTGTATCTGTGGGTTCCCAATGCGCTGCTGCAGGAAGGATTCAAGGTGATGGAAGCCTGGGGATTCACCTACAAATCCAATCTCGTATGGTACAAAGTTCGGAAGGATGGCGGCCCGGATGGGCGCGGAGTGGGTTTCTATTTTCGAAACGTGACCGAACTGATTTTGTTTGGTGTGCGGGGCAGCATGAGAACGCTTCAGCCAGGCCGAACGCAGGTCAATCTTGTATCCACGCGTAAACGGGAACATTCCCGCAAACCCGATGAGTTGTACAATTTGATTGAAGCCTGTTCGCCCGGTCCTTATCTCGAACTCTTTGCGCGTTTTCCAAGAGCGGGGTGGCATCAATGGGGAAATGAGAATGTCGAAGAAAATTCGTTGCGCAACGTGGCTACCCGGAAGGGACACATTGATCCGCAATTGAGATTGATGGAGTCGCCCAAAGGATATGGCTCGAGCAGGCGTTGAAGCGCTGATTCTTCTTTTCAAAACCTCCAGCTGTTTGCACTCAGCGCAATCTGACGCCCGATCGGAATCGCCGACGGTTCGCATCCGTGGACAAGACCTGCCTGGGTTCTTGAATTCCGGCTGGTGAATGCGGCGAAAGCCTTGTAGTAACTCTGTCCCATGACCACCGGTTCTACGAAAGAAGTTTGGAGTTCGAGACTGGGCGTGATTCTGGCCGTCGCAGGCAGCGCGGTGGGGTTGGGCAATTTTCTGCGCTTTCCAGGATTGGCCGCCAAATACGGCAGCGGCGCGTTCATGATCGCCTATTTTATTTCGCTGCTCATCCTTGGCATTCCCATCTGCTGGGCGGAATGGACACTTGGACGATACGCGGGACAAAAGGGATTTCGTTCCAGTCCGGGAATTTTTCACGCGCTCGTGCGGCATCCAGCCGGCAAGTACATTGGTGTACTCGGCGCAATTATTCCGGTGACGATTTACATGTACTACGTCTTCATCGAAGCGTGGTGCCTCGGCTATTCGTGGTATTCGATGACCGGAAAGCTGAACCTCGGCAGCGATGTGGCCGCTTACGGAGATTTTTGGGCGAGGTTTGTCGGCGCGACGGAGAATGGATTGACGATCAGCCACGGACATAATCAGGTCGTCGTCTTTCTGGTGCTCGTCTTCGCGTTGAACTTCGTCATCATTTATCGCGGCATTTCCAAGGGCATTGAAACGTTCTGCAAATGGGGAATGCCGGCGTTGATTCTCCTGGCGCTGATTGTTCTGGTTCGAGTGCTGACCCTCGGAACGCCGGACGCCTCCAAGCCTGATCAGAGCTTGATCAATGGCCTGGGCCACATGTGGAATCCGGGGACGGACATCCTGCAACAATTGAAACAACCTGATCTTTGGCTGGCGGCGGCGGGGCAGATCTTCTTTTCGCTCTCGGTGGGATTCGGCGTGATTGTGACGTATTCCAGTTATCTCTCGAACAAAGATGACGTCGTTCTGAGTGGGTTGACCGCAACCGCGGCAAATGAGTTTTGCGAAGTGGGGTTGGGCGGACTGATCACGGTTCCGGCGGCGTTTATCTTTCTCGGTGCGGCGGGAATTGTCGGACAGGGAACCTTCGGTCTGGGATTCAAAGTGTTACCGTTGGTTTTCTCGCACATGCCAGCGTCCTGGTTTTTTGGGGCCGCATGGTTTTTTCTACTGTTCCTGGCAGCCATCACCAGTTCGCTTTCCATGCTGCAACCCGGCATTGCATTTCTGGAGGAAGGCTTGGGATTGAATCGCAAACAATCCGTGAGTCTGCTGGGATTGCTGACGGCGATCGGCTGTTTGTTTGTCGTTTACTTCAGCAAAGATTTGAAAGCGCTGGACACGATTGATTTCTGGGTCGGCACATTCCTGATTTTTGTGATGGCGAGCATCATCATCATTGTGTTCGGCTGGGTCGTCGGAATTGAAAAAGCCTGGGAAGAAGCGCACAAAGGCGCGGCGATCCGAATTCCCGGTTTCTTCAAGCCAATCATCAAATACGTCTGTCCGCTGTATCTGCTAACCATTTTCGCGTTCTGGGTGTTGTTCAATGTGTTCGGCTGGAATCCTTCCACGGGTGAATTCAAACCGACCAGTTACGTCACCGATTTAGTGGGCCCGCATTCGGATCCCGTGGCGCGATTCAGCATTGGATTGATTGCGGTGACGATCATTTTCTTTCTCATCACCACGGCAGCGGCAGGGCGGCGATGGGACAAGATCGGCGATTCCAAAAAGAAGGAGACAAAATCATGACCCCTGGAGGCTGGTTCACAATGTCGGTGTCTGTCGGTTTCGTTGTGACCCTTTTCGTCTGGTGCATCTGGCGAGTGTTGACCGACAAACGCGCGGATGAACGCCTGCACGGAATCGAAGACATCGAAAAAGGCGAAGACTGACGGGCGGAGAAGTCTGTTGGCGTGGAGAGATTTCCGAAGAGAATAGGAAATCCAACCAAGCGACGGTCGGTGCAAACGCTCAAATCAGCAGCAGCGCCGGCTAATTATTGGTCTGGAATTCGTCCCGCGACACGGCCTTGTAATAACGGAAACTTAGGTTGACCGCGTTGGTATCCGTGAAACTGACCTCGCCGGTTGGAGCAGCGTTGGTAGAAATAGCGACCCAGTCAACCATGTTGCTGGATGCCATAATGATGTAATTCCCTCCCACTTTACCTTTAAGTTCCAGGCGAAATCCGTTCGTTCTCATTCCACCCGGAAGCAGGTTTACGACGGATTCGACAGGCTCAGTCAAAATCAGCAGTTTTACCTTTTCGCTGACCGTCGTTCCGCCGCCATTAGTGATTTCCACCCAATAATCCCCAGCGTCTTTGTTGCTTACGCTGTGAACCAGCAGCAGGCTGCTGTTCCCGCCGACTTTTTTTCCATCGTGCATCCATTTGAATGACATCGGGGTAATGCTTACGGGAACCACGGCGAACAGCGCATCGCCTCCATTCAGGACACTGATGCCCAAAGGTTGGACAGCGATCACGGGGGGAGGTCCGAAGGCACCGTCGATTCCGGAAGCGAATCCTACGAGGAGGAATACGCCGAGGAATCCTTTGACTAACGTTCGTGGCAGCCGATTTCTCATGGGAAATTCTATCTGATGGTTGCTAGTTCCATGCCGTTCGCAAATCTGCATGGAAACTGTTTTGCAGGAAAAGATGGATCATGTGCTCGCACTGACAGACCAACTGCGGATCGTTCTCTGACAAAACCCGGCTCGACGACACTGCGCGCGGACTTTAGCTTGGCCGGAATGTTTACCGGCATTATCGAAGAAGCGGGCATCGTGGATCGCATCCGGCCAACTGCGCGATCGATTGAGCTGACCTTGCGGGCGAACAAAGTTGTTCGCGGATTGAAGATTGGAGACAGTCTCGCGGTAAACGGCTGTTGCCTGACTGCGGTGAAAATTTCCCGGCGCGGCAACGTCCGTCTGGTCCAGTTTGATCTGCTTCAGGAAACGTGGCAGCGCACCAATCTTCAATTCACTTCACCCGGCTCCCGCGTAAACCTCGAACGCCCGATTCGCGCGGGCGCGGAATTTGGCGGCCATTTCGTCACCGGCCACGTGGATGGAACGGGAAAAATCATTCGCTGGGAACGCGCCGGGCAGGATCACGTTCTCGACATCATCGCGCCACCCGAAGTCCTGCGCTATGTGATTTCGAAGGGTTCCATCGCTGTGGACGGAATCAGCCTGACAGTTGCGGCGGTAAACCGGGAAAGTTTCCGCATCTGGATCATTCCGCACACGTATGAAGTCACCGCCTTGCGGGAGCGAAAAAAAGGCGATTGGGTGAATCTCGAAGCCGATCTGCTCGGCAAATACGTGGAGAAATTTCTCGCCCCACGTCGTCGCTGAGAACGCGGAGATCGGCGACTATCTTGGCTTTGGATTGAACTGCGTTGCGGGTCCGGTGATCATTGACGATGGCGCAATTTCCCGAACGCGTCCCGCGGGAATGGAATTTCTTCGGCCCTGTAGATCCTTGTAAAGGTAAACATCGTCGTTCAACCGCGGCTTTCCCAGCGCGCCGATCTGCGATCCGTTGTTCGTGACAATCGTGTAATTCCGGGCGCAACCGCACATCGCAACCGCGGACAGCAGGAGGATCAACGTGGACTTTTTCACAACCCGAACCTAGAAGTTCGCCGCCCCGAAACGCAAGCGTGAGATTGATAAATCCATCGCCTGCCATTTGCCAGGCGTTCCGCCGGAGTTCCGCAAAACTTCATCCGACATTGACCCGGCAAACGCTCTGCCGCACGTTGACCCTGGTATGGAAATCCAAACGCTGACGCCCGCGGAACTGGCGGCTTACATCGATCACACTTTGCTGAAGCCGGACGCCATGGCGCGCGATATTGAAAAACTTTGCGCCGAAGCGCGGGAACACAAATTCCACAGTGTCTGCGTCAACGGCGGTTGGGTGGATCACGCGCGAACGCTGCTTGAAGACACCGACGTGAAAATCGCTTGCGTCGTGGGATTCCCTTTCGGCGCGATGTCCGGCGATGTGAAACGTTTTGAAACCGAAGCCGCAATCGACGACTGCGCTCAGGAGATTGATGTCGTCATGAACCTTGGCCGGCTGAAGGACGGAAATGATAAATACGTTTTGCGCGAGTTGCGGGACGTGGTGGAGGCCGCTGACGAACGCCCGGTGAAAGTGATTCTCGAAACCGCTTTGTTGAGTCGCGAGGAAAAAATCCGCGGCTGCGAACTGGTTCTCGAAAGCGGCGCGCAATTTGTCAAAACCTCCACCGGCTTCAACAGCACCGGCGCGACTTTAGACGACGTGAAGCTTCTGCGCGAAACTGTCGGATCGAAATTCGGCGTGAAAGCGTCCGGCGGAATTCGCGATGCGGAAACTGCATTAGCGATGATTGCCGCGGGCGCAACGCGATTGGGAACTTCCGCCAGCGTAGCCATCGTAAAAGGTTTGCCGACGAAGAACGCGGAATCGTATTGAACCACCAAAAACCATTTGCTTTTCGAACCGATGGAAAATCTGAAACACATCGAGAACTATCTGGAAATCAGCGATCAACTCGCGACCGGCGGCATGCCCAGGCCGGAAGATTTTCCGTTGATTCGACAGGCGGGATTCGAAGTCGTGATCAATCTGGCACTGCCCACGTCGGACGGCGCGATCGCGAATGAAGGCGAACTGGTTACGTCGCAGGAAATGACTTACGTCCATATTCCGGTGAAGTTCGATGCGCCTAAGGATCAGGATTTCGAACAATTCACGCGTTTTCTGGAAAGCTGCGGCGGTCAGAAAGTATTCGTGCACTGCGTTGTGAACTGCCGCGTTGCCGCGTTTGTTTTCCTCCATCGTTTGCGAATGGGAACTGATCGAAGCATTGCGGAAAAGTCGCTGCGCCAAATCTGGGAACCGAACGAGGTCTGGCGGAATTTTATAAATCAACAGCTTGCCAAAATAGGCCAAGCAAAACTCGACGTGCCCGCTTCAGCGTAGTTGCGCCATCACGTCCGCCATTTGCAAAGCCGTTTGCGCGGCTTCCATTCCGCGATTGTGTTTCTTGTCCTGACAACGAACCCGCGCCTGTTCTTTGTTCTCCAGCAGCAACACTTCGTGAATCACCGGCACTTCCGTTTTCAATTGAATTTGCATCAATGCCCGGCTCACAGAATCGCCAATGTGCTGCGCGTGAACGGTTTGCCCGCGCAAAATCACTCCCAGACAAATGATCGCTGAAATCTTTTCCGTTCGCGCCAGAGCCGCGGCGACAATGGGAATTTCGTAAGCGCCGGGAACGCGCACCACCTGAACCTTCGCGCCCGCACGTTTCAGCTCCGCTTTTGCCGCTTTCAACATCGAATCGACAAACTCGGCGTTGTACTCCGATGCCACAATGGCAAACTTCGCGCCGGAATTTCTTCTTGGTTGAACCGCTTTAATCTTCGTCAACATGCCTGGCCTTGTTCGTAAATTGTAAATCGCTCGTCGCAAATCACAGAAGATGCCCCATCTTCTTGCGCTTCGTTTCGAGATAACGCGCGTTGTGCGGATTCGCATGAGTGCGAATTGGAACCTGTTCCACGATCTTCAATCCGTGGCCTTCCAGACCGACGATTTTCTTTGGATTGTTCGTGAGCAAACGAATGGTTTTCAATCCGAGATCCGCCAGGATTTGCGCCCCCAGCCCGTATTCGCGCAGGTCCATTCCGTAGCCGAGTTTCTGATTGGCCTCGACGGTGTCGTAACCCTGCTCCTGCAATTTGTAGGCCTGAATTTTCGGTGCGAGCCCAATGCCGCGTCCTTCCTGGCGCATGTAAACCAGCACTCCTGCGCCGGATTCAGAAATCTGCCGCATGGCCTGATGCAATTGCGGTCCGCAATCACATCGGCGCGAACCAAACACATCGCCGGTCAGACACTCGCTGTGAACGCGCACCAGCACATTTTTCTTTCCCGCCAGATCGCCGTGAACGAGCGCGAGATGATGCTGCCCGTCCAGTTTGGATCGATACAAATGCAACATGAAATCGCCGTAATCGGTCGGCATTTTCACGATTTCAATCTTCTCCACCAGCTTCTCGCGCGTGCGGCGATATTGAATCAGATCGGCAATCGTGCAGAGCTTGAGCTTGTGTTTCTTCGCGAATTTCAAGAGCTGCGGCAATCGCGCCATCGTGCCGTCGTCGCTCATGATTTCACAGATCACGCCGATCGGACGGCAGCCCGCGAGCTTCACGAGATCGACGGCGGCTTCGGTGTGGCCCGCGCGTTGCAATACGCCGCCCGCGCAGGCGCGCAACGGAAAAACGTGTCCCGGCTGAACGAGATCATTCGGCATCGCCGTAGGCTCGGCCATGATGCGAATCGTTTCCGCACGATCCGCCGCGCTGATGCCGCTGCCGATTCCGTGCGCGGCATCGACGCTGATCTGGAAATCGGTTTTAAAACTTTCGCGATTCTGTTTCACCATGCGCTCGATGCCGAGTTGCTGCAGGCGTTCCGAAGTCGTCGGCACACAGACCAGACCGCGTCCCCATTTGGCCATGAAATTGACTGCCTCGGGCGTGACGAATTCGGCGGCGAGAATCAAATCGCCTTCATTTTCCCGATCGGCATCGTCCACCACGATCACCATTTTGCCCTTCCGCAAATCGGCGATGACGGATTCGATGGAATTGAACCGCTCTTTCATAAGCCGGGAAAAGTAATCGTCGGCAGGAGATTTAGAAATGAGAAAACAGTCAGGCGCAGCACGGAATTTTCAACGCAAAGACGCGGAGGGGCAAAGGCTCGAGAAATTTAATGCTTCCGAGATACTCGACTATGAACGATCAGTGGCTTGTAAATCTGATTCAATTAATTAACCCACTTTGCGCCTTGGCCTCATTGCGCCGTTGCGTTGGTTCCCGCTTCGTTCACTGCAACTTCATCGGCATCTGCATCACCTGGCCGTAAAGCGCGGACAGCACTTCGCCGGTGCGTTGCGCGCGAACGTCGTTGCCGAATCGCAGGGTTGCCCCAGCATCGAAGTTCCGAATCATCATGCAATAGCTGCCGTTTACCATGATGCCGAGGAGTTCGCCGGTTTTGCTGAAAACCAGATCGCCGCGGGATGGATTGAATTTGCCGAACAATCCTTTCAGAAAACTGTTGTCGAGCTTCACGTAATCCGGCGTGGTGAGATCAATCTGAAACCGGCATTCGCCATAATAACCTTCATTCGCTCCGACCAATACCGCGTCCTGGAATTTGAACGGATCCGATGACGTGCGATACACCTCGCTGCCAAGCGCTTTAACGTCCGCATCGCTCACCGGCATCCAGACCACGCGCGGATCGTGGAAATTGAAGGACAAGGAACGAATCAACACTTGCTTGCCCTTGTGGTTCAACGCGCCGGTCAATGATTCCCAATCCGTTCCCGGCGAGAACAGCGTCAGCGGCGTGTCCTGAACGTGGCACAACGCGTAGGTGTTTGTTCCATCGGTGATCAGCACCGTCTGCGTTTCCTTTCGCCGGCCGGTTTCATTGCCGAAAAATCCGGATCGCACCGCGCTGATTCTGGCTTCGACACGATTGCTGATAAAGCTATTGAAAATGGTATTGGGCGCGAGTGCGCGGTTTTCGCGAATCTCCTGCGCGAGCTGGCCGGATTTGCTGGCGAGAACTTTCACGCCTTCCGCGAGTTTGGCTTTTTCTTCGCGTTCAATCTTCACCTGCTCCTGCATCGCCGCGGCCTGTTCGGCGGCGTGGCGTCGTTCCACTTCGGCCACCTGCAAACGGCTGGCGAGCTGTTGTTTTTCGTTCAGCACCATTTGATTGCTGCGCGCCAGAGCTTCGAGCTGCTTCTGCAAGGCTGCGGCTTCTTCCGCTTTGCGCCGCGCTTCAGCTTCCGTCTCCGCGAGGCGTTCTTTCGAAAGCGACGCTTCACCGGTCGTGCTTTGCAGTTGTTGATTCAATTGTTGAATGTTGGTTTGAGCGGCGGCGAATTGCTGTTGCAGAAGTTCGGTCTGCTGTTGCAATTGCCGGGCTGCCTGTTCGCGGGATTGCAATTGTTCCTCCAGCGTTTGCGCCGCGCGTTCGCGTTCGCTGGCGGCGTTGCGGGCCTGGGACAATTCGCCGAGCAATTGCTCGCGATTCTTACGTTCCTCGTTGAGCGCGAGCTGCATGACTGCGGCGAGATCTTTGCCAGTGGTTTCGACGTTATTGGTCGTGGTCTCCAGCTTCAGATTCGCGCTCGCCACGCCTTCCTGCGAAACCTTGTTGATGTCCGTGCTGGAGAACATCAGCAGGCTGATCAACAGAAAGTCGCAGATGACAATCAGGATGCTGCGATTCATAAGGGCGCGGCGAAAGGATGCGTCGGAGCGGCAGGCTCAACCGGGCCCGCGGTTTCCGCTTCCAGCAACAGCTTGCGCCGCGCGGGCCGGAGATGAACCACCTTGAACAGCACGACGAACAAAATGCCGAACGAGGTCGCGGAATACGCTGCCATCAGATTGAGATGTTGGAAGACGTGGAGCGAAGTCAGGACAAAGGAAACGATCGTTCCCAGGAACCCGAGGTACAGTCCGGAATCGAACAGATGATCTTCGTTTTCAAGGAGCCGGAGTTTGATGCGCGGCCCGACTTTTTGGCGGCGGATTTCCGCGAGCTTCACAAGGCACATGATGTAGAGCAGTGCCTGGAGCACGAAGAAGATCGACATCGTGATCAGAACTTCAGGATTCATAAACGTGGTTTGACTGCCGGGCGTTCCTGCGGGAGCGGCGCTGCCCACCGTGGGCAAACGCAGCCGAAGCGGAAAATCCACTCTTTGACTTTCCTGAGCGAGAAACGGCTCGCTCAAGAGCAGCACAACGAGCAGGAAACCCAGCCCAAATAAAAATTCGCGGGCGAGATGAATCCCGCGCACCTGCAACGGACGTTCGAGACCCACCGGCTGCGGCCGCGCCAGGTGCAGCGCCATCGCCAGCAGAAAACCGCCGAGCAGGTATAAAATCCATTTTACTGTCAACGCCGTCCATGGCGACCGCAAGCACCAATCCGCAAAGAGCGGCTGGAACTTCGAAATGTGCAAACGCTGATTGCGCCGCAGCAGTTCATTCACGCCGCCCGCGCCATAACGCAAACTCGCGCCAAGATCCGAGAGCCCGGTTTGATCGAACTCCACCAGATATTTCGCCACCGCGTTCGGATCCGAAGAGATCTGCACGGCGGAAAAAAGAATTGGCAATTGCGCCTCGGCTTTGCGGACCAGATTCACCTGCAACCGCAACGTTTCGGGATCATCGATGGAACTGACGAACGCGACCAGTTGCCCCCAGTTGAATCGCTGTCCGAGCGCCATGAAATCCATCAGCACCTGCTCCAGCGGTTCAGTTTTGCCGTTGAGATTCGCGGAGATCGCCAGCGACGTCAGCGTGTTGCTGAAGGTCGTGCTGAGATGATGTCCTTCCAGCAACAATCCGCAGATGGCAATCGCGGCATCAATCGCTTGACCGGAAGCTGACGATGAAGGTGGAAGCAGAACTGTGTTGGTCACGTCGCGGAATCGCATCAGCTCCAGCACAGCGAGGCTGGAGGAATGATTCAGAAGGCCAAGCGCTGCTTCGCGGGTTTCCGTGTGAATGATGAATGGCGTGACCGGTTCCGGATCTGACGAAGTGGCGTTAGTGGTTTCGAAAAGCGAACCAATCGTGCCGCTTTCAACCAGCCCGTGACGTTTCAGTTCTGGCGATTGCTCTGCCAGTGTGGCGACGGCACTTTCGAGTTTTTCACGTCCGGGAATGCGTTTGAGTTGCGCGGCTGCGGACAACATTTGCGCCGGGCCGAATTTTTTCTCGTAAGCCAGCGCCAGGCCTTGTCCGATCAATGCGGGAGTATTCAGCGCGGCGCGTTCGAGTACGGTATCGTCCACAGCGCGCAGATGCGCCGGGATCATCAAGCCGCCGATCACCATCCCTGCGGCCGCGGCAATGCAAATTAAAAACCAAACCCAGTGCCTCATGATTAATGCTGAGCTTCGCTCAGAACTTCGAAACGTCCAACTTGGACTTCGACCCGGCTGGTCTCATTCAAGGGAATTTAACGGGGCCGTGTCAAAGGGTTAAAACCCCAAA
>DASTXC010000071.1:0-44000 GCA_035765675.1 Verrucomicrobiia bacterium
AGGAAACTTGAGGGGTTCTAACCTTAGTACGAGAGGACCGGGTTAGACGCACTTCTGGTGTGGCAGTTGTTCCGTCAGGGGCATCGCTGCGTAGCCATGTGCGGAAGAGATAAGCGCTGAAAGCATCTAAGTGCCAAGCTCATCCCAAGATAATGTTTCCCGGAGCGCAAGCTCCCTAAAGACCACGGGCAGACTACCCGTTTGATAGGCTGGACGTGTAAGAGGAGTAATCCTTTCAGCCGACCAGTACTAATCGGTCGTGCGGCTTGATCGCTTTTTTCTTCTTCGGAAGAAAATGCGATTTTAACTCGCGAATTGGATAACCCAAGAACCCTGTGTGTAGTTTTCAGAGAATTCCAGATAGTTTCGGTGTTCTTTATAAATTTAAGAGTTTGCGTAAGTCAGGATAATCTGACCCGCCCCGAGCGGCAGCTCGAAGGCGAATGCGCCAAAACTTTGGTGGCAATACCGCAGTGGTCCGACCCGTTCCCATTCCGAACACGGCCGTCAAACGCTGCAGGGCCGATGGTAGTAGTCTTATAGATTCTGCGAGAGTAGGTCGCCGCCAGTCTTTCAATCAACACCCGGAGATTTCTCCGGGTGTTTTTGTTTGTACACTGATGATCTGAAGTCTGCGATCTGGTAGCTCCGCAACCCAATTGCAAACCTGCCTGCCTTTTCGGAGGTTAATGCATGAAAGTAGAAACTGCTTTAATCACCGGAGCCGGCAGCGGAATTGGATTGGCGCTCGCCCACGAATTTGCCAAACACGGGCATCCCCTTGTATTAACATCCCGGATCGAAGCGGAACTTTACACGATAGCGACCGAGATTGCGACAAAGCACAACATTGCTGTGCAAGTTGTCGGGGCTGATTTGGAAGATTCGGGGGCGCCGCAGCGGATTTTTGATTTCGTCGAACGTGAGGGAATTCAGGTTGGTATCCTCGTCAATAACGCAGGTTTAGGATTCCGCGGAAAATTTTGGGAAGTTCCGTTAGAGCAGGGGTTCTCCATCGTTCGCGTAAACATTGAAGCGTTGTTGTCTCTTACTCATTTGTTTTTGCCTGGAATGATTTCAAGAAATCGCGGGCGTCTTTTAACGACTGCCTCGATTGCCGGTTTTGAACCCGGTCCATTGATGTCGGTTTATCATGCCAGCAAAGCTTTTGTGCTGTCGTTTACGGAAGCGTTGGCAATTGAACTCGAAGAGACGAACATATCCGTTACGGCCCTGTGCCCCGGGCCGACGGACACGGACTTTTTCCCCAAAGCAGGAATGATGGAGACAAAGGCGTTTCAGAAGGCACACGTGATGGCCCCTCAGAAAGTTGCGGAAATTGGTTATCGCGCAATGATGCGTGGAGATCGAACCGTCGTCGCGGGAGCTTCGAACAAAGCTCTGACCTTCGCCCGTCGTTTTCTGACCGAAGGTGCTCAAGCAAAAATGAACGAAAAATTTTACGAGGAAGCCAAGCCTTCAGATCGTTCTCGTCGTCGAGGCGATGTTGAACGCAAGCATCAGAAGAAGTCACACGACGAAAAGCAATTTTCCGAGTAGCGCATAAGAATCTGGCGAACTTGAGAACGGCGCTTCAAAATTTCCAACATGCCGGAACACGAGCCCGATCAACCTTTGCCACGAGAAACAACTCATCGGCGCCGCCCGCGATATGCAGGAAAATACCCCCGCCGTTTCGAAGAAAAATATAAAGAGCGCGATCCGGCAGCGCACGAGGAGACAATTGCAAAAATCCTGGCGTCCGGAAAAACTCCCGCGGGTTCGCATCGTCCGATCATGGTTGCGGAAATTATGGATGCGCTCGCTCCTCAGCCTGGGGACGTCGCCGTCGATTGCACTTTGGGCTATGGAGGGCACGCGCGGGAAGTTCTCTCACGAATTCAGCCGGGCGGAATGTTGCTCGGCCTGGATGTGGATCCAATCGAGTTGCCGAAGACCGAAATGCGCCTGCGCGCGCTTGGATTTGGACCTGAAGCTTTTCTAGCCATTCGGAGCAACTTTGCCGGAATTGCGAAAGCTCTCGCGCAAAGGGGCCGGGTCGGAGCGGATGTTATTCTCGCTGACTTGGGCGTCTCCTCGATGCAGATCGACGATCCCGCCCGCGGGTTTTCTGTCAAGTTCGAGGGGCCACTCGACATGCGAATGAATCCGGATCGAGGCCTGTCCGCTGCCGCATTTTTGGAAAAAATCGATCCGGCTTCCTTGACGACGTTGCTTTTGGAAAATGCCGATGAACCGATGGCCGCGGAAATTGCAGTGGCGTTGGCCGGAAAACGTTTGTCCACCACTTCGGATCTGGCCAGTGCGATTCGCGCCGCGCTTCCAAAAACAAATTCCGAAACAACAGCGCTGGCGATTCGTCGTGTCTTCCAGGCGTTGCGGATTGCCGTGAACGAAGAGTTTTCCGCGCTGGAAATGTTCTTGCGAAATCTTCCGTTTTGCCTGAAGCCCGGTGGCCGCGTCGCTATCCTGACCTTCCACTCGGGTGAAGATCGACGGGTGAAGAAGTCCTTTCAGGCGGGCTTCCGCGACGGCATTTATGCAGAGATCGCGCCAAACGTGATTCGTCCCACGCCCGATGAACAGCGTTCAAATCCACGTTCCTCTCCGGCCAAACTGCGTTGGGCGCGCCGCGCTCGTTGAGTTTCGAGCCAATTCCGAATCGATTTTAAGGCTCCTTAGCCCAGGCAGGTTCCGGTGCAGTGAATTCAACGCGTTCCTTCGTGAGCGGATGAACAAAGTCCACACGCCACGAATGCAGGCAGAGCGGCGAAGCTTCAGGAGCAAGCGTTTGTGTTTTTCCGAGAATCTTGCCCGATAGATAAACCGCGTCTCCGCAAACAGGAAATCCGAGATGCCACAGGTGAACGCGAATCTGATTGGTTCGCCCCGTCAGTGGACGAGCTTCCAATAAGGCCGTTCCATCCGCGTTCCGTTTCAACACTCGAAAATCCGTGCGCGAAGGCAAACCCGCTTCGAAATCGATTTCCCGCGTGCCGACTTCGCCGGGTTCGGAACTGATCGGCGCGTCGCAACTGAAGCGATCCTCCTCCGGCTGACCTTGAACTCGAACCAGATAAAATTTCTTCACTTCACCGCGCGCAAATTGCGGTTGCAGCAACGCCGCGAAACGCCGTGTCCGCGTCAGTAAAACCACACCGGTCGTATTCGCGTCCAGCCGATGCGCCGGCTTCGGTTTTTCCGGGTGATAAACTCGATTCAGAATGTGCTGGAGTGTGTTGCGATTGAAACGGCCGCCCGCGTGCATCGGCAAGGGCGCGGGTTTGTTCACCACGATCAATGCCTCGTCTTCGTGCAGAATCTGAATTGCGCCGTTCACGTCCGGCTCAACCACGTTGGGGAATTTGTGCAGATAACGTTCACCCGCACGAACGATTTGCGTTGCTGAGCAGATTTGAAATTCGTGATTCAAGATCAATCCGTGCTCAAATTCCTTTTGCCAATGTTCTGCCGAAAGATGCCGGACGACGCGGCACAAGGTGTGAAGCAACGTCGCGCCATCGCAATCCTCCGGAACATTGATCGGGCGAAAGTTATCGTAAGGAGTGCTTCCAGGCAGCGGCTGAATCGATTTTGAGATTGCGACCTGCCGCGTGGCAATCGTGAGCGCCATGCGTTCCGCATCCGTTTTAAAACAATGCGGACACGATTTGCCGGGGACGTAGCGATGATCCTCCTGCTCGGCTTTGCTCAAGGGAACGAGGCAGACGAAACATTGGGTGGAATCCGTTTCCGCCAAATGCGGATCCACTCCAACCCGTTGATCGAATACAAAACATTCGCCGTCGTAATGTGCTCCGCCGCATTCCTCGAAATATTTCAAAATACCGCCTTCGAGCTGAAAAATATTTCGAAAGCCTTCGCGTTCCATGAACGGTCCGGCTTTTTCGCAGCGGATTCCGCCGGTGCAAAACATCACGATCGGCTGTTCCTTCAACTCGGGCGGAAGCTCGCGAACGGCAGTGGGAAAATCGCGGAAATGATTCACGCCGATCGCGCGCGCATTTTTGAACGTGCCGAGCTTCACTTCGTAATCGTTTCGAGTGTCGAGCAGCGTGATGGCGCGGCCTTCATCGAGCCATTGCTTTAAAGTTTTGGGCGGCAGTTTCGGCGAAGTCCGCTGGCCGGGCGCAATGCCTTCGATCCCGAACGCGATGATTTCTTTCTTCAGACGAACGAGCATCCGGTTGAACGGCTGATGATCGCTCGCGCTCTGTTTCACTTCGAGATTAGCCAGGCCGGGAATGGATCGCAATTCGATCAGCAGCAGCTCAATTTTTTCCGGCGCGCCGGCGACGAAAAGATTGATGCCTTCCGGGCTTAAAAGAATGGTGCCGCGCAAGCTCCAGGATTTGCACAGGCTGAGCAGACGTTGGCGCAGCGGGCCAAGATCCGTGAGCGGCGCAAATTTATACGCGGCGATGTTGCTGAACTTCGACATTGAACCGGTAATCTAACGGGAAGCGCACCCGCTGCCAACGCGCTTGTGTGATTCGTGATTCAGCCTCCGCTCCCGGTTTTCGGAGCGACGGGAGCAGAGCCGCGCCGCGGTTGCAGCAGTTTTGCAATCAATCCACTCCAACCGGTTTGATGCGAGGCGCCCACTCCGCGGCCGTTGTCGCCGTGAAAATATTCATGGAACAACACGTAGTCTTTGAAATGCGGATCAGTCGCCAGCTTCGGATGATATTTCAAAACCGGGCGCTGACCGTCTTCGCCTTTCAAAAACAATTTTGCCAGCCGACGCGCGAGTTCATCCGCAACTTCATTGATCGTAATCAAGTTTCCTGAACCGGTCGGACATTCGATTTTGAAATCGTCGCCGTAATAATGATGAAATTTTTGCAGCGATTCGATGATCAGGAAATTCACCGGCATCCAGACCGGTCCGCGCCAGTTGGAATTGCCGCCGAACAATCCATTCAGTGATTCCGCCGGCCAGTAAGGCACTTCGTGCGTGACGCCTTTGATTTCGATGCGGTAGGGATTGCGTTCGTACACCTTCGAAAGTGCGCGGACGCCGTGATCGGAAAGAAATTCCGTTTCATCCAGCATTCGGCGCAGCAGGCATTTCATGCGATGACCTCGCAGAAGTGAAAGCAGATGACGGGCGCAATCGCCGTGTTCCTGCCAGCGTGAAACGAGTTTCGCGAGATCGGGCCGGTTCTCCAGAAACCACTGCATTCGCGCCGAAAATTCCGGAAGCTGCTTCAACAATTTCGGCTCCAAAGTTTCCACAGCGAAGAGCGGAATCAGTCCGACCATCGACCGGACTTTCAAGGTGATTTCCCGTCCGCCGGGCGTGCGCAGTTCGTCGTAATAAAATTCGTCCTCTTCATCCCACAATCCGGAATCGTCTTCTTCGGAATTGATCGCCGCGGCGATGTTCAAAAAGTGTTCGAAAAATTTGGTGGCAATGTCTTCGTAAACCGGATTGTGCTTTGCCAGCTCCAGCGCAATGCGCAACAGGTTCAGACAATACATCGCCATCCAGCTCGTGCCGTCGGCCTGATTGATGTAACCATCGTTCGGCAACGGTTTGCTGCGATCGAACACGCCAATGTTGTCGAGCCCGAGAAAGCCGCCCTGAAAAATATTTCGACCCTGTGCGTCCTTGCGATTCACCCACCAGGTGAAATTCAAAAGCAGTTTGTGAAACACGCGTTCAAGGAATGGAAGATCGCCGGAGTCTTTTGGATTCGTGGCGCGACGCTGCTTGCGATCGATCTGGAAAACACGCCAGGTGGCCCACGCATGAACAGGCGGATTCACATCGCCAAACGCCCATTCGTAAGCCGGCAGTTGCCCGTTCGGATGCATGAACCATTCGCGCGTCAGCAGGATAAGTTGCGACTTGGCAAACGCCGGATCAATCAGCGCAAAGGGAATGCAATGGAACGCCAGGTCCCACGATGCGTACCACGGGAACTCCCATTTATCCGGCATCGAAATCACATCGGCGTTGTTGAGATGCGTCCAGTCGCAATTGCGTCCGTGTTTTCTTTCGGGTGGCGGCGCGGGTTGCGCGGAATCACCGGCCAGCCATTCAGGGATATCGTAGTAATAGAATTGCTTGCTCCAGATCATTCCCGCCAAAGCCTGACGCTGAACATGGCGCGCGTCCGCATTCAACAAGTCTTTTTGCAACTCGCAATAAAACTCGTCCGCTTCACGAATCCGCGTTTCAAAAATCGAATCGAAATCCGCAAATGGCTGGAATGCGGAATTCTTCGATGCAGCGCAGGCGTCCGCGCCTGCGGGTTCGGGCGGCGTCCCGCCGCCAGTTTCCGATTTCAACCGCAACCGCACGCACACTGCTTCACTGGCTGGAATCGTGAGTTGATAATACGCGGCGCATTTGGTGCCGGTGCGATCCGGATTGATCGCAGCGCGATTGCCGTCAACCACGCATTCATGGAAAGCATCCTTGAAAAAACCTTTCGCATCGGCCTCTCCGAAAAGCCGGCGGATGTTGGTGTCATTATCGCAGAACAGCAGTTCGGGAATCTTTTTCTCGGGAATCGAGACATCGCAATGGAAGGAAAAACTTCCGAGTTCAGAATGCTGCGCGAGAGCGCTGTTGTCGGAACGGGCGCTGAGTGTGGGCCGTTTGGAATTCTTTTTCCACGACCACGTATTGCGAAACCACAGTTGCGGCAGCAGATGAATCGTGGCGGTTTCGAGGCCGCGATTATGAACCGTAATGCGCATCAGCAGATCATCGGAAGCGGCTTTCGAGTATTCAACAAACACATCGAAGTAACGGTCGTCGTCAAAAATTCCCGTGTCGAGCAATTCAAATTCCGGCTGACGGCTGTCGCTTTTTCTGCGCTGATTTTCCGCAACGAGTTGCGCGTAGGGAAATGCGCGCTGCGGATATTTGTAGAGCATTTTCAGATATGAATGCGTGGGCGTCGCATCGAGATGATAATAAATCTCCTTCACATCCTCGCCGTGATTGCCTTCCTCATTGGTCAACCCGAACAGGCGTTCCTTCAAAATGGCGTCCTGCCCATTCCACATTCCCAGCGCGAGACAAAGCCGTGCCTGATCGTCGCTGATTCCCGCGATGCCATCCTCGCCCCAGCGATACGCGCGGCTGCGGGCGTGATCGTGCGGAAAATATTCCCAGGCCGTTCCGTGCGGCGAATAATCTTCGCGCACCGTGCCCCACTGACGTTCGGAAAGATACGGGCCGAAACGTTTCCAGTTCGCGCGGCCCGCGGTGTCGTCGTTCAGGCGCTGTTGTTCAGGATTGTTGCCCATGGTTGGGTTGCGATGAAATTCCGAGGCGAATGGGTTCCATGGGAAAAGTATAGCTGAGCCGAAGCAAAGCGCAGCTTCCCAAAACGAATTGAATTTCTGGAAATCAGCCAGCGGAACAAGGTTGCGCTGAAAACCACTTTCTGCCGCTGGATTCCGCGTGGTATTCTGGGCGGGCCATGTTCCGCGTTATTTTTCATCTCGATATGGATGCGTTTTACGCGTCGGTGGAACAACGCGATCATCCGGAACTGCGGGGTCAGCCGGTGATTGTCGGTGCGCCCGCCAATCAGCGCGGCGTCGTGTGCGCGGCGAGTTATGAAGCGCGGAAATTCGGCGTGCGGTCCGCCATGCCCAGCGTGACCGCGGGACGGCTTTGTCCGAAAGGCATTTTCGTCTGGCCGCGAATGGATCGTTATCGCGAAGAATCGCACGAGATCATGCGCATCGTGGCGAACACCGGCGCAATCATTGAACAGATGTCCATTGATGAAGCGTATCTCGATTTGTCCGGCATCTGTTCCGGCGAAGATGCCGATGACGCATTGGCAAACAGTTTGCCGATTGCGCGCCGGTTGAAGGCGGAGATTTTTTCGCAACGCAAACTCACTGCCACCATTGGAATTGCCGCGAACAAGCTGCTGGCCAAAATCGCGAGCGATCATCAGAAACCGGACGGACTCACGCTGATTTCGGAACGCGAGAAGGTTGCATTCCTGCGGCCGCTGCCGGTGCGCGCCTTGTATGGCGTGGGCCGCGTGACCGAGGAAACTTTGAACAGCGCGGGCATCTTGACCGTGGGCGATTTGCAGGATCATCGTGGCGATCTGCGGGCGTTGATTGGTTCGTTTGGACCGAAGCTGAAGCAGTTTGCGATGGGTGAGGATGATCGCCCGTTAGCTCAAGGCGATGAGATCAAAAGCATCAGCGGCGAAGAAACGTTTCTCAAAGACACGGAAGATCGCGGCATTCTGCGGGCGTGTTTGAGAACGCAGGCGGAGGACATCGCGCAACGATTGAAGCATCGGCATCTCGCGGCGCACACGGTTCAGGTGAAAGTGCGTTATAGCGATTTCACCACGCTTACGCGGCAGATCACAGTGGAAGAACCGTTGACCGAAGCGCGGGAAATTTACCGGCTCGGCTGTTTTTTGTTGGGGCGACAGAAACTGGTGACGCGTCCGTTGCGGTTGCTGGGTTTGGGTGTGAGCACCTTGCGCGAACCCGTCGCGCGGCAACTGGCATTGTTGTGATAGATCGATTGTTGAAGCCGGAATCTACTGAGACAAACCGAGCTTTTTCAGTTTCATCCCCGATTAGCGACGGTCACTCGAAGGATGAGCAGGGGTGAAACCATCTTTGTGTCTCTTGCCGATAGATTCCGCGGGTGCTAATTTTTCCGGACTATTTTTGCGGCTCGGCAAACAATTATGATTATGAAAACGACTCCTCTCCTGGCATTGGGCATCGCATTGGCAACCGGCGTGGCAAACGCAGGTGACATCACCGGAACCGTAACCCTGAGCGGCACGCCACCGGCCGAAAAAGTCATCACGCCGCTGAAAGATGACGCGACCTGTGGCAAGCTGCATCCGGGTGAAACGCCCACGACCAAATTTTTCGTGGTCGGCCCGAACAAGGAGCTTGCGGACGTGGTGGTGATGCTGAAAGGCGTGACCGGAAAATCCACGGGTGCTTCCGCCAAGCCGGCGGAATTGGATCAAAAAGGTTGTTTGTATATCCCGCAGATTCTTGCGGTTCAGACCGGGCAGAAACTGTTGGTGAAAAATTCCGATCCGACGTTGCACAACGTTCACACCAAGCCCACCAGCAGTGGCAATCCAGAACAAAACCATGCTCAAATGGCGGGCAGCCCCGAGCTGACCTTCACCTTTGCCGCGCCGGAGAATTTTCTGAAATTCCAGTGCGACGTGCATCCTTGGATGTTTGCGTGGGTCACGGTCGTTGACAGTCCTTTCTATGCTGTGACGGATGAAAGCGGCAAGTTCACGATTAAAGATGTTCCGCCGGGAAAATACACGATCACTGCATTGCATCGAAAAGCGGCGCCAAAGGGCGTGGACAAGGAAGTCGAAGTCTCGAGCAGTGGCGCGACTGTCGATTTTACGCTGGAAGTGAAATAAGTTTCCGATGATTTAAAACCGCTGCGAGCCAACACTCGCAGCGGTTTCCCTTTTCAATCGCCCAATACGTGAGTGCATCGAACCGACCCAATCCGTGGCTGCATCGCTTTGCCGTGCTGACAGCCGTGGCGACGCTGATTCTGATTGGCGTGGGCGGCCTGGTCACGAGCAAGGGCGCGGGCATGGCGGTTCCTGATTGGCCGACGAGTTACGGGTACAACATGTTTGCGCTGCCGATCAAATTCTGGACCGGCGGCGCTTTGTACGAACACACGCATCGCTTGTGGGCGTCGATGGTTGGCCTGCTGGTGGTGGCGTTGACGCGCTGGCTGGGCGGTCCGCGTTCGCGTCTGCTGCTGGCAATCATTGGTGCGACCGAAATGCTGGTGGGAATGGCGCTGCCGCTGATCAAACCGGAACTCAAAGGCACGGGATATTTTCTCACGGGAATCGCGGGCGTGGTGCTGCTCGCCGCGTTGGTGTGGGTGAAGCATCAACCCGCCAGCCGCGCGCTGGTGCGACTCGGCTGGACTGCGTTCGTGCTGGTGCAGGTGCAGGGACTGCTGGGTGGATTGCGCGTGGTGTTGTTTCAGGATCAACTCGGAATTTTTCACGCCGCGCTGGCGCAGATTTTCTTCACCATTATTTGTGTCATTGCGCTGTTCACCGGACGCAACTGGAAGAAGTTTCAGATTCCGAAATTCCCTGGGCTGCCTTCGTTGAGGCGCGCGGTGCTCGGGACCACAATTTTGATTTTCATTCAACTGCTGCTCGGCGCGACCATGCGGCATCAGCACGCGGGACTTTCGATTTCAGATTTTCCGCTGGCGCACGGGCAACTCTGGCCTGCGACCGATCCGGATTCCATTTTGCGTTACAACCAGGAGCGCGTGGAAATTTCCGCGCTGAATCCGATCACCGCGTTTCAGGTGCAATTGCAAATGGTGCATCGTCTCGTGGCCGTGCTGATCCTGTTCGCGGTCGCAATGAGCGCGTGGCTGGCAGTTCGCAAGATTGGACTGCGACATTCTTTTTCGAAACTTTCGCTCGGCTGGCTCGGGTTGATTTTGCTGCAGGTGGTGCTGGGAGCGGCGACGGTTTTATCGCACAAAGCGGCGGATATTGCGACGGCGCATGTGCTGGTGGGCGTACTTTCTCTGGTCACGGGAACGGCGTTGTGTATATTCACTTCCCGCAGCCTTGAATCCCTTTCGCGCGCATCGTCCAACTCTGAACTCGCGCCCGACCGAACTTCTTTGGCCGCAGATCTGGCATCGTAATGAAAGCAACAGCGCAATCTTTGAATGAAGTTCTTCCAGCGGAAAAAAGCTGGTTCGCAGTTTATAGCGACCTGATCAAAGCACGACTCACGTTTCTCGTTCTGCTCACCACGCTGGTTGGATTTTATCTCGGCTATCGCGGGCCGGTGGATTATCTGCTGATGTTTCATGCAGTGCTGGGAACGGGCCTGGTTGCCAGCGGCGCGGCGGCGTTGAACCAATTGATCGAGCGGGAACACGATGCAAAAATGCGTCGCACCAAAGATCGTCCATTGCCTTCCGGACGATTGCAGCCATCAACTGTGCTTGCGTTTGGAATTCTCTGCGGTGGCGCAGGGCTGGTTTATCTCGGGCTCGTGGTGAATCCGTTGACGTGCATTCTCGGCGCGATTTCTTTCATCAGTTACGTTTTCATTTACACGCCGCTCAAACGCGTGACGTGGCTGAACACAGCGGTGGGCGCGATTCCCGGAGCATTGCCACCGTTGATGGGCTGGACGGCAGCGCGGGGCGAATTGTCAGCGGAAGGCTGGGCGTTGTTTGCGATACTCGCGTTCTGGCAACTGCCGCATTTTTTTGCGATCGCGTGGATCTACCGCGATGAATACGCGAAGGCGGGATTCGTGATGTTGCCGGTGATCGATCCGGACGGGCATCGCACTGCGCGGCAGGCGATCTGTTACACGCTGGGCTTGCTGCCGGTGAGCCTGAGTCCGTTTGTGTTTCAAACGACGGGGCCGATTTATCTGATCGGCGCGCTGGTGCTGGGGCTGGCGTTTTTGTGGTATGCGATTTTATTTGCGCGACAGTTGACGGTCTCGCGCGCGCGGCAACTTTTTTACGTTTCAATTTTGTATCTCCCATTGCTGCTCACGGTGATGGTTTTGGACAAGATGAAGTAAGGTTATAAACGTTATCAGGCGACTCTGCCGTTGACACAGGTTTGCGGCTCAAGTTGACTAAACCGGATTTTACTCCTGTGTGGCAAAGAACGGTCTGTCCTTTGCCTGACAGGCTTTTTACACAGACAACGAACGAACATGCAGGCGACGCACGCAGTTTCACACGCAGACATTCATCACGAGTCTCATGATGATCTGGGGTTCTGGCGAAAATACGTCTTCTCGATCGACCACAAAGTCGTCGGTATCCAATACGGTGTCACCGCGCTGGCCTTTCTGCTGTTCGGTTTCACGCTGATGCTGATGATGCGGTGGCAGATCGCGCATCCGGGTCAGGCGGTGCCGATTGTCGGGCCATTGCTCGAAGCGATTCTCGGCCAGGTTGCGGCCAATGGTGTGATCTCGCCGGATCTATATAATTCGTTCGGCGCGATGCACGGCACGATCATGATCTTTCTCGGTGTCGTGCCGCTGGCGACGGGCGCGTTTGGGAATTATCTGGTGCCGCTGCAGGTGGGCGCGGCTGATATGGCGTTCCCGCGCCTGAACATGATGAGCTATCAGCTCTATTTTCTTGGCGGCATTATCATGTTTACCAGCTTCTTCATCCCTGGTGGCGCGGCTCAGGCCGGCTGGACTTCTTACGCGCCGCTTTCGCTGGCAATTCCCACGGATGGCCAGACGTTCTGGCTCATTAGCATGGTGTTTCTGATTTCTTCCTCTCTGCTCGGTTCGGCGAACATCATTGTCACGATTGTTCAGCTTCGCGCGCCGGGATTGACCTGGATGCGATTGCCATTTTTTGTATGGACGCAATTCGTCACGGGTTTCCTGTTGTTGCTCGCGTTTCCGCCTTTGGAAGCGGCGGGGTTGATGCAGCTCATGGATAAAGTTGCTGGAACCAGTTTGTTTCTTCCCAGCGGTCTCGCAGTGGGTGGCAATCTGGCCAATGTCAGCGGCGGCGGCAGTCCATTGCTCTGGCAGCATCTCTTTTGGTTTCTGGCGCATCCGGAAGTTTATGTTCTGATTTTGCCGGCGATGGGCATCATTTCGGAAATCATCGCCAACAACACCCGCAAGCCACTCTGGGGCTATCGCTCGCTGGTTTTCGCGGCGCTGGGCCTTGGCTTCATGTCGTTCATCGTCTGGGCGCATCATATGTATCTGACCGGCATGGGCACGGTGATCGCGACGTTCTTCCAAACCACGACGATGATCATCTCGATTCCATCGGTGATCATTCTGACATGTCTGTTGATTTCACTTTGGGGTGGTTCGATCCGGTTCAATACGCCGATGCTGTTTGCGCTGGCGTTTCTGCCGATGTTCGGCATTGGCGGACTGACGGGATTGCCGCTGGGATTCAGTGCCAGCGATATTCACCTGCACGACACGTATTACGTCATCGCGCATTTCCATTATGTAGTCGCGCCGGGAACCATCTTCGCATTGTTCGCGGGGATTTATTTCTGGTTCCCGAAAATGACCGGGCGGTTCATGAATGAATTCTGGGGCAAGGTGCATTTCTGGCTCTCGCTGGTATTCATGAACTTCATTTTCCAGCCGATGTTCGCGCAAGGCATGGCGGGCATGTTGCGCCGTATGTCGGACGGCGGCGCAAATTACTCCGCGGCAGTTCACGCGAAATCGGGCGCGGAAGTGATCGGCGGATTGAGCGACATGATCATTCACCTGAATGTTTACATTCTCTACGCCGCCATCGGTCTGGGCCTCGCGCAGATTCCGTTCATCATCAATGTTTTCTGGAGCATCAAGCACGGACGTCGGGTCGCCTCGGACAATCCGTGGGACTCCACCACGCTGGAATGGCAGACGCCGACACCGCCGCCGCACGGAAATTTTGCTTCGGAGCCCCACGTTTATCGCGGGCCGTACGAATACAGCCCGGCGGGCAAGTCGGTGGATTTCCTGCCGCAAACCGAACCTGAAATTTCAAACCAGCACTGATATCAGCTCATGGAAATTCCTTACGCAATCAAACCCCGGCCGGACACCGGCGTTTACAACGCCAAGCTCGGGATGTGGCTGTTTCTCGCTTCTGAAGTGATGTTGTTCGGCGGTCTGTTCTCCGCTTACATTCTGCTGCGGGTCGGCGCGGCGGACGGCGCTTGGTCACGCGGACTGCTGAGCGTTCCATTGGGAACCATCAATACCTGTATTCTGGCGCTTTCTGCCGTGACGACGCTGCTGGCATGGGCCGCGTGCAAGGTGCGTCAGTTCGGAAAATTCAAATTCTATCACGCCTGTACAATTGTCCTGGCGATCACGTTTCTTTGCATCAAGTCGTACGAGTATCGCGACAAGTTTCTTCATTACCAGATTCTGAAGCCCGACAACACTTACGTGGACGGCCATATCGTCAGCGCCACGTATCTTGACGCGGCCAAACAATCGCACATGGAACACGGCTTTCGTGGCACGACTTACACTCAGGGAACGAATCAGTTCACGCTGGCGTCGGTCACCTTGAAAGGCTTTGAAGCGGAGACGTTGAAGGAAATCAACGATCCCGAACCGGGACATCACCATGAGCACAAGGAGATTTCCGTTCCTGCTGCGCAGATCAAGAAAATTGGCAATTACGGTCCGGCGCATAATACGTTCACGGCGATTTATTTCACACTGACCGGATTGCACGCGTTGCACATTCTCGGCGGCGTTATCGTCATTGCGTTTCTCTGGGGCCCGGGCAGCAAAATGTGGGTCACTGATCCGGATCGTTTTACCAATCGCGTGGAAGTTTCCGGGCTGTTCTGGCATTTCGTGGACCTGATCTGGATCTTCCTGTTTCCGCTTTTATATTTGACCTGATTTTATGAACGACCTCCAACCGGCTGATTTAAAGCAATACACCAGGCGCTGTTTCTACGTCTTTTTGGGCGTGGTCTGCGGCACGCTGACGATGGTGGCCGCTTCGTTCGCGCCGATCAACAATCACGGATTGAAGATCGCGCTGATTCTCGCCATCGCGGCGGTGAATGCCACACTGGTGGTGACCTTTCTGATGCACATCGTTTCGGAAAAGCGTTTCGTGATGCTGGTGATCAGTCTCACGTTGTTTTTATTCATCGCGTTAATGGCTTTGAGCGCCATTGCGCATTTCGATTTACCGCGTCTGATGACGCACTGATTATGTCCCTCAAAGCGTTCCATCTTATTTTCGTGACCGCGCTCAGCTCGCTGGCCTTCGGCTGCTCGGCGTGGAAATTCAAAGTGTACGCAGATGAATCCGCACGGCCGGATTTGCTCTGGGCCATCGCGGCCCTGCTGGGTGGAGTGGCGGTGCTGGTGTACGGAAAATATTTTCTCAAAAAACTTAAGAATGTGAGCTTCCTGTGAAACTGTTGCGATCCCGAAATCTGAAACTCGTCTGGCTCGCGCTGCTGCTCGCGGCGATCAATCCCGCCCGCGCACTGGCCTGTGCTGTCTGTTACGGTGAATCCGATGCGCCCATGGCTCGCGGTGTGACCTATGCCATTCTCGCGCTGGCGGGCGTCATCGCCGGCGTGTTGAGCGGCGTGGTTGTCTTTTTTGTTCACATGAAGCGGAAGTCCTCGGCGTTGAGCCAGGAAAACGGGATGGCTGAACAATCCGATTCACCCAGGCTTTAATATGATGGAGTCTTTTTACAATCTGCTCGGTCTGCCCCAGCTCGCGTCGGAGAACGGAAAGAATGTCGATGACCTGATCGTTTACATTCATTTCCTGATGATCGCCCTGTTCGTGGGTTGGATCTGCTTCTTCTTCTACGCATTGTTCCGCTTTCAGAAATCGCGGAATCCGAAAGCGGATCCCATTGGCGTGCGCAGCCATACCTCGAGTTACATCGAAATCTTCGTGGCGGTGATCGAAGCCGGCCTGCTGGTGGGCGTCGCACTGCCTATCTGGAATCGCGCGGTGGGAAAGTTTCCCAAGGCGGAAGATTCAACCGTGGTTCAGGTCGTCGGACAACAATTCGCGTGGAATGTGCGTTACGCCGGCAAGGACGGAATCATGGGCAGGCAGGACATGAAATTTGTTTCCAGCGACAATGCCTTCGGAGTGGATCCCGATGATCCGAACGGCAAAGACGATATTCAGGTGCTGAACGAAATGCATGTGCCGGTCAACAAACCGGTGATCGCTTACGTCAGTTCCAAGGACGTGATTCATTCCTTCAAGATTCCGGCGATGCGTGCTGAACAGGATGCGATTCCCGGAATGCGCATTCCAGTCTGGTTCAAGCCGGTGAAAGAAGGCCGTTACCAGATTTATTGCGCGCAGCTTTGCGGCAATGGACACGCGAGCATGGCGCAGGGATTCGTGGTGGTGGACAGTCCGGAGGCTTACGAGAAATGGCTCGAATCCAAGGCTGGCGCTGCGACCAGCTTTGAATAACGCCGCCGCGGGTTGCCGACTCATCCAGTGAACTCACCCGGCCGAACTTTTCCGTGGACGATCACCATAGGATTGTTGCTGATTCTGCTGACGCTGGCGCTGGCTTTCGTTCTGGCAAATCTGAATTCCCGAAAGCCCCACGTCAGTTCACTGCTGGTTTATAATCAGATCGCCGATTTCACTCTGACCAACCAGAACGGCGCGGCGGTTTCGCTCACGAATCTGCGTGGCCAGGTCTGGGTGGCAGACATCATTTTCACGCGTTGTCCTGGACCCTGTTTGCGGATGACCAAGCAGATGAAGGAACTCGAAACCGCGTTGAAATCCACGACGGGCGTGAAGCTCATTTCGCTGACGACCGATCCGGAATTCGACACGCCTGAGGTTTTGAAAAGATACGCGGAGCGCTTTGAAGCAGATTCCAATCGCTGGGAGTTTTTAACCGGAACGAAAAAGCAGATTGGCGATCTCGCCATCAACAGCCTGAAGCTCGCTGCGATTGAAAAGAAACCGGAAGATCGCGAATCCGAAAACGACCTGTTTGTTCACAGCACGATTTTTGTGGTCGTGGACAAACGCGGCCAACTGCGCGGTGTATTTGAAACCGTCGGCGAAGGCGTTGATTGGCCCGAGTCCAGGAAAAACATTCTCGACGCAGTCAAGGAATTGAGAAAGGAAGGATGACCTTCTCGGATCTGCCGGCGGTCAACGCGAGTCTGAATGGTCTCAGCGCCATTTTCCTCGCGTTCGGATTTTATTTCATTCGCCGACAGAACGTAATCGCGCATCGCAATTGCATGATCGGCGCGCTGAGCAGTTCAGTGCTGTTTCTCATCAGCTATCTGACGTATCACTTCACGGTCAAAACGCTGACACGGTTTCACGATCCCGAATGGTTTCGGCCGATCTATCTCCTCATTCTGCTGACCCACACGGTTCTGGCCGTGGTCATCGTTCCGATGGTTTTAATTACGGTCAGTCGCGCATTGCGGCAACGCTTTGATAAACACAGGAAAATCGCCCGCTGGACCTGGCCGATCTGGATGTATGTGTCTGTGACGGGCGTGCTGATTTATCTTTTGCTCTATCAGATTTTCCCGCAGCGCTGAATTTGGCTGAACCGAATTCCAAAAACCCCCAAACTTCGAAAGCCAAACGTGGCCCGGATTGCTGTTCGTACCTGGACCTTGCTGATAAGAAGCGTAGCGAAATCAATTAATGGAAACTGGCCGCGCAATCGAACGGCGGAATCTCCTCTTCCCGATTTCTCCCTTTCTCCTTTTCGTTCGGAAAAAACTTCGCGTGCGGTGAACGCCGCCTACTTCTCCTCCGCTTTCAGATTCTTCAACGCATCGCGCACCTGAGCCGCTTTTTCGTAATCTTCGCTGCTGACTGCTTCGTTCAGTGCGAGTTCGAGCTTTTCCCGCGGTGAAAGCGGACGATTTGTCTGAATATCCGCGAGCCATGCCTCGAGCGATTGAATTTCGTTGCTTTGATCCATCAGATCGAGGCGGGATTCTTCCCGGAAAAAATTGCGGATCCGTTCCAGCCCTTGTTCCACCAGATCAATGGCTTCGCCGTAATCGCCGGCTTCCAACAACTGCGTAGCCTGGGCGCGGACGTGAATCATCAGAAGCTGCGGCTGAAATTGGCGCACGGACCAGGCGAACTCTTCCGACTGCGCGTATTTTCCGACGAAGTCAAACACTTCCAGATTTCGTTCGGCATCGCGCGTGACGCCTTCATAATCGGCCAGTTGCAGCAGGCAGATATAGCGATGATGATATTGCAGCGATTCGAGCTGGAGTTTGGAACAGTCCTCGGCGTTCAGGAAAAATCCTTCGGGATTGCCGTCATTTTCCGTCAGGTGCTTTTGAAGTCTTGCCTGATAAAATTCGTAAAGGGAAGGATAGCCAAAAGGTTGTTTGCCGTCCGGACGCCCGTCCGCATTCATCTGGAGCAGGCCGAGATCGACACGAAGCTGGATTTTTTCCGTTCCATCATGGCCTTTGAATTTCCTGACAATGACCTGTCCCGGCTTGTAATCCCAATGCTCCAAGAGGTGTGAAATATCGAGGTCCATGCCGCGAATATGACCGCGTGCTTTTCACAAGTCAACGCGATGTAACCCGTAGCTGTCCGGAATATCCGGGACAGATATTAGCGGCGAGTAAATCATAATGGCTTTGACAAAATCGCCATGCGGTATCCAATAGTCGCGAAAGGTGTAGTTGATCCAGGACTATGAAAAACACGTATCGTTCCCTGCTGTGGACCCGTTGCGTTTTGCCGGTGTTGTTTGCAATTTCGATAATCCCGGCCAAATCCCAAATTGTTACCAATGGTTTAGTGAGTTGGTGGCAAGCGGAGGGAAACGGCCAAGACAGTTTCGACGGCAATCCCGGAACACCTCATGGCGGCGTCAGCTATACGAGCGGCGAGGTGGGTCAGGCCTTCCGATTCAATGGAGTGGACAGCTATATTGAAGTCCCGGATTCAGATGCGTTGCGATTGACCAACGAGATCAGCGTCGAATTCTGGGTGCGCCGCCACTCGCTCGATCATGAGGTTGGAGATTTCATCGTGGAAAAAGGTGGGGATTGGACCGGTAATCAGCAAAACTATGCGGTAGCGCTGACGCCGGCTCGATACAACTACACGCTTACATTCTTGTTTGCAGGAGGAAATCGTCATGCGGGCATGATTGCCGATACCAATTGGCATCATTGCGCCGTCGTTGCGCGCAACGGTGATGTGGATCCGACGTTCTATATTGATGGAGTTCAACAATCAGTCACCCGTCGTGAAGGAGTGGGGACAATCAATCTTTATCCTTCCACTCGTTCGTTGCATATCGGCTCTCAGTTGGATCCGGTGACCGGGTGGTACTATTACGGGGACTGCTCGATTGATGAACTTCGAATTTACAATCGCCTGCTCTCAGCGGAGGAAGTTCAAACAATCTATGACGCGACCCAGCCGCCGTCCGGTTCCTGCGTTTCCGCGCCAAACGGAATGGTAAGTTGGTGGCGGGGAGAAGGAACCCCTTCGGATGTTCAAAATATAAATACGGGTACTTTGGAAAATGGAGCGACCTTTGGGACGGGAATTGTCGGGCAGGCGTTTCGCTTCGATGGAATTGATGATTTCGTTCGCGTTGATCAACACCCGAGCCTGAGAATCACGAATCAACTGACGATTGAGTTTTGGATGAAGCCCGATCTCAGCAATGAATTGAATTCTTATCAGGGGCTCGTAACCAGTGACTTCTACGGCATTGAAATCGCCAACGGCTATTCCGGAGGCCCTCTCGGCGTAGAATTCTTTATCAGCACGGACGGTGGCGCATCCGTTTCGCCATCGTCATTTCCGGATACGGCTACGGTCAATGGTGGTGGCGCTCAAATCTCTGCCGGAGAATGGCATCATGTTGCTGGCACCTATGACGGATCGAAGCTCCAGCTGTACATCGACGGGCAACCGTGGGGAAATCCGGCATATCATTCGGGTTTGATTTCGCCGATGCTGCCGGACAGCTTTGTGACAATTGGAGCGGAAGACGGTCGCACTATCTGGGCTGAATACAACGGCCCGCGATACTTCAAAGGATTGATTGACGAACCGACGATTTACCATCGCGCGCTGTCAGCGCAGGAAATTCTCGCAATCTTCAACGCCGGAGCAGATGGCAAATGTCCGCCGCCCTTTGTGCCGCAAGCTCCCTCCATTGTTTCGCAACCGATCAGCCAAACCAATTATGTGGGAACCAGCGCCCGCTTCACTGTTCAGGCAATCGGAGATTTTCCGCTCCGTTACCAATGGTTCTTTGATAACAATCCGATCCTGAATCAGACCAACAGATCTCTGGTGTTGTCGAATGTTCAGTTGTCCGACGCGGGAGATTATTCCGTCATCGTAGCCAATTCCGTTGGCTCGATCACCAGCGCCGTCGCGGTGTTGAATGTCAAACTGCCGCCGCCCTGCACTCTACCTCCTTCCGGCCTCGTAAGCTGGTGGCGTTTTGAAAATAACATTCTGGATAATTGGGGTGTGAACGATGGGTTTTCGCCAAATGCCTCATTCGTTCTGGGAAGGGTCGGCGCTGCACTCGATAATTCCACTTCCGCCATTCGCGTAATGGATTCGCCATCTTTGCATCTCACCAATTCCCTGACGCTGGAAGCATGGATCAAACCGGCCCCGACTTCAGGAAAATCGTTTAAAACGATCATCGCAAAAACCTATAACAACCCTGCTCCAATTATTTTTCCGCCGTTGCCTCAGTATCCCAATTTCTTGTTCCCGACATGCAGCTTCATTCTGGGAACAACCAACAATGCTTTGTTTCTTTCCGTTCTACCGATTGGATCGGTCTCCACCAATGTTTATGTAGTCGCTCCGAATTCATTGCCGGAGGGGCAATGGTCGCACGTCGCTGCTACATACGATGGAAGCGCTCTGCGCCTTTATGTGAACGGGCATCCGGCTGGATCCTTGAGCTACTCGAATGGCATTGCAACCAGCGATGGTGATCTGGGCATCGGTGGAATCACGTCAGGTTTGCAAACCGCTCAGCCATTTCCGGGAACGATTGACGAAGCTGCAATTTACAACCGGGCCCTTTCCGCAGATGAAATCGAATCCATCTATCTCGCGGACCTGAGCGGCAAATGCCTCATGCCGCCTAGCATCGTTGGACAACCGCTCAGCCAGACCGGCGCGTTGGGCGAAGATGTCCGATTCTCAATTGGACTTCAAGGTACCCGGCCGTTTAGGTATCAATGGCGTTTCAACGAAACAGATATTCCGGGCGCCACGAATGTGACCCTGCTTCTGGAAAATCTGAATCAAAGTAATGCGGGCTTTTATTCCGTAAGTGTGGCGAATCCGCTGGGAAATGTCGTGAGCACCAGCGCCCAACTGAAACTTGTGCCTGCGCCGGAATGCGTGCCGGCTCCCGACGGGTTGATCAGTTGGTGGCCAATGGATGATTCCGGGCTGGACGTTATCAGCGGCAACAATTTGAAGGGAGACTTGTCATTTCGACCTGGCAAAGTTGGGGACGCGCTCGGATTTACCAACCGCGCTTTTCAAACCGGCGTCTGGACGATGTTCAATTCAGAAGTGGGGATTGAGTTTCTTTCTATTGAAGCTTGGATTAAAGCCGAATCTCCAATGGTTTTGCCCCCTCCAAAAAGCTTGAGTCTGGAGCCTATCCTCTCTCAGCAGGGGACAACATCGCCTTTTCCGGGGCGAATTCAGGGATATACGTTTGGATTGTTGGACGGTCACTTGGCGTTTCAGTTTACGGATGTGCCGTATTATCCGTTCACCGGAAAGTTTGTTTCGGGCGGTCCGGATTTGCGGGACGGAAGCTTTCACCATGTCGCGGTGACGATGAATAACGAAATAGAACATGGCGGAACTCTCTATGTGGATGGAATTCCCGTCCAAACATTTACAACCAGTTCAAATCGCTTTGCGTTTGTTCCGGGCCGGCTGTTTGTCGGGTCTCGCTCATTTGGAATCATAACTGGCTTGGCCGGTTTTTCGGGAAAAATCGATGAACTCGCCATCTATAATCGCCCGCTGACAACAGAAGAAATTGCGGCCATTGCCCATGCCGGTCGATCCGGGAAATGCAAAGTGCCGCCATCAATCATCACTCACCCGGCTGACCAAATCGTCGCGCAGGGTTCGAATACTTCGTTCGTCGTTGTTGCGACCGGAACTCCGGCTTTGAAATATCAATGGTTGAAACAGGGCGCAGTCGTTCCGGGAGCGACCAATGCCAGTCTCAATTTCACCAACGTGCAGTCGCTCGCTGCCGGGTTATATTCTGTTCGCGTGACCAATGCCTTCGGTTCAACGATCAGTTCCAACTCAATGCTCACCGTCGAACCTCTTGCGATTGCCTCCAGTGGCGGTCGCTTGAGCTACAAACAATCCGGCAGCCAATGGGATTTGAAGTTCACTGGAACCCCGGGGCAAACCTACAAAATCCAGGCGTCCACCAATCTCGTCGATTGGACGACCATTGGAACCGCCACTGATCTGGGCGGCGGGAATTTCGAATTCGTTGATCCGGATTGGAAGAGTCGAAACACTGGATTCTATCGCATCGTCCAACCGTAATTCTTGTCCTTTCACAAAGTGCGTCTTCTCTGAAGGCGCGCTTTTATTTTAGCTCAAGCTTGTTTCCGTGGCGCGATTCAGGGAAACAGAGTGTGTGTCATCAGCAACGGTCAAAATTCATTCCAGTCAATTTCCCGAAAGTGTTCGCGGCGATTTGCTTCAATCACTGCGCACGCGCGCGGTAAATCACAAATTTCACTACGACAGCATCAAGCAAACGCAGAGATGGCTGGCGCTGCATCAGGTCTATTCGCCATCGCGCCATGACGCCAATCTCGTCGCAATTTACGATCAGAGTTTTCGCGCGGCGGCTGAATTGATTTCCAGTTCGCGAGTTCACTTGATCGGCCTGGGTTGTGGCGGTGGACAGAAAGACACGCGCCTGTTGAAGGAACTTCGCGCTGCTGGAAAGAAACTGTTTTACACGCCCTGCGATGTCAGTTCTGCGATGGTGCTCGTTGCGCGGGAAGCGGCGCTGGCCGTGGTTCCGGATGAGAACTGTTCTCCGTTTGTGTGTGATCTCGCTTCAGCGAACGACCTCGCGGAAGAATTTCACAAACTGAGTCCGTCGGGCGCCGCGCGGTTGATTTCGTTTTTCGGAATGATTCCCAACTTCGAACCGTCCGCGATTTTGCCGCGTCTGGCCGAACTGATCCGTCCGGGCGACACGCTGTTGTTCAGCGCCAATCTTGCGCCAGGATCGGATTATCAATGCGGCGTGGAAAAAATTCTACCGCAATATGACAATCCGCAAACGCGCGATTGGCTGATGACTTTTCTCATTGATCTCGGTGTGGAACGCACGGATGGGGAGTTGCGGTTTTCAATTGAGAACGACGAAGCGGGCCTCGGCTTGAAGCGCGTTGTGGCTCGATTTTATTTTCATCAGCCGCGCGAGATTCAGATTGAATCCAATGCGTTCAGCTTCGGTGCCGGAGATTCGATCAGACTGTTTTTTTCGTATCGTTACACTCCGGCTTTGGTGGAAGCACGATTGTGCGAGCAAGGGTTGCGGGTGAGGGGTCGTTGGATTGCCAGTTCGGAAGAGGAAGGCGTCTTTCTTGTCACGCGCGCTTGAGGAAAAATTCAATGCGGAGGCGCAGAGGGCCAGAGGTGCAACCAGTTGGAGCGGTTTTGAACTTGTTACGTTATTCAAAGGTGGATGGGTGGAACTCGCACGGTCTTAATGCGTTTGCGCCTGGGCCATTTGGTGCCTTTGCGTTAAATTCTCATTGTTCTTGATCGTTTGATTAGAACGCCCGCAGCGTTTCCAACACGGCTTTGATGCGCGGCACTTCATGCGTGCGAAACAAATCCGTTTTTCCCAATGCAGCCAGCACCGCGAAGAACGGTTCGGCGCAGCGAACTTCATCGCCGAAAAATTCAAATGCGTGTGGCAGCGCGTGGCAGATGGGAAAACCCAGTGTGCGTAGGCGAAACGTGTTCAGAAAAACGTTCATCTGATGACGCACGCGCACCGCGCTGTCCTGAAGATTGCGATAATAGAAACCCAGGCCGGGATCGATGAAGATTTTCTCAACGCCGTTTCGCTGTGCGATTTCACTCTGCCGCGCGAAATAATCGCGCATCATTTCAATGGGATCCGCCGTGAAATCAAACTCGCCAACTTCGCGAACGTTTTTCCCCTGAACGTAACAAATGATCACCGCTGCATCATGTGCCGCGACCATGCGAAACAATTCATCACTGCGCTCCGTGCCGGTGAGGTTCAACACATTTGCGCCCGCTTCCAGACAGGCGCGTGTGACAGACAACTCGTAGGTTTCCACCGATGTCAAAATCCCGGCGGATTTCAATTCGCGAATCACCGGCAATAACTTGCTGTTCTGCGCAGCGCCATCAACGCGCGCTGCCTGCGACAATGTGGATTCCGCGCCGATATCGACAATTTCAGCACCTTGCGCGTTGAGCACCTGCGCGCGTTGAATGGCGCTTTCGGTGGTGAGGCAAACGCTTTCACGATACCAGGAATCGGCGGAAAGATTGATCACGCCCATGATTGCCGGACGGCTATTGAAGTTGAAAACCCGTCCGCCGATTGAAAACTCTTTTACGGTTGCGGATGCTGCGGCGCGATTTGTTTCCAGAAGTTCCCCGAGTTTTTCCAATGTCAGCATGAGGCGCAGCGTAAGGCACACGCCGGGATTTGTCATCGCGCTTCGGACTGATCGTGGCAGGGGCGTCTCGCCAATGCGTTTCAGACGCGAAACCCAAACCATCAACGCACAGGCGGGGACGCCCGTGCCACTGTTGAAAATCAAATCCTCAGCGCGGCGGAGCGAGGAAAATTTCCCGGTCGGTGAGCAGTGCCGCGTCTTTGATCATCCGGCAGAATTCTTTTTTGGTCACATGATGATGCGTGCCCTTGTTGCTGTTCGGGCTGGGCATTTCCTTGTAATCGACGGACAAACGTTCCAGCCGCACGATGCGAAAGTAGCAGTCGCCTTTCTTCCAAACCTGACTTTGTTTTAATTTCATTCGGAACGCGCTGTTGCGCATGGAAACTTAATTGAGTCGCCGATCTGCCGCGAGCCTGTTTGCAGATGTCGGAGCAAAGGGGCGCAACTTGCCATCCGCACCAAACAGGGGATTGAACTTTCGAAATTCAAAACGGCTGATCACTCCCTCTTCCGAGCGAAGCTGGAGGAGAGGGCCGGGTGAGGAGGTTTTTAGCTCAAATCCCCGCACCCTGACCCTCGCCCCGCGGTTCGCCGCGGGGCGAGGGAATTGAAAATGGTGCGGATGCCAAGTTGCGCCCGGAGCAAAGTCAACGCCGCCAGCGCCGTTGATTTGAATGTTGTTTTCGCGAGTGCTGATCACGATTCGGCGAATGCGGCCGTGCTGATGATTGCTGTCGCTGGTTTTGCGATCTTTGATCGCGGGAAGCGTTTTGATGCGACGGGCGCGACGGATGTTGTTGTCCTGAATTCTGTGTCGCCGGTGCGGCGCTGGAATAATTGAATCCTTCAGCGCGTTTGCGAACCAAGCCGCGGCCAATGAATCTTTCCAACGCACGCAGTTCGCCATGATCTTCGGGTGTGATGAAACTGATCGCATCGCCAATCGCATTCGCGCGCCCGGTGCGGCCAATGCGATGAACGTAATCCTCGACATGCATCGGAAAATCGTAGTTCACGACGTGCGAAATGCCGTCCACATCAATTCCGCGGGCCGCAATATCTGTGGCCACAAGCACACGAACCGCGCCAGATTTGAAATCTTTCAATGCTTTCAATCGTTGATTTTGAGAACGATTCGAATGCAGCGTGGCGGTGCGAATGCCTTTTTGTTCCAGTTGGCGGGCAATGCGATCCGCGCCGTGCTTCATGCGCGAGAAAACGAGAACCATGTCCATTTGCGGATCGCGCAGCAGATGTAGCAGCAGCGAGGTCTTGAGATGTTTCGGAACTTCATAAACCAGTTGAGTCACGGTTTCCGCGGGATTCGAGCGGCGCCCGATCTGAACGGTTTTCGGCGCGCGTTGAAATTCGTGCGTGAGCGATTCGATCTCCTTCGACAACGTGGCGGAAAACATCAGCGTCTGGCGCGCGGTCGGCAATTGTTTCACGATGCGGCGAATGTCGGGCAGGAAACCCATGTCGAGCATTCGATCCGCTTCGTCCAGCACCAGAAATTTCAACTGCGAGAAATCGGCGTGCCGCTGGTTCATCAGGTCGAGCAAACGTCCGGGACACGCAATGATTACCTCGGTTCCCGCCCGCAGCGCCCGGATTTGTGCGTGTTCACCGACGCCGCCAAATACCGTGGCCACCGTAAGCGGCAGATGTTTCGCGTAAGCCTTTACATTTTCATCGATTTGCACGGCGAGTTCACGGGTGGGAGAGATCACCAGCACGCGCGTGCCGCGAGACTGGCCGGCGGGTTGAGCGGCCAGCCGGGTGAGAATGGGAAGCGTGAACGCCGCGGTTTTGCCGGTGCCCGTCTGGGCGATTCCAATCAGATCGTGGCCCGCGAGAATCGGAGGAATGGCCGCAGCCTGAATCGGGGTGGGTTCAACATAACCGGCTTCCGTAACGGCTTTCAAAATTTTGGCTTCCAGGCCAAGCGCTGCAAATGACATAGCGGAACACTATACAGCAGGGACGGGCAGGATAGCACGCAATTAGGTTGGGGCGTTCGGCAGCGATTTGACAATCGGAGGTGCCAAGGAAGGTTGGCTGTCATGGCAAAACGTTTTTCAAATCTCTCCTTGCAGATTAGGATGATTTTCTCAGAATCACCCGCCGCATAGTGGATAATTATTTTAAATCATTTATTGCGCGGCTGGTTTATTTGCGACAAAACTATAAAAATTTCACTCATTTTATTGAGCAGAAGCATAATTCGAGATAACGACGATGAGCAGTAACTTAGGCCACGAAAACGGCGACCAGATTCTACTTGGCCCGCCGAAGAAACAAGGGCTGTACGATCCCCGGTTCGAACACGACGCCTGCGGCGTTGGTTTCGTCGTGAACATGAAGGGCAAAAAGTCTCATCAACTCGTCACCGATGCCCTGCAGATATTGGTGAATCTCGATCACCGCGGCGCCTGCGGCTGCGAAACCAACACGGGTGACGGCGCGGGCATTCTGATGCAGATGCCGCACGAATTTCTGGCGAAGGAAACCGAGAAACTCGGCTTCAAATTGCCGCCCTTCGGTCAATACGGCACCGGCATGTTGTTCATGCCGATCAATCGCGAGGAACGCGAAGCCGCAAAAGCTGAGATCGCGAAGATCGTTGGCGAAGAAGGCCAGATGCTGCTCGGCTGGCGCGATATTCCCACGGACAACGCTTCGCTGGGCAATACAGCGAAAGCTTCCGAGCCGTTCATGATGCAGGTGTTCATCGGACGCAATCCATCAATCAAGGATGACGCGGCGTTTGAGCGCCGGCTTTACGTCATCCGGAAGCAGGCCGAACAGCGCATTCGCTACAGCGGCAATTTCGCTGGTGGAAAATGGTTTTACGTTTCGAGCCTGTCTTCGAAAACGGTCATTTACAAAGGCATGCTGATGCCGGAACAGGTCGGAAAATATTTTCCCGATCTGCGCAATCCGGAAATGATCACCGCGCTGGCGCTGGTGCATTCCCGCTTTTCGACCAACACATTCCCAAGCTGGGATCGGTCGCATCCCTATCGTTTCATCGCGCATAACGGCGAAATCAACACCTTGCGAGGCAATATCAATTGGATGCACGCGGCGCAGGCGAATTTCGTTTCTGAGCTGTTCGGGCCGGACATCAAAAAAATCCTGCCGGTTGTGAACACCGATGGCAGCGATTCGGCGATGTTCGACAACGCGGTTGAACTGCTTGTCATGGCGGGACGCGAATTGCCACATGCGATGATGATGATGATTCCCGAGCCGTGGGAAAATCATGAAGGCATGGATGCGGAACGCCGCGCGTTTTATGAATATCATTCGTGCCTGATGGAACCGTGGGACGGGCCGGCTTCGGTCGCGTTCACGGACGGTTTCCGCATTGGCGCTTGTCTGGATCGAAACGGTTTGCGCCCATCGCGTTATTACGTGACCAAGGATGATCTCGTGATCATGGCGTCGGAAGCGGGTGTATTGCCAATCGACCCCGAACGCGTGGCCAGCAAGGGTCGGCTGCAGCCCGGACGCATGTTCCTGGTGGATACCATCGAAGGCCGCATTGTTGCCGACGAAGAGCTGAAGAAAAAATACGCGAGCGCGCATCCGTATCAGAAATGGCTGGATGAACATCACGTGCTGCTCAAGGATCTGGCGGAACCGCCGGAGGGCACCGAACCGGAGCATCGCAAGATTCTCCAGCGCCAGCATGCGTTTGGTTATACCTGGGAAGACCTGCGATTGATCGTCGGGCCGATGGCAAACGACGGCGTTCAACCCCTCGGTTCGATGGGAACCGACACGCCGCTCGCGGTACTCTCGAACAAGCCGCAGCTGCTCTACAACTATTTCAAACAACTGTTCGCGCAGGTGACGAATCCGCCGATCGATCCGATTCGCGAAGAAATCATCACCTCGACACATACGATGTTGGGAGCGCGTGGGGGATTGTTGACGCCGACGCCGGAAAGCTGCGCGTTGATCAAACTTCCGCATCCGTTGTTGACGAACGAAGAACTGGAAAAACTGCGGCATGTGAACCGTCCGGGTTTCAAAGCGGAAACGCTTTCGATTCTTTTCAAAGCGGCGGACAAAGCAAAAGGTCTGGAAACTGCGCTGGAACAGATGTTCGCCGCGGCGGATCAGGCGATCAAAGATGGCGCCACGATCCTGATTCTTTCGGACCGCGGCATTTCGCGGGAACTTGCCCCGATTCCGGCGCTGCTGGCTTCGGCGGGATTGCATCATCATTTGATTCGCGCTGGCACGCGTTCGCGCGTCGGACTGGTGCTGGAATCCGGCGAACCGCGCGAAGTGCATCATTTCGCATTGCTCATTGGTTATGGTTGCAGCGCGATCAATCCTTATCTGGCTTACGACACGATCGACGATCTCATCGCTGAGAAGCTGCTGGTCAATACCGACCACAAAACAGCGGTGAAGAAGTACATCAAAGCCGCGATCAAAGGCGTGGTGAAGACGATGGCGAAGATGGGCATTTCGACCATTCAAAGTTATCGCGGCGCGCAGATCTTCGAAGCGGTCGGACTCAACACCGAAGTCGTGGACAAGTATTTCACCTGGACGCCCTCGCGCATTCAGGGCGTTGGCCTTGACGTGATTGCTGAAGAAGCGGTCACGCGGCATCAGCACGCTTTCCCGGATCGGGAAGTAAACGGCGAGCTGGACACCGGCGGGCAATATCAATGGCGCGACAACGGCGAATATCACCTGTTCAATCCGCAAACGATTCACAAGCTGCAGATCGGCTGCCGCCTGAACAGCTACAAGATTTTCCAGGAATACTCGGCGCTGGTGAACAATCAGGCCAAGAATCTTTGCACATTGCGCGGTTTGCTCGATTTCAAATGGGCGGAAAATCCATTGCCGATTGACGAAGTGGAATCGGTTGATTCCATCGTGAAACGTTTCAAAACGGGCGCGATGAGCTATGGCTCGATCAGCAAGGAAGCGCATGAAGCGCTGGCAATTGCGATGAACCGGCTCGGTGGCAAATCGAACACCGGTGAAGGCGGTGAAGATCCGGCGCGTTACACCTGGACGAACGAACTGGGTGATTCGAAAAATTCTGCGATCAAGCAGGTCGCTTCCGGGCGTTTCGGCGTGACGAGCAATTACCTCGTCAATGCGAAGGAACTTCAAATCAAGATGGCGCAGGGTGCGAAGCCCGGTGAAGGCGGCGAATTGCCCGGCAAGAAAGTGTTTCCGGAAATCGCCAAAACCCGCGGCACAACGGCGGGCGTCGGTCTGATTTCACCACCGCCGCATCATGACATTTATTCCATCGAAGATCTGGCCGAGTTGATTCACGACCTGAAGAATTCGAATCGTCACGCGCGCATCAGTGTAAAACTGGTTGCCGAAGTCGGTGTCGGCACCGTCGCCGCTGGCGTCGCGAAAGCACATGCGGACGTGGTGCTGATCAGCGGTCATGACGGCGGAACGGGAGCTTCGCCGTTATCTTCGATCAAACACGCGGGCGGCCCCTGGGAGCTTGGATTGGCCGAAACGCATCAGACACTCGTGCTGAACAATCTGCGCAGCCGCATTTACGTGGAAACGGACGGCCAGTTGAAAACCGGTCGTGATGTGGCGGTGGCGGCTTTGTTGGGCGCTGAGGAATTTGGTTTTGCAACTGCGCCTCTCGTGGTGCTCGGTTGTATCATGATGCGCGTTTGCCATCTGAACACCTGCCCGGTGGGCGTCGCCACGCAGAATCCGCTGCTGCGCGAACGTTTCAGCGGCGATCCCGCGCACGTGGTGAATTTCATGCGCTTCATCGCGACGGAACTTCGCGAGATCATGGCGAAGCTTGGCTTCCGCACGATTGAAGAAATGGTCGGACGCACGGATCGATTGGTGCCGTGGAAAGCCATTGAACATTGGAAAGCCAGGGGCCTGGACATCACGCCAATTCTGCATCAGCCGGAAATGGGTCCGGAAGTCGGACGCTTCCGCCAGATGGATCAGGATCACGGTCTGGAGAAATCGTTGGATCTGACGAAGATTCTCGACCTTTGCAAACCGGCGATCGAGCGCGGCGAAAAAGTGAAAGCCGAATTGCCGATCATCAACGTGAATCGCGTCGTCGGCACGATTACTGGCAGCGAGATCACGAAAAAATACGGCCCGAACGGATTGCCGGAAGACACGGTGCAACTCAAGTTCAACGGCAGCGCAGGACAGAGCTTTGGCGCATTTGTTCCGAAAGGCATGACGCTCGAACTCGAAGGCGATGCGAATGATTATTTCGGCAAAGGTTTGAGCGGCGGCAAGCTGATCGTTTATCCGCCGAAGAACTCCACCTTTGTCGCTGAGGAAAACATCATCATTGGCAACGTCGCGCTTTATGGTGCGACCGCGGGAGAAATCTTCGTGCGCGGCATGGCGGGTGAACGTTTCGGCGTGCGCAATTCCGGCGTGAACGCGGTTGTGGAAGCGATTGGCGATCACGGTTGCGAATACATGACCGGTGGCCGCGTGATTGTGCTGGGCAGGACCGGGCGCAACTTCGCCGCGGGCATGTCCGGTGGCGTTGCTTACGTCCTGGATGAAGCCGGGGATTTTGCAAATCACTGCAATCAGGAACTGGTTGGTTTGATGAAGCTGACCGACGACGATGAAATGTTGGACATCTACAAACTCATCCAACGCCATCAGTTGTACACCCGGAGCGAACGCGCGGCGAAAATTCTGGCGGACTGGAAAGCGTTTGTGCCGAAGTTCGTGAAAGTGTTGCCGCACGATTACGCACGGGTCCAGGCGGCGCTGAAAAAGGCGGAAGCCAACGGTTTGAGCGGAGATGACGCCATCATGGCGGCATTCGAAGAAAACATTCGCGATTTGGCGCGGGTGGGCGGCGGGTAAGCGCGGATTTTAACGCAGAGGCGCAGAGGGCGCGAAGAACTGCAGAGAGTGGTGTCAATGATGTCAGAGGGACGACATGATGCACGAAAATGAAATCTCGGAGCAGATAATCGGGGCTGCGATTGAAGTGCATCGCTATCATGGACCTGGCTTGGTGGAGCAGATTTATGAAGAGTCGTTGTGCCACGAACTTCATTTGCGTAGTCTCTGCGATTTGAACGGCAGAAGTTTGTGCCGATCCGCTACAAAACAGTGCAACTTGGCGTTCCGCTTCGGCTGGACTTGATTGTGGAAGGCAAAGTGATCGTGGATCTGAAGGCTAAAGAAGCCATTCTGCCATTGGATCGGGCCAAGCTGTTGAGTTATCTGCGTTTGGTTGGGTTGCGATTGGGATTGCTGATAAATTTTCACTCGGTTCTTTTGAAAGATGGAGTCGAGCGGGTGGTGAATCGGTTGGAGCCGCCGGAGCCGGGCTCGTTTAAACTGTAATTGTAGAAATTGAAATGACGAACATTCTCAGAAAATCCGAATGACGTTTGAGGAATCTCAGCGATTCTCTGCGTTCTTCGCGTCTCTGCGTTTAGTTTGCGACCTAACTAACAGACATGGGAAAACCCACTGGTTTTATTGAATACCTGCGGCAGTTGCCGAAAGACCGTTCGGCGCTGGAACGCATCAACGATTGGAAGGAATTTCACCTTCACATGACGGACGACGAACTGCGCAAGCAGGGCGCCCGATGCATGGATTGCGGCATTCCTTTCTGCCACACCGGCCAGCTCGTCAGCGGCATGGCCAGCGGCTGCCCGATTCACAATCTCATTCCGGAATGGAACGATCTTGTTTATCGCGGTCTCTGGAAGGAAGCACTGGATCGCCTGCACAAGACAAACAACTTTCCCGATTTCACGGGCCGCGTTTGTCCCGCGCCGTGCGAAGGTTCCTGCGTGCTCGGCATCAATAATCCGCCGGTCACGATCAAGAATATCGAACAGGCGATTGCGGATCACGGCTGGGAAAACGGCTGGATCAAGCCCGAGCCGCCGAAGAAACGCACGGGCAAAAAAGTGGCTGTAGTGGGATCGGGTCCGGCGGGATTGTGTGCTGCGGCGCAATTGAACAAAGCCGGACATCTCGTCACAGTTTTCGAACGCGCGGATCGTCCGGGCGGCCTGCTCATGTATGGCATTCCCAACATGAAGCTCGACAAAAATGAAGTCGTGCTGCGCCGCATCAAGCAATTGGAAGCCGAAGGCATTCAGTTCACCTGCAATACTGAAGTTGGAAAGAATCTTCCCGCCGAACAATTGTTGAAAGACTTTGACGCCGTTGTGCTTTGCACGGGGGCAACCAAGCCGCGCGATCTGCCGATTGAAGGCCGCGCGTTGAAGGGGATTCATTTCGCGATGGAGTTCCTGACTGAGAACACCCGCGCCGTGCTCGACCAGCATAAGAACGGAAAGTTCATTTCCGCGGAAGGCAAAGACGTGGTCGTGATCGGCGGCGGCGATACGGGAACCGATTGCGTCGGCACTTCGCTGCGGCACAAATGCAAGAGTCTCGTGCAGGTGGAAATTCTGCCGAAGCCGCCGATGAACCGTGCGAAAGATAATCCCTGGCCCGAATGGCCGAAGGTTTACAAGCTCGATTACGGCCAGGAAGAAGCGGCTGAAAAATTTGGCGCCGATCCGCGCGTTTATCTGACGACCGCCACGAAGTTTGAAGGCGATGAGAATGGCCAGGTCAAAGCCGTTCATACCGTCCAGGTCGAATGGGAGCGCAACGACAAAGGTCAATTCATTCCGAAACACATTCCTGGAACCGAAAAAGTTCTGCCCGCGCAGCTCGTGTTGCTGGCGATGGGATTCCTCGGGCCGGAACAACCGTTGCTCGACGATCTCAAAGTCGAACGTGATCCGCGCTCAAACGTGAAAGCGGAGTTCGAAAAATATCACACAAACATCAAAGGCGTGTTTGCAGCGGGCGATTGTCGTCGCGGCCAAAGCCTGGTGGTTTGGGCGTTCAACGAAGGCCGTGGTGCGGCGCGCGAGTGCGATCGTTATCTGATGGGACATACCGATTTGCCGTAAGGCACGCATTCAGTTCTGCTTTGATCAAACCCGCGACTCGCGTCGCGGGTTTTGCTTTTTCGGTCATGTTCGCCGACCGGCGGAGCGCAACTCGACACCCGCACCCTATTCAATTCCCTCGCCCCGGGCTTCGCTCGGAGGAGAGGGAGTGATCAGACCTTTTGAATGTTCGAAAGTTCAATCCATTGTTTGATGCGGGTGCCAAGTTGCACCCTCACCCGCGTGTGCTTCTGATTTCGAATTTTGATTTCGAAATCGGGCTCATGCAATCCGTCCTCGGGAACGGTTCTCTCCGCGCACCAGAGTTTCCCTTGGGCTGTACGTAATCCCCCTGATTTTCAAAATAGGTATTCGATGACGTTGCAATCGCGCGCGGCGGTTCTCTATTCTTTGTGCACAAGTATGAATTGACCCGATGGCCCGCGTATGGATTATCTAATGATCGTGACCGCAGCAGGAAAGGTGAACTTCGTTTCGCCTGACAGTCGAAAAACTCCGCAGATTGTCAGGCGTGAGCAGATCGTCACCTTCACCGGTTCGCAATCGCCCGAGTGCCGGCAGAAACGCCAGCAACTTTTTCTCACGCTGGCCAGCCCACTCTCGAAATGAAAACTCTTTTAGTGCTGGCTCCGCATCCGGAATTGGTGGAAGCCCTTCGCGCTGGTCTGAATCCGGAACAATATCGCATCGTCCATCGCGTCAGCGTGGAAGATGCCGAACCGCTGCTCGCTCACGGACTGGCCAATGCCTGCATTGTGGATGTCGAACTGAGTGGCGTTCAGGAAGTCTGGATTCTGGAGAAACTTCGCCGTCGCGCGCCGAAATGCCCGATCATTCTGTTCACCGGCAGCAAGCAATGGGAGTGGGAAGAAGAAGCGTATTTGAAGGGCGCGACCCATGTTCTGACCAAGCCGGTTCGCGTGCGCATGCTCAGCGCGTTGTTGGATCGATTGTGGGCTGTGCCCGCGTTGACCGATGCTCCGGCTGCTCCAAAACTGCAGCCCCAGGAACCCGCCAAATCTGAGCCTGCGGTCGTTGCAAGTGCTCCATCGCCCGCGAGTTATCAAAGCCTCGGTGCGTTGCGTGGTTTCTCCGCGATTCTCACGCACTCACTCGACGCCGATGCGATGCTGAAACAATTTCTGCTGCTGCTCCGCGAATTGATCGGCATCAATCGCGCCGCCGTTTTTCTGCATCAGCCTTCGCAATGGCTCGGCGAGAATTCGCTGGCGGGCGATGGACATCGCATGCGCGCTGCTTCGGCAATCGGCGTTGCGCCGGGATTGCTGGAGCATTTTGAATTGTCCTTTGACAGCGGCATCGGCGGTCAGGTGACGCAGCTTGGCCGCATTCTCCGCCGCAACAGCGACGAAGCGCGTCGTGACGCGGAAACGCAGAAGGAATTTGAACTGCTCGGAACCCAGGTGGCTGTGCCGATTCTGGATCGCGAAACGGTGATGGGTGTGGCGATTTTCGATGGTCACATCACGGGTGAATCGCTTTCCAACAGCGAACTGGAATTGATTTTTCATCTGCTGGAGCAAGTCGGTCTGGCGATGAAAAACATCTGGCTGCACGACCAATTGGGCGGCAATCACGAAATGCTCGCCGGCATTCTGCGCGAGTTGAACAACGCGTGCGTGGTGATCAATCGCGATCTCACAGTCGTGCATTCCAACAAAACAGCGCGCCGCTTTTTCACGATCTCCAATCGCCGCACCGGTGAATTGGAATTCAGTGATCTCCCGCAGGCGATCGGTGCAAAAGTTTATCAGGTGTTGAAAACCGGCACTGCGGTTCCGTCGTTCAAGTATGAACCCGAGAGCACGCCGGGAACGATTTACAGCGTGAGCATCGTTCCGTTCCGTCGGCAGAGTTCGGGGCAGCCCGAATCTGCGCTGCTGATGATTGAAGATCTGACGCAAAGCGAACAACTGCGTCGGCTGGAAGTGGAGACCGCAAATCTGCGCCTGATTCGCACGATGGCGGACCGCCTCGCGCATGAAGTCGGCAACGCCATGGTTCCGCTTTCCACGCATCAACAGTTGCTGGCGGACAAATACAAAGATCCCGAATTCCGCGCGTCGCTCGACGCCGCTTTGGCGGATGGTGTGAAGCGGGTCACGCGTCTCATCAATCAAATGCGATTCCTGGCGCGCGATTCCGTAGTGGCGCAGGAGGCATTTCCGATTACGCCGCTGATCGAAGAAGCGTATCAGGAAGCGCGCAAACATCAGCCGGTGAAAACTGCGGAGTTTCAATACGAAGATGAAAACAAGCCGTTCGTCGTCACCGGCGACCGCGCCGCGCTGAAACATGCTTTGACCGAAGTCATCATCAACGCGCTCCAGGCGAATCCGTCTGATCCGAAAATCGGCGTTCGCATGCACGAACACGCCAATGGCAACGGTCGTCCGGGATTGGAAATTGAAGTTCAGGACAACGGTTCGGGCTTCACGACGGAAGCCGCACAGAACGGTCCGTCCGCGTTCTTCACTACACGCAACGTTGGCCTCGGACTGGGCTTGACTGTGAGCCGGAAAATCATCGAAACCCATCGCGGCAAGTTGGAAATCGTGACGCCCAAACTTGGCCAGGCGGGAATCATCCGCATTTCGCTGCCGGTTGAAACTGCGCTGAAGGAGTAAGCGAGAGCACTCACCGAGTGGCCTAATCACAGATCCGAAACATCTTCAAAACGGCCTTTTCGGCAGTGGACGCGAGTCCGCTGCCGATTCCATTCACGTGAGAGAACGGGCTCACACCGTCGGCTACTTTGTAAACGTTGGATCAATCTAGAGTCGGACTGATTTGACTCATTGCCCGGTTCTCCTTCGCTGCGTTGCAGATTGAACCCGGCAACAGAGAGTGGCTTCAAACTTTTTCGCATTTCCACCAGAGCATTTCTCCCATCGCTTCGCAAAATGCCCTTCTTGACATGCAACCAAAAGGTTGCGTATTGTGAGGCGAGATGGATGCAGTGTTCAAGGCATTGGCGGACGAAAGCCGTCGGAAGCTGCTCGATCAGTTGCGGCAGAACAACGGACAAACGCTCGGCGAATTATGCGAACACCTCGACATGACCCGGCAGGCGGTGACCAAGCATTTGCTGCTGCTGGAGGGAGCGAACCTCGTCGTGGTCGTCTGGCGTGGACGCGAGAAACTGCATTACCTCAATCCAGTGCCGATTCACGAGATCGCCGAGCGCTGGATTGGCAAGTTCGAACGTCATCGCCTTCAGGCATTGAGCGATTTGAAAAAAGGTCTCGAAGAAAAACAGGACTAGAAAGGCTGACACCATGGAGAAAATTGAATTCGTTTATGCGACCTTCATCCGCACGACTCCCGAAAAGCTCTGGCAAGCGCTGACGAGCGGCGACTTCAGCGAAAAATACTGGTTCGGATTTCGCGTTGAAGTGGACCTGAAAGTGGGCGGCGTCATTCGCATTCTGCCGCCGAAAGGCATGGAACAGCATGGCGATCACGCCGGTGAAGTGCTGGTGTGCGAGCCCTATCGCAAACTGGTTTATACCTGGAAACAGAATGACGCGCCGGAAATTGCGAGCAAACGCGACGGCCTCTCCCGCGTCACGTACGAACTCACGCCGATGGGATCGCAGGTAAAGCTGCGCCTGATTCACGAGAATCTTTTGCCGGACGATATTGAAAAAGATCCGAATACTTTCCGCGGAATCAACAACGGTTGGCCGGCGGTGATCAGCAGTTTGAAAAGCCTGTTGGAAACCGGGGAAGCCATTGTTCTGGCGCCCAATTGCTCGGAAAAATGAACCGCGTCCCAACTCAGACGACTTCCAAAATTTAATTCAGGTAAAAACCAATCCATCCAATGAAAAAACCAAAACAGATTTACACCACGTTCATTCGCACGACGCCAAAGAAACTGTGGGACGCGATTACCAAGCCCGAATTCACCCGGCAATATTGGGGAAAGATGGCGAACGTATCCGACTGGAAAAAAGGCTCCAAATGGGAACACCTCAGTCCCGAGAATGAAGTCTGGATCAAAGGAAAAGTCATCGAAAGCATCGCGCCCAAACGCCTGGTGTTGACCTGGATTGATCCGGATGATCTGAAAGACCGGTCGCGGGTGACGTTTGAAATCGAGAAGATCAAAGACATGGTGTGTCTTACGGTCACTCACGGAAATTTCACGGCGAGTTCGAAGATGCCTGGCAAAGTTGCCTTCGGTTGGCCGCGGGTCATTTCCAGTCTGAAATCGTTCCTCGAAACCGGAGAAGGGATCGATATTTTTGCCCGCAGTTGATCTTCATCAACACGCAAGAATATGACTGCAATCAAAACACCTTTTTCCGGCGGCTGCGCGTGCGGCGCGATTCGTTACGAATCCACGGCGGAACCGCTCATGATGCTGAACTGTCACTGCCGCGATTGCCAGCGATCCAGCGGCGGCCCGTTTTCATCTTTCGTTATTGTGCCTGCGGGAGCGTTCAAGCTGTTACAAGGAGCATTGCGTTTTCATGCGTCGCCGAGTGAAGCGGGTGGGCAAACGCATCGAGGAGTTTGTCCGGAATGCGGCGTGCCGGTGGCGGTGAAATCTGATTCCGCTTCGCAAATCATCGCGATTCGCACAGCGAGCCTCGACGACCCGAGTTGGTTCAATTCGCAAGCGGACGTCTGGACGTGCGATGCGCAGCCGTGGGATCAAATGAATCCCGCGCTGCCGAAGTTTGAGAAGTATCCCAAATAAAAGGGTTGGGATCATCGGCTCGCCGATGTGATCGGTTGGTGTGAATCTGTGGGCGGTGTTCCCGCCCACAGATCATCGAGTTGACGCAGATTCGAAGGCTTTTTTCAAACGCTCGACGACTTCAGGATTCTCGGCGGCGAGATTGGTTTGTTCGCCGGGATCGTTCTCGATGTTGGCCAGGAACCAGTGACCGTCCACCAGTGCGGGTTCAGGTGACTTGGAATAAGTCTTGGGATCGCGCATCAATTTCCAGGGACCTTCGCGCACCGCCCATTGATCCCCATAACGCCAGCACAACACAGCGTGCGGGCTGGTTGCGTCGGCGGATTGAATCACCTTCACCAGACTGCGTCCATCGAGGTTATTCGTGGCCGGCAGAGAAATGCCGCAACATTCGGCCAGCGTGGGCAGCCAGTCGCAGCCATGCGCCATCTGTCCGCGAACTTGTCCCGCTGGAAAATGTCCCGGCCAGGAAATGATGGCAGGCAGACGCGTGCCGCCTTCGAAAATGCTGAACTTCGCTCCGCGATACGGCCCGCTGTTGCCGCCACCGCCATGGGCTCGCTGTTCGGTGGAATATCCATTGTCAGCCTGATAGATCACGATGGTGTTGCTGCGCAGTCCGGTCTGATCGAGATAATTCATGAGCTGCGCGACGCGATCATCCATGCTGGAAACGAACGCGGCATAGAGATTGCGCGGATAAGGCACACCCTGTTTGTTGTAGTAATCGAGCCACTTGGGATCTCCCTGATAAGGATAGTGCGGAACATTGATCGCGAAGTACATGAAGAAAGGCTGGCTCCGATACGAGTCCAGGAACCCTTTCGCTTTTTGAATCATGAGATCAGGAAAAAATTGTCCGGACATCCGCACGCGTTTGCCGTTTTCCCAGAGGTCATGCCGGTTGTCGTGATCCCAGTAATTGAAGTGCGAATAATTATCGATGCAACCGCCCATGAAACCGAAGGAGTAATCGAAGCCCTGCTGAAGCGGTTGATGACCGACGCCAATTCCCAAATGCCATTTGCCAATATGCGCTGTGGTGTAGCCGGCAGCGCGGAACATCCCGGGCAAAGTGAAACCATCCCTCGGCAAACCTGTGCCGGTGTAAGTGGCGAGATCGTCATCTTTTTCACTGGGCGGCACCGGGCCGTTGCCGGGCATGCCGACGAGCCACGGATATCGACCGGTCAACAGTCCCGCGCGCGAAGGCGAACACACCGGTGCGGCTGAATAAAATTGCGTGAACCGAACGCCACTCGCAGCCAGAGCATCGATGGCTGGCGTCTGAATATCCTTCGCGCCGTAGCAACCCGCATCGATGCTGCCCTGATCATCCGACATAATCACGATGACGTTGGGACGCGGATTTTCCGCGGCGGAAATGTTTCCAATCGGCCAGCTCACGCAAACTCCAAGGAGCAGTGCGATCCGGTAAAAGAAGGTAGGGCGAGGAATACTAATAAGCGACGGTGTGTTCACATGAATGGGATTACGCAGTTACAGGACAAATCGCAATTTCGAAGTGTCGTCCCGCGGCAATTTTGTCACGCTCGATTTGATAACCGCGACGCCCGAACCTTCTTGTCTCCACGCGCAAAGGAACGCTAGAGTCGGGCATGAATTCGATGGGAAATCAAATTCCATTCGGTCGAACCCACCTCGTTTCACTGCTTCTTCTTTTCGGATTTATTGGAACGGCAACAAACACTGGCGCGCAGATGTTCGAAAAGGTTTTACTCTCGGACGAATTATTTTCCGGGGAGAAGATTTCGTTTGTCGCGGATCCTCCGGAATTGAACGATCAGGGCAAAGTGGCTTTCGTCGCGTTCATGTCGCCCAGTTCGGATTATTTTTTGTTCACGGGTGCGCCGGGAAATCTGGAAGTGCTCGCGCGACAGGATTCGCCTGCAGCAGGTGTTCCCGGCGAGGTCTATGACTCATTCAACACCGACAATGACAAACTGACCATCAACCCGTCCGGCGTGGTGATGTTCGAGGGCGAAGTGGATGCCGTCAGCACGAATGACAGTTGTCTCTGGATCGGAACGCCGGGCAATGTGCAATTGATCGGACGCGAGAACGGACCCGCGCCGGATCTCGTTGAGGAGTTTTTTGGTTCCAGCCCATTTTTCAGCTCGGACTCGCGGTTGAATCGTTCCGGCCAAATCAGCCTGCGCAGCACGCGCCGCGGGACGTCTCCCAAGAATGGAGTTTGGACGGGAGCGCCGGATGATTTGAAAGCGGCTGCGATGACGGGCAATCCTGCTCCCGATGTGGAGGTGAATTACCGTGATATTTCCGGCAACAAACTTTCGCAAAACGGCCAGATCGCATTTGCCTCATCGCTGAACAGTTCCGCTGACAAAGCGCTGTTTGCCGGGCCACCCGATGCTTTGAAGAAAGTGTTTCGATTCGGTGAACCATGTCACGGCATCGCGAACGCGGTTTACGGCGGCGGCGCTTCCGATGGAATTACATCAGAGTTTTTCAATGACGATTTGCTGACTTACTCGCTGCGTATTTCGGGGACGGGAATCAACACCGGCAACGATTCCGCGGTGTGGGCAGGAACGCCGTCGTCACCGCAATTAATCGTTCAAGAAGGCGATGTGCTTCCCGGGGAATTGGGCGGCGGAGTGATTGGAACCAGCGACATCAATATCAATTCCAAAGGGAATCTTCTGTTTCATTCGCGGCTGCAAAACACCTCTGAAGACGGTTTGTGGTGGACGGAAACCGTTTCAGGAACGACCCACTGGATTGAAGTGGCTCGCGAAGGCGCGCTGCTCGCCGGACTCGATGTGACTTTGAACAGCCTGCAAACGACGCTCGCCTATTCTCTCAGCGACAATGGCGACGTGATTTTTTACGGCACGCTGGCTGGCGACGGCATTTCGACGACGAACGATTTCGTGTTGCTTCGATGGATTCCATCTTCGAGAACCGTTCAGCGGATCGTGCAGGAAGGCGACACGATTGAGGTTGCGCCGGGCGATCTCCGAACGGTGAGCGATTTTGAATTCTCCGGCGGACCGGGTCATTCCGCTTCGCTCTCGTGCGGCGTGAACAGTCGAGGGCAGGTTGCGTTCATGGTGTCTTTCGCCAACAACACCAAAGGCGTGATGATCGCCAATCGTCCGTCCACTTTTCCGGATTGGGTTTATCAGAACGAACTCGCGCCGGGGCAGGATGGCTTCGCTGACGATCCCAACGGCGACGGTGTTCCGAATGCCATGGCTTATTATCTTGGCTTCGACGCGATGGAAAACATCGACCTGTCCGACCGGCTGCATTGGAATTTCGATGGCGCTGATGTTCAACTGCAGATTGAGCGCGACGCGACGGTGACGGATCTGACCGCGAGAATTGAATTCTCGGACGCGTTGGATGGCGAATGGAATCCGGGACCTGCTTTGAACGTTGCGGAATCTCATGGCCTCACCGACACGCTATCCGCAACCATCGCCGCAGCCGGTGAACAGGGTTTTGTTCGGCTCGCGCTGACAGCGCCTTTTTGATGACAACGCCGTTTTATTGATCAGCTATTGGCATCGCAACAACATCTGAAGCAGGAAATTCTATGAGCAACACAAAAACAAAGAACACCGTTTGTCTCTGGTTCGACAAGGATGCGCTGGACGCGGCGCAGTTTTACACGGCCACGTTTCCGAACAGTGAAATCAAAAAGATCTACAAAGCGCCGGGCGATTACCCGAGTGGCAAGGAAGGCGACATCCTGATGGTGGAATTTACCGTCTGCGGCCTCCCGTGCATGGGGCTTAATGGCGGACCTGATTTCAAGCACAGCGAGGCGTTCTCCTTCTCGATCCGGACGGAATCGCAGGAGGAAACCGATCGCTACTGGAACGCGATTATCAACAATGGCGGCCAGGCCAGTGTGTGTGGCTGGTGCAAAGATCGTTGGGGTCTCTCCTGGCAGATCACGCCAGGCGTGTTGATGGACGCCATGGCCGCCGGCGGCGCCGAAGCCAAACGCGCCTTCGAAGCAATGATGGAGATGGATAAAATTGATGTCGCGAAAATCGAGGCGGCGCGGCGGGGGTGAGTGCCGCAATCGGAACACGATTGAAAATTTCCGGACGGTGACCCCCAGGGTAGCTTGTGCCTCGCAACCTTGGGCTTTGGGACGGAATCCCGTTGGGATTTAAAAGAGGAGGAATAGCCTCAACCTGTGCCCTCAGACTCGCCAACCGTCAGTTCCTTGATTGACGAAACCTCCACCATTACACGAACAGCATCATTCAAGTCCAAATGGTGCGCCCCGAACTGCATTTCATCCCCCGTGCCACCCGAATACTCGCCCTCGTATTCCGCCCCGTCATAGTTCGCCACCGAAGATCGCAGGGCAGACTTGAGTTTCTTCACAACCTCCTCGTGACGAAAAAGCTTACCCTTGGCAGCTTCGTCAAAATAGGAATTCACGATGCGACAGCAGCGTTCGATTGCCTTGCCCACGAGAATCGAGTTAGCGCCCAAATCCAACGTCCATCCGTAGGGCGTCATGCGAATGTGCCTGGCATGACCGGATGAGAGAACAGGCGTGCCGCTTGAGTGCGTGTCCCACCAAAGCGATGAAGCGATTAATTTCTCAGCTACCTCTCGTGGAATTGTTTCGTTTCGGGGATTCTTAATCCAAGGTGCATTGCGACGAATCGCGCGAATTATCTTTTGGTTTTTTTCCGCGACTAGTTCGCGCAACTTCAAAAGATCATTTGTAAACCCCTCGTTCAGTTCAGCGGTGAGAAACTTGTGATGGCATACTGAACATTCGCGTGCGCGTCTGAACCACTGAATATCCGGGTGATCACTAAAAAGCCATCGCCTGGCCTTAGGCTTCTTAAGTTTCCACAAAGGCACTGCCGGGCACGGCTGAACTACTTTGCACTTCGAGCAGTAGAGCCGTAACGCACCGCGGTATTTTGATTTCTTTGGGGATTCTTCTTCGCTCATAACCCCATAAGATTTTCCATCTTCGCCTTCACGCTTTCATCCATCCTGATGAACGGTGTCAATTCACGTTTGAGATTTCGCCCACAATTTTCTTCGCCGCATCGATGTTGAGCTTGCTGCGGATGGCGCTGTTCATTGCGAAAGATTTTTCAGGGTTTCGTCTCTTTTATCAAGGCTTCCGGCAAAGCTGTGCGTTCTGCGCTGGAACCGGTTTACCAGACCAAGCGTCCATCCAAAAGCGCGCGGAGAATTTTGCCGCGCATCGAGCCGCGCAAAGTTTTTCATGCGATCTCCGGGCTGGCGATCGGCTGAGGCGCAACGCTTGTCCACATTTGCACAGGGATTCATCGATAACATCAGCAATGGAATTATTGGGATCGTCAACAATCGTAGCAGCCGACGTGAGTCGGCTCATTTTATTTCCGGTTATTTCCATCCGCGCGGATTGTTCATTGGTTGTTTTGAGCGGACTCACGTCCACTGCTACAGATCAGAATGGCGGTCGCGTGATGTTTCCAGCATCGGGAGTGAGCGCGGCAGCATAGAGCTTCCAGAATTTCGGCCAGAAATCGTCTTTCAAAGGATGCATCGTCGGATACCCCGGAATTATTGCGCCGAAGAACTGCCATCCTTCAGGATGCCCAACTAAGCCGTCCTTCCGAGCGTTGTCGATGATGTAAAAGCAGATCCTGGCAAAAACATTTCGCCTGCGTTGCTCTGCTCGCAAGACGTGGTCGTGGGCCTGGTGCTGGAAACGATGCGGTTGCAACTTTGGCGCAAGGTGCTCGCGCAGGAATTTCATTCCGTTCTTTTGGTCGGTATCGCGTTGCATGCCCATCCAGACCAAATGAATGTGGTCGGGCATCAGGCAATAGGTGGGGCAGAATGTGCTGCTTCAGTCGGAATTGGAAAAACCGGGCGAATGGCTAAAGTATAGGGCCATAGCAACGGATACAAACTATGACGAGAGGACGACGGCACTTTTCACCACAGGACAAAGTCAAAATTCTTCGGGAAAACCTGGTT
>DASTXC010000072.1:0-15816 GCA_035765675.1 Verrucomicrobiia bacterium
ATTCGTCCGGGTCGCGAGAGCTCATCCACGAACGGGCCGCTACACGCACTGTTGTCGATCACCACGGTGGGGCGATCAAACGGTCGCAGCCAATCCGCCAATTGCGCCGCTGAGAAATCCGGGCCGCGCAAATTGAACTTCGCCGTTTCGCCATCGAACGTGCCATGGCCGATCAACACGATCCAAAGCAGATTGCTGCCTTCCCTGGGTTGCGCGGAGAGAAGTTCTTTCAACTGTTCGAGATCGTTGGTTGAAGTTGTTCCGGCTCCGACAAGAATCGGCGTGGCCTTGAGATTTGTCGCCGCGCGTTGCCACGCATTCGCCCAGCTTTGAAACTGTTGCGCGTATTTCTCTTCGCCACCGGCGCCGATGACGAGAAGCAACGTGTTTTGATTTGTGGTGATTGAATTCGAAGCCATCGCGGCTCTCGAATTCATCAACAAGACAGCCAGCGCGCACAGAAGCATTTTCATGGCAATCCTTTCCAGCGTCGCAAACCCCATTCAACCACGAAGCAGCCCAACGCAAACGCGAACAGCCACGGTTGATGCCAAGCCGGCCAGGTTTTGATTTCGTGAATCGGCGCTTTGCGGCTGGGAAGATTTTTCGTGAAATCCGCGAGATCATTCGCGGAAACAATTTCGCCGCCGGTTTTGCGCGCGATTTCAGAAAGCAACGCACGATTTGGTTTCAGCGTCGCAAATTCCCGCGCGTCCGGATCGCAGGCCCAGCCGGTTTGCGCGCGGCCAATTTCGCCGCCGTTCGCGTCGCGAATCACTGCTTCCGCGAGATAGGCTCCGGTGTCGCGCGCCGCACAGGACGCTGTGTAAAGCCCGGCTTCGCTGGCGTCCGCGGTGGCGATCAGATGAATCGCATTGGTGTTCTGGGCGGTGGCAAAAGGTTGATTCGTCTGGCCCGAAAAATTTCCGAGTCGCCGAACCGCAATGTTCACGGAAGCATTATCCAGTGGATGAAACCTCTGATCGCGCACGCGCACTTTCAACGACATTGCTTCTCCCGAATCTTCGGAAATTTCCTCCGCGCTGAACTCAATTCGCTTCGGCCCATCGGCAATCAGCCAACGCGCGAGTTGCCGCCACGCTTTGTCCATGTCGTGGTGCGATTCCTCATCGCGCAAACCCCAATGCCACACATCGCCCAGCAGCATCGCAGCGACGCGGCCCTGCCCAAAGCGTTGCGCAACGAGTGCGGGAAAATTTTCGCCGCGAGCATTGTGAACCGTGGCGATGACGCTAGCGCCGGGTTTGATCTGACGAACCTGATTCAGGATTTCGAATTTCGGCATTCCATCGAGTCGCGCGCGTTCTTCGGTTTCGGTTTTTCGCAATCGCGCCCACGGTTGCAGCCAGCCTTCGCGCGTCAACGTGAGTTGCAATTCACCGGGTGAAGTGTTTTGCGTCACGCCGTCCAGATAAACCGGGAGCAAATCGCCAATCGGCGTGCGGTCAAATTTTCCCTGATGAAACGATTCCGCGCCGCCGAGCATCAACAGCGCGCCGCCGCGTTCGGAAACAAAACGTTTGATCAGCGCCATTTGATCCTGCGTAAAAAATTCGCTCTCCAGATCATCGAGAATCAGCGCGTCGTACGCGAAGAGATCGTCTTCAGATTTCGGAAAACCACCGGCGAGTTCGAGCGCGTCTTTCGTGTTCAATCGAACCAGCACGGGTTGATCGTAGCGCTCTACTTCATCGGCATTTTGAAGTCCTTCAAACAACGGATGAGCCGATCCTGACGCGCTGGAACGAAAATCAAATTTCGGTTCACGATTTGCAATCCGGATCAGCGCGGACATTTGAATCTGATCGTCGCCCGCAAGTGCGCGATTCAGGAATTTGAATTCCCAGTTCGGCCGTCCGGAGACATAGAGCATTCGATACGCGCCGCGCGGACGATCCACGGGAATAATCCGGCTGTTGTTCGCGAGCGTGGCTTCGCTGCTGTCAGTGGGATGGGCGAGATTCAATTCTGCTTCCGGCGCCACGCGAAGTTGATAAAAGCAAATCCCGGTTTTGCTAGGACGGGTTTGGAACCGGAACAGAAGCGAATCATCTTCCGAACGTGCGATCTGAGTTTGGCGATCCACTTCCAGGCCGGATTGATCCAGCAGTTCCGCCACGATCGGCTTTTCGCGAAAGCCGGTCGCGCTGACTTCGGCTTGAATTGTGACCGGCGCGTCTTCGAACAACGTTTGGCTCGTGAAAACGCGCGTCAGTGAAATATCGCGAATCGGGTCATCGCTGCCGCTGACCACCGGATAGAGCGGCGGCAATCCTGAAAGGTCGAGCGATTGATCGCCGAGATCGGTGGCGTTGCCGTCCGTGAACAGCAAAATGCCGGCGAGCGGCTGACCTTGATATCGCGCGGCAATTTTTCGCAGAGCGGCGTTCAGCGCAGTGGCAGAGCCATCGAACTGCAATTCGGAAAAATCGCTCGAAGTTTGCAGGCGCGAATCGAAGGAATAACTGCGAACCTGGAAGTTGTCGCTCAATTCTTTTTGCCACGAATCATCGAGCAACACGGCGCGCAACTGCTCGCCACGACTCTGCGTCTGGCCGCGATCCTTGATTCGCATGCCTTTGCTGTTGTCGGCGATTTGTAGAAAAAGATTGGCGCCGGGCCGGGCCGTTTCACGCGTGAACAGCGGTTCCAACAAGCAGAACACCAGCGCGGCAACGCCCAGCAGCTTGATCGAAATGGAGCCGAATCCCAGCGCCCAGCGACGCGAACGTGAATACGACCAGAGCAACAGCACGAGCAGGAACGCCGCGATTCCAATCGACGGGAGCAGCCACTGGCGGTTGGAAAAGAAAAGCGAATCAGGAATCATGCAGCGCGGAACGGAAGCAAACGATTAAGAGAAGGGACCGACAATCGGTTCGCAATGCATTGCTGGTAGCGCAGGTTTCCAAACCTGCTGTATCGCCGATTTCCAAATCGGCGAAGCGTGAAAATGTCCCAGCGCTTCGAAACAGCAAATGCCGCAGGTTTCGAAACCTGCGATACGGCAGACTTGGAAGTCTGCGCTACGAGCGCGGAGCATTGCTCCGCGCGCGGATCCGAACTCGATGTTTCTCCAAGAGCGATGCTCTGCGTTCCCGGGATCGGTGAATTCAAACTCATCTCGTGTGCAGATATCACTTCGCAATCGAATCCCCGCTGCCAAGTTGTTCGTAATATTGCCGCACCAATTCCGCATAACGTGTCGGAACCGGATCGCGATCAATCGGCGCAAGGGGATCGTGCGAATCCAGCTTCGCCAATTCATCCGCGACGCGATGGCTGATTTCCGTCAGGGGATTCGCCACGCCGCTTTCGATCAACCGCCATTCCGGTTCGCGACTGTGACGTTTGAAATCCGCGCGCAACTGCCGCGCCTGTTCGCGAACGCGCGCGAGATCCGCGCGCAGCTCAGGTGACTGCAACGCTTCTTCCAGATTGCTCAACCGCATTGCCCATTGAAGATATTCCTGGCCGGTGATCGGATTTGCTCCCGCAGCAGATCGTCCGCCTGAATTCCCGGCACTGGTTCCTTTTGGATTCGCCGCCGCGATTTGCGCGCTGAGCTGTTCCAATTCCCGTTTGGCAAATCGCAGTGCATCGGCTTCGCTGCCGAGAACACTGTCCGCAGCCTGGTCAATCTGCTGTTTCAATTCGCCAATCTGTTTCCGCGCCAGCGCTTCCATTGGCTGCGCGGAAGCGATTGCGTTTCGCTTTACCAGTTCGGCGGAAAGCGCCAGAGCTTTGCCGGTATTGTTGCGGGTTTCATTTCGCAACGCGTCGTACAATTTTCGCGACAACAGCGGTTCGGACTTTTCCGCCTGTTCCGTCACGCGCCGCATCGCTTCGGCGAGCTTCGACAGTTCCTTGCTTTGTTCGGTGAGATCCGTGGCGGCGCTTTGTTTCAACTGTTGCGCGGCGGCGGAAAGCGGCGAGGTGCTTTGCAACCGAGCCAGATTGGAACTGATGCGTTCCTCCTTCTCCGCCAGAGCGTTGGCGCTGGCGCGCATTTGTTGCATTGCTTCCGTGAAGGCGCTGGCGCTCTGTTTTCGAAATTCATCGCGCACCTGTTCCAAACCCTGCTGCGCGCGCGTTCCGCTGGCTAATCCTTGGGAAATCGAGCCGGACGCAATCGCCTGCGATGCGCTTTGCGCCTGCGCGCGGCTTTGTTCCAATTGTCGTTTCGCGCCGCCGAGTTGTTGCGCGCGATTGGACATTTTTTCCATCTGTTGTTTCGCTTGATCCATTTCCGCGACCAACTGCCGCTGATCTTCGCTCAGGCGTTTCAATTCGCGTTCGCGCGCCGCCTGGTCCTCGCTGCTGCGATTGGGCGTTTGCAATTCTTTCAAGAGCGCGTTGATGTCAGTTTGATGCTGCGCGAGTTCCTTGAGTCGAAACAACAGTTTCAATCGGTCGTCCAATTCCGCGGGCGAATTGGTTCGCGTCTCCGCAACGTCTTTCAACGGTTCCAATTTCAACTGATCGCGTTGGCGATTTTTGCGGTGAACCAGTTTCTGCGTTTTGCTGTCCGGGTTGAGTTTATGATCCCGCGGTGCGAGGCGAAGCAAGGCCTGATACGCCGCCTGCTCCGCACTCAACGCATTCGGCAAGGGGACCGTTGTCATCGAAGCCTGTTTCAGTGACGCGACTGCGCGATCCATGCTGATGATCGCGTCATTCCAATTTTGCTTTTCCTCGTCGCTCTGTGCAGCGTTTCCTAAACCTCGCGCGATGTTCAAAGCATCCTGTTGCGATTCGAGAACGGTCAGATGTTTGGTTTTGTAATCGGCTGAAACAGGTTGTCCCTTTTCGTCCTGCATCGCCCAGGTCCCGTCGATGATCATTTTCTGCTGCTCGATCAGCTTCACGCAAACGTCGGGCGAGCCTTTGCATTCGCCCTGGCGAAACCTTTCTTCGAAGGGCCGGATTTCTGCGTAAAACAAATCGCTGGTCGTCCGGCGAACTTTGCCGTTCACGACATCGTCCGCCCATAGATAATAGGTCAGCAGTTGATCGGATTTTGCGTGCAGATTTTCCAAAGCGAGCAACTGGGCGAGTTCGCGCTTTTCCGAATGGTTGGAGTCGTTGGCGAGAATCGTTTGTGGTTCGCCGCCGCCAATTGAATAAGTCAAACCCATCGCGCGCAAACCGGAATCGCTCACGGCTTCACCTTTGAACGCGACTTCTTCCAAAGGCGAAACGCGACTGTCACCGGCGGGCGAAATCAGCGTCAGCACCGGCGGTTGCGGAACAATGACGATGAAAGCGAATTCAATGGGAGACTTGTTGCGGCGGCCATCGGCGTCGGTGAGTTCGAGTTTGTAAGTCTTGGTTTCAATCAGCGGAAAGTGTGTCACGGTTGCGCTGGAATGATCCGCATTCAGCGTCAATGGAACGAACGCGTGATCAGCGGCGGTGAGGCGAGCGCTGGCGACGGGTTTGTTGAACTGCATCTGGAAATCAACCAGCGTTCCATCCGGGCCGCTGGCCGTGAGCGTGTCGCGAATATCTTTCTGCGCGCCTCCGGGAAATTCCAGATGCGCATCGGCGCGTTGCAAATCCGGATAGGCGAAGGTGCTGACTTTGAATTCCCGCGTCTGATGGCCGGCGTATTCGATGCGATACGTGAAATCAGAATTCACTTCCGGCAGATGAACGCCAAACGTGGGATCGTTCAACGTGCGTTGCAGCGGCAGACGCTTTGAATCGTCGCCGCTTGTCGTGACAAGCGTGGCGCTGGCGGGAAGATCATCATTTTCAAAACGCGCGGTGATGACAAAGCTGCTGCCTTGTTCCACATTCGTGTCGCCGGGATTCACAAAAATGCCCGCGCTGAATTCGCCGGATTCGTCAGCGTGCGCGGTTATTGCGGAATGACGGCTCGGCAATGTTTGCAGCAAGCCGATTAACGTTCCGAGAAACATGACGAGCGCGGCCCAATGCAGCGATTGAGCCCAGAACATTTTCTTCGCGGGAACTGCATCCAGCCACGGAACACGTTCGCTTTTCGCCAGCGCTTCGCGGATCACGCGTTTTTGCAGATAACTCAATTCGCCGGTTTTGGAATCCGGCTTTTGTTCCACCGCGGTGAGCAGCAGCGATTGAAGTTCGGGATGTTGCTGCTCGATTTGTTCGGCAATTCGCTTGAGATCGACGCGCGCTTTCCGAATGCGACTGGCCGACCAGACCGCGGCGAGGATTGCGCCCATCAGGATCAATGGCAGCAGCCATCCGAAATTCCAGGAGAAAGCGAAGTGAAGAATCAGCGCGATCAATCCGACTGCGGCGGCGGCGAGCCAGCAGAACATCAGATTGCGCCAGAGTCGCAGCGCCTGATAACGCCGGGCCACCGGCGCGAGTTTGGAAAAAAGCGGCGATTTCATACAGCTCCTTTGATTTGGTTTTTTGGCTGTGTCAGCCGGCCAGCCAGCCAGCTTTCAACTATCAATACCAGCAAAGCTCCGAGAATCAAGTAACGCCAAAGCTTCTGGCGATTTTCCAATTCGGCATTCGCGAGTTGCTGCCGCTGCGCCAGCGTCGGCGTCGGTTTGGAAACATCATGAACGCCCAACGGAAAACCGAGCGCTTCGAGTTCCGAACGGTTGATCGGATCGGTGCGCGATTCGTCGGCGGGAAGATTCACGGCGAAAGTAAATGCACTTTGGCTGACTCGATAAACGCCGGGCAAATCAGTTTGGCGAAAGCGTGTTTCTCCCTTCGCCATTTCCACCTTTGCACCGTCCGGTTTGACGACAATCAAAGCGTCCGCAGTTCCGAGATTTGAAAGATCGACTTCATCGCCAATCGCAAACTGCTGACGGCGCGAAGCAACCCCGCCGCTTTGTTCCAGCACAGAATAGAGCAGGGGAACGAACTTCGAGGACAGCGCCAACTGACTGTCTTCCGGCGTCCAGCTCGAGGCGAGCAACAGCACGGTTCCATGATTCAGATTGAACGAAACGAAGGCAGGATCGCCATTGTCAAATCGTGCCAGAACTTTCGCGTTTGGAATTTCATTCAACGCGAACTGCCGATGTTTCCAGAAATGTATCTTTGTGAAATCGCTGAACCGCGGATCGGCAAACGGTGCGAAGAGCGGAGCTTGAAAATCAATCTGGCCGAGCAATGCGAAATTGTCACTCGGCGCTTCCGCAACGCGCACTTTTTCCAATCCGGGAATTTGCGTGAGCGTTTCGGCATCGGCGGCGGTTCGCGGCACGAACAGAATGGTGCCTTCTGCGCTCAACAGATTGCGCCAGGATTCAGGATTCGCCGTTGTTGTGATCAGCAGACGCGCGCGGCTTCTTTCGTCCGTGGAAAAGGGCGTTCGCGCATCGTGAGAAATAATCTGAACGGATTGACGCTGCGGTTCGTTTTGAAAAACGCGGAGGAGGTAATAGAGCGCGCGCTCGGAATCGCTCGCGGTATCGTCGCCTTGAAACAAAATCTTTGTTGTTTCGGTAAATGGCGGCGCGATGAAAACGCGATTGTCGAAATCGTTTTTGTCTCCCGCAATCGACCATTCACCGGCGGGGATTTTTTCGAACTCGGGCGGCAGCGCCACGATCTGGTTCTGGCCAGGCGCGACTTCGATATTGCCAATGTGCTTCAAGTCGTCCTGGCGAAGCGTTAATGGAAAATGCGTGGTTTGCGAATTCGCGGAGTTGATGATTCGTAATCGCCGGTTGGCGCGGCCTTGAGAATGATCTCCAACGATTTGCAGTCCAGCGTTTCCAGCGTCGCGCGCGCCGGGAATTTCCAGAATCAGTTCGATGCCTTTCGGCCAGGCAAATCCTTCCAGACGTTCGAGCCGGCTGCCTTGTTGCAGATCGGTCACGAGCAAAATCTGTTCGCGCTTTTGTTCGTCGGGATTGTCCTTGAGCAATTCCGCGGCATTCATCAATGCGCTGGCCAGATGCGTTCCGGCCCAGCTCGGTGAAATGCTGGCAAGCCGTTGCTGAATGGCGGCGGAACGTTGCGAGGCATTCAACGCCGACCATTCCTGGAAGTTGATTAAAGAATGGAATTCGCGATCAAAGGCAACGAGCGCAAGTTGGTCGTCAGGCGAAAGCTTTTCGACGTGCTTTATCACCGAGGCTTTCGCATCGCTCCAAAGATCCGCGCGTCTCATGCTGGCGCTGGTGTCGATCAGCACGACGATTTTTTTGCCCGGCGATTGCGGCAAGGCTTCGGAAATGGTTTGGGCAAAGAACGGTCGCGCGAATGCCAGCGCGAGGAGGCAAATCACAAGGCAGCGCAACAGCAGAAGCCAGAGATGTTCGAGACGGCTGCGTCGGGTGAGCCGTGGCTGCGTCGGGCGCAGGAACATCAGCGAACTGAAAATGCGGCGTTCGCCCGGCGTGTTGCGAATCAGATGAAACAGAATCGGTAATCCGATCGCCGCGGCTCCAGCAAGAAACAATGGCGCGAGAAAATGCATTCAGAATGTCACGTTTGGAGCGACAAGTTTCGGAAGGACGAGCTTCGGAGGGACGCGCTCCGGAGGGACGAGTTACACGAGTCCCCATTTATAAACCCCAAACTCCAAGTTCCAAATTCCAAAGGTTTGCTGTTCGTGCGCCTGGTAGCGCCGCTCGCGCTGCGAGCGATTCGAATAAACCGATTCTTTACGCGTTGATTGTGGTTCGAGCATTCTCCGGACGGGCGCAGAACCAGTGCGCCCGGACTGCCGCAAGCGCGGCAGTCGCTACCTTTCTGAGTGAAGATGTTCATACGATTCGTTCGTTGCGGCGTGTGCGATGAGCGCGGCCCTTCATCCTTGCACGCAGGAAATCATGCAACGCGTTTTCCAGTGGTTGATTCGTGGTGAAACGATGCAGGCTGATGCCCAGCCGCGCGCAAATGCTTTCAACGGCTTGCAGATGACGTTGAACATTTTCGAGATAACCGGCGCGCGCGGATTGCGGATCGATCAGAAATTCACGCCCGGTTTCGACATCGAGAAAATGCGCCGGTTTGTCGAATGGAAATTCGGTTTCAGCCGGATCGAGCAAATGGAACAACAACACTTCGTGACCGCGCGCGACCAGATAACCCAGATTTTTTTCCAGACTTTCAATCGGCGCGAGCAGGTCGGAAATCAGAATCATCAAACCGCGTTTTCGGACAAGCTGAACAATCTGCTGGAGCGGCAATTCGAGATCGGTTGTGGCGCCGGCGGAAGGTTGTTCGAGCAGATGCATGAGGCGCCGCAAATGTCCAGGACGCGAACGCGCGGGAAGATAATTGCGAACGGATTCATCAAACGTCAGCAGCCCGACAGCATCGCTTTGTCGTGACAAAAAATACGCGAGCGTTGCGGCGAGCGTGTTCGCGTAATCGGCTTTCGTATAACTCAGCGACGTGAAATCCATTGAGCGACTGTGATCCACGAGCAAATGACAGCGGAGATTGGTTTCGTCCTCGAACTTTCGAATGTAAAAACGATCCCGGCGCGCGGCCAATCGCCAATCGAGATAACGCGGATCGTCACCGGGCGTGTATTGGCGATATTCGGTGAACTCGACCGAGAAACCGTGATACGGACTGCGATGCAATCCGTGCCGTGCGCCTTCCATGATTATGCGCGCGCGCCATTCCAGATCCTTGATGCGCATGACCGCTTCCGGCGAAATGAAATTCGCCGCGCTGCGAGTGGCGGTCGCGGTGTTGTTCATGCGGGCCGATTGACCGGAACGGTTTCCAGTAATTGAGTGATGACTTTTTCCACCGTCATGCCTTCGGCCTCGGCGCGGTAATTCAGGAGAATGCGATGCCGCAAAGTCGGGTGGGCGAGGCGTTGAATATCTTCGGCTGTCACATGGGCGCGATTCTGAAACAGCGCGCGAACTTTCGCTCCGAGAACCAGATTCTGCGCGGCGCGAAGTCCCGCGCCCCAGCTCACCCATTGATTGATGAATTCGGAAGTGCCGTTTTGTTTTGGACGTGAACCCGCGGCGAGTCGCACCGCGTACCGCACGAGTTCTTCCGCGATGGGAACTTTCCGGACAACTTGCTGGAAACGCAAAATGTCTTCGCCGCGAAACAGCGGTTGAATCGGTTCCGGCGGACGTCCCGTGGTTTGCATGACCACCGCGACCTCCTCACGTTCCGGCAGATAATCAATCACGACATTGAACATGAAACGATCCAGTTGCGCTTCCGGCAGCGGGTAGGTTCCTTCCATTTCGATTGGATTTTGCGTGGCGAGAACGAAGAACGGTTCTTCGAGCGTGTGTCGCACGCCCGCAACCGTGACCTGATGTTCCTGCATGCATTCCAGCAGCGCGGCCTGAGTTTTGGGCGGCGTGCGATTGATTTCATCCGCGAGAACCATGTTGGCGAAGATCGGTCCTTTCACGAATTTCATGCCGCGGCCCTGCTCGGTTTCTTCGAGGATTTCTGTTCCGGTAATATCCGCCGGCATCAGGTCGGGCGTGAATTGAATGCGTTGAAATTTCAGGTGAAAAATCTGCGCGATGGATTTCACCAATAGCGTTTTCGCCAATCCTGGTGCGCCCGTGATCAAACAATGCCCGCCGCTCAACAGCGCGATCAGCAATTGTTCGATCACGTCTTTCTGGCCAACGATGACTTTGCCCAGCTCGGATTGAATTTTGAATCGGCTGGCGGTGATTTGCTCGACGGTTTGTTGTTCGAGCAGGTCGGGATGAATCGGCGGAATCGGCGGCGGGGCAGAAGTGACGGGCATGAAAAACTCCTTTCAGTTCAGGGTTGAAGAACAATTTGCGATTTCATTCGATCAATGTGTCATGGCGTAAAACACGATGTTGATGCCGAGCGGGTACGCGATTTTTTCCGAGAAGTTGTGGAAGTACCATTCATCCTCGCCTTCGCGTTCCCAGCCGTCGCCGTTGTCGGTGTTATGCGCGATGAAAACCATGATGCGGCCCTTGTCATCGAAGATGACGCGGTGATGCACTTGCTTGGCGTCCGGTCGTTCCCAGGTGATGCCGGTGTTGCGATTCGCGCGGGCGATGTCGATGCTCGGAATCTGGCCTTTGGATTTGATATCGAAAACGCAGTGATACAACGGATGGCTGAGCGGCAGTTCCTGAGGTTCGCGATCCGGAAAAACGCGTTTGATGTTCACGTAGAAATTCTGCCATTCCGCTTCGCCCCAGAAATCATCGACCATCAAAAAACCGCCGTTCAACAGATAGCGGCGCAGAATCGCAGCGTCAGTTTCATCGAAACGCAGATGACCCGGCTCTACCATGTAAATCCAGGGATATCGAAACAATTCCGGATCGCGCAGGCTGAGGACGCGGCCTTTCGGATCGACTTTCAGCGACGTGACCTGTTGCAGGCGATAAGAGAAGTTCAGGTCGCTGTCGGGAAAATCCGTGTTCCACCGACCGTCACCCAACGAAACGCCGCCCTGCGAATAACGGATGCGGACGAATGTGAAGACATCCTTTTGAAAAGCGGGATCGACTTTCCAGTTGGGAATGTTGGCCGTGGGCGGCAACGCCTGGCGCGCGGTGAATTGCGCATGCGCCATCCAGGCTGCGGCGATGAGGCCAAAAACAGCGGCGGCGAAATAAAACCCTTTCTGGTTCCGGCGTGGCATACAATCGAGAATCGTTGCTCCTTACCCTTTTTCCGGTGTGAAACGGATTCTGATTGAGAAACTTGTAGTGTCAAGGAATCAACCGGCGAACGAGAAATGAACGCTGTTCAATCCGTAAGTTGTCGTGGGAATGAATCCGTGAAGCGGAGAAATTAGAGTTATTTCGGAAAAGCGGGTGGTGAAACCCTCATCCGGTCTCTGGCCACCTTCTCCCATCCGATGGGAGAAGGGCTGGGGATGAGGGCATTCCGAAATGAATCTCGAGAAACGCTATAACCCCGGATGGACACGAATGAACACGGATTGAAACTACTGCTTCTGATTTATCCGTGTTGATCGGTGTCTATCCGTGGTTAAACTTTTGAAACCGTTTTCCCGTCCGTTTCGAATGACCAGGCAGAGCCTTATTACGGAAAATTCGTGGTTTTTGTGGGGACGAATTTTTGATCGGAGACTTGCGCAGCTGGACCCTTCCGGGGAAACGAGTCTTGAACGTCCGAAAAGACTTATTCACCGCTGGGAATAAGCTGTGAAAAACTGCAATATTTTCGAAGAAATCAGGGCGTTTTCCGAGGGCGAATAACCTTCGGATAAAAAATTTCAAAATTTTCTTGGCGGCACCATTTGTAGTGATAGAGTGCTGAAGCTCCCCAACTAATTGGGGTGTCTTTGGCCTCCGACGAGAACCCAGAGAAATCGAATTTGCCTGAAAACCAGAGAAAACGCGGTTCTTTTTTGTGCCACCCAAACAAGACCTGCCAAAGGAAAGAAAGATAACACCATGATTGACGCACGCGACGAAGTTTTGCCCTCCGTTTCCCAGCAGCCGCGCCGCCGTTCCAAAGCGGTCGCAGCCACCCGCAATTCGAAATCCTCGAATGGTTCGGCCAAAAAAACAACGTTGCGCGTCCAACGCGTTTTCAGTGATGCCAAAACGAAACCCTTTGACCAGATCGAATGGGAAAAACGCGTGGCGGAAATCACCGACGACGCCGGCAAAGTCATTTTCAAGCAGGAAGGCGTGGAAGTGCCGAAATCCTGGTCGCTGCTCGCCACCAAAGTGGTCGTTTCCAAATATTTCTACGGGGAACAAAACACGTCCGAACGCGAAACTTCCGTCAAACAGCTCATTCATCGCATCTGCCGCACGATCGCCGATTGGGGCGTCAAGGACGGCTATTTCAGCAAAGCGGATGGCGAAGTGTTTTACGACGAACTGACCTGGCTCTGCGTCAACCAATACGGCGCGTTCAATTCCCCGGTCTGGTTCAACGTCGGCCTGTTCCATCAATACGGCGTCGGCAAAAATTCCGGCAAAGGAAACTGGGTTTACAATCGCAAAACCGGCGAAGCCGAACGCGCTTCGACTCAGTACGAATTTCCCCAGACCAGCGCGTGCTTCATTCAATCCGTCGATGACAACATGGAATCCATCATGCGCCTCGCGCACAGCGAAGCCATGTTGTTCAAGTTCGGTTCCGGCACCGGCACCGATCTTTCTCCGATCCGTTCCAGCAAAGAAAAGCTTTCCGGTGGCGGACGGCCCAGCGGCCCGATGTCATTCCTGAAAGTTTACGATCAGGTCGCGAATGTCGTGAAATCCGGCGGCAAAACCCGTCGCGCCGCCAAGATGAACACGTTGCGTGATTGGCATGGCGACATCGAGGAATTCATCGACGCCAAGCAGAAGGAAGAGAAGAAAGCCTGGGCGTTGATCGAGCAGGGTTACGACGGTTCCTATAATGGCGACGCCTACGGCAGCGTCATGTATCAGAATGAAAATTTGTCCGTCCGCGCCAGCGATGAATTCATGCAGGCTGCCATCGACGGCAAGGAATGGACGACCTATTCCGTCTGTGGAAAAAATCCATTGCAGAAAAAGGACGCCAGCACGTTGCTGAATAAAATCGCCGAAGGCACCTGGATCTGCGGCGACCCGGGAATGCAATATGACGGCCCGATTCAGAAATGGCATACCTGCAAAGGCACCGAGCCGATTCATTCCACGAATCCGTGTTCCGAATACGTGTTCATCAACAACACCGCGTGCAATCTCGCGTCGTTGAACCTGATGAAATTCAAACGCGAAGACGGTAAGTTCGACGTCGAACGCTACAAAGCCGCGGTTCGCATTTACATCACGGCGCAGGAAATTCTCGTGGACAACGCGAGCTATCCCACGAAGGAAATTGCGGAAAACTCGCACATCTATCGCACGCTCGGTCTTGGCTACGCGAACCTCGGATCGCTCATCATGAGCTACGGTTTGCCGTATGATTCCGATGAGGGCCGCGCGCTGGCTGGCGCATTGACCGCGATCATGACGGGGCACGCTTATGAGCAAAGCGCGGAAATCGCCGGATCCATTGGCGCGTTTGCCGGTTATCGCGATGCCCGTTGCGCGCACGTTTCCAAACCGCTGGCCAAGGACAACGTGGAATCGATGCTCGGCGTCATCAAGCTGCATCGCGACGCCGTGGAAGAAATCCAGCCCAGCGAAGAATTCAATTATCTCAAGCAGGAAGCCCGCACCGTTTGGGACGGCGCTTTGGAACGCGGCAAAAAAGTCGGTTATCGCAATGCGCAGGTCACTGTGCTCGCGCCTACCGGCACGATCGCGTTTCTCATGGATTGCGACACCACTGGTGTCGAACCTGACATCGCGCTGGTAAAATACAAACTGCTCGCCGGCGGTGGCATGTTGAAAATCATCAACCGCGGCGTCCCGCAGGCTTTGCAGCGTTTGGGTTACACCGCGAAGGAAATCGAAGGCATCGTCGCGCATATCGAAAAGCACGACACCATCGAAGACCTTGAGGAAAACGGCACGACGATCCGCAGCGGCCTGAAGGCGGAACATCTTTCTGTGTTCGATTGCGCGTTCAAAGCCTACAAAGGCAAGCGCAGCATTCATTATCTCGCGCACTTGAAAATGATGGGCGCGGCTCAGCCGTTCATCAGCGGCGCGATCTCCAAGACGGTCAACATGCCCAGCGACAGCACCGTGGCTGACATCCGCGATGCTTACGTTCAAGCGTGGAGAATGGGCTTGAAATGCGTGGCGATTTATCGTGACGGCTCGAAACGTTCCCAGCCGCTCAACACCAAGAAAACCAACGAAGGCGGCGCCAAAACTTCGGCTGTGGCGGAGGGTTCCTCTGATTCACGTCTCAAGCAGTTGGAAGTCGAAGTTGCGCGCTTGCGCGATGAAGCCGGCAAACCGTTGCGCCGCCGTCTCAGCGACACGCGCACTGCGATTACGCACAAATTCGATATCGCCGGCCATGAAGGTTATCTCACGGTGGGCTTGTTCGAAGACGGCCAGCCCGGCGAATTGTTCATCACGATGGCGAAGGAAGGTTCGACCATTGGCGGTTTGATGGACGGCATTGGAACGCTGACCAGCATGGCGTTGCAATACGGCGTGCCGCTGGAAGCGCTCGTGAAGAAGTTTGCGCATCAACGTTTCGAACCCTCCGGTTACACCAAGAATCCGGAGATTCGCAATGCGGCCTCGATCACCGATTACGTGTTCCGCTGGATGGCGTTGCAGTTCATTCCCGGATATCGCGAAGCCAACGTGGTCAGCCGCCAGCCGGAATTCGCGATGCCCGGCCTGCTCGAAGAGGTCAAAAAAAAAATAAACCGGCCGGTGCCTGAACTGCCGATCGCCGAAGACACGGACGTTGTGGAAGTCAAAGCCGGAAACGGCAATGGCAACGGAAACGGTCACAAAGGTGAGCGCGTGGTGAAAAGCCTGAGCGAATCCGTGGCGCACTTCCAGCAAGACGCCCCGACCTGTCCGAACTGCGGCCACGTCGCCGTGCGCAATGGTGCGTGCTACAAGTGTTTGAACTGCGGGGAGAGTTTGGGATGTAGTTGATTATCTTTTAAGAAAGCAAATACCCCGATATGAACACACATATCGAAGATGCGAAGAACAGCATCCGAACAGCTTAAGGCAATAGAACTGTGCATCCTAACACATACCTCCGTACCTTCTGGCGCACGGACTTTCGCTTTCAGGTTTTCGTCGCAATGAGCTTCGCCGACCAGTTTCAAGGCGGCGCAATTTCTTTTCTGTAAATTCGTTGAGCCTCAAACTGAGGGTGGGTTTTGGCATTCCATGTTGAGGTAAATTTTTCCGGTTTCCCATTCGTCGCTGGTTTCGCTCAAAAGCGCGGTGATCAGACGGAGGAGAG
>DASTXC010000073.1:0-14068 GCA_035765675.1 Verrucomicrobiia bacterium
TCACATCCAGGCCCAGCTTGATCTCACCTCCAAAGGTTTGAATCGGCTGAACGAATGTGTCCACAGCCATGCGCATGGTGTGGTTCGTTCCGCAATAAAGCGTCGCGTTGGTCGGCGTGACCACCAGCGCGATCATGCTCCATTCGCCCGGCGGAATTGTCAGCGCAGAATCAAAGTTGACGCGATTGCCCGCCCACTCATAAGCCAGCTTGTTCCCGTTCACGTCGTAGCTCAAACCGGAGATGGTGCCCTGCGACCGGCTGAATACGAGGCCCGCATAAGGATTCTGTTGGCCGTCGGGCTTGATCCATGCGGTGATCGTGACGCGGTTATTGGTGCTCAGATTGAGCGGCGGCAGTGTGGCGGCGGAATCAATCGTGAACGCGGTGGTCTGCAAAGCGCCATTGGTTTCGGCAAATCCGGGAAAATCCGGTTCGCGCGGTCCAGCCACACCAATGATCGAAGAAGGCCCGTAGGACCCGTTATCACCTCCGGCAAAATCGAAAACCGTCGAACCGGAATTTTCATCCAACTGCCAGTAGCCAAAGGGATTCTGGGCCATGACTGCGGACGGATATCCGGAGGAAGGTGCAGCGATCAAACTCAACGTCGCGGAATCACTCTCCAGCCCGCCGAACACGTTCGTGATCGCAACGTAATATCCACCCAGATCAGCCGCGGAGAGGCCGGAAATTTTAAGCCGGGAGGACGTCGCGCCGGAAATCCGATCGTTGTTCTGTAACGCCAAACCGTCTTTGTACCACTGGAACGTGAACGGCAGCGAGCCCGCTGCGGTAACGTCGAATGCAACCGAACCGCCAGTGTAAATTGTTCGGCCTTGCGGTTGCTGAACGATGGTCGGCGGCGTGGGCGGCGGATTCAGTCCCAGGCGAAATTCATTTCCACCCGGATTGCCGGTGATGTGTCCCGGCGTTTGTTCCAGATGCAGCAGAAAATATCGACCGCTGACAATGTTGGTCAGAATGTATTCGCGCCACACTGAAGCTCCGATATTCGGTTCCAAAGCAATCACATTGCTCGGGGGCGTTCCCGGATTGGCCGTTGTGAAAGGAGTGGTTTCGCTCTCCCAGATGCTCATCAATTGCATGTTGTCACCCGTCGATGCGCCGTTGCGCTGCGCCCAATAAATCGAGCCAACGGAATAAACCTGATCCACTTCAAAGGAAACCCAGGCATCGCCCGCGCCGGATTTGGCGTACTCCACTCCGCCAAAGGTCTGCCCCACGGCAATCGACGTCATGTCCTGCGTGAACAGATTGGTCGCACCCCATGCGGCCGCAAACTGGCTGCTGTTGTGCACGTTCGTGTAGATCATGCCGGTGGGATCGATCACGTCCAGTGCTTGAACGTGCGTGGAGAAAAGAAGGCCGGCCAGCCCCAGCCCCGCCAGGATCCGCCCGCCCCGGATAACAGTCATCGGTTGATTTTTCATGCGTGGTTTAGATGTGGTGTTGGTCTTGAGAATTGACTCGCGTTGGGTTGCAAGTTGGTTTGTATATACATTTATTACAATCGGCCTAAAAGTTGTCAACGGCTTTTTTCCGAAACTTGACACTGCCGGATTCCCCTGCGCATACATCCCGCCGGATGTTAAGTGTTGATCACAAAAGCCCCATTCCACTCCGCGCGCAGGTCGAACAATTGTTGCGTGACCTCGCGCTCAAACCGGAACATCAAAAAGGCGCTTTGCTGCCGGATGAAGTAGCGCTGGCAGCGCAACTCGGCGTCAGCCGCGGCACGGTGCGATCGGGCATCAGCAAACTCGTTTTTGAAGGGGTGCTCGAACGCAAAGCCGGCGTCGGCACGCGCGTTTCCAATCGTCATCTCGAATCCGGCATCACCGCCTGGCGCAGCTTCACCCGCGAAATGGCATCGAAAGGCATCAAGGTTGAAAATTTCCGGATGGATTACCGCCAGCTTCCCGCGCCGGCCGATACTGCGCGCGCCTTGAACATCGAACCGGGCGTCGCGGTCTGGTGTCTGGAACGGGTGCGCGGCTGGTCGGGCAAACCAGTGCTGCGCTCGGTTTCGTGGTTTCATCCGCGCATCGGATTGAAAGGCAACGAAGACGTCACGCAGCCGCTCTACGAAATGATTGAGAAATCCACGAGTGTCCGCCCGCGCAATGCGCGCGAAGAATTTCTCGCGGTTACCGCTGATGCGCAGGTGGCTCGTCTGCTGGATGTGTCGCGCGGCACGCCTTTGTTGCTGCGCTGCCATACCGTGTTCGACCAGGGCAGCCGGCCCTTTGAATATGCAGAGGTTCGCTATGTCAGTTCGCGTTTTGCATTGACGCTCGACATGCGTCGCGGCGAATCGTGAACCGCGCGGAAGCGGGAGCTTATGGCACCGTGGCGAATTCCTTTTCTGCATACGCCGGAGCTGGAGTTTTGCCGGTCAGAAACGAATTTCGAACGAAAGCTTTCAAGGTGGCCAACTGTTTTCCATCCACAGCGTGGGTCGGCCTGATCGTGTAAGCACCAACGGCCGCGGGCACGATGAACGTTTCCGCGTAATGCACTTCAAACGGTTCGAAGGCGCCTTCCGGTGATTCCACCATGGCGGCTGAACCTTCAACGAGATTCAAAACATTGACGCCGCCCCGCGTGTGATGCGGCACGGATTTCGAAAACCAGTGGCGCCGCGTTTCGATGAATTCGCGTTCGTGCAATCCCGTTCGCTCTTCGTGCCAGCCGTTTCCCGAACCGAGCGGCGCAATGCGATTCACCAGATTTTCCTTCACCCAATCGGCTGTGCGTTCCCATTGAATATTCGCAAGGCCGTGTTCGAGATGAATCGGACGAGGCTTGCCGTCGAGTCCAAGCCGTCCCCAGTCCCACATTTTGAAGGTGAAGATGTACGGCGTCGCGCTGATTTCCAACACCATGGAATTGGTTCCGGAACAATGCACGGTCCCGGCGGGAATCAGAAAATGATCATGCTTCCGCGCGGGCAGGAAATTCACATATTTCTCGGCGGGAAAACCGATGCCGCCGGCTTGGGCCGCAGTCAGATCGCGAATCATGGATTGCGAATCGCAACCTTCCCGCAACCCGAGATAAACCTGCGCATCCGGTCCGGCATCCAGCAGGTAATAACTTTCATCCTGCGTGTAATGCATCCCGAAATGATGCTGGATGTATTCGGTCAGCGGATGAACCTGGAACGAAAGATTCCCGCCGCCCATTGTGTCGAGCAGATCGAAGCGAATCGGAAATTCATCACCAAAACGCGCGTGAACCGCTTCGCCCAACAACGCGCGCGGTTGATCGAAAACCAGATTCAGCGACGGCATTTCCATCGTCACGCCGCCGAGCTCCAATCGCAGACTGTTCTCTTCCGGCACGCAATCGAAACACCAGCCGTAATTCGGCGGAGCGGCATCCAAGCCGCAAACCTGGCGCATCCATTGGCCGCCCCAGGGCGCGGGATCGAAGAAGGGCAAAACGCGGAACGGACGCGTCACCGCATATCGAAAGGCGCACCGCACGATTTCGCCTTCAGCCAGTTTCGGTTCGCCCGCAACCGTGGTATCGAGCACAAAATCCCATTCGCGAATCAGCGGGCGTTTCCAACGATCCGCCACGCGCCAATCGACAAAGAATGCGCGTTTGTATTTAAGCCCGGCAGCGAGCGTTCGGTTTTCCACGCCGAGATTGCCTGTCTCCTGCCGACGAAATCGCAACTGCGCTTCCCAGCGCGGCAGGTCGGCGTACACCAGCAAATCACCGGATGAAATCAACCGCGCCCCGCAGCCGATGATGAGAATTGTGCCGCGCTCAATCCGATCCACCTGTGCACGTAATCGACGAATTTTTTCCTCGTTGAAAAACTGCGGCAACTGTAGCCCGCACAGAAACCCGAACACGCGATCATCGCCACCGAGAAAAGGCGCGACGAGTTCTTCGATTTCGCTTTTTTCCAAAAACGCATCCGCCGCCTGGATTACCAGCGCGGGCAATAATCGCGATGTGAGTTCGCGTTGAACTTCGGTTTCATTCACGCCCGGATAGCATTCCACCACCAACACCGTCTTGCGACTGGAGCGCACGGCGACCGCGTTTTTCAACCGATCAGCACAGGCAGCCCATCCGGCGACACACGTTCCGGCGCTGTTGGGAACGGTGATCTTCGGAAACTTATCGTAGTTCGAGCGATTCATTCTCAATTGATTTCTCCAGATATTCTTGAACCAGCCATTCAGCGGCCAGCAGCGCCGCGCGATCGCCGAGTTCAGAAGCAACGACGCTCACTTTTCCCCAGGGAGTGTGCGCGTGCTGCTTCACGTAAGATTGCACAGTGGGCAAAATAAATTTCGCGCTGCCCATGATGCCGCCACCCAGAATCACCCGCTCCGGATCGAACACGTGAATGAGACTCACCGCCAGCGCCGACCAGACCTGCAGACTATGATCCCGCAAGGATCGCGCACATGCGTCGCCCTGCTCCGCCAGTTCGAAAATCCCCGCGTAATCGAGGGATGATTTTGCAGCCAGCGCACTTTGATTAAAATCAGGATGTTCGCGAGCCAGCCGAGCAATGACCGAAGTGGACGCTTCACTTTCCGCGCAGCCGCCATTGCCGCAAACACATGCGCCGCCACCGTGACGCAACGTGATGTGGCCACCGAGAATTCCCGCCTGCCCGTGAACGCCGCGCAATACGCGGCCTTCAATCACAGCGGAAACGCCGATGCCGGTTCCCAGCGTGATGATGACGCAATCGTCACAACCGCGGCCCGCGCCGAAACGCCATTCGCCGATCAAGGCCATTCGCGCATCGTTGTCAATTGCCAGGGGAAGATTCCACCGTTGCCGCGCCCAATCGCGCAAGTCCAGTTGCGACGCATCGCCGAATTTCCCGAAGTGATCCAGAATGCGCGCGCGGGAACTGTCGATAATACTGGGATACGAGATTCCAATTCCATTGCAGTTTCGGGGATCCATTCCACTGCGTTCGCAAAGTTTTTCCAAGGCATCCGCGACATGTTCCAACCGCTGCGCCAATGGTTCGTTCGAATGCGCCGGCAGAACATCCTGCGCGATTGCTTTTCCTGAATTCACCAGGCCGAGCTTGATCCGTGTGCCGCCAAAATCCACAGCCATTACCGTCATGCTTCACCTCGGCGCATCTCCAGCGTCAGTGCAAAACGTGAACTGACGTAATGAACTTCCGCATACTCGAATGGACGGCTGCCCTGATCGAAAACCGTATGCCGTCGCAGCATCAACGGCGTGCCGCGCGAAACATCCAGCAACCGCGACAAGCGTGAATCCGCGCTCACCGCTAAAAATTCCTCACGCGCGCAACTCGGGCGAACCCTGGTGGCTTTTTCGATCATTTCGTAAACCGGCTGGGACGTGTTTTCGTTTCCCTTCAAACCGATGCGCGGATGAAACCATGAGGTGCTGTGCAGCACCGGCTTTCCGTCCCAGCCACGCACGCGCTCCAATCGCCAGACCATTGCACCCGAGTCGAGATGCAATGTCCGAACGGTGTCCGCGCTGGCTTTGGCCAAACGATAATCAAGCCGGTAATTTTCCACCGTGATTCCCTTGGAAGCCATTTCGCGGGTGAAACTTCTCCAGGCGGTGATGCCGGATTCGAGATGGCGATTGGAAATACGAGTGCCGACGCCGGCTTTACGTTCCAACACACCCTCGAACACCAGCTTGCTGATGCCGGATCGCACCGTTCCGCGACTGACGCCCAATTGGCCGGCCAGCGCCATTTCGTCCGGCAGCAAACCGCCTTTCTGATATTCCGGAAGCCGAATCAGTTCACGTAACAGCCCTTCCACCTGCGCGCGCAGCGGAACGGGACTGCCATGATCAAGACTCAGCATAGTTTCAATTGTTTATACATTTAATCGAACTGTCAAGCTTAAGGGAAAATCTCGTGTGGGTGTTTCGCTTGTGCCAAGCATCGGAGCGCAGAGCATCGCTTCGCGAGTTCCTGATGCCTTTCGCGCGGAGCGATGCTCTGCGCTCTTGTCAATCGCCGGAAGCAGTGATTGCCTGACCTTTGCAGTTTGGATTTCAAGCCGAGACTTCCGCGTAACGCAAATCCCCGCTGTTCGAAATTCGGGATCGACGTTCATTGTGCGCTGTTCCCAATTCGATCAAAGCGTTCCCAGTTTGGCCGAAATTTCCTCCAGCGTGCGCCCTTTCGTTTCCGGCACACGCGCCAGCACAAAGAAGAACGCGGCCAGGCTGAACGCAGCGTAGATCCAGAAAGTCTTGGCCGGACCGATAACGGCGCTGTCGTTCAACATCGGAAAACTTTGCGCAACCAGATAGCAGGAAACCCAAATCGTAAACGTGGCAACGGACATCGCACGGCCGCGAATGCGCGTCGGGAAAATTTCCGAGCAGAGAATCCATGGAATGGGTCCGAGCGCCATCGCGAACGCCGCGATGAACGCAAGAATCGCAATCAACAGCGCCGCTCCATGCACGTTCGCATGGAACATCCAACCGACCAGCGCCAGCGCAATCACCTGTGCCGAAAGTCCGATTAACAGCAAGATGCGACGTCCCGCTTTGTCCACGAGAGCGACTGCGATCAACGTGAAAACCAGGTTCACCAAGCCGATAAACGCCGACGCAGTGAACGAATCCTTCACTCCCACGCCTGCCGTCGTGAAAACTTTCGTGGAATAATACATGATCGCATTAATGCCGCTGAATTGAGAGAACGCCATCAACAGCACGCCAATGGTGAGCACACGGCGATATCTTTTCGCGGACAGGAGTTCGAGAAAACTGGCTTCATTTTCCTCCGCACCGGTTTTCGCTGCAGCAATTTCCTCCTCCGCGTAAGCCGGACTGTCGATGCGTTCCAGAATCTGGCGCGCCTCGCGATCCCGTCCGACCTGCACCAGCCAGCGTGGACTTTCCTTCACAAAAAAGAGGAGCGCGAGCAGCACGATTGCCGGGGCGACTTCCGCGCCGAGCATCCAGCGCCAGCCGGTATTGGCATTCCAGGTTTCATCGCCCAGTCCTTGAATCTGCGCGTTGATGAACAGCGTCACGAAAATTCCGCTTACAATGCCGAATTGAAACAGCGATCCCAGCCGCCCACGCCAAGCCGCGGGGGACAATTCCGCGACGTAAACCGGGCAGATCATTGATGACGCGCCAATTCCCAATCCGCTGACGAATCGTGCGACGAGAAATTCCGCGAACGTCCGCGGAACGGCGGACAGCACTCCGGACGCGGCGTAGAGAATGGCGCAGACGAACAGCACGCGGCGGCGTCCGAAACGATCTCCAAAATAGCCCGCAAACATCGCCCCGGGAATGCAGCCCAGAATCGCGCTCGCTCCAGCAATGCCTTCCTGAAAAGGCGTCAGTTGGAAATGAGCTTTGAGATATTGATTGGCGCCGTTGATGACGGCGGTGTCGTAGCCGAAGAGAAATCCGCCGAACAGCGCCACACCAGCGACCAGCAGCAGCAGCGGATTCGTCCAAATTTTTTTCGCGGTCGTTTCCGGGGCAATCCACGTTGTCTCTGGCATGGCGTTTTTCTAAGCGATATGTCTATACATTTACAAGTCTAAATTGAACCTGCCGCAACTTTGCGAACAATCTGGACAAGCCAGCGCTGACGTGTGCCATTCTCAAAAGGCATTCGCAATCCTGGAATGTTTAGAAAAAGCAACCCAACAGACGAACACACGTACAATTCTCCCTTTCCCACTTTCCGCTTTTCACCCCTTCAATTTCCTCCGCGTTCCCCTCGAACTCTTCCCGGAATTAAGCTTGGCAACTCGGTTGCTTGTCAGAAGTTATTGATATGAATTGCATCGTCACGGCGGGGCCGACTTACGAGAAGATGGATCAGGTGCGGCGGTTAACGAATTTTTCCACCGGAAAACTCGGAACGGAGCTGGCTAATTTCCTGACGAACCGCGGGCATGATGTCACATTGTTGATCGGCGAGCAGGCAACTTATCCCGGTGAACGCCGGGTGAACCGCGTCGAAACCTTCACCACCACGAACGATCTGCGCGACTGGCTGCACGCGCAGTCCGGCGCCGGAGTGAACGCGATTTTTCATACCGCGGCGGTCAGCGATTTTGCTTTTGGAAAAATCTGGCAGCGCTCCTCGCAAGGCGAACTCACGGAGATCAAATCCGGGAAAATTTCCACGCGTTCGGGAACTTTGCTGGCCGAACTCGTTCCCACTCCGAAAATTATTTCCGATCTGCGCGACTGGTTTCCGCAAGCCAGGTTGATCGGCTGGAAATACGAGGTGGAAGGCAATCGCAAAAGCGTCATTGCCGCCGCCGCTCGGCAGCTTCACGAATGTCTCACCGATGCGTCGGTCGCGAATGGCGCGGCGTATGGTGATGGCTTTGGCCTCGTCCGGCCGAATGGCAAATCGAAGCATTTCGATCACGCCCCGGATTTGTTTCAGGCGCTGGCCGAGTTCATTCGCGAGTGACGCAGCGTCAGACCGAGCAGGTTTAGAAACCTGCGACACAGCAGATTTGGAAATCTGCGCTACTTCGCTGCGGCACGACCTCCGGTTTTTCGGCTTCCCAAAATTTTCCTCTTTGATCTTCGCTTCGTAACTGTTTCAGTTCTGCGGTGGTTGGAACCTGGCTAAATGTTGCGGGCATTGTCGTCGGCGGCGTGTGCGGACTGCTTTTGAAGAAACCCATCTCGGCAGCGAACCAATTCTTCTTCAAAGCCGTGCTCGGCGCGCTCACCGTTTTGTGCGGCCTGCGACTCACGTGGATGAGTCTCAACGGAACTGTTCTCCAGGTTTTCAAACAATTGCTGATTGTCATCGTTGCCCTCACGCTGGGGCGCATCCTCGGACGCCTCTTGCGCCTGCAACAGACTTCCAATCGCCTGGGCCAATTCGCGCGCGACAAAATGCAGGGTGCGAATCCGCAAAATCCCAATCGGTTCAGCGACGGCTTTTGCGTCTGTGCGCTGCTGTTCTGCGCCGCGCCGCTGGGGATCGTCGGCGCCATCTCCGATGGACTTGCGAGTTACTATTTTCCGCTCGGCATCAAAGCGCTGATGGACGGACTGGGTGCGATGGGATTCATTGCGATGTTTGGTTTTGGCGTGATGCTCTCGGCGGTTCCTGTGCTGGTTTTTCAAGGAACCATCACGCTGTTGTGCGCGCGATTTCTTCTACCTTATCTGGATCAGCACAATCTTCTCGATTCCGTGAACGCCACTTCCGGGCTCCTGATTTTTTGCGTCGCTTTGATCATTTTCGAAATCAGAAAAATCGAACTGACGGATTATCTTCCCGCTTTGGTTTTCGCTCCGCTGCTGACGTATTGGTTCCGCTAGAACCGCCTGAAGTCTGGCGCTTTTTTGCGAGCGTTTGGGGTTAAGACCCTATGGCAAATCAGCCCCTCGAGTTTCATTGTCGGCGAATGCAAAATACGCTCAATTTCCCCCCGCTTCATCCCGCTGAAACCGAGTCCCGTCCGACTTTCAACGTGGTGATAGCGTACGAGGATTTTGAGACCGGAAAGCACGGTAAAAAAACGTATGACTTCCTGTTCGAACACCTCGGCGAGGAATTTGAATTTTCCAATCAGATGTGGAAGTTCGACGTACTGAGCGTGCAGAAACTCCGCGAGATGGCGGCCAAGGACGCAGCCGGCGCGGACATCATTATTGTCGCCGCGCATGGCCGGAGTGATTTGCCGCAGGACGTGAAAGCCTGGATGGAACTTTGGCTGACGGAAAAACTTCAGGCGGTTGCGCTGGTTGGATTATTCGACCGCGACGAATCTCTCGACAATCCCGCGCGCAGTTATCTGGCGAGCATCGCCCGCCGCGCGAATCTTGAATTCTTTTCTCAACCTGGAACGCTGCCGCGGAATGAAGAATCCGAACCGGGCGCCAACGCGTGGGAAAAAAGTAAAACCTTTTCCCTGCTGGCGGGGATGGAGCAGCTCGACCGGAACGTTTCTCACTGGGGCATCAACGAATAGACATCATGGCACGACAACTGAAATCTGAAGAGGCAGAAGTGTTCAACGGCGCAATCAATGATTCGGAAGTTCCGACCGATGCCGATGCGTTCCTGCGCAGTCTCCTGGACAAACAGGAAGAGCCGCTGGAACTCACGCTGGTTCCTGGAATGTGGATCAGCAATTCGCCGGCAAGCCCGTTCAAACACTGAGGAGATTTTTCTTCGCCAGGCGCAGCTCCGCAATCTCGCGGCACGCACCCTCTATGGCCGTTCCCCGCTCGTCCAAATCCGCTCCGGCACGATCCGCTTCCTCGCGCAGTGCAGCGGCCAAGCAGATCCTCAATGTCAATGGCCGCGACGTTCCGGTTTCGCATCTCGAGAAAATTTTCTATCCCAAAAGCGGCTTCACCAAAGCGCAGGTCATTGATTATTACATCCGCATTTCTCCGCTGCTTCTTCCGCATCTGAAAGACCGTCCGCTCACGCTCAAGCGTTATCCAGACGGCGTGGACGGCGGATTTTTCTACGAGAAACGTTGTCCGCCGTACCGGCCGGACTGGGTTAAAACCGCGCCGGTCTGGAGCGAGCGCAACGACACGGAAATTCATTACTGCCTGGCCAACGATCTGCCGTCGATCGTGTGGGCCGCGAATCTCGGCGATCTGGAACTGCACACGTTTCTGTCCCGCGCGGATAATGTGGATCGCCCGACGATGCTGGTCTTCGATCTCGATCCCGGGCCGCCGGCGAACATGCTGCATTGCGCGGAAACGGGGTTGTTGCTCAAGGAACATTTCGACGCGCTGAAACTTCAAAGTTTTCCCAAGACATCCGGTTCGAAAGGCCTTCAGGTTTACGTGCCGCTGAACACGCCGATTACATACGACGACACCAAATCTTTCGCGCATGCGCTCGCCATCGAACTGGAAAACGCGCGGCCCGAACTGATCGTTTCGCGAATGGAAAAACGATTGCGCACTGGCAAGGTGCTGGTGGATTGGAGCCAGAACGACCGGCATAAAACCACGGTCTGCGTTTATTCACTGCGCGCGAAGGAACGGCCGACCGTTTCAACGCCGGTGGAATGGGACGAAGTCAAAGCCGCGTTGAAAAAGAAATCCGCCGAACGCCTCGCGTTTACGTCCGACGAAGTTTTGAAACGCGTGGAGAAGAACGGCGACCTCTTCGCGCCGGTTTTGAAATTGAAACAGAAGCTGCCGAGGAATCCGTAAATCAGGGTTCCGTAGCACGCGCCACGCCTAATGCTTTTACCCCAATCGCGCCCGGCGAGACCACGCGATACATTGGTTCGAAATTTATGCGCGCCATCTGGAAAGGTTCCATCAGCTTCAGCCTCATCAATATTCCCATCGCGCTTTATCCCGCGACGCGTCGCGAGGAACTCAAGTTCCGATTGCTGCGCGCGAAGGACTTAAGCCCCGTGAATTACAAACGCGTTGCCGAAGTGGACGGCAAGGAAGTTCCCTGGGAGGAAATTGTCAAAGGCTACGAATACGAAAAGGGAAAGTTCGTGGTGCTGAAGGATGAAGATTTCAAGCGCGCGGACATTGAAGCAACGCAGAGCGTGGACATCATTGATTTCGTAAAGCTTGAAGAAATCAATCCGATCTTTTTCGACAAGCCGTATTATCTCGAACCGGAAAAACGCGGTGAAAAAGCTTACGCATTGTTGCGGGACGCCTTGAAACAGACGGAGCGCGTCGGCATTGCCAAAGTGGTCATCAAAACCCGGCAGCATCTCGCCGCAGTCAAGCCGCAGAAAAACCTGCTCGCGCTGGAATTGATGCATTTCGCCGAAGAAATTGTGGACGCTTCGGAATTGAAGATTCCCGAGAAACCGGAAGTCGGCGCGCGCGAATTGACGATGGCGAAGGATCTGATTGAGAAGATGTCCGACAAATGGGACGCGACGAAATACACGGATGATTATCGTCACGCGCTGCTGGATGTGATTCACAAGAAAGTGGAAAGCGGGGGCAAAGCTCCCGCGACACGCGGCGCGGCGAAGAAACCGACGAATGTGGTGGATCTCGTTTCCGTGTTGCAGGAAAGCCTCGAACACGCCGGACGTTCGACATCGCCAAAACGCAAAACCACAACACACCACAAACGTCGCATGAGCAAAGCGGCGTAGTGGCACGCGCGTCTCGCCCGTGCGTTGATGGTTAAAGTCGTGTCTTGAAACACACAAGCGCGGGACGCCGTCACCCTCGCTACGTGAGTAATTGCGGAACATCAGAGCCAAAAACATTCATGGGCCTCAAAGAATACAAAGCCAAACGCAACTTTCGGCAGACGAAAGAACCCGCAGGCTCGCGTGCGAAAAATGTGCGCAACTTCTTCGTCGTTCAAAAACACGACGCGACGCGTTTGCATTACGATTTCCGGCTGGCAATGGAAGGCGTGTTGAAATCCTGGGCCGTGCCGAAAGGCTTTCCCACGTCAAAGGGTGAGCGGCATCTCGCTGTGGAAGTGGAAGATCATCCGATGGATTACGCGCGCTTCGAGGGAACGATTCCCAAAGGCAACTACGGCGCAGGGACGGTCATGGTGTGGGATATTGGTTCCTACGAAGTTGAAGACGGAGATCCCGTCCAGGGAATAAAAAAAGGAAAACTGCATTTCACATTGAAAGGGAAAAAACTCAAAGGCGAATGGGCGCTCGTGCGAATGCATCCGCGGCCCGGCGAAAGCAAACCGCAATGGCTGCTCTTCAAAGCCGGTGAAAATGCGCCGCCGATTTCAGCGCGCGCGGAAGACCAGTCGGCTTTGACCAAACGCTCGCTGCAACAGATTGCAATCGATAATGACGCGCAATGGCAGAGCAATCGCATTGCGGAACGCGCTGCAAAACCGTCGCCGCTTTCTGCACGCGGCAATCGAAAGGGAGCCAAGCCGACCGCTGCCGAGAAGCCTCAAAAGCCCGCACCATCAAGTGTCGATCTCAAAAGCGCCGGACGTCTTCCCCGGCGCAAAGCTGAATTCATTGAGCCGATGAAAGCGGCGCTTTCGGAGACGCTGCCGAAAGGTGACGATTGGATTTACGAATTGAAATTCGACGGCATTCGCGGAGTTGCGATCAAGCAGAAGAACACGGTAAAGCTGATTTCGCGCAATGTGAAAACGCTCACGGATAAATATCCGGAAATCGTCGAATCATTGCGCGAATTGCCCGCGAAGGAAGCGGTGCTCGACGGCGAAATTGTTGCGCTGGATCCCGATGGCAAAAGTTCCTTTCAACTGTTACAGGCCGCCAATCTGCCCGGCGAATCGCGTCCACCCATTTTTTACTACCTCTTCGATGTCATTCAGCTTGACGGCAAAGATCTGACGGGATTGCCACTGCTCAAGCGCAAAGCGATGGCGCAGGCGCTGCTCGTCAACGCGCCGGAGAACATCCGGTTTTCCGCGAGCATTCACGCGCATTCGGAAAGGGTATTGCACGAAATGCAATCGCGGGGCCTCGAAGGCTTGATCGCAAAGAAGCGCGAATCGAAATACGAAATCGGCCGGCGCAGCGGCGCGTGGGTGAAGTTCAAATGGACGAGCGAACAGGAATTCGTGATCGGCGGTTACACGCCGCCGCAGGGAACACGTTCGCATTTCGGCGCGATTCTCGTGGGCTATTACGATCACGGGAAACTGAAATTCGCATCGAAGGTCGGAACCGGTTTCAATCAAAAGCTGCTCAAGTCTTTGTTTGATCGTTTTCAGAAACTGCGCCGCAAAGATTGTCCTTTTGACAATCTGCCTGAGAAGAAAGCGTCGCGTTGGGGTCGCGCGCTGACGGTGGCGGAAATGCGGCGCTGCACGTGGATTGAACCCAAGCTTGTCTGTCAGATTCGCTTCGCGGAATGGACGCGCGATGATCATTTACGGCAACCGGCTTTTCTCGGTTTGCGCGAAGACAAAGATGCGAAAGAAGTCGTTCGTGAAAAAGCGGCTTCGGTTTCGAAGAAATCAAAACGATAACAAAGAAACAAGGCAACCAGAGGTCTCCTTTTGTTCCCCGGTTGCTTTCGTGGTTTAGATTCTCGACGTTCGAAAGCGGCGCTGAAGCGCACGCACTCCAAAC
>DASTXC010000074.1:0-15466 GCA_035765675.1 Verrucomicrobiia bacterium
GCGGAACGCATCGCCGCCAGATCGACAAGCAACGGCACGCCGGTGAAATCCTGAAGCACAATGCGCGCGACCACGAACGGAATTTCCTCAGTGCGTTCGGCTTTGGGTTTCCAGTTGGCCAGCGCGCGAACGGCGGCTTCATTGACGCGTTTGCCATCGCAATTCCGAAGCACCGATTCCAGCACGAGGCGAACAGAGACCGGCAATTTGGAGATCGGACCAATCCCGGCTTTCTCCAGTTGCGGAAGCGAATAGAAAGAACCCTGTTTTCCGTTGCCCAGATCAAATTGTTGCAGCGTACCGAATAAGTTATGTGCTTCGTTCATAAAAAGATCCTCAAACCGGCCATTGATCGCCGGGATATCAGCCAGAAACAGTGAACGCGCGGCGAAGCATCGTCAAGCTTCCGCACGGAAACGACAAGACCAACGCCTCTCAATTAACGCCTCTTTGAATCCTTGGGGCGAATTTGAATGCAAAATAGCACTGAGCATTGAAAGCTTGACCTCGTATTTGAAATCTCAAATGGTAAAAATCGTTAGTCGAACAGTGAAGCTTGAACCAAGGAAAGGATTGAAGATTTATGGCCCAGAAACTCATCGCTTGCATCATGGTCATCGGTGCAATCATTTTGCAGCAACAACGCCTTTCCGCGGCAGACACCAATATTCTCACCTGGAGTTGGAGCGGCGGCTCAGGTTTCGAAGCCAAAGTCCCACAAATGCCCACCAACGTGATTGCCCTTGCGGGAAGTGACTACCATTGCGTCGCCTTGCTGGCCGATCGTACGGTTCGCGCCTGGGGTGCGATTAACGGTGGAGAGACCAACGTTCCACCAAGCGTCACCAACATCTTTGGAATCGCTGCGGGAAATTACAACGGGTTGGCCGTCAACGGTGACGGCGAAGTCCGAATATGGGGAAACAGCGCGGGTGGCGGAGCTGCCACGGTTCCGCCCGAGGCAACGAATGTTGTGGCGCTTGGTGTCGGTCGTGGCGCACTTCATTCTCTCGCGTTACGGGCCGATGGAACGGTTGCGGATTGGGGATGGTTCAATGGATTAACCCCGACGATTCCCGAAAGCGCATTCAACATCGTTAGCGTCGCCGCCGGCTCGTATCACAGCCTTGCATTGCGTTCCGACGGACAGGTGATCAGTTGGGGCGTTCACGCGAATCCTGTTCCGGCCAGTGCGACGAACATTGTCGCAATCGCCGCCGGTGATGACACCAGCGTCGCAGTGCGCGCCGACGGCACGGTTCTGACCTGGGGATCTTCCATCGCCGCTCCACCGGCTTCGGTAACGAATGTAGTTGATATCGCTTGTTTTCAATCCGGTGGGGGTATTGCTTTGACGCGTGATGGCAAGGCAATCGGCTGGGGAAATTTTCCACCATCAGGACAGGTGTTCCCGGCGAAAATCGCAGCCACCAATATCATGGTCATTGGTGCCGACAGTTGGGGCGCTTTGGCCGTGAAAGCTGATGGGCCGCCGATCTTTCCCTTTCCGGCAATTCGCCGAACCGTTGCCTCCGGACAAACGGCTTACCTGCAATTGCGCGCCGTGGGGGCGCTTCCCCTCACCTACCAGTGGCGGTTTCACGGAACCAATTTGCCCGGCGCTACGAATTGCACCTTGGCCATCGCGAACGCCATGCCAGAAAACGCAGGATTCTATTCGCTGATCGCCAGCAATACCTTGGGCGTCATTACGAATTCCGAACTGGAGCTGGCGGTCGCGCCCGTTCTGATTGCCAACCAGTCCACCAATTTCACCACGTTTGTCGGAGATACCCAAACGTTAAAGGTTTTCGCTTTGGGCCAGTCTCTCACTTACCAATGGGCATTGAATGGTACCAACATTTCCTGGGGCACGAACAGTTCGCTGACGCTGACGAATCTTCAACTCAGCGATGCAGGAGAATATTCGGTGACGGTCAGCAACGAATTCGGATTAGAGACCCGCACCATAGCAATCATCTCAATCACGCCCATTCTGATCACTCAATCGCCGCAGAACGTGACGACGTTTCCCGGCGGCACCGCGACCCTTAGCATCGCCGTTCAGGCCGGTTCGCCTTTGACGTATCAGTGGCTTTTTGACGGTGAGGATTTATCGGGCTCTGAAAGCATCTTGACGTTGACGAATGTTCAGTTTGATCAAGCGGGAACTTATGAAGTCATTGCCGAAATTGCCGGAGCCAGCGTGACTAATTCGGCCGTGTTGACGGTCTCTCCGGTCGCCACATGGGGTACCATTTTTTTATCGAAGAACGAGATTCCCGCCGGATTGAGCAACGTGATCGCACTCGCGGCGGGCGATTCTCATAGTTTGGCATTGGAAAGTGATGGAACCGTGAAGGCGTGGGGAGACGGCGAACAAAAGACGAATGTGCCCGCAAACGTGACGAACGTAGTCGCTATCAGCGCCGGATACTGGGGAAGTCTCGCACTTCGGGCTGACGGAGAGATCACGGGCTGGGGTGACAATGGCCAGGGACAAACAAATATCCCACTCGAACTAACCAACGTTTTGGCAGTTGCCGCCGGTGGCTATCACAGTTTAGCCCTGAAGGCCGACGGCACGATCGTCGCCTGGGGGCAAAACGATTCCGGTCAGACCAACGTTCCAGCAGGACTCAATCACGTCATTTCCATTGGCGCCGGTGCCTATCACAGTCTCGCGTTGAAAGATGACGGAACAGTAATCGCATGGGGAAAAAATTCCGATGGTCAAACGAATGTCCCTGTGGATCTGACGAACGTAGTTGAGATCGCAGCAGGCACTCGCCACAGCGTCGCCCTTGTGGCTGACGGCACGCTGACATTATGGGGAGCCATTGATAATTACGGCCTGAAGAATATTCCCAGTGGAGCAACAAATATCGTCGCCGTTCGCGCGGGAAATGACTATTGCGTAGCGCTGCGAGCGGACGGAACAGTTTTCGCCTGGGGTTATCCTTTCTTCAATGCAACGAACATTCCTGCCGGCTTGCAACACGTCACCGCGATTGCCGCCGGGAGACTCCACAATCTCGCATTAATCGGCGGGCAATCTGATCAACCAAAAGCGCTCGTAGTATCGCCTGAATGGAACAACTCGGGATTCCACGTTTCGACTTTGACTCAAAGTGGCAAAGTCTATCGCTTGGAACATAAAGATGACCTGTCAGATTCCAACTGGATTTCACATCCTCTGAGCGCAGGCACCGGCGGCACAATCACACTGAACGACGAAACGGCAGACGGTTCGCAACGGTTCTATCGCATCCGTTGCTGGTGAAGTCGCGTTGCTGCCGGAGTCCAAATTGCAGAAGCAAGTTGGCGTGCCGGCTCAATCCCCCAGATTCGTTCCGACGCGCCGGGCGCTTTCGATCCAGGCGTGATTCGGCGGAACGAGCTTGAGTTTGCCAGCGACTTCCGCAATCGGCACCGGCTTCGCGCCGTCGCCGCGCGCGGCCACCATGACGCCGAAAACCTTGTCGTTGATCAACTGCACGCACATCGTTCCCAGTCGTGTCGCCAATAAACGATCGGCGGCGGAAGGCGTTCCGCCGCGCTGCACGTAACCAAGAATGGTAACGCGCGCTTCCAAGTGCGTGAGTTGTTCCAGTTCTTTCGCCAGCCGCATCGTGTTCCCGGCATGGCGCGCATTCAACACCGCGAGTTCCGTTTTCGCTTTCTGTTTCGCGCTTTTGGAACCCGCATTCTGCTTTCGCTTCGCTGCCGCGGCAAAATCATCCGCATCCGCTTTGGACATTGCGCCTTCCGCCACCGCGACAATGCTGAAGTTCGTTCCGCTCTGGCTGCGCTTGCGGATTGCCGCCGCGATGCGATGCACATCGTAAGGCAATTCGGGAATCAGAATCACATCCGCGCCGCCGGCAATCCCCGCGCCCAATGCCAGCCAGCCCGCGCGATGGCCCATGATTTCCGCAATGATGATGCGATGATGACTGTGCGCCGTGCTGTGCAAACGATCCACCGCTTCGGTCGCAATTCCCAACGCGGTATCAAATCCAATCGTCGCATCGGTCAGCGCCACGTCGTTGTCAATCGTCTTGGGCAGCGTCACGATGTTCAGTCCTTTTTCCATCAATCGCAGCGCGTTTTTATGCGTGCCGCCGCCGCCGATGCAGACCAGCGCATCGAGTTTGTTCCGCTCGTAATTGCGAACGATCAATTCACTCACGTCGCGCATCTCGCCTTTCAATTCCATTTTGTGCGGCTTGTCGCGACCGGTGCCCAGGACGGTTCCACCGACGGTCAGAATTCCGGAGAGAAATCTCTTGTCCAAACTCCACTTCAAATTTTCGGCAAGTCCGCGAAAGCCGTCGCGGAAACCGATGACTTCCATGCCGCAGTCCAGAGCGGCTTTGCCCGCGCCGCGAATCGCAGCGTTCAGTCCCGGACTGTCGCCGCCTGCCGTGATGATACCGATGCGTTTTGCTTTTTTCATGTTTGCCTGTGGGTTTGAGAAATCCGGTGGAACTCCATTCAACATTGCACTGAACGCGCAATAGTGAACGCGCGAATTTTGCATCGCGCCGTCGCGCGTGTCAGACTTTCGTCTCGGCCAGCTTGAGAAACTGATCGAATTCCGCTTTCGTCAGCGGCGTCACGGAAAGGCGGGATTGTTTCACCAGCGGAATGTTCTTCAGCGCCTTGTCGGATTTGATCTGTTCCAGCGTGACCGGTTTTTTCAACGCTTTCACGGGCGCAATATCCACGCAGGACCAGTCGCCTTCCTCTGCCGTCGGATCGGGATACGCTTCCTTCACCACTCGCGCCAGGCCGACGACCTGTTTTTCAGAAACGCTGTGATAATAGAAAACCAGGTCGCCCTTCTTCATTGCGCGCAGATTGTTCCGCGCCTGAAAATTCCTCACGCCGGTCCAGGCCGTCCGTCCGTCATCAACAAAATCGCTCCACGAATAAGCCTCCGGTTCCTGTTTCACGAGCCAATGATTCATATTTAATCTACTGATGTTTGTTCTCCGTCGAAGCCAGCGCTTCGATTTCTGGAAAGAATTTACGAGTTCAAATTTCCGATTTACGCTGCGCGCGTGAGTTTGCACGAGAATCTTGAATCAATTCAACAACGCATTCGCGCCGCCTGCGAACGCGCCGGCCGCCAATCTGATTCCGTCACGCTGCTTGCCGTCACCAAAGGCCAGCCGCCGGAAATCGTGAATGAAGCCGGACAGCTTGGCCTGACGCTCTTCGGCGAAAATAAAATTCAGGAAGCGAAATCCAAAATCCCGCTTTGCTCCGGGCGATTGCGCTGGCAGATGATCGGTCATTTGCAAAGCAACAAAGTCCGCGATGCCGTTCAATTGTTCGAAATGATTCAAAGCGTGGACAGCCTCCTTCTCGCCGAGGAAATCAACAAGCGCTGCGATCTGATCGGCAAAACGATGCCGATTTTGTTGGAAGTAAATCTCGCGGGTGAAGCCAGCAAGTTCGGCTACAATCCCGATCAGCTTCTCGCTGAATTCGAAAAAATCAATGCACTGCCGCGACTGGAAATTCACGGATTGATGACGATCCCGCCCTACACCAACGATCCGAATCGATTGCGTCCGATCTTCCGCCAGATGCGCGAACTCAAAGCGCGTTGCGAAGAAATTCTCGGCGCGCCGCTGCCGCAGTTGAGCATGGGAATGTCCGGGGATTTTGAAATCGCGATTGAAGAAGGCGCGACAATCGTGCGCATCGGGACCGCGCTGTTTGGTGCGCGAGCGAAGAAAAATTTACAGGCTTGACCACTGAATACGCGAAATACGCGGAAGCGGGCAAAACTCTGTTGGCCCACTTCCGGAATTCCTTTTTCGCGAATTTTGCGAATCTTCGTGGCAATACCTCGCGATTGTTCGTCACTTCGCAAACACCAGTTCACCATCCGGCGCAGTCACGTGAATCCGATCTCCGGCTTTGAAATCACCCACCAATAATTTCGTCGCCAGCGGATCCAGCAATTGATCCTGAATCGCGCGCTTCAACGGACGCGCGCCGAATTGCGGATCGTATCCTTCCTTCGCGATCAGCCGCTTCGCCGACGAATCGATATCGAGGCTGAGTTGCTGCGCTGCGAGACGTTTTCCCAGGCGTTCGAGCTGAATGTCGATGATGTGCGACAGATGCGATTCATCCAGGCTGTGGAAGATAATGATGTCATCGACGCGATTGAGAAACTCCGGACGAAAATGGCTCTTCAATTCCGTTCGCACCAGGCGATCCAGTTCAGCGTGATCTTCAGCATCCAGTTTTCCGCCGCTGTAATATTCCTGAATCACCGGCGAACCGATGTTGCTGGTCATGATGACAATGCTGTTCTTGAAATCCACGGTTCTCCCCTGCCCGTCCGTGAGCCGTCCGTCATCGAGCACCTGCAGCAGCACGTTGAAAACGTCGTGATGCGCTTTCTCAATTTCATCAAACAACACCACAGAATACGGCCGCCGGCGAACCGCTTCGCTCAATTGCCCGCCTTCCTCATAACCCACGTATCCCGGCGGCGCGCCAATCAATCGCGCAACGGTGTGTTTCTCCATGTATTCGCTCATGTCGATGCGAATCATCGCGTTCTCGTCATCGAACAAAAACTCCGCCAACGCACGCGCTGTTTCCGTTTTTCCCACTCCGGTTGGACCGAGAAAAATGAATGAGCCAATCGGGCGATTCGGTTCCTGCAATCCACTGCGCGAACGTCGCACCGCATTCGCCACCGCTTCAATCGCCTCACGTTGTCCGATCACGCGCTGCTGCAATCGCTCTTCCATGTGCACGAGCTTCTGCCGTTCGCTTTCCAGCATTCGCGATACGGGAATTCCCGTCCACGAGGCCACGACTTTCGCAATGTCTTCATCCGTGACTTCTTCCGAAAGCAGCCGGTCGCCGCTGGGTTTTTCCTTCAATGACTTTTCCGCAGCGACGAGTTTCTGCTGCAACTCGGGCAGGCGTCCGTACTGAATCTGCGCCGCGAGATTCAAATCGCCTTTGCGCTGGGCCTGTTCGAGATCAATCTTCGCCTGTTCAATCTGGCCATTGATCAGGCTCGCTGCATTGATCGCCGCCTTTTCATTCTGCCATTGCGCTTTGAGCTTCGTGGACTGCTCTTTGAGGTTCGCCAAATCCTGTTCGATCTTTCGCAATCGTTCGCGCGACGCTTCGTCCTTTTCTTTTTTCAAAGCGTTCTGCTCGATCTCCAATTGCATGATCTGCCGTTCCAGTTGATCAATTTCCAACGGCATCGAATCCAGTTCCATCCGCAGACGCGATGCCGCTTCATCCACCAGATCAATCGCTTTATCCGGCAAAAACCGATCCGCGATGTAACGATGCGAAAGCGTCGCCGCCGCCACGAGCGCCGCGTCCTGAATGCGAACGCCATGATGCACTTCATAGCGCTCCTTCAATCCGCGCAGAATTGCGATAGTCGCTTCGACGGAAGGTTCCGTCACCATCACCGGCTGGAAACGCCGTTCCAACGCCGGATCCTTTTCAATGTGTTTTCGATATTCGTCCAGCGTCGTTGCGCCGATCGCTCGCAGTTCGCCGCGTGCGAGCTGCGGTTTCATAATGTTCGCTGCGTCACTTGCGCCTTCCGCAGCGCCGGCTCCAACCAGCGTGTGCAATTCGTCGATAAACAATAAAATCCGGCCTTCGCTCGCAACAATCTCCTTGAGAAATGCTTTCAGCCGATCCTCGAACTCGCCGCGATATTTCGCACCCGCAATCATGGCGCTCAAGTCCATCGCCACCAGTCGCTTGTTCTTCAAGGATTCCGGAACGTCGCCGCTTACAATGCGCCGGGCCAGGCCTTCAGCGATGGCGGTTTTGCCGACGCCGGGTTCACCGATCAGCACGGGATTGTTTTTGGTGCGACGCGTCAGCACCTGCATGACGCGGCGGATTTCGTCGTCGCGTCCAATCACCGGATCGATTTTCCCCTGTTTCGCCAGCGCCGTCAGATCGCGGCCATATTTATCCAGGGCCTGAAATTTGTCTTCGGGATTCGCATCGGTGACCCGCTGGTTGCCGCGCAAATCCGCCAATGCGCGCAACACGAGATCGCGTTTCAAACCGTGCGTTTGAAAAATCTTTTTCAGCGAAGTGTCCGCTTCATCAATCAACCCGAGCAACAGATGTTCGGTGCTGATGTAATCGTCCTTGAGTTTCGTGGCTTCGGATTGCGCGGCATCGAGAACTTTTTTCAGGCTGGAACTGAGATAGGTTTCGCTCGCGCCCTGGACTTTATGACGCCGCGCCAGTTCGCGTTCCAGATCGGGTTTCAGTTTGGCGCCGGGCACACCGATTTTCTCCAGCAGATCAGGAATCAGACTGTCTGTTTGCCCCACCATCGCCAGCATCAAGTGTTCGCCGTCGATCTGCTGATGGGAATAGCCCTGCGCAATGCGTTGCGCTTCCTGTAACGCTTCCTGCGATTTGATGGTGAGCTTGTCCAGTTGCATACGTATTAGATAAATCCACTCTGGAAAGCGTCAAGCGGGGCGAGTTCAGGCCGGGAAATCAATCGTGGCGCGCTCCGGAATTTTGTAATGCTGAGCTGGAGGCGGGTTCACCATTCCTTCGATTCAAATTCTGAAGAGGAACGCGGCATCAATTCCGCGCTCCGCAAAAGTCGGGAATCCCACGGAACGAATGGCGTGCGCAAATTTCATCGTGGTTTGCAACTACTCAGGGATGACAGACGACCTGCAATTGCGATTCACTTCATTAGATTCGTTGAAACTGAATTGAACCTCAACCCTGCCAAATTCATGAAACCTTCAAACGTGTTCCAAACAGCCTTCGCGGTAATTCTGGGCGGAACCCTCCACACTTCAGCCGCCACCATCGTGGATGACACTTTCCTCGATGGTTCCCGCGGCCAGCAAAATCTCCCCACGGAATCGCAATGGTTCAAAGGCGGAGCCGGCACGCTCGACGTCGTCGCACCCGGCGGACCGTTGCGCGGCGATCTGGGAGCCGGAGGCAGCAGTTCCGCTTCATGGACAACCTATTTCGCTTCATCGGGAAGTCCGCTGACGCTGGCCAATACCGGTGACAATTTGAAAGTCACCTGGCAATTCAGCCTCACTGGCATCGGCGCTCAAAACAACAGTCAGAATTTTCGGCTCGCTCTGGTCAACTCTCCTGAATCCGCCCGGCTTTCTGCTGACGGCTCACCCGGAAACGCGGCCTATGCCGGTTACGGAATGTTCATGAATCTTGCGCCAGCGTTGGGCAATTCGAATCCTTTTCAATTAATGGAACGGGTGGATTCAGCCACGGAATCAGCGCTCCTCTCGGCCGGAGCATCATGGACCGGACTGGCAAATGGTGCCACCACAGGAAACACCGGTTATGCCGAAGACACGCTCTACACCCTCACCTTGAGTCTTACGTTGAATTCGCTGGGTGGTCTGGATATCGAATCCATCATGTCTGGCGGCGATCTCAACGGTTCCGGAAGCGCTTCAATCAGCTACACGGATGCCAGCCCGAACAGTCTGAGTTTCGATACATTTTCCATCCGGCCATCCAATGCGACCGGAGCGGCGCAGATTTTTGATACCAGCCGGTTCAAAGTGGAATTCGTAGCGGTTCCGGAACCCTCCATGATTGCGCTCCTGGGAATCGGTTTTGTCGGCTTGATCTTAAACAGCGTCCGCAAACGCCGCTGATTGAAATTCCGGTTTAACATCACGGGCTCTGGAAGTTTCCTTCCAGAGCCCGTTGCATTTCAGACAACCATTGACCGATCAATCTTGTCCAATCTACTTCAACAATTCCTCCGCGTGTTTCCGCGCCGCGGCTGTCTGGCCGCCCAACATGCGCGTGAGTTCCGTGACGCGTTCCTTTTTATCAAGCAATCGGATCTCTGAAATCGTGCGGCCGTCTTTCACCTGTTTGGTGACGACGTAATGCGCCGAAGCCGTGGCGGCGACCTGCGGCAAATGCGTGATGCTCAGCACCTGACGTTTGGCCGCGATCTGCCGCATTTTTTCGCCAACGACATTCGCAGTTTCGCCGCCGACGTTGGCATCGACTTCATCGAACACCAGCACAGGAATTTCATCCTCCGCCGCCAGCACGGTTTTCAATGCCAGCATGACGCGCGCGAGTTCGCCCGACGACGCAATTGCGCGCAGCGGCTTGGCCGGTTCACCCGGATTGGGCGCGAATTGAAACTCGATTTGATCGAGGCCGTGAAGCGTAAAACGTGAAGCGTGATTTCCTGAAGCAGGCCTTGCATTCAGCGAAACATCAAACCGGCTTTGCTTGAATCCCAGATCGGCCAATTGCTTGCTCACCGCTTTACTCAACTGCGGAATGACTTTGCGGCGCTTGGCCGAAAGTTCTTTGCCCGCATGCTGAATTTCGAGATCCAGTTTTTCCAGGGCCAGATTGATCCGATTCAATTCTTCATCGCGCTGCTCAAGACTTTGCAGCTTTCGCTTTGCATCTTCACCGAAAACAACAACATCAGCGACGCTGCCGCCGTATTTGCGTTTCAGCGATTGCAACAGCGTGATGCGTTCCTCCAACTGCTGAAGGCGTTCGGGATCGATATCCACCTTGTCCACGTAATGCGACAACTCGGATTGCAGATCGTGCAACGCGCTGACCGCCTGCTCGTGCTGCGTCATCAACTCACTCGCGCCGGGATCAATCCGTTGAAGCTCCTGCAATGTGCGTCCAATCACTCCCGCCTGCGTCAGCAGTGAGCTTTCATTTTCCGCCAACAAATCCAGCGCGGCCTGGCTGAGCTGAAGCAGTTTCGCGGCATTGCTGGCGCGTTGATATTCCTCGTCGATGCCATCGTCTTCCGCGGGCTGCAATCGCGCTGCGGAAATTTCGTTCACCTGAAACCGCAACAGATCCAACTGTTGCGCGTAGGTTTTTTCATCGACAATCAGCGTGGCTTTTTCCGCTTCAATCGAGCTTCGCCTTTGAACCAATTCGCCAAACTCTTCGCGCTCTTTTTGCAAACCACCAAACGCATCAAGAATCAGAAGTTGTTTGGTCGCGTGCAGCAATGACTGGTGATCGTGCGGCCCGTGCATATCGACGAGCCATTCCCCAATGGACGCCAGCGCGTTCAGCGTCGCCGGCGAGCCGTTGACGAACTGACGGTTTGCGCCTGCGCTGGTGAATGTGCGTTTGAGCACGAGTTGATTTTCTTCACACGGTTCCAATCCATTTTCTTCGAGAAATGTTTTGAGCGGCTATTTCAGTTTCGCAATGTCGAACACCGCTTCGACCGAACAATTCTCACTGCCGCTGCGAATCAGAGTGCGATCCGCGCGTTCCCCGAGCACCAGGTTGAGCGCGCCGATGATGATGGATTTCCCCGCGCCGGTTTCGCCGGTAATCACGTTGTAACCGGGCTGCAATTCGAGCGTGAGATCCGCGACGAGAGCGAGGTTTTTAATGCGCAGCACGGTTAACATGGTTAGATTTCGATGCTCATTTGATCGAAACTGATCGCCGTGAGCAAAAGAATTTTGCACTGATGAGACTCAGAATCCAACGACGTAGTTCCCGGCAAATCACCTTGAAAAAATGGGCCGGCGATGGCGGCTTGTTCCTCCACCAGAAGCCCGGGATTCTTTCCGCTTCAACTTCGCCGGGGCGCAGAGCGTTCGAATTTTTCCAACGCGGAGTTTGTTTCCCTTTCGGATTTCCGTTTTCCACCTTCGGCTTTGCTTTTTGATCATGGCTTTTTCCTTCACGTTCCTCGGCACCGGCACTTCGCAAGGTGTGCCGATCATCGGCAAAGATTATCCGCCTTCCTTTCTCGCCAATCCCAAAAACCATCGCACGCGTCCGTCGATTTACGTCGCAACTGACGCAATCAAGTTCGTGGTCGATACCACGCCCGAATTTCGGATTCAATGCCTGCGCGAAGATATCCGCTGGCTCGACGCTGTTTTGTTCACGCATCCGCATGCGGATCACATGATGGGCCTGGACGATTGCCGGCGCTTTTGCGATCTGCGCGGCGGCACGCCTTTGCCGATCTACGCAAACCAGCTCACGATGGATGTTTTGAAACGCGTTTATCTTTACGCGTTTCATGATGGGCCGTGGCCGAAAGGTTATTTCATGCCGGACCCGCGCGTCATTGACGGCCCGTTTGCGCTCGGCGATCTGGAAGTCACGCCGTTTGCGCTGCCGCATGGACGCATTTTTACGAACGGCTATCTGTTCACGCAGAACGGAAAAAAACGCCTGGCCTATCTCAGCGACTGCAAGGAAGTGCCGCCCACAGTCGTCGATGCCGTCCGCGGTGTGGAAGTCGTGGTGCTCGACGCGCTTCGCTACGCGCCGCATCCGACGCACATGTGCTTTGACGAAGCGCTGACCGCCGCCCGACGCATCGGAGCGCGTGAATCCTACTTCACGCATTTGACCCATGATTACGATCACGACATCGCGCAGGCGGAATTGCCCGAAGGCGTGATGTTCGCGTGGGATGGGTTAAAGATCAGTTTGGATTAATGCGCCGGGGCTTGTATCTTCGGAACGGTTTTTCACTCAGCCGGAATGATGAGTTCAACATGATTTTACCACGGATGAACCTGACGCGACGAAGCCGACGTAGCGCAGACTTCGAAGTCTGCTGTATCGCAGGTTTCTCAACCTGCGTGGCTGAAATATTTTGATGCGCTTGGAACGTTTCACAGTCGGCCGATTTGGAAATCGGCGATACGGCAGGTTTAGAAACCTGCGCTACGCGCGTGTTCGACTCCATCCGCACACGAACGCTCGTTGTTGAATTAGAGATCAACATAGCGCGACAAACCGCGAGAACGTGAACGCCGAGCCTCAAATCTGTGTCGAATGGTGGTTGAGGCTCGCATTTGAAAAACGTTCAGTTCAGCCCAAGCATAGTAACTTTGATGAATAAACTAATTCTCAGTTTGATTGTTCTCCTGACCGCTAGCGTTCCACGTCTGTTCGCCGCGAATCCCGGCGACGAAGTCATCGTCATTTACAACACGCGCGTTCCAGAATCCAAATCGGTCGCGGAATATTACGCCGAGAAACGCCAGGTGCCGGAAAAACAAATTTTTGGATTCGCGCTCAGCACCGGCGATGACATGAGCCGTTCCGAATTCCGCGATGATCTGGAAAAACCGCTTGCGAAGAAAATCGCCGCTCAAAAGTTGTGGGAAATTAAATCCGATATTGTCCGAGCCTCCAACCAGCCGCCGCGCGTCGTCTGGAAACCCGTAACTTCCAAAATTCGTTACGCAGTGATCTGTTACGGCGTGCCCTATCGCATCAAGCCGGACAACCACTTGAAAGAAAAAGAAGCTTCGGAAGTGCGTCCGGAACTGCGCCGGAACGAAGCCGCCGTCGATACCGAACTCGCCTTGCTGCCCAGTATCGAACAGCATCTGCCGATCACCGGTCCGCTCGCCAATCCCTTTTACGGTGCCACGAATGAAGCCACGTTTTCCGCGACCAATGGTGTTCTGATGGTCACGCGACTGGATGGCCCGAGTGCGGAGATCGCACGCGGATTGGTGGATAAAGCGATGGAAGCTGAAACGAATGGACTTTGGGGACGCGCGTATATTGATCTTCGCAACAGCGCCGATACGAACTACGCGCTCGGCGATAAATGGATGCGCGGCGCGGCGGAAATCTGCGAGCATCTTGGATTTGAAACCGAAGTCGATAACCACGGCGGAACGTTCCCTGCGGAGTTTCCGATGAGTCAGATTGCTTTTTACGCGGGCTGGTATGACGGCACAGTCTCCGGTCCGTTCACGCGCGAGCATGTGGAATTCATGCCGGGCGCTTTCGCTTATCACCTGCATTCTTTCAGCGCGGCGAATCTCCGCAGCACAAGCCAGAACTGGGTCGGACCGCTGCTCGCCAAAGGCGCGACGGCAACGATGGGCTGTGTCGCGGAACCTTATCTTGGCGGCACGCCGGACATCACGGTTTTCGCCGGACGATTTCTGTTCAACGGTTTCACGTTTGGCGAAGCGGCTTATGCGTCGCAGGCGGTGCTTTCCTGGCAAACCACAGTGGTAGGCGATCCGCTGTATCGTCCGTTCGGAATTCCCGCGCAGGAACTTCACGAGCAACTCGCCGCCCGCCACAGCGATCTGCTCGACTGGTCTTTTCTGCGGCTGGTGAATCTCAATCTCGCGCGCGGTCTTCCGCCTGCGCAAATGGCTTTGTTCATTGAGAACATTCCCCTCGCGAAAGAGAGCGCTGTCCTTACCGAGAAACTGGCCAACCTTTATTCCGACCTTGGCAAACCTTCATCCGCGATCGAAATGCTGGAACGCGCGCTGGAACTCAAACCTTCGCCGGAACAGAAAGTCCGCATTCGTCTCGCGCTCGGGGAAAAACTCATCGCCGCTGATCGCGCCCAGGACGCTATCGAAAATTACGCCAGGATCATTCCTGAAAATCCGGATTATCCGGCCAAGGCGGAAATCTACGGCAAGTTGAAATCGCTCGCGAAAAAGCTCGGTCGCGAAGAAGCCGCGGAAGCTTACGAGCGGCAGATCAAAGATCTTTCCGCGTCGAAATAGCATGGCGACTTTTTACGACACCCACGCGCATCTGGATTATCCGGATTTCGCCGCGGACATGAGCGACATCATCGTGCGCGCTCAAGCCGCAGGAATCAATCGCATCATTTCCATCGGCACGGATCTCGAAAGCAGCCGGCGCGCGATTGCTCTCGCGGAACGTTTCGAATGCGTTTATGCCGTCGCAGGCTGGCATCCTTCGGACGCTTTGAATGCGCCGACTGACATTCGCGCCGAACTGCGTCAACTGGCGCAGCATCCGAAAGTCGTCGCTCTCGGCGAAACCGGATTGGATTACTACCGATTGCCCAGCCAGAAACCAGAATTCACCGCCGCAGATGATGCGAATTACAAAGCCCGTCAGGCCGAACTTTTTCAGCAGCATCTCGAAGTCGCGGCGGAAACGGGTTTGAACTGTGTGATTCATCAGCGCGGCGATTGCGTTGACGATACGTTCGCGCTGTTGAAGCCGTTTTCTGATCGCGTGCGCGGCGTGTTTCATTGTTTCGCCGGCGACGCCGCCACGATGCAGCGGGTTCTCGTGCTGAATTCGATCGTGAGTTTTACCGGCATTGCGACTTTCAAGAACGGGCAGAATGTGCGCGACACGATCGCAGCGACGCCGCTCGGTCGATTCATGTTGGAAACGGACTGTCCGTTTCTTGCGCCCATTCCCTATCGTGGCAAGCGTTGCGAACCGGCTTACGTGAAGGAGATTTCGGAAACCGTGGCGCAGGTTAAAAACTGTTCGCTGGAAGAACTCAGCCGCGCCACCTGCGAAACTGCGCATCAGTTTTTCGGTCGGTTGAAATAGCTCCTATCGTTTTCGATTGGCCTTGTGTCACCACGATCTCTTCGTCAAAAAAAAGCGGCGCTGAAGCGCACGCACTCCAAACGCT
>DASTXC010000075.1:0-27654 GCA_035765675.1 Verrucomicrobiia bacterium
GGACGTCCGCGTTTGGCTGGTTTGGGAAGCATCGGTTTGAGGTAAGTCCACTGAGCGTCCGTAAGATCAGTATCATATTTGGCGATTTTCATCGCCTGACTGGCGCTGCCGCGAATCAAAGCCAACCACATCGCCAGCAAAATCAAGCTCTTTCTCTATTTTCAGACAGGCTCTTAACGCGAATGTCGCGATGTATCGCATCCACGAAAATGACACCATCCGCTTCAAGGAACGGCTCAAATTCGTTTTTGTGAATCCATGGTCACCGGACCGCCTCAAACCCTTTTGTTTTTCATCCGCTGCGTTTTTCTATCTGGATAATCCCGAAGGCGAGGGCTGGTCATTCCGTCAGCGAAGGAACTCATGTGCTGGTATCGCATCCGCAACACCGATCACCAGAGCGTTCCGTGATCAATGTTTAAATCGAACTGTGCTCACCAGTTGTCAGCCGGCATCGTGCCGGTGTTTTTTCCGTCGTGCAGCGGAATGGCCTTTACGGCGACGGCTTGCTTCGGATTTACCAGCACCCGGTCAAGTTCCAACAGGGAATAGAGCAACTGTCCCACTCCATCCGTTGCTTCATAATACGGTTTAGCCGGATGTCCGCGAAACAGGCCATTATAATAAAGCTTGGCTATGGCTTCGTCGGCTACTTTGCGCGCCCACTGCAAATCGTCTGAATTGCCTGTTACCAGATACATTTGCAGGAAGAACGAAATTGTTTGGCCATAGAACCCGGCGTAGGTGCCCTTCGGTGCAAAATCTTCGGCATAACCTCGATACCAGGAGTTGGTTTCGCAACTGCGCGGCGGAAATTTTTCTCGTATCCAGCTCGCAAATTTCTCAGCCGTGTTCCGCAATTCAGGATCGCCTGTAACGAGCGCCGCGTAGGCATATTCTTCCGCCGTCGGGATGGGATGCTCATAGCCCGCAACATAAGGCTGCCAGAGATCCAAGTATCCACGCGGCTCGTAAATCCAATATTGCGTCTCCGTGGAGGTAACATATTTGTCGGTCGTGTTTGTCATCATCAGCCGCGGTCCCGGGACCGGTGTGCCATCCAGTTTCATGGAACCCCAGAATTTCCCGGCTTTCGAGTCGTATCCATATTGCCGATAGGCTTTGAGATAACTGACCGCCTGCTCCTTGAACCGCACATCACCGGTGAGTTCGTAGCATTTCAACAGGGCATGGCAATAAAAGGCCGTGATACTCGTGTCGAAATGCGAACCGTCAAAACGATTGAGGCCGGCGTTGGGCCGGTCTGCGATCAGTCCCGTTTTCGGATTGCGGCGTTCCCAAAAATAATCCGCCAGCAGCCTCGCACGATCCAGCCATATCTGATCCCCGGTCTGATGATACATGAAAGCAAACGCAGTAGCGTATCCACCCGCCGCCATGGCAAAATCACATCCCCGTTGACCATCTCCGTGCCGATTCACTTCGCCGGTTTTTTTGTCAATCACGTGCCATTGCCAGATGGCCTCGATCTCACGCCGCACTGCGTTTGAATTGACGAGCCAAAACTGTTTCCACGGAACTTCACTGATGGAATGGATTTCATGCGGGCTGCCGAGATGGCCCTTTGCCGTATCGGTATACACGTCGTAATGCCGATGCCAGCCCCACCAGAAGAATCCTCGTTCATCCACCAGATGTGTTGTATACCAGCGCACATATTCATCTGCGAAATGCGCATATTTTGGATTCCCTGTCGCTTGGGACAATGCATACATCGTTCTCAGTGTGGGCAAATCGGTGTGCAGATTGGCCCCGGCAGGATTGCGACGGTCGCCCCGGATGACACGAAATGCCTCATCCAACGCCGCCGGGTTGCTCGGACACTCATGCGTTTCGACGTCGAGAATACTCACCAGAATCGGAGCATGCACCGAACCATAATGATCAGTGCCGTCCCGCATCAATGTGTCGAGACACGTGACAACCGGCCTCAAATATTCAGATTGAGAAGGTTGAACATTGGTTGTGGCAGCCGAAAGTTGATAACAACTGACCCAACACAGCACACATGCCGGCAGAACAGGCAGTGCGGCATGACACATTTTCAAAATACAACATGGGTTCATGACACAAAAAATTCGACGCCACAGATTGAAGACGCTTTGATTGCGACATAAGAATCGCAAATTGCCGCCAGACAGTGATTTTTTGATCACTTTTAGATCCTTCGAAAACGAGATACCTGGAATTTTCATTTGCTTGCTGATTGGATTCAATTTATTGCAGGTTTGTTTGGACAGCGCAGGTTGATTCGCAACTGAAGTCCAAACCCGGACACATCGTTTGGAGCCGCGTGTTTGTTACTGTCATGGACGGAATAAGCCGTGACCAGATGATGGCCAGGCATAAGGCCAATCACATTCAAGTGGTTTACGTGCCGGGCATAGCCTAGGCGCACCGAGCCTGCCGGATCAAGGCTGCCGTATTGGCTGAACTCGGCCCGCGTTGAGGTGCATCTGTGCGGCAACGTCAACTTGAAATAATCAGGGGCCAGGCAACGAGCGACAGGCTAAACGAAAGCATATTTCCAGAACTACGGAGCATGTTATCCAGGCGAAAATTCATTCAAGCGAGCGCGGTCCTCGGCGCGTTCGCAACGTTCCCACTTGGCAGTGTGGCGGCTTCAGAACCGAAATTCAAATTCGAGCCGGAAAGCCCGTTGATTCCGGCGCCAAAAGATCCGGCCGACTGGCCCGAATTCCGAAACCGCCTCGTGGCATGGCGGGAGCAGAAGCGTCGCGATTTGAATTATTCGGATGAACCCTATCGCAGTCCGGAGTTTGCCTGGGCAAGGCGTTGTTTCACCTGCTGTTTCCTGATGCTTTTCGACGAGGCTTTTTACGACCGGCAGCAGAACGTTTTTCAAGTTGAGTCGTTTCTGGTCCATGGACGCAAAGCCTTTGGCGGCTATGACGCGGTCGTGCTTTGGCACGCCTATCCGCGCATCGGCTTTGATGAACGCAACCAATTTGATTTTTTCCGGGACCAACCGGGCGGTTTGCCGGGCTTGCACAAACTCGTTGAAGATTTGCACCAACGAGAAATTAAAGTCTTCATTGATTACAATCCATGGGACGCCGGCACCCGTCGTGAAGGCACGAGCGATGTGGATGCGCTTGTCGAAATTGTCCGTTCGATCGGGGCGGACGGAATTTTCCTGGACACATTGGCCCAGGGCGCAGCGGACCTTCGAACCGGGCTTGATTCTGTCCGCCCCGGCCTGGTGCTGGAAAGTGAAGGCGCATTGCCGCTCGAGCGCATACACGATCATCATTTGAGTTGGGCGCAGTGGTTTTCTGACAGCGAGGCTCCCGGCGTGCTGCGCAACAAATGGTTTGAGCGCCGGCACATGCAACATCAAATCAAGCGATGGGACCGGGATCACAGCAGCGAACTGCAAATGGCGTGGATGAACAGCAGCGGAATTTTAATTGGGGAAAACGTCTTCGGCACGTGGGTTGGTTGGAATGCGCGGGACCGCTCCATCCTTCGCGCTATGCTTCCGATTCAGCGGGAATTTGCGGATGTTTTTGACGGCGAAAACTGGACACCTCTGCTTCCTACGGAACACCCGAGTGTTTATGCAAGCGAATGGTCTGGCGACGGCTTGCGCGTATGGACGTTGGTGAATCGCTCTGAAGAAACTGCTCAAGGTGATCTTTTGAAAGTTTCGGCAAAGGGTGAAAAATTCTTTGATTTGGTCGCTGGGAACGAATTGCCTCAGGAACCCGCCGGCGCGGATGTTCACTTGAAGGGAGATATTCCGCCTCGTGGAATTGGCTGTTTCGCAGCAGTGCAACAAGGTTCGCCATACAACGAGAAACTTCAGAGTCTTTTGCCCCGTCAAAAAGAATTAACCAAAGCCGCGGACTGGGACATCAGCTTCCCGTCTCGCGAACCTATATGGAAAAAACCGGACGCGACCAGAAAGCAAATGAAAGCGCCGGAAGGCATGGTGGAAATTCCCGCAGCCAGGTTTGCAATGACGGTGGAGTTTCATATTCGTGAATGTGGCTTTTACGAATCAACGTCTGAACAGGGCATCGTTGGCCCGGATTTGTTTAAAAACAAAACCGTGAAGCGCGACGTCCAGTTTGGGCGTTACGCCATTGACGAAACGCCCGTCACCAATGCGCAGTTTGCAAAATTCCTCAAAGCTTCGGGCTACCAGCCAAGTCACTCAGAGAACTTTCTCAAGCATTGGTCAAACGGCACGCCGCCATCGGAGATTGCAAACCACCCGGTGATTTACGTTGATCTTGAAGACGCGCGCGCCTACGCCCGTTGGGCCGGCAAACGCCTGCCAACTGAGGAAGAGTGGCAATTCGCTGCGGAAGGGCCAAAACATCACCGTTATCCCTGGGGTGACGAGATACGTCCTGACGCGTGCAACGACGGGCAATCTCATGGCACCACGGCGGTGAAACAATTCCCGGCAGGTCGTTCCGTCTTTGGTTGTTACGATATGTGCGGCAACGTTTGGAATTGGACCGAAAGCGAACGCAGCGACGGGCGCACGCGCTTTTGTATTTTGAAAGGCGGGAGCTGGTTCAAGGCCAACGGTTCAGTTTGGTATGCGGACGGCGGTCCATTGCCTTGTCGCTTCGGGGCAAAATATATCCTCATGTGGCCCGGATTGGATCGCTGCTCCACGATTGGCTTTCGTTGCGTCGTTGATCTCGCAGGCAATCCTGTGTCCACACATGAATGAATAGGGTTCAGCCCAGTTAAGCGGTTATTTTGAACTCATTTGGTAACAGTTGAAACTGTTCGCTCCTGATGAAACACGACAGTCGCCCAATAATCCCACCTGAACGATCCGCCGATATTTCATCACTACTTTTGCCCAAGCATCCAATTCTTGTGATCGGCAGTTCCAATACCGACATGATTATTAAAGCGGACCGCATCCCGAAGGCCGGGGAAACAATTCTTGGTGGTGAATTTTCTAGTGTGCCCGGGGGTAAAGGTGCCAACCAGGCAGTCGCCGCGGCGCGCGCAGGTGGCGCGGTCACTTTTATCGCCCGCATCGGCCAGGACATATTCGGCAAAAAAGCGGTGGCAGGACTTGCCGCCGAGGGAATCAACGTCAGACAAATCATCCGCGACAACAAAAATCCATCGGGTGTGGCGCTCATCTTCGTCGGCAAATCAGGTGAGAACAGCATCGCCGTCGCTTCGGGCGCAAATGCGTGCATGACTCGATCAACGCGATGGCCGTCGTCACAGGTCGCAAACCGCCAGAACAGAGAAGGCAGGCGCAGTTTGCGAGCGGATCGGTTCGCGAGGCGCAGACCGAAGCGCCCGAGGCGGGCACGCTCCCTGTCCAGTCTCCATCCGCCGCGCAGGTAAAACTCCTTCATCAATCGTCCCGCTTCCCTCATTCCGGGAATCAGCAGCATGGCCAGCGCAAAGAACCCTATGCCCAGCGCCGGAACAGCCGCCCGGGCCAGCACCCGGGCCGCGCCTTCAATCACCGCCGCCCATCCCGTGGGCGCAGGGCGACCGGGCGGTCCCACCAATGCCGCGTACCCGTCGCACGCGTTGGTCGTGCAATCCTCTCCATACCGCTCGATCACCTGGTAAAGCTGGCCCAGTTGGTTGTACACGTAACACACCGCGTTGGATGGCGCGTCCGATCCGGCATCAAACCGGAACTTCGCCTTCACCCGCCCGAAGTTGTCGTACACGAACTCCGTTCTCTGGTTCTCGAAGTCATGCTGCTTCCACAACTGCCCCTGCGCGTTGAACTCGTTGCTGCTCACCTGGCCCAGCGGCAGCGCCTGTTTCACCTGCCGCCCAAATTCATCCCACGTGTTCGTCGTCGAATGGCCTTCCGGATCGGTCGTCACCAGCAGCCGCCCTGCCCGTCATACTCATACTTCCATTCCGGATTCGTCAGCGCATAGCTGTTCGCCGGGTCCGGCACTTCCGGCTTCAGCACATTGGTCAGCAGGCCCGACACGTTGTAGCCAAATTGCGTGCGCAATCCCGTCTGATCCTTTTGGCCCACCCGTTGGCCGACCGTTGAACTCGTTCGTCACCGAACTTCCGTGGGCAAACACCGTCTTCACCTGCCGCCCAGAGGCGTCATACTCGAACCGCGTGATCCGGTTCAGCGCGTCCACCACGCTCGTCCGCCGCACGCATCGTCATAGAAATAATGCGTCTTGTGATTCAGCGCGTCGGTCACTATTGGAATTGTCACATAAGCACCTGCAAATTAAAAGAACGGTTGACATAGCCGGGACAGTCGCATTCCTGACTGAAAGCGAACAGGGCGTGCTGAGGTGAAAGAAACTTGCAAAACCACGCTCTTGGTTGACCAGGACAGCACTCGGTGGCGGGCAGGGTGTTGGAATGTTCAGTGTGACGTAGGCAAGCTTTCCTTCGTTTCGAAAAGGGTTCGTAGTCGAGAAGTTGTGCTGGCGCTTAATTTTCATGGCACCTTCGGTGCTTTGGTTGGCTCGCGAGGTTCCATCCGCCGCCAAGCGAATGACAGGTATAATGGACGTTCAACAATTACGGAGCCTCTGCCTTCTCCAGAATATCTGGTTTCACATTCCAGTTTGTATCGGAGCATTCCCCGCTGCTCCATCTATTCGGAGTCAGTAAAAAAAGGATCAAAAAAGACAACCCGACCAGGAGTTGTTCCATCTTCCAGAGTGGCCTCAACCTGAACCCCACCCCACACACCTTGATCTTTCATCGCGCAGGTGAATGCCTGAAGGCAAGATTTCGATTATATGTTGCTCGGTTCCCGATGTGTAATCGGGATTTGTCGAATCGAAGTGAACAGGGGCGACGAGTCCCGTCTCAAATGAACCGGTATAAGCCTTTTGCTTTACGTAAGCGTCACGGGGAGTGCCACTGGATAGGTTCTGGTAAATATCATAGTTCTGAGAGCTATGATAACTACGAGCCGATCTGATGGCGCTACGGCGGCGAGTCCGGCCACGCTGCCGAAGTTGCCAATCACCCTGGATGCGAAAGGACGGGTGCGGGTGAGCCCGGAACAGCGGCGCAAGATTCTCGCGGAGTTCGCCCGGAGCGGAGAGTCGGCCCCGCGATTTGCCCGCGCCTGGGACTGAAGTATTCGACCTTCGCCGCCTGGGTGGCACGAGACCGCCGCGCCAGGCGGGCGCCCGCTGCGCCACCGATGCGGTTGTTGGAAGCGGTGATGGCGCCGGCGCCAACGGATTTTTCTTTGCCGGTGCAACTGCCGGGCGGGGCCCGCGTGGAGCTGCAAAACCTCAATCAAATTTCATTGCTGGCCGCGTTGCTGCGCGCCCTGGAAAAGCCATGCTGAGTTTTTCCGGCAGTCTCAAGGTGTTCGTGGCACTCGAGCCGTGCGATATGCGCAAGGGCTTCAATGGTCTGCATGCGGCGGTGACGGAGCGATTGGGGGAAGATCCCAAAGGCGGCGCGCTCTTTGTGTTCTGCAACCGTCGGCGCACGCGGATCAAAATCCTCTGCTGGGATGGAACCGGATTATGGGTGCTGACGAAACGATTGGAGGAAGGCACGTTCGCCTGGCCGACGGTCATTGAACCGAACTGCACGAAACTGGCATTGACGCCGCAGGCGCTGGCGATGCTGACTGATGGCGTGGATTTACGCGGCGGCAAACTGCGTCCGTGGTATGAGCGCCAGAGCTGATTGCTCCCCGCAAGAAATCTTCGTGATCGTTTGAACATTTTTTCGTCGCGTGAGTCTGTGTTTGCAACTCGCAATGGACATCGCGCTCACCAACGAAATCAGCACGCTGGAACAGGCGCGCGCCTTCATCGTCCAACTGCGCAACGAGTTTCAACAATCGCTGGCTGCACTCCAGGCCGAGAACAAACTCCTGCGTCAGAAACTCGATGCCCTGGCGCGCCGTCTCTTTGGAGTCAGCAGTGAAGCGCTCGATCCGGCGCAGCTGCAACTGCTCCTGGCGATGCCGGAACTTTCCGTCAAGCCGGTTGAAGATGCTTCCGCAACTCCAGTCGTTGAAAAGCCTCGCACGGTCCGCAAGAACCGTGCGCCCCGCATACCGGAGAACTTGCCGGTCATTGAAGAAGTGATTGATCCCGAGCCGGTCAAAGCACAGCCGGAGAACTGGCGTTGCATCGGGCAGGAAGTCACCGAGCAACTCGATTACGAACCTGGCCGCTTTCTGCGCCGCCGCACCGTGCGCCGCAAGTTCGTTCACCGCACCGATGCCGATCTGGCTCCGGTGATCGCGCCCCTGCCCGAGGGTCTGCTGGAACGCGGCATCGCCGCTCCCGGGCTCCTGGCCACGTGATCGTCAGCAAATATTGCGATCATCTTCCGCTTTACCGGCAGGAACAGATTTTTGCGCAGCGCTACAAAATCAATCTGCCGCGTCAGACCCTTTCACGCTGGATGGAACTGGCGGCGGACTGGTTGAAACCGATCTACGAAGCCATTCGCACCGGAGTGATGGCCGGCGGTTATGTGCAGATCGATGAGACGCCGATCAATTACCTGGATCCCGGAAACGGGAAGACCCGGCCGGGATACCTTTGGACCGGCCACCGGCCGGGAGGCGATGTGTTCTTTCACTGGGCCACCAGCCGTGCTGCGACCTGCCTGAGCCACATCGTTCCCGGGAACTTCACCGGCACCCTTCAATGCGACGGCTACTCGGCCTATCGCGCCTTGGCCACGCAACGCAAAGGAGCCGTGACACTGGCTGGATGCTGGGCGCACGTGCGCCGGAAGTTTTACGAGGCCATAGAATCTGCACCCAGAACCGCGGGCTGGATCATGCGCCAGTTGCAACACCTTTACGCCATTGAATCGCGGCTGCGAGGAATCAAAGCCGGACCGAAACTGCGTCAGGCGGTTCGCGCTGCCCAGAGTCGGCCAATCGTGGAACGACTCCAACGCGTTCTCCTGCGGCTCAAGAGCAGCGGCAAACATCTGCGCAAAGCCCGCTCGGCACCGCCATGGATTACGCGCTGGGCCAGTGGATCCCCTTGCAAGTGTTCCTGACCGAAGGCCGCGTTGAGATCGATAATAACCTGGTCGAGAATGCGATCCGGCCCACAGCCATCGGAAAGAAGAACTGGCTGTTCATCGGAGAAGCCGATGCTGGAGAACGCAGCGCCATCCTTTACACCTTGATAGAGAACCGTCGTCGTCGCCGGATCGATCCGGGCAGTTATCTGCGGGACGTTCTCACCCGTTTGCCCCGCTACCAACCGGCAAATCCCCGAAGTCATTCCCTCCGCGTGGGGTAAAGCGTATCCAACCGCTATGGCAACAATCATAACTCTCAGACTTACGACAGCTGCCAGAACCCTCAATCCCCCCGTCAATAGGCGCTACGCGTGACGCTTACAATAAATCCGCCGCCAGGGAAGGTGCTGTTAATGTCAAAGAACTGAAACTGTAGTGGTGTTGGCTAAGCCAAGGTGGTGCCGCTGGCAATTCCCACAAGGGTGCTGGCAAAAGGAGTCGACGGCGTAAAAGAATTTCGGACCTGAATCCAGTTGTTCCGCCATCGCGACAATCAGCAATCACGCTCGGCCGGATACGGTTTGGAAATGTTTCGACCTGTCAGGGCCAGCGAAGCTGATAAAATCTGAACGGCAGATTGGTCGCTTCGAAATCCAAAAATGAAAAATCCCCCGGAACTCCCTGTGTTGCCTGGCCGAGAAAAAACCACTGGTTCAGGTTGGTTGATGCCCAAATACTATAGGTCGAATTCAATATCCCTCCAAAGCGGAGTTGAAACGTGCCATTGCTGGTTGTTCCAAATTGGCTGATGGTCGGAGATGGAACGGTGGGCAGGTAGAGCTGACTCTGTGGAATCACGCTCCAGGGTGTGGAAGGACTGCTCCATGCGAGTTGAAGACGATCATTGCCCGCAGAATCCTCGAGATAAAGCCGGACTTTGTATTTTTGCCCGGCGACGAGCGCCTTCGTCGCAGACCCTACCGTGTTGGTGGAAGTCCATTGATCCACGAGCAACTGATTGTCCAGCCAGAGTTGCGCTCCTTTGCTATGCGGGACATACAAAGTATAGGTCTCAGTAAATTGCGGCTGCAATTCTCCCTGCCATCGGATTCTGAAATGATTGGTTGCGATACTCGAATCAGCATTGGGTCCCCTGCCCCAATCAAAATCGATGACCGGATCAATGCGACTGAACCTGGGAGTCACCAGATCGTCTGCTTCAAAGTAATCGCCGAGCAGCCCTGCTCCTGTTCCACGCACCGGTGGAATTGCGTTGCTGAAACTGATGTTCCGGAATTGCGCGTTGCAGTGAAACGCGCGAACGCCAATTTGTCCGCGAACAAAGGTGCTGTCCGACCGGGTGATTTTCGGAGCGGTCATGTCATCCACGTAAACGGTCAGAGAACTGCCCGAAAAAACGGCTTTGATGTGATGCCATGTATTCAGCGGAATGGTCATGTTCGCACGACTCAATTCTGTCCAACTGTTTTGCTGGCGTCCAAGCACGACCGAGCCGGACGAATCCAGTCCCACATAGTAACCGAACGCGGCGTCCGGACCGTCGTAATCCGGATTGGTCGTCCGAAACATGAGACCGGCATTGCCTGGCGTGGAGATCAACACGTCGCCTTCGAGAGTTCCATTGAACCAGAACGGCGATCCCGTGAGCGCCTTGCTATAGGTGCTGGAACTGTTATTAAGCGCGTAGTTGCCACCGATGAAACCGATGTTCTGTCCATAGCGCGACCATCCATTGTCTCCGGTGCTGAAGTTGTGAGTGAAAACCTGCGGCCAGTCCGGACGCGGCAGCAGGGTTCCGAAACGGATATGCACGCCGGACCACGTAATCATCGCTCCAATCTCCTCCGGCTTGGTTTGATAAAAAGCGGGCCAGGTGTTGTTCCAACCCAAATCCCACGCAGGTGGATCAATCTTCTGCCAGGTCGCTCCAAGATCGTCGCTGTACGAAATCTGGTTTTCACAGGAAGTAACGAACAATCGTCCGTCCCTCACCGATGCTACGAACGGCCCGCAATGCTGACAGGGAATGTTTGTTCCCAATCCGCTCGGCCAGTTGATTCCGTCATTGGAAATTTTGTAATGCACATCGCTGAGGCCGGTTCCTACAACTTCATAAACAAGGATGTATCGACCGTCGGCCATGCGTGCCATTTGCGACATGCCGGGACGTTGGCTGCCTCCACCGGCCTGAGCCACTGCCCAGATTTCATTGCCCCACGTCGCGCCGCCGTTGGTGGAAATTCTTTCTGAAATGATCTGGCTGTAGCCGTCGTGCTTCTCGTTTGAATACGTGATCGCCAGCCGGCCATCATTCAGAACCCAGAAATCCGGCTCCCACAGGCCGCGCGATCCAAGGCCCTCCGACGTGTCCACATTGCTGAGATACGTCCAGTGAAATCCGCCATCGGTACTCCGAAACACGGGCAATTGATAGGATTGACCATCAACCGTTGAACGACCGGTGAGCAGGATCGATCCATCCGGCAACTGCACCAATTCACCGTTGTCCAGATTCCGACCGGGTTGGGCCACTTCGGTCACATAACCCCAGCTCTTCCCCCCGTTCGGGCTCAAATGAATCCGCAGGGTGCTGTTGCCACCGAAGTGCGCCGATACTGCCAGCCAACGGCCATTCTGGAGTTGAATCATCCGGCCCCATCCATCACCCGAAACAACCGTATTGGTGGATCCCCAAGAAATCGGACCGGCCGGTCCGGCAAGCAATGCCGCCGGAAAACTCACAAAACAGATCGCGCACAACAGGCCCAAAAAGCGTCTGCTCAGGTCAACCGCCACCGTCATTTCGCCACCGGCATCATGGTTTCATTACTCTTCTCTGAAGACATTCTCTGCATCTTGTGTTTCTTTCCGATAAGGTGACGAATCAAATTCACCTCGTCGCGAGAGTATGGCGTACCGTCGGTACGAAAGACATCATGAAACCACGGATCGGGTTCCGCGGTGTATTTCTTCTTCCAGGAATCCCAGGGATAGATGGTCTGCGTTTTTCCATTCACCAAACCCCAGTTGTAGGCGGCGATATGATGTTTCTTAAGAATCGGCAGAATACCCTGGAACGTGGAATTGTTTCCACGAGCCATGTACTCGGTGCATAAAATCGGACGGCCAAGCTTTTTTAAACCCGCAATCATTTTTTCCGTGGACGCCGGTCCGTCATACGTGTGGAACGAAATCACGTCGGATTGCGCGAAGCAAATGGCGTCCACACGGTCCGGCTTTTCCAGCCAGATGGGATCTCCCCAGACGCACGCTGTGAGCGGTTGAGAAGGATTAACTTCGCGCGCCCAGGCAAACGTTTTCTCGAGCAAATCAGCAGCGTACTTCAACTTGAGTTCCGGCGACAAATCAGGAGCAGAACTCTCGGAACCGAATTTTTCCACATCACAATTGTCCGGTTCGTTGAATAAATCCCAACCGAGAACACGCCGGTCATCTTTGTAACGTTTCAGAATGCCGGTGACATAGGGCTTAAGTTCGTCCTGGCGCGCGGAATCTTCCAGCATCCGGCGACCGGGCGATTGCACCCATCCGGAGTTATGAACGTGCGGACGGGGTTCCGGCTGCTTGCCCGCTTTCGGATACGGATTCCAGACCGAATCAAAAATCACGAACAAAGTCCGGATGCCGTGTTTGTCGGCAATTTCCAGATATTGATCAATGCGATTGTAAAAACCATTCGCATCTTCCTGCCAGGGAATGTTGTGCAGGAAGACGCGCATTGTGTTCATGCCGATCGATTCAGCCCAGCCAAGTTCACGATCAATCGTCTTCGGATCAAACGTGTCCGCCTGCCACATCTCCAACTGGTTAATCGCTGTCGAGGGCACAAAGTTCGCCCCTACCGGCCAGGAGATCGAGTCATACCATTTTTGCGCCTTCTCTGGCGACCAGCGTTCGCCGCCGACAGCAGTAACGGCCAGCGTGCAAAACGCGAACAATGTACAAATCAGACGAGTCTTTGTTTTCATCTCAGAAGGTTGAATTCAAAAGGTGGTTGTGGCGGAGATTTGATTATGAGGCATCTATCCACGCGAATGACGGGACGGAACATTGAAATAGAATTCAACGCAGATACAAGGTTCCAGTTTGACTTGCCGTTAGTTCCTCTCTGCAACGACGAAATCCAAGAAAATCATCGTTGGAAATATAACGGCCGGCAGCATGCACCTTGAGAAAAGCTATTTCTTGCTGACCAACGCCCATTGCGGGCCGCTGACCATTGTCACTTTCCATTCGCTGGTGCCGATCTGGATGGTCTGGTCGGCGGATGGACGGTTTTTTTCGCAATAGAGAAGCCCGCGCGTGTCCTCAGGCGATGATTCGACGATAAACACGATTGAAGTTCCAGTCTGGGAGTCTTTGGCAGTAAAAATTTCACCTCCCTTGCTGGCGGCCTTCAGGTCTTCTGGCAGAACGGCCTTGCCATTGGCATCGCCGGTAATGGCTCCCTTGGCGACTTCTTTTATTACCTTCTGCTGCGCCTCATCCATTTTCAGGCCAGAATCTCGACTGTGATCGCCGCATCCGGCGAGAAGCGCGAACATTCCTGACAAGCAGATCAAACTCAGGAGTTGCGCGCAGCGGCGCAGGGAATGTGATTTAATTTTCAACGCCTTTCCTCTTTTTATGTGGATGTCTTTCGTTCTGTCCTGGAAGCCTCTTTATCTGTCATAGAGAAACGACCAGTCATAACCGCGCTGAAAATCCAATACTTTTCCATTCACGTACTTGGTGGAGAAATAGCTGACGTGCCCATCCACAAATCCAACATTGCTATAGCCGGTATCTTTTCTGTTGTGCCAATACACCGGAAAAAAAGGCGGCGTGTAAAGGGCCTCGTAGTTAACGATGGCAGCCCGGTCGGCAAGCAATATGCACTTGGTGGGATATTTTATTTCGGTTGTCTTCCTGTTATGGAGTCCGTAGCTGGGCCCCAGGCCTTTGGTTTTGGTATTCGCGTCTGAATTGTAGCGGTAGCTCGACCCCACGGCATCAAACACTGTGGGAAGGTATCCAAGCCCAAACGGTCCACTGGGTTTCCAAGCTCCTTCTCCTCGGTAACCGTTGTCGGAAGGACATTTGAAGGCCAGCGCCGCACCGGCATCATTGGTATCAACGGTCTGCCGGTTGATGCTTACATAGGGATTTATGAGCCAATTTGACTTGCTCACCACACCTTGAAAATAGGGATCATTGCCAAACTTTCCTCCAAATCTGTTGGCACTATCCTCATAGTTGCTTCCGGTTGGAAACCGGTCGCCGAAGTCCAGAACGTACATCGCACAGGCCGTGACCTGTTGCTTCACATTTGACACGCATTGAGCCCGTCTTGCCTTTTCCTTGGCGCTTGCCAGTGCGGGCAGCAGCATACCCGCAAGGATCGCGATGATCGCAATCACCACCAGCAGTTCGATCAAGGTAAACGCCTTTTTCTCGTTTGGCGTGGCTTCCGGCCCACGGCGCCGTCCGGACAGCGCCGTGTTGAAACCATCTTGTACCATTGTTGATTCAATTAGATTCATTTTCTCTGCTTATTTGGCTACAGCGCGGTAGAAGCTCGCGCCAGTTCCAATCGTGTCACTGAAGGAAAAAGGAACAGTGTTGGTGACCACCGGCGTCCAGGTCGGATTGGTCAAACTGATCGTCTTCTGAATGATATAGTCTTTTCCCGCCGCCCCCGTTACCTGCGCCTGGAACAGTCCACCGGCGACGGAAACCTGCACGATCTTCACAGGCATCGTCGCGCTGAGCACCGCAATATCGCTGGTCTCGGATCCCACCGTTCCGATCGGAGGAAGCGCGAAGCCATTGTTGGATCCGAAGGAATCCGCCACGGTTTCGTCATCTCCCGACCAGATGCCGATCAGTCCGCTCGGATTCGTTGTGGGATCGGCGAAGTTGTTGGCAATCTCCTCCGATGACAAAGCGCGATCGAAAAACTTGAAGTCATCCAGGTCGTTGACGTACTTGACAATATTCAAGTCATCAATGATCAATCCTCCGACCACCAAAAGACCGTCCTGATAACCGCTTCCATCCGAATACGAAATAGTGCCCGGTTGGTATCCAGGTGTAGGATCCAGGATTCCAGAGATCTCACCATCCACATACGTCATTAGAAGGCTGCCGTCCCAGGTCACTCCGACCTGATGCCAGTTGCCATCCCATACGTTGGTAGAACTTTCGGTAAACGGAGTCACATATTGATTGGTCGAAACAAGGTCGCCGGCATTATTGGTCTGCACCAGGGTGATGATGCTCTGAATTCCAGCCGGGCTTCCGGTATAGAGCGCAACGGACGCCATGTTCGGTCCTGGAGCCCTTCGCGCCCGTGAGAACAAGTACTTGAACGTTCCGGGATTCGTGCCGCGAACCCACATGAGATATGTGAATTGCTGCAGATCGAAATCACCGGCGTTCTGTGCCTGCACACCAATGTTGTAGTTCGCCATGCGAAAGGCCTTGCCGCCGGCGAATTTGCTGTCCACGTCCGCCACGCTTCCAGTTCCGGTTCCGGCATTCACCCGGACTGCGTATTCTCCCAGATCTCCGGTCTGCAGATTGGTTATCGACAACGTGGTGTTGGTCGCGCCGGAAATATCGACGCCGTTATGCTGCCAATGATACGAAATCGGTTGGACATAGGCGCGGGCATTTACCATCAGAGTCAGGTTGGTGCCGATTGTCACGTTCCTGCTTTGCGGTTGTTGAACGATCGCCACGCCGTCAGGAATGTCCGCCCGGATGTCCTTGATCGTGCGGGCCTCCGAATAAATTCTGACCTCGTCAATCACGCCAACGAAGTTGGCTGCACCAACCGGGCTTTCGAAATCCCCGAAAAGCAAATCTCCTCCATTGTATTGAACCGCCGCTGATGCGGACGTTCCCGAGCCCATTTCTACTCCATCCACATAAAGGCGTACCTTTTGCCCGTCGTAACTGCCGGCAATTCCATGATGTTTGCCGTCCCAAATCAGCGCCGAGCTTGCCGAGGGAGATGTGACGACTCCGCCTGCTGTCGTGACGGAGAAGATCAGTTCACCATTGGCGCTGGTGTGAAACGCGTAAGAACCCCCTGATCCGTTGTAAGCTTTGTTCAAAAGATATTTGTTCGTTTGAGGCACATCCGCTCTCACCATGGCGGAAACGGTCAAGCTTGCAGGCTGAAGTGATGCAGCATTGGGAACAACAACCACGCCACCTGATGTATCGAAGGCTCTTCCGGTGAATTTTCCTCCAGAGTAGAGACCGGAAGCGAACGTCCCATTATTGTTTCCCAAAGCGTCAAGAGCGTTGCCTTCCGCACGCCACCAGCCAGCCAGGGTTCCACCCAATCCGGAAACATAGGTATCCATTACTTCGGAGGGCGAAAGTCCCACATCGTAAATTTTGACTTCATCCAGCAGGCCGAACCAGGGAAGTCCGCCCGCAGGTTGGTAATCGCCAAAAGTCAAACCACCACCCGGCACATTGTAGTCGGCAGGAACTGCACTGAATTCAATGCCATCAATATACAGATGATTGGAACTTCCATCGAACACTCCAGTGACCTGATGCCATCCTCCATCCCAAACTTTCCCAGCCGGCGCCACCTGTGTCGTGTTGGTCGCGCTACCATCGGTAAAGAATACCAACCCGCCAATTCCGGCATGCGCGGGAACGAAACCGCCGGTTGCAAGACAATATCCAGGGTAGCGAGAGACGGCATAACGCGAATTGGGAAGATTGCAACTCTGGACCCAGGCCTGCACGCTGAACACGCTGGGCGCCGGGGAATTCTGAACCGGCAGCCGCCCGCCGTTTGCTGTAAAGCCTCGTCCGATTTTTCCCGACCCGAACTCAAAATTCAAAAGGGTGTTTCTGACAATCTTGCCGTCATTTCCATCCGCTGAATCCTGAGTATTGCCATCCGCATTCCATAAACTGACCAGACCAGTCGTCAGAGCCGGGCTGGACGGGTTTGTGTAGGTATCCAAAACTTCTTCAGCCGTGAGCGCATGATCAATGATTCTCACGTCATCCAAACTCCCCGTGGCAAACGGCAAAGTTGTATTTGGATCAATGTAACCGCCCATGACCAAATCACCGGGATTGGTATAAATGATGGAGGCCGGTTCCGTTCGCGGTGCTGGGGCGCCGGTGGTGCAGAGAACGCCATCCACATACAGCGAAGCATTTGTTCCATCAAAGACACCGGTCAACTGATGCCAGTCTCCAGCCCATATATTCGTTGCTGGAGCGCCGGAAATCACCGTGCCTGCATCCGTAATGACAAAAAAGTGAACAAGCCCGTCCGACCCGGTGTAAAGGGCATAGGAGACATTAAAAGGCGAGACGGTTCCTTTCGTAAGAATGTATCTGAATGTTCCCGGGGACGTGGCTCGCGCCCACGCCTGAACCGTAATCGTCGCCGGCTCGAGATTTGCGTTCCGCGGAACCTGAACGGCAGCGCCACTGATAAATTCAAACGCCTGTCCCGAATGCCCGGCCGAAAAATTGATCATCGGCGCAATGCCGTCACTGTTTCCTATCGAATCCAAATAATTATCTTCCGCCTGCCACCAATCGATCGGAGTTTGAGCCTGAAGCGAGGTTCCTGCACATTGCGCCGCGGCCAGCGCGATGATCCAACAGATGTTTTTCATAGGGACTGAGTTGGGGTTGATGATTTCTGTTTCAACACGGGATTAGGTGATTAGCAACTATGCATGCATACAGAAACAGACATTCTCTGTCAACAAAAAGAATTATATTTTGTCAGTTTTTATGAAGCCTCGGATTTTAGAGGGAGCGCTCATAGCGGATTTGTCTGATGACGCGTCGCAACTCAAGTTCCCGGGCGATTTCATTGATTTCCGGAGATCAATCCCGGCACGTCCCGCCGATGCAAATGCACTTCCAATTTCCGCAGTGGAGAGCAAGACACTGCCACGCCCAGGTTTCTATTCACTCAAATCGGAGAGTGAAACGGAACATCAGAAGAAGCCAGCCTCGAAAGCAAATACGGGAAGAATCTGTTGACGCTTACTTCGATTCCGGAGAGAGGGAATCGAGTGTTTCCAACATGCCAGCGACCATAATGTCTCCCGACGTCGCAATGAACGGAAACCGCCCCGTAAACTTCGGAGACTGATTGGCTGCATAACTCTTACGCTCGATGTCGTAAGCGTCGGGAAGATAACCAATGCAACCGTTCGCATAACCCAGCATGAACAAGTCGGCGTGCGGCCAGTTTCCGCGCACGGCCAGACCGAGGGTGGCAAACAACTCCGTCGAATGCGCAATGAACCACACATCACCGCAGCAAAATGCCTGAACTTCGGTTTCGATAAATTCAGGACGCGTTTCGAGCGTCGGGAGAATGGCGTCGGTCCATTCCATCCCAAACCGCGAAACAGCCGCGACGGTCTTTTCCACACTGCCGCCATAGCGTTGGGGCAACCGATCTGGATACGTAACGATCACCTTGGCGAAGCCATTAAGCCAGTCACGAGTATCGCCGGTTTCCAGCCGATGACGCGCTTCTTCGCGGTCCGCAAGAAGCTCTTCGCGGGTCCAACGTCGTGTTGGCAATTTGACCGTTCTTTTTGCCATCCGAATCCGTCCGCCTTTTACCGGCCGACAATTTTCCAGCACTTCCAGAACCGCTTTCGCAATGGCGCGACCGGGTTCAAAACTTCTTTCCGTGGACGTGAACTCCGGACGCAGCATGACGTCCCCGCAGGTTCCCTGCAGAAACAAAGCGGTGACACCCGGATGCCGGTTTTCGATCTGGTCGATGACTTCGCCGGGCAGATCGCGACTGATCGCGCGCGGGTCAGCGTCCAGATGTGCGTTGATGTGCGTGTGGTAATTGAAGGCCATGGCAAACGGTTTTCCGTCCAACGAATCCGCACGCAACACACTCAATCGGGTATCCACCGGTCCGTCCTTTCGGCTTCGGTTGAAGGTAAACCCTGCAACGTCGGTCGATCCTACGCTGAGCCGCGCCGGTTTCTTATCTCGCCACGCTTGAATAATGGCATCGGCGCTGAGTCGTGCCACCTGCGCAACGTATTCCGGATTCACGTCGCCCACTCCCAACATTTTCGCGGCTACAGGAGCGTTATGACTGTGGGAACAATTGACGCAAATGGCATCCGCCGGAATATCGGTTTCCGCGGCGACCTGCTGGCGAACCGATTTCGTAAAATCTTCATCGGCGGCCATCAAATCCAGGGCCAACAAAACCATGGACTCTTTCCGTTCATTCTGGATGACGATTGCCGTGGCGTTCAGGTCGTCCTTGATTCGCTCTCCTACCCGATTCAAGTAGTAGCCGAAGCCGCACAATTCAACCTGCCCAAGAGGAGGAGTGATCACTCTGCGGGCAACGCCAACGGACCAGGAGGTGGAAGCAGCAACAGGCGGCATAATTAAAAAGGCACGAGCAACAATGGCCGATCGAAGTCAATTCTTTATCCATTCCAATCGCGCGATTCTGATACCGTCGAGCGCCAAATTGCATGAGGCGATGTACCATTCGCCATTGTGGAAGATGATTTCAGGGGCCGCTACCTGAAGCGAAGAGACCTTCCAACGGTCATCGTCTATGCCCCACGACAGCGGATTGGGAGAGGCATATTGGATGTTGTGACTTTTCCTGCCGTAAATCTGATTGCTGAAGAGGTAAAACCAATTGTCCTTCTGCACGACGAACGGGCATTCAGTATTGTATTCCGAGAAACTCGCGGCCGCGCCGCCCGCAGCGACCATGATGGGTTCACTCCAGTGTTCAAGATCGTGGGACGTGCGGCAGAATATTGCAGACCGGTGTTTCGCATCCTTTTGATACGCCATGTAGTAGCAGAAGTACAATCCTTGCCACTTCATTACCATGGGATCACGGATCCATTCGTACGGCCCAGAGAAAAGATCCGGTTGCCCGCGACGGTTGCGATGACGGGTAAATTCTTTTCCGTCGCTGCTTGTCGCCAAACATATCCGATGCAGGTCGCCATAGAACATGTAATAACGATCGTTCTCCTTGAATACATAAGGCGCCTGCAAACCACCTTCGGATTCTCCCAACGAAGTGTCGGCTGTCATGGCGACGCCCATTGGTTTCCAATTCCGATCCTGAAGCTGTTTACCTTCCCATCGATGGAACAGGCGCGTTTCACCGCCGCATTTCGTGTTGCGAATGCAGGACCAGAGTTGCCACGTGCCATCCGCCGCCTGCCAGATTGCGAAGTCCACAGGCTGCTGCTTGTCGCTGGTGTATTTGCCCAGGTCCGGGTTTTCGGCCACCTGCCACCAATCTCCTTTGGTGTGCGGCCGCAACGGCTTTTCCGCTTGTTCTGATGAATCGTCGACGGCATGAGCGACCTGAAATGCGGCAGCAGTGATTGCGAATAGAAAACAACTTCTCGCAATTCGAAAAAAAGACAGACCGAAAATTTTTGAGGCGGCTCGGACTCCCCGCGGTTTGAATGAAACGTCGAACATAGTGCTCGTTGGTTCAGGTGTTATTTACTTTCGATAGGACGATTCGGCCGGCAAAGCACCGCACCTCGGGAAAGCGGCTGAACCAATTGACGATATTGCGCGAGCCATCCCGTCCGGATTTGTTGTACAGGAGGCGCCCATTTTTTCAGACGCGATTGCAGTTCAGCTTCAGAAACAGCGACATCAATCCTTCGCGATGTCAGATCGATGGTAACAGACTCTCCTTCCTGCACGATGGCCAAGGGACCACCTTCTGCGGCCTCCGGCATTACCTGCCCCACCGTTATACCGCTGTTCAATCCGGACAGTTCGCCATCCGTAACGACTGCGACGTCTCCGCCCCGACCTGCTCCCACCAATGCCGCCATAAAGCTCGCGGCAAAGACAGTTCCAGGACCGCCCATCGGTCCTAAACCGCGCAGCAAAATCACATCTCCGGCGCGCACGCGTCCGTTTTGCAATCCGGCAATGGCATCATCTTCACTTTCGAAAATGCGCGCGGGTCCTGTGAATCGGCGGACCTCTTTTGGAACCGCGGACAGTTTCACAATCGCGCCATCCGGAGCCAGGTTTCCGCGAATAATGATCAACCCCGGTTCGTTGCGGAATGGCTGATCCAGAGAGCGAATGATGCGTCCATCGGGAGCAGGCGCTTCTGCCAGATTCTCCCCAAGACTACGTCCCGCGACGGTCATTACCGAGGTATCAAGCAACGAGCGAAGCCGGACCTGAACTCCGCGACACCCACCGGCAGCATCGAGATCTTCGATCCGATCCGGGCCGTTCGGACGGATTTGAGTAATCTGCGAAAGTCCCGGTGCAATCCGTTCAAACTCATCCACAATATCGACGGGACATTCCGCCTCGATGGCTATGGCAGTTAAATGCCGCACGCAATTCACCGAAGCACCGATGCTGACAGCGACCGTAATGGCGTTGCGAAAAGCCGCTGGTGTGAGAATGGCTCGCGGGCGAATGTCCTTTTCGATCAAGGACACAATCTGTCGGCCGGCACGGCGGGCATACTCGTCCAGTCTTTCGCTTCCGGCGCGTATGGGTGCATTTCCCGGCAGCGCCATTCCAAGAGCTTCGGCAAGGACATGCATCGTATTGGCGGTCGCCAATCCCGCGCATACTCCCGGACCTTGAATTGCAACACAGGACATTTGACCAAGTTGTTCCACAGTCATCTGGCCGGCTTTCAAAGTGCCGACGGCTTTGTAAACATCTTCAATATCCACCTTCTTCCCGCCACACATGCCTCCCAGTTGATATCCGCACGTCAGCACAACGGAGGGAATATTCAATCGTCCAGCCGCCATGAGTTGCCCCGGCGTCGTTTTATCGCATGAAGCTAAAAGCACCATGCCATCCAGACACGCTCCTTCCACCTGCACCTCGATATCATTGGTCAACAGATCGCGGCTGGGCATCAGATAGCGCGCCTGAAGTCCCGCGCTGGTGATGAAATCGGAAGGCGCCACCGTGCGGATTTCGAAAGGAACTCCGCCGGCTTCACGGATGCTTTGTTGCACGACTCGTGACACTTCATCCAGATGCTGATAACAGACAGACAACTGGCTGGAGGAATTGACGATAGCGATTTTCGGTTTTTTAAAATCCTCCTCTTTCAGATTCATTGCCAGCCATTGCGCGCGGCGCACGGCCCAGCGGGTGGTTCCCGGTTCGAAATTGCTGCGTAGTTTCATGATGGTTTAAAATTCGTCGAGAGTTACGAATCGAGAGCAGCGCCCTCGCGATTGAGCAACGAACGGATATCCTGTCCGGAAAGTTGGCGCGGACTGAGGTTTTCCTGAACGGCAACAACGGCAGCGAGACCAATCGCCTGACCGTAGGAAAAGCATTGAGCCGTCACACGCGCCGAGGCCATGGCTTCGTGCTGCGCCGACAAGCATCGTCCGGCAGCCAGCAGGCCTTCTCCTTTTTCCGGCACGAAACAGCCGAAAGGCACTTCGTAGTAATCTTCCAGCACCCAATGCAGATGAGGCTTGTCGCCGGAATGCAATTCAATCGGCCAGGGCGAACGCGCAATTCCATCCTTTCGTTTGCGCGCCCGCACCACATCTTCATTGGTCAGCGTGCAAGTGCCACTGATCTGCCGTGTTTGGCGCACACCCACCTGGACGCCGGTGTCGTTGACATAACTGTTTTCGCAACCGGCAATATGCTCGCGAAAAAAATCCGCGTATTCCCAAACCTGACGACGTCCTTCAATTTCCGCTTCAGTCAAATCGTCAGCGATCAACGGATTCAGCTCTCGGCCATCGCGTCCGATGACCCGAGTTGCGTTGCAGAGAAGCTCATTTTTCCGGGGCGTCGGGAAGAGAAACACTTTGCTACGGGGCAAGTAGCGTCGGCGCTTCGAATGCTCCGCCTGAATTGCATTCATCACACCTTCACCCATGATGCTGTCCGCGCCATGAACTGCGAGGAACCGCTCCATGTCCACACCCTGAATCCTGAATATCATAGTGGGATTTTGCACTTTCCCATGGTTGCCCAGGACCGTTTTCAAACCGCCCATTGCGAACAGGTCCGCGTCGCCGCTCGCATCTATGGTCAACTTCGCACGTATTTCGCAGAGACCCTGTTTCGTCCAGACTTTGACGCCTTCAACCCGATCTCGTTCCATCAACACCTGCGTCGCCAGCGCATGATAGAAAATCTTGACGCCGGCTTCCTGCAACCACCCATCCGCTATCTTGCGCCAGACCAGCGGATCGTGGACGCGGGTAAAAGTTTTGCCATAACGAATCGGGCCGGTGATTCCTCCCGCTCTTTCCATGCGCCGCACGAACTCATCCGCGAAACCAAAAACAACCTGCTCCGGTCGCCGCTCGCGATTGTCACGCGCCGCGTACAATCCGCAAACCGTTCCCGACAGCCCGGCCACCGCGGCGCCGCCACAAAACCCGTAGCGTTCCACCAGCACCACGCCGACACCCTTTCGCGCTGCGGTAATTGCCGCGGACATTCCGGCTGCTCCGCCACCGATCACCAGACCAGCGGTTTTGATTCCAAAAGCCGGACGTTGATCTTTCGCGTGAAACATCTTCGAAGCAGCCGCATTATTGAACGCTGTCCGTCATTGAAAATCGCGTCAACAATTCGCGAGACTCAGGAGAGACTGCGCTCACAAGTTCACTTTGATATCGCGGCCGGGGGAATAGCGTTTTCCGTTAACAACGATCTTCTTCAATCCCGGAACAGGCGGAGCATGTAATACGACCTGGTCGGGTTTCCCACGCCAATCACCTGAGAAGCTGACATTGAGCGTCTTGCCGTCGGCAGACAGTTTGAAACGCAGGTTTACGGGGCCGAACTCGGTGGGCATCTTTTCGAAAACAGTTTCTTCTTTGTCCGAAATCCAGGCCAGCGGACAGAGTCGCAGCAGATGAATTGCGTTCGGTTCGAGTTGATCGTCAATGACTGCCTGACGCATGCACCAGGTCATCAGCGGCGCCACGAAAACAGTGCCGTACATGCCGTGGCGGTGTTCACCACTGATGTAGGTTTCCGGTGAAATCGCGCCGGTGAACAGGCTGTACATTCCTTCGAGGAATTTTTCACGATCTCCCAATTGCCATGAATTGACAATGTTCCAACTGTAACAGGGCTCGCACGAAGAAATCTCGTGAACGAGCACCACGCGATCGATGGCATTCGGCCGCGTGCTGCGGAGTTTCGTGTTCGGCCCCTCGCGGAAGAATTTCACAAACGACTGCATGTCCGCATCATCGGCATTCATCAAACCAGCCCAAACCGTTGAAAGCGGACCGGCATCAAACAGAATGCAATCGTCGAAAAGATGGTGCCGCGGAGGCGGAATGAGATCCACAGGCAGCACAGGATGCTTGATGCCTTCAGAATCGGTCCATCGGGGCTGTTTGGCGGTGACCTCGCGAAATGCCTTCACAAAAGCGGCTCTGAAATTCTCGGCGAATTTCTCAAATTCATGTGCCCGCGGATGATGAAGCTTCTTCAACAATTCGACCGATGTGGTAAGTCCTTTGTAAGTCCACGCCTGATTCCACACCGCTTGCGTCGGGATATTCGCGTCGGTTGCAACGGCGGGAGGCATCAGTCCTTTAAATCCCGGATGATTGGTATTGGCGCAGGAGTCCTTGATGAAATCACATCCTTTGAGAATGGGCTCCAGCCACTCATTGATGAACTTTTGATCACCGCTCAACAGTGCGTGCCGGCTGAGTATTTCCAGAATGGCTCCATGATCGGTCAGCCAGTCAAAGGAGGTTAAAGTTTTCGGCGTGCTGAAATAACCAGGATGGAGCGTGTAACTCGGCCCCGGCGGCTTTACTGAACCCTGATATTTCCGGTAAAGTTCAACGTGCTCGGCCACCACGTCGTGATATCCCAGCAGGTCAAGGAACATGTGACTGATCATTGAAGACGGCGTGCTCCACAAGACATCATAGCCGTAGGAGCCGGAGAGAAACGTGCTCAACCCCGTTTCAGGATCTTTCTCGGCAACTATCTGCGCGAACTGGATATTCCGCCGCAGTGCTTCATTGATGTAAGGTTCCGGAGTGTGAATATGAGCTGCGGTCGCCGGCTTCGGCGTCCAATACGCTTCCGTCTGTTTCAAAGCTCCATCAAAACCGAGGGCAAGTTCCTCCGAAATATCTTCCGGCGTCTCGGCAAGCATCGGCACCAGCAAATCCATGTAAGCGCCTTTGCGAACCGGCAGTTCAATCTGCATCCCATAAATCCCGCTCCCTTCCGAAGTTTCGGAGAATGAAACCTTTCCTTCTTTGGAAGGAAGGACAATGACGCGCACTTTTCCATCATCCTGCAAAACACGCAAACCTTCGCCGATGTCGTTTTGCAAAGGTTCCGATTTCAATGCGCTCGAAAACTTCGCGAGATCAGGCATCGCTCGAAGCGTGACCGAATCTTCAAATTTCCAGGGGAGATAATGTTTGTAGTAGATTTTGCTCAACTGCACCGCAAAGCCGAAATTCTTCGGCGCGCGAAGTTCATCCACATGGCTGACGGACAATCGAATCCAGGCATACAACTGTTCATCGCCCGACTTCACCGGCCCTCCGCCTTTCAAGTGGCCGAAGATTTCCTGCCGCAGAACCAATCCCTCCTGACACGGCCACTCAGTCCAGAGAACCGGAGTTTCCTTGTCTTCGCGCCATCCCTGAATTCCAAACCCGCCATCCAGCTTGTAAACCTGAATCGGCAATTTCGGCAACGGCGGCACCTTCCCGTCGGCGCTCGGAGTGAAATTGAGCTGCAGATCTTTTCCTTTGTACGGCGCGACATTGGCCTTGGACATGAGCACGGCACCCGGCGAACAGAGCACCGTGCCGTTGTACATGACATTGAATCGAAACAGGCTGTCCCTCCATCCGATCGGAGTCCAGACATCGCGTTGAGGCGGCCACCACGCTTTGGCCACGGCAACATTTGGCTCTGGTTCAGCAGCCTTCAGGCCGTCGTGAAAAACGAAAGCCAACAACAGAATGGTCCATACCAGATTTCTCATAGCGCTTGATCCGACATTTCTAAAGGCCGTTCACCGGATGATCCCGGCAGAAGCGGCTGAATTATTCGTGTTCTCTTTTTGAATACAAAAACCTCCCAATTTCGTCAACAATTTATCCCGTAAATAATCGCGAGGCCAGACTCAAAACCGTTCGAGGATTCCAGCTTTATTGCTTCGCGACAGCCAATTGAAATTCCATCCCGGACCAAAATAATTCCCGCGCAATCCCGAAGAACTGCGCAGGAAAGTCTGTGATTATAATTTTCTTTCTTTACTTGAGCGAGCCGCCGAGCGATTGCCAGCCGGTCCAGCCGCCTCCCGGAGTCGTCTGCTGATCTATCCATCCCGCAGAATTATATCCGTGGGCGAAGGCAATATTCCGCAAATCCGGTGCGACCAAACCGTGTATGGTTCTGAAGCCGGCTCCAGTCAAACTGTTCCACCCGGCCCAGGCGCTGTTCGGCGCGGTTTGCCAGTTGATCCATCCGGCCGTGCCATCGCCCGCGCCATAGCAAATGAATATTCCGTCGGAACGATAGATGGGTTTGATGCGCGTGAATCCTGTTCCCGAACTGATCAACTGCCAACTGCGCCAAGTGCCAAACGTTCCATTCGTTGATATCTGCGTTTTCGCATAAACTTCAGTTCGGTTTCCACAGGCGAATACGACATATCGTCCGTCGGGAATCTGACATGCACGAACGAATGAAAACGTGCCGCCAAGATTGTTCCACGCACTGAATCCACCTCCGGCGTTCGTCTGAACGCTCATCCATACAGGTGAATTGTAACCCACACCAAAGCAGGTCAGGCGTTGATCAGGCGTTAAAACCGGTGAAAGATGCGCAAACCCCGTCCCGGGAGCGACAACCTGCCATCCGGTCCAACTGCCGTTGGAACTGGTTTGCGAGTTGAATGAAATCGGCGTGCCGCTTCCAGGATAGGTCGCTCCGCCGCAGGCGAAAGCCACATTGCGACCGTTGGCAAAACGAAGTCCTTCCACAAATGAAAAGGTCCCGCCCAGGCTTGTCCACGGCGTCCATCCGCCATTCATATTGGTTTGAGTGGTAAGCCAAACCGGGGTGCCATTTCCGACGCCGTAGCAAAGAAAGGTATCATTCGCCAGTTTGAGCGGGCTGATGCACGAGAATCCCGTTCCCGGACTGACGATTCCCCAACCGCCGAACGCTCCATTGCTCGACACCTGGGCGTTGGCGCGAACCGACCCATCGTTGAAAACACCGAATGTCACCAATCGCCCGTCGCTCGTCATGAAATCCGTATTCATCTGGCGCGAGGCGGGATACTCATCATTGGGAACTTCCAAAGGCGTGGAGTTGGGTTGCGGGCTGCCGAAATACGGAGTTTGATAGGTAGTGTTCCAGGTGAATTTCTGCGCATGAACTTCGCGATTGTATCCCGCACCGCTGTACTTGGCGGTATGAAAAACAATCCAATCCTCGGGGGTGTAAAAGTCTTTCTGTAAATTGTCTTTCTTCCATCTGCCTCCACCCCTTTGGGGTGAGGCGGAGCGGAGGCGAGCGTAGCGAGCCGCAGCGCAGCCGAGCCCCGAAGGGGTGGAGCGGCGCGCGCGAAAAACT
>DASTXC010000076.1:0-26482 GCA_035765675.1 Verrucomicrobiia bacterium
TACAGAAAGACTTTTACACCCCCCCGATTTTAACGCGCTGTTCACGCCGGCATTGAAACCGAGAAGTGGAAATGGTCTCCGAGTGTTCGATGATCACGCACTACGCGTTTCGCATCTCCGGCTGATCCGAAATTTCCCGTGATTCTCTTTCGCGATTCCATATCCTCCTGCCGTGACCATTACCGAAGCTGTTCAGTTGCTGGAAAAATTTCGGGCGGGCGACGCCACTCAGGATCAGGTGCTCCACGCGTTCCAGGCCGCGCCGGCGGCGGATCTGGGATTCGCGACCGTCGATACGCATCGCGCTTTGCGGAAAGGTTTTCCGGAAGTGATTTTCGGCGCGGGCAAAACACCGGAACAGGTGGCAAAGATCGCGGCCAAATTGCTGGAGCATAATCAAAACGTCCTCACCACACGCATCACCGAGGAACACGCGCGCGTGTTGAAAAGGAAATTTCCCAAAGCCGTCTATCACGAAGCCGCCCGCTGCGTCACCATTGAGAAGAAGCCCTTGCCCAAACGACGCGGCGTCATCTCCGTGGTCTGCGCCGGCACCAGCGATCTGCCGGTTGCTGATGAAGCTGCGATCACCGCCGACATCATGGGCAACACGGTGCAACGCATTACCGACGTCGGCGTCGCGGGCGTTCATCGTTTGCTCAACCGGATCGAAAGCATTCGATCGTCCAATGTGATCATTGTGGTCGCGGGAATGGAAGGCGCGCTGCCCAGCGTGGTGGCGGGACTGGTTTCGAAACCGGTGATCGCGGTGCCGACGAGCGTGGGTTACGGCGCGAACTTCGGCGGACTGGCGGCGTTGCTGGGAATGTTGAACAGTTGCGCGAGCGGCTTGACGGTGGTGAACATTGATAATGGTTTTGGCGCAGGCTTCGCGGCGAGCCAGATCAATGCGCTTGCAGCAACGATGCCGGAATGAAATCAGCCGCGTTCTCACGAACGCAGCTACGACAAAATGAAAACACTTTATCTCGATATCTTCAGCGGCATCAGCGGCGACATGTTTATTGGAGCGCTGATTGATCTCGGCGCGGACGCTCTCAAACTTGAACGCGAACTCGCGAAGCTCAAGCTGGACGGCTATCACCTGCACGTTTCCCGCAAACAGAAGTCCGGCATCGAAGGCGTAAAGTTCGACGTGCATCTGGCGGATCACGATCACAACCAGGATCACCACCACACGCATCCGTCCCACGAGTCTCATCATTCCCATTCGCACGCTCATTCTCACGATGAACACGAGCACACGCACGAGCATGATCACGCGCACGGACATACACACGACCATGAACACAGCCACGAACATCATCACCACGGAGACAGCCGTGATTTTTCGCAGATCAAAAAGCTGATTCGCGCCAGCAAGCTTTCGCCCTGGGTGAAGCAAAAATCCATCGCGGTGTTTCAGCGAATCGCTGAAGCCGAAGGAAAAATTCACGGCCAGCCGCCCGAAGAAGTTCATTTTCACGAAGTCGGCGCGGTCGATTCCATTATCGATATCGTCGGCGTCTGCATTGGTCTGGAACTGCTCGGCAAACCCCACGTGCTTGCGTCGAATGTGGTTGAAGGCGTCGGCTGGATGCATTGCGCGCATGGACGTTTTCCAATTCCCGCTCCGGCCACACTCGCAATTCTTGGCGCGCGCGGTGTGGGTGTCACGCAATGTGAAGAGCCCAACGAACTGATCACACCCACCGGCGCGGCGTTGCTCGCGGAATTTGTGGAACGGTTCGGACCGATGGAGGAACTGGTCGCTGGCAAAATCGGTTTCGGACTGGGAACCCGCGATAATCAAACGCGGCCGAATGTTGTTCGCGCCGTGCTGGGAAACGCCTCTTCCGCCAAACAGCTCGTCGCGCCGCCAAACTCAAAACAACAAACTCGACACTCGAAACTCTCCGCGCTTGATTGGGAAACCGACACCGTCGCTGTTCTCGAAACCAATCTCGACGATATCAATTCCGAAATTCTCGGTTTGTTCGTGGAACAGGCTTTTGCGGCGGGCGCGCTGGATGTTTTTCATACGCCGATTCAAATGAAGAAAACTCGGCCCGGCGTGTTGCTCACCGTCCTGTGCGCGGAAGCGGACGCCGATCGTTTCAGCGAAATGATTTTGCGGGAGACCACGGCGTTCGGCGTGCGCCGCTCGGTTTGCGAGCGCCGGAAACTGCGTCGTGAATTCGTTTCGGTGAAAACCAGGTTCGGCGAAATCAAAGTCAAACTCGGCAAGCTGAACGGAAAAGTCATTCAGGCCGCGCCGGAATTTGAATCGTGCCGCAAAGCCGCCGAGCGTTCGCGCGTTCCGGTGAAGCAGGTTTACGATGCCGCGATCAAGCTGGTAAAAGTTCAATCATGATTCGCCCGGAACTGTTGGAAATTCTTTGCTGCCCGGAAACGCGTCAGCCGCTGCGCCTGGCCGATTCTGCGTTGGTGGAAACTCTGAACCAACAGATCGCCGATGGAACGCTGCGGAATTTCCAAGGCAAGCCGGTCGCGGAAAAACTGGACGCGGCGTTGATTCGCGCGGATGGCATATGCATTTATCCCGTTCGCCAGAACATTCCGTTGCTGCTCGCAGCCGAGGCGATTTCGCTAAAGCCAAATAACTCCCCAATTCCACAGACCACGCTTTCAATGGAATGAGTCAGCCGTCTTCCTCCACCTCCCGGTTCGGCGCGTTCGTCAAAAAATTCACGGTCCTGCGTTCTGCTCCGCGCGAGTTGTGGATCGTTTACGCCGCTTACATTCTCGAGAACCTCGCCTACAAAGTCGGCGCGGCGGGCGTGCTCGTGTTGTGGCTTTCCTCGGATCTGGGCTTCGGCGATGTGGAGGCGGGGGGCATGCTTGCGGGCTGGTCCATCATGATGACGCTGATCACGGTGCTCGTCGGTTCGCTGACCGATGCGCTGGGAATCCGGCGAACATTTCTCCTCGGCTTCTGGGTTTGTCTGGCGTCGCGTTGCGTGATGACGGTGACGGTGAACAAATGGATCGTGCTGCCGTTTGGGCTGTATTTCCAGGCGGTGGGATTGGCGTTGATGGTTCCGGTGATGATCGCGGCGGTGAAAATTTACACCAACGCGGCGCAACGTTCGGTGGCGTTTTCGTTTTATTACGCCCTGATGAATCTCGGCTTCGCGGCCGGCGACTGGATTTTCGATCGTCTTCGCAGCAGTCGCGGCCTGGGCGAATACGGTTCCTGGACTCTGCCCTTGATTGGAATGGAACTGAGCACTTATCGCGTGCTGATTTTCGTCAGCGTGCTCTTCACCATTCCGGGGCTGATTTTGACGTGGGCGTTTTTGCGTGAAGGCGTGGAAATGACGGAAGAGGGCGTGAAGATTTCGCCGCGAATAACCGCTGCGAAACGCACGTTTGGAATTTTCAAAACGGCCTGGCTGGCGATTCGCGACACCGCGGTGAAAACCGTTCACATTTTTCTCAGTTTGTGGCGGCAGCCGTCGTTTTATCGTTTTCTCCTGTTCATGTCGCTCGTGGTGGGTGTGCGCATGATCTTTTATCATCTGGTGTTCACGTTTCCGAAATATGGCATTCGCGAACTCGGCGATGGCGCGCCCATTGCGCAGCTCAGCGGCATGCTGAACTCGATTCTCATCGTGGTGCTGGTTCCGATCTGCGGTGTGCTGACGCAACGCGTCACCGCATATCGCATGGTGATGGTTGGAAGCCTCGTCTCGGCGCTGTCGGTTTTTGTAATCGCATTGCCGCCGCACTGGTTTGCGCCGCTGGCGCACAGCTGGCTCGGCGATTTGATTGCCCACAGCTGGCTGCGCGTGCCGGGCGAAGTCAATCCGCTGTACATTTCGATTTTCTTTTTCATCGTGCTGCTGTCGGTTGGTGAAGCGCTGTGGTCGCCGCGCCTGTATGAATATTCCGCCGCCATCGCGCCGCGCGGACAGGAAGCGTCTTACATGTCGATGTCGTATCTGCCGTACTTCGGCGCCAAGTTCCTGGTCGGCGGAACTTCCGGCTGGCTGCTCGCGAAATTCTGTCCCGCCGAAGGCCCGCGTCATCCGGAAATCATGTGGCTGCTCATCGGCTTGATGGCCCTGGTGACGCCTGTTGGCGCGTTTGTGTTCCGCCGACAGCTGCAGTTGCAGGAGTCAGGACGCGAGCTGGACGGCAAACGTGCGGAATCGGCAACGCGTTCGGAATTGGACAATGCGGATTAGAAAAGTTCCAGGTTCCAGGTTCCAAGCAGGCCGTTGAGTTCTTCGAGCGGCTTTGCGTTTTAAATTTCTCCGAGCGGGCGCAGAACCCGTGCGCCCGGCTTGCCGCAGCGCGGCAAGCGGCTGCCCGTCGCGGCGCCCGCCATTGCCGCGCAGGTTCGATGTTCGATGTTCGATGTTTCCATTTCTTATTCCGAACCCGCCTTGAGTTATCCCTGGATTTGCGAGTAAGCTGATCGCTCGCATGTTGACTCTTGCAGGCATTTCGAAAGCGTACGGCGAGCGGGTGCTCTTCGCCGACGCGACCTTACAGTTGAACCGCCACGATCGCATCGGCCTCGTTGGCCCCAATGGGGCGGGCAAATCCACGCTTTTGTCCATCATTCTCGGAACCGAGGAAGCCGACGACGGCGAGGTGATTTTTGAACGCGGCGTGTCAGTGGGCCATTTGCCGCAGGAAAGCATGCCGTTCTCGGACGAAACGGTGATCGAGCTCGCGACCAGCATTTCACCGGAATTCATCAAGCTGCGCCGCATCATTCATGCGTGGGACAACGATCATCCGGTGGAAGCGCTGCATCCCGAGGAAATTCACGACAACGTTCACGATCGCTTCAATGAACTCGGCGGTTATCAGATTGAAGCCAAGGCGAAACAGATCCTCGCGGGATTGAGTTTTCGCGAAAAGGATTTTGATCGTCCCGCGCGCGAGATGAGCGGCGGCTGGGTGATGCGCGCGCATCTGGCTCGATTGCTCGCCGAAGAACCGGACCTGCTGATTCTCGACGAGCCGACGAACCATCTTGATCTCGAAGCACTGATCTGGTTTCAGGATTATCTGAAGAATTATCCGGGCGCGATTCTCGTCATCTCGCACGATCGCGAATTTCTCAATCAACTCGTCGGTGGCATCGTGGAAATCCGCCAGAGCAAGCTGATCAAGTATCGCGGCAACTACGATGAATACCTGGTTCAGCGCGAGGCCGCGGAGGAACAATTGCTCGCCGCCTACAAAAATCAGCAGCGCGAAATCAACAGCCTGTTGGATTTCGCCCGGCGCTTCGGCGCGAAAGCATCGAAGGCGTCGCAGGCGCAGAGCAAGTTGAAGCAGGTCGAGCGCATGGAAAAAATCGAAGCTCCGACCAGCGATGATCGCAAGGTCAGCTTCTCTTTTCCGCAGCCGCAACGCAGCGGGCAACGCGCAATCACGCTCAAGAACATTCATCAGGCTTACGGTCAGAACGTGGTTTATCGCGGAATCGATTTTCAGGCGGAACGCGGTCAGCGCGTGGTGTTGGTGGGGCCGAACGGCGCGGGCAAATCCACGTTGTTGAAAATTCTGGGCGGTGTGCTCGAACCACAGGAAGGCACGCGCGAACTCGGTCACAATGTCAAAGCGGGATACTATTCGCAGTATCGCGTGGATATGTTGGACATGAGCCGCACCGTGCTGGAGGAAGCGCTCGATACTCCTTCGCGCGTCACGGAACAATTTGTTCGCACCCTGCTCGGATGCTTTTTGTTTCAGGGCGATGACGTTTTCAAAAAAGTCAGCGTGCTGAGCGGCGGTGAAAAAAGCCGGCTCGCGTTGGTGAAGCTGCTGCTCGATCCGCCCAATCTTTTGCTCATGGACGAGCCGACGACGCATCTCGACATGTCGAGCATTGATGCGTTGCTGTACGCGCTGGATCAATTCGAAGGCACGCTGATTTTCATCAGCCACGATGTTTATTTCATTCGCGCGCTGGCGAATCACGTGGTTCACGTCAGCGGCGGCCAGCTCACGCATTATCCCGGCGATTACCAATATTACCTCGATAAAACCAAAGCCGTTTCCGCGCGCGCCGCGCTGACTGCGGGAACCGGAGGGACGAGTTACACGAGTCCCAAAACTTCGTCCGGTGCGCGCCCCTCCGATGCTCTTTCACGCAAAGAACAGAAACGTCTCGAAGCCGAGCAGCGTCAGGCGCGATCTGGCAAACGCAAAGCGCAGCAGCAACTCGTTCACAAGCTGGAAAAAGAAATCCAGGAACTGGAACAGAAACAAACCGAGCTCACCGCCGAACTGGAAAAACCCGAGACCTACGAAACGCCCGGCCGCGCCAATCAGATCAATCGTGAACTCGTGGACGTGCAAACGCGATTGGAAGAATTGACGCCGCAATGGGAAACCGCCGCGACGAAGCTGGCGGAACTGGATGCGTAGGACACGCGCCCTGCCCGTCTCCGGTGGGATTGAAACTGAGGGGCAACCCCCTCTCTTCCTGACGAGGGAAGGAGGAGAGGGATGGGGAGAGGAGGTTTTGAACCGTTTGAAACTTCAACCTGGCGGATGGTCCCGATCGATAAGAAAATCAAAATCCTCTCTCTCCGGCTCTCGCCCCGTTCGTTCCTCACGGGGCGAGAGTGACCACCAGTTGCAATCACACCCGCCCGTCTCCATCTTGATTTCAAAAAGGAATCAACCAAAGGCGCCAGGAACAAAGAACCCGATTACTCGCCTTCAAACGTAATTCAACCTTGCGCCTTTGCGCCTTCGCATCTTCCGCCTGGCCTCATCGCTGATTCGCCATCCGTGCGAAGATCAACGCAACGATGACAATCATCAAAACCAACAGCGTAATTTTGATCCAGCTTTTCGGATATTTACCGGCAATCGTTCCCGTCACGCCATTGATCACGACCTGAAAATTTCGCGAGCCGTAATGATAATTCAGCAGCCAGATCGGCAGCAGAATGTGTTTGAACGTCTGACCGGAATAATCCGAATGCACATTGAGAAAACGATGAGTATCGCCGGGCACTTCGCGTGCGCAAAGATGTTCCATTGTTTCATCCATTTTCTCGCGTGCTGATTGCGCGGCGGCGATCAGATCGATCTGATATCGTTCGACAATCCAGCCGGAAAGAAAACCGGCGTTGTAGGGAATCAGTTGCTGTGTGGGAAACGGTTCGATTTTTCGCAGCATTTCGGATTGCACGCCACGCGAGGCGCAGACCAGTTCATCATCGAAGAAATGATCGACCGAACCAGCACTCGGCACCCAGCGAGTCTTTTGAACCTGTCGTGACTGACGCTTTCCGTTCGCGTCGGTGTAATATTCTGTTTCGTAATAATGGTAACCGGATTGCGCGGTCCAATCCGCGTGAACCTGCGCGTCGAACGTCCAGTAAGGAATATAAAAACCTTTGACCGTATCCGTGAGCGCGGCGCGTTTCAGTTTGTTTGGAGCAAACCAACGGCTGCCGTACCAGCGCCGAATCGATTCACGAACCTGCGCTTCGCTGATTTTCATCGGCAACAAACTTTCAGGTCGAAATGCGGCTTTGATTTCTTCGTACGGAACGAGCGCGGCTGAACCGCAGAAGTCGCAACGCTGTCCAACGCGGCCGGGATCAAAAACCGAAATCGCCTGGCAACTCTGACAACGAACGGAAATTTTGTTGGCATCCCAGCCGCGTTTGTCATCCGGCACGCCGCGCAATGCCGCAACCAGATTGTGTTCGACGATGACTTCATCGCCCGCAGGCGTCAGTTCGATATTGGCCGGCGAAGTCGTTCCGCAGAACGGGCAAACCAGGGCTTTCTTGTCTGGATTCCACTGCGCCTCCGCGCCGCACGCCGGGCAGGAGAATTTTTTCTGGGCGATGGCTTCAGGCATGATCTGTGGAGAACATTGCGTTCCGCCTGTCTCTAAATCTTGAAACTCTTCTCATTCGATTGTGAATCTCTGTTGAAAATGCGGCGAAACTTTCTCGGTTGGTGCCGCCCTTTCAGGGCTTCAATCTTTGTTGCTGGCAAGCCCAGGGCGCCGCTCGCGGACTCGCTTTGCCGTGGGCTATCACATTTCGGGCTTTCAGCCCTCCGGAAATCAAGTGCAACGCTGATCACCATTGATCTCTCGAAGATTCAGCTTTTCAAAAATTCATCCAACGCCTCTCGCGTGACGCGCCACGTTGATCCGATTTTCTTGCCCTTCAATTCGCCTTTCTCCAGCGTCGCGAGAACATCGCTTTCACTGACGCCGAGAATCCGCGCCAGATCAGCCGTCCCGAGCAGTTCGGGAATTCCCGTTGCGTTCGGAATCACCGGCGGAATTCCTGTTCCGGCCGGGCCGCCTGATGGCGTAGTCGGAGCCGTGCTCATCGCCGCCATCATCTGTTGGCCCATCGCGAGACCGGCGCCGAGTTGCGCGGCGGAATTGGCCATGCCGCTGCCTTCGCCTTTCGCCATCGCTTCGGCCAGTTGAAATTTCACGTAGTCATTCAAGTTTCCAACCGCCGACATGCTGGAACGTTTATCGATCGCCTGTTCCACTTCCGCTGGAACGGAAACGTTCTCCACGATGAAACTCGGAATCTCAATGCCGTACTTGGCCGTGACCTGCGGATTGATGATCGGCAATAACGCTTCGCCCAATTCCTGATAACGCGAAGCAACATCGAGCACGGGCACTTTCGCCGACGCCAGCGCATCGCTGAACAGACTGACAATGCGCGAACGCATCGTGTCCGAAAATTCTTCAATGCGGAAATTGTCATCCGTGCCTGCGACTTCGCGAAGAAACAGTTTCGGATCAACGACATGAAAATCAAACGTGCCGTAGGCCCGCGCGCGAACAACGCCGAGGTCCGCATCGCGCAACATCACTGGGTTGGCGGTTCCCCATTTATTGCCGGTGAACAGCCGCGTGTTGACGAAATAGATGTCGGCTTTGAACGGAGATTCCAGCCCGTATTTCCAGCCTTTCAACGTGGAAAGAATCGGAATGTTATCCGTGGTCAGCGACCATTTGCCCGGCCGGAAGGTGTCGCCGAACTGGCCGAGGTAAACGAATTGCGCGATCTGCGATTCGCGCACGATCAGTTGCGCGCCGCGTTTGATTTCCTTGTCGAGATCGGGATAGCGCCAGGAGATGGTATCGCGGGAATCATCTTCCCATTGGATGATTTCCAGGAACTGCGTTTTCAGATAATCAATCAGGCCCATAACTTTTTTCCTTTCAATGTCCGACATCATTCCACGAATGAAATTTCTGGGAAGTATAAATTCCGTCGAGAGTTGTAATCGGCAGATAGTTGGCAGGCCGGGAACTTTCGTTTACAGAATGAGTTCGTGCAGACGAGCCGGACAGCTTTGCAAAATTTAAGGCGACGGAACGGCGCGTTGCTGAATCGACTTTGCGTCTTTGACCGTTTGCACCTTTGCATTAAACATTTTCACCATGCCCGCTGAAACACTCAAATGCCCGATGTGCGGGGCTTCGGCCTCGACGGACTCCACGAAATGCAGCCATTGTGGTTCACGCCTCGCGACGGTGGCGTGTCCGTCGTGTTTTGGGATGATGTTTCGCGGCGCGAAATTCTGTTCGCATTGCGGTGCGCCGGCTCAACGGGTCGAAATCGATCCCGCCGCGCCGCGGCCTTGCCCGCGATGCAATCTCGAAACCAAAGCGGTTGTCGTAGGAACCAATCGCCTCCGCGAATGTTCAAAATGCGAAGGGCTGTGGGTGGACGCTGATTCGCTGGAACAAATCTACAAGGATTGCGAGCAACAATCCGCCATTCTCGGAATGCCCAGGGAGCTGCCGCTTTCGTCCGACAACAAAATCGAAGTCGTTCGTTACCTGCGCTGTCCGGTCTGTCGCGTGCTGATGAATCGCGTTCACTTTGCAAAGTGTTCGCACGTGATTGTTGATGTCTGCAAATCGCACGGAACGTGGTTTGATAAAGATGAATTGCGGCGCATCGTGGAATTCATTCGCGCGGGTGGACTGGACGAAGCGCGCGCCCGGGAGATCAAGGAACTGGAACGCAAGCGCCGGCAATTCGAATCGATGCAGAGCGCATCGTCATCGGGCGGTTTCATGAGCAATTACCAAACCGGTTTGTCCGGTCCGACGTTCGATGTGTGGGACATTGCCCTCTCGGTCGCCTCAGCGATTTTGCGTCATTGGCACTGACGCAGCCAGCGGTCAGCATTTCAGAAGTTCAATCCAGAACGCGGTGCCTTTGCCGGGTTCGGATTCCAGTCCGACTCTTCCGTTCATTCGTTCAATGCCCTGGCGGACAATCGACAAACCGATTCCGGTTCCCTGATAGCGCGAGCCATGCAGCCGTTCAAAGACGCGAAAGATGCGTTCATGCTGGCTCGCAGGAATGCCCAGGCCGTTGTCTTGAATCCAAAGGCGCACGTGGCTGTCGCGGTTTTCCGACCAGAGGCGAATACGCGGTTGGCGTTCTTGAGATACAAATTTCAATGCGTTGCTCAACAGGTTTGCAAGCACCTGACCGAGTGTTGCTTCGTGAGCGAGAACAATCGGCAACGCGTCCGCGGTTTCGATCTGTGCGCCCGTCTGCTCGATCTGAGTTGAATTCTGAAAAATCGCGGCATCCCACGCTTTCCGGACATCCACGGGCGTCAGCTCAATTTCGGCCCGGGCGGCGCGTCCGAACGCCAGCAGGTCGAGCAACAATTTGTCCATGAATTCTGCGGAACCTTGAATGCGGTTCAGGAGATGTTGCGCAGTCCCGTGCAGTCCTTCCGAATGATCATCCATCAGCAATTGCGAATAGCCGATCATGGTCCGCAGCGGATTGCGAAGGTCGTGGGCGATGGAATAAACGAAGGTTTCCAGTTGTTCGTTTGTGGCGCGCAGATCGCGCGTTCGATTGGCGACGGTTTCTTCCAGCGTGGCGGCGTGACGTTCCAACGCCGCGCGTGCTTCGGCCAAAGCGTCGCGTGTTTGTTTCGCGCCGGTTTCATCACGAAATACTTTGCTGAAGCCAATCAGTTCACCGGCGTCGTTCCGTAACCCGGTGGTAACTCCGGACGCAAAAAAACGGCTGCCGTCTTTGCGCCGCATCCAGCGATCATCGCTGGCCGCTCCTTTTTCCGCCGCGGTCGTCAGTTCCTGTTCCGGAATTCCAGCCAGTTGATCTTCCGGCGTGAAAATGATCGGATTGATTTCGCGTCCGATGAATTCCACTTCTTCGAATCCAAGAATGCGCTGCACGCCCTGGTTCCAGCTCACGGGCCGGCCGGCATTGTCGATGCGGAAAATGGCATAGTCCTTCACCTGCTCAATGAGAGTCCGGCAGCGTTCCTCGCTTTCGCGCAGCGCGATCTGTTGTCGCTGTTGTTCCTGGAGAAGATCGCGGACCTGATACTGGCGGCGCCGGGAATGCATCGCCACCTGCACGGATCGCAGGAGCGTGTTGAAGCTGATGGGACGTTCCAGGACCGTCAGGCTGCCGGCTGCTTCCGCAGTGAGATCGAGCAACTTCATCCAGCGCGATTCGCCGCCTTTGGTCAGAATAATTACCGGCAATTCGGACCATGGTGGTTGCTCCCGGAACCATCGCAGGAGATCCGGCAATTGAGGCAGTTGCAGCGCTTCTTCGGTCAGCAGCAGTGCTTCGCAGGAATGTTCGGCCGAGTCACAGAATTCATTCAGGGCACTGCAGATGTGCGGCTGGAAACCATTTTCCGTGAGGAAACCGGCCATCGCGGCCGCGTCTTGTCCTATCGGTGCAATGATGCAGACGCGTTCCTCTGATTTATTGAGCGGCATGGGGCGATTGGATCATCCGGTCGGCTTTGCCTCGGAAGATCGGTGTTCCCGCGAGGACGCCCTCGAATTCCCGCAGCGGCGGTCCAATGTGAATTCCGGTGCCGCTTTCCAGCTTGAATTCGCGAATGGTTTTCTCGTGAGAGCCGCTGCGTTTTTTAACGACGGCGATTGCCTCGCGCACTTCCCCGGCGACTTCGAAATAGCGGAGACTTACAACGGTGTCTGCAAGATAGCTGAGATCCACGGGGGAATGCGCGGCAGAAACCAGGCCGTGTTGAGCCATGACCAGAATCGTGATGACTCCCTGTTGGTTCAAATAGGAACACAGTTCGTGCAGTTGAACCATCAGGTAGCGTTCGCCCGGCATTGCGTTGAGATAACCATTGAGGCTGTCGATCACCAAAAGTTTGCAGCCGGATTCCACGCCCTGGACGATGCGGGACATGAATTCACCAGGAGAAAGTTCCGCCGGATCGACCTGATCAACGCGCAGCAGGCCCTCGTTGACGTATTCATTCAAATTGAGCCCGAGCGCCTGGCCGCGGGCGATCAGCAGCGCCTTGGTTTCATCGAACGTGAACACCATGGACCGTTCACCCTGTGTGGCGAGGCGAGAGGCATACTGCATCGCCAGCGTTGACTTTCCTGTTCCCGCCGGCCCGATGACCAACGTGGTGGTTCCCAGATCAATGCCCCCGCCGAAAAGATCGTCGAGCGATTTCAATCCGCTGGAAATAGCTTTTGAAGGCACCTCGTTGCGATGATGTCCCGCAACCAGGCGCGGAAAGACGCGCAGGCCGCCCGTCGCAATGACATAATCGTGAAAGCCTTCCAGGAATTTCACACCGCGCATTTTCATAACCCGCAAACGCCGCCGCGACGAACCGTAATCCGGCGACAACTGTTCCATTTCAATCACGCCGTGCGCCAGGCTGAGAATATGCGGATCCACGCCGATCTGTTCGTTGCCCATTTTGTCATCCAGCAACAGCACGGTGCTGGGAAGATGGGCGAATTCCTGTTTCAGGCTGAGAAGCTGGCGGCGATAGCGAAGCGGCGTTTCGGCCATCAAACGAAATTCCGACAGCGAATCGAAAACGATGCGGTCCGGTTTGACGCGGCGCAGTTCATCCCGCAACAAAGCGCTGATCCGTCCCAGCTCAACTTCGGACGCGTGGAAAACGGTCGTCTGCGCTTCCGGTCGCAACAACGCTTCAATCGCCGAAAGTTCCAGCAGCGGAATTTCGTCCAGCGACCATCCGTGCGAGGCGGCGACTTTGACCAGCTCGGATTTGCTTTCCGAGAGCGTGATGTAAAACACGCGTTCGCCGCGACGTTTTCCCTCCATCAGGAACTGCAACGCCATCGTCGTTTTCCCTGAGCCGGGATCGCCTTGAATCAGGTAAAAACAGTTTTTGGGAAAGCCACCGCCCAGAATGGCATCGATTCCTTCTACTCCACAGACACATCGATCCTCCTGCGGATGGTTTTGAGTTGGGGCTGATTCGTTCATAAATTGAAGCTATCGAATCATGCCGAAGGGCCCGGATGCTGTTTATACCTTGTTTTCCCCAGTCTTCCGAGGAGGAATTGGCTTTGGCGCCAATTCGGATTTGGGGTCCTATGGAAGTTTTCCGAGTCTTATCGACAACGGGAAACAAACCGGTGCCACTCGTGAAGTGTTTTTACGAATTGCACCAGTTCCTGGAAACGGCTGGTTTTGACAATGTAACTGTTGGCGCCGAAATCATAGGCGCGTTCTACATCTGAAGGACGCGATGAGGCGGTGAGCATGTGAACAATCAACCGTTTGCAGGGCGCGTCCCGGCGAATCCATTCCAGAACTTCAAAGCCATTCATGCCAGGCATGTTCACATCCAGCAAAAGCACGTCCGGCAAAGGATGCGTTGCCCGTTCGCTGAATGGCTCTTTGCCCTCCAGATAAGCCACAGCTTCGAGACCGTCGCGCACGATTTCGATCCGGCTGGAAACTCCCGCTTTTTTGAACGCTTCCTTGACGAGAAAGACATCGTCCTCGTTGTCATCCGCCAACAGAATGTTCAATCCAAAGCTCATCCGCTGCGAACTCAATAATCGGCGGAACAAAGTTTATCAAGTGAGAGATGGACGCCCCGGATTCGGGGGCGCAATTTGCCACCCGCAACATTTCCAATTCCCTCGCCCCGCAGCGAAGCGCGGAGGAGAGGGAGTGAGCAGCCTTTTGAATTTCGAAAGTTCAATCCCTGTTTGGTGCGGGTGCCAAGTTACGCCCGAATCGGAGGGACGCAGTTCACCTCGTTGCCAGGGTTACTGAAAAAAAACCGGAGTCAGTGTCACCGGCCCAAGCAATCCGGAATCCGTCAACGGCCAGTCCGCCGCGTTGAACGGCTTGTAATCAATGTTCACGATGTTGATGTCGCGAAACTTTTTCCAGACAACGCCGCGGCGGTCCAGATCACGAATGCGATTGGCCGAAACGTTGGTCACGTCCACTTCGAGCACATTGTTTCTGGCTTTCAGTTTTTCAATCGTCACCTGAAATGGCGGCGCAATCAGTGTTCCCAGATCGCGGCCATTCAACCGAACGCGCGCGCTTTGACACACTTCTCCCAGATCGAGTCGCAGGTTTTTGGTAAACCCGGCGGGAGCATCGAATCTCAACGTATATCGCGCCGTTCCGGCAAAGCGTTGTGCGTTGGTATCGGTTTGTTGTGTCCAGGAAGTAAGCGAATCGGTTTGAAACGACGCGGGCAATTTCGGTCCGCCATTCAGGAATTTCACGCGCCACGTTCCATTCAAAACCACCGGCTCGCCCACGGTGGAAACGTATGTCCACGGCTCGCCTTTGATCTGGCGTTTGGAAAACGTGCGCACGATCCGCGATTCCCCCGGCGCGAGTTGCAGAAAAACTTCCGCCGTGTCCCTGATTCGCGATTGCGCCACGCCGGTTTGTCCCGTCAGCGGATCAAAGATCGCGGCCGACCGCAGTTGAGCAGCCAACGGCAGCCAGCCTTCAAACATATTGGTGCTGCGATTGGCGATGAAATAATACCGCCCATCGCCAACGCTTCGGCGAATGCACATCAGCCCGGGCTGATCGAACAAACTTTCCCGCGTTGTTTTGGAAGCAGCCAGCGCGGTTTCCAGATCAGCGATCAGAACCGAGCCGCTGCCCGCGCGTTTGGCGAGCGCGAATCGCTGGAGCGCGCCGGCAAGTTTTTTGAACTCCGCGCGGCGACTTCCCAATTTCGCGAGGCCCGGAACATCTTTCGGCAATGCGTTTTCGAAAATGATCGTCGCGCCCGCTTCCGCCAAAGCGGCCAGATGATGCAACGTCTGCACGGGCATCAATTCGCATTGCGGCACAACAATGACGTGATAATCGCCGCCGGGCATTTTGATTTTTCCACTCGCGACGCCGGCTGCGGCGAGTTGCTTGTCCGAAACGTAATCGAATTGATACCCGCGGTTCCAAAGCCATTCCGCTGCGCGGCCAATCGACTGATCTTCAAACCATTCTCGCGCGTGAACTGTGAAGGCCTGCAACAGTCCATTCGGATTGCTCCAGCGATCTGAGATGGGCCAATAAAGGAGAATGTCGTTGTCCGGTTTGCCGCTTTGCAAAACCGCCTGACAACGCGCGACGTAAGCGTTCAATGCGGGAACGTCGTGCCAGATGGAATTGCGCGGATTCATCTCGAACGAGGCGTAAAAAACCCAGCCCGGCCACGCCGCTTCATCCGGGGAATAACAGGTGCCGTGATAAAACACGTGGTTCACGCCGGAAAGAAACAGGTCGTCCAGCAGATATTTCATGTCCGAAAGTTTCTCGGTGAAATGTTCCTCCAGCCAGGTGCCGGTTTCGCTGGAGGACAGTTTGTGTCCGGCCACGTGCGCTGCGGACGAGGAGAATTTCGAAATGAGTTTGTTGCGATCCGTGTGAAACATTTCCGTTTCCGGAATGTCGGCCACGGCGTAAAGATCGAGCAGATTTCCCGGCGAACCATGCGCTTCGTTGCGCGTGATGAAACCGTGATCGTGCGACCATTTCACCCACATCGGCAGCGTCACGTCGCTCATCAGTTCGGAAATCGTTTCGCGGTAATCGCGCTTCACCCGCGCCGAACGCTCACCTTCATTTCCAAACAACGCCGGGAGTTCGTCCTGCAATTGATAGCCGCGGCGCTTTTCAAATTGCTCAAAAAAATCCGGCGACCAGTTCGATTTGTATTCGTAGGAATCGTGATATTGCGCGCGCGGTTTGGGACCGGAATAATTTGCAAACGCATCATTGAACCAGTTCAGATAATGCTCCATCGCTTCCGGGTAGAACAGATTCAGCATCCAGCCTTCACCACCCGGCGCGGCGCGCTTCACTTTCTGCGACGACGGTTTCTGCGAAATCGCAAACACCTGCCAGTCGCCGCCGGTTGCGGTCCAGTCGATTGAACCTTCGTCCGTCAGTTTTGGAAGCAGATCAATTTTTTCGCCATTCGGACCAAAGGCCATCAGCGCCTGCGTGGTTTCCGGATCAAACGTGCCTTCCACTTTCGCGCCGCTGGCGACTTGAAACTGTTTCGGAACAACCGTCGCATTCGCTTCATCCGCCGTTACGTTGGGACCGCCAAAACACCAACCCGTGCCTGTCGTCATATCCACACCGAGTCCAAGCCGATCCGCTTCGCGCACGGTGTAACGCAGCATTTCCATCCACCGCGGACTGAGGTAATCGATGTAATTCGTTTCAAATCCGCGCGCCCCATAAATCGGAATGATGTGAACGCCGCCCATTCCGGCATCGCGATATCGCGTGAGTTCTTTCTTGAGATTTTTTTGATCCACCGCGCTGCCCATCCACCACCAGTACGCCCAGGGTTTTTGCGTGCGCGTGATCTGTGGCCAGGCCAGATCGTTGGCCGCGATCACTTCTCGTCCACCGACAAGCAGCATCAGCGTCACGAGCATGAAGGCAAAGCAACCGCGCGAGACGCGGAAAAACAGGTTCGATGGGACGCGCATAATCTGGAATAGAATCGACGATGGCATGGCTTTGTTGCCGCGAAGGAATAGCATAGCCGCGAGAATTCCGCACTGTCGCCAATTGAGGGGAGCAGCCACTGGCCGACGGGGTAATTACCTCAATGGCGCTTTGGCGACGAACGCTTAAGTTTCAATCGCCATGATTGCTTGCAAATCCAACGCAGGAATCAACTTCGGGTGTCCGCCGCGGTCGCAGAATGGCAATCCGCCTCATCGGCATGGATTTGTCACGCGCTGGTTTCGAAAACTCGAAGCACGAATCATACGTCGAATTCCCGCCGGTTATGAAGACGAGACTGGCTTCCATTACGGCATTCAACCGAAACCCGCGCCACCGCAGACTTTAGAGAAGAAGTAGATTCGAACGATTCCAAGCTCGACATGGTTTTCAGTTTTCAGCTTGTCAGTTTTTCAGCTTTCAGCTTTTCGCTCCCTCCGCTCCGCTGTTATCTAACAAGCAATGGAATTGCGCGAATTTGCGGAGCAGGTTTTGTTTGCGACGTCGCTGGAGGAAAAACTCCGGGCGCCGGAAAACATTTCCGACGAACGCCCCGGTTCGCCGTTGATCACGCCCGCAGCGCCAGGTCGTCCGACGGAATTGCGCTTCAAACCGCAGGTTTCCGGCAAGGCAGATTTTCCCGGATTGCACGGATTGGAACAACCGCGCGAACGCGGACGGTTGCTGCACTTTTTTGCCAATCACGAATTGCTCGCGACTGAGTTGATGGCGCTGGTGTTGTTGCGATTTCCCGACGCGCCGGCCGCGTTTCGGAAAGGCGTTCTGCAAACGCTCAAGGATGAACAGGAACACACGCGGCTTTACATCGAACGCATGAAGGCGTGCGGTATTCACTTCGGCGAACTGCCGGTGAGCGGCTATTTCTGGCGCACGGTTTCCGCGATGGAAAATCCGATGGATTACGTTTCCAGCCTGTGCCTCACGTTCGAACAGGCCAATCTGGATTTCGCGCGGCACTTTGCCAATGGCTTTGCGCAGGTTGGCGACGCGGACACGTCGAAGCTGTTGCATAAAATCTACAAGGACGAAATCGGCCACGTCGCGTACGGATTGAAATGGTTTCGCCGCTGGAAAAATCCGACTGAAAGTGATTGGGAAGCTTTTTGTCGTCAGCTTAAATTTCCACTCTCGCCGCAGCGCGCCAAAGGCTTTTCGCTCAATGTCGAAGGGCGTCGTGCCGCCGGTCTTGATCCACAATTCATTGCAGAGCTGAATGTTTATTCGCAATCGAAAGGCCGGACGCCGAGCGTGTTTGTATTCAATCCCTTTGCCGAGGCGCGAATTGCTCAGGGAAAAACTTTCAACCCTTCGAAGCATCAGGCGCAGCTCGCGCGCGACCTGGAAAATCTGCCGCAGTTTCTGTGTCGCGAAGATGACATCGTGCTGGTGGAGAAACGACCGTCGGTGGAATTTCTCAGTTCAATCAAGCAAGCAGGATTTCCGTTGCCGGAATTTATTGAAATGGCCCTCACCCCCAGCCCCTCTCCCATCGGATGGGAGAGGGTGGCCGAAGGCCGGGTGAGGGCACACACATCGCCAATTCAGAATCTCAGGAGCCGCAAACTCGGACGGCTGCGGCCATGGGCGTGGGGGCCGGACAGTCTGGAACTGCTTGCGCCGCTGTTGCCGAACGTCACGGCGGAACAACGTTCGGCGGAGCAACGGTTCAATCAGAAAATTGCGCGGCTGTATTCCAAGCGTTGGAGCGCGGAGTTTCTGCGGAAAATCATCTCAAATTCCAAATTCCAAGTTCCAAATTCCACTTCAGCGGAGACACGCGACTGGCTTTGCACGATGAATGAAGTGGGCGTCGCGGTGAATTCGATTGAGGCGGCGCTGGAAACCATTTCCACGATTCGAAAACGCGGGCATCACAAAATCGTGGTGAAGGAATCGCTCGGTCTGGCGGGCAGCAATGCGATGCGACTGTTCGAACCGGACTTGCTGGAATCGCATCGACGCTGGATGGCAAACGCTTTGTCGAATGGCCGTGTACTGGTGATTGAACCGTGGCTCGAACGCGAACTGGATTTTTCTGTTCAACTTGAAATGACCGGCGACGGTTTAAAACTGCGCGGCTACACCGGTTTGCTGAATGATGCCAAAGGACAATTTCAGGCAAACTGGGCGGAGTCGCATCATCACAAAAGAATTCCCGCGGCGGTGATCGCGCGTTTTCCGGAAATCCCGGATATCTCCAGCCGTTTGCTTCGGCTCTACGCAAATATTTTCAAACGACTGGAGAGCGAGTTGCGCGAAGTGGATTATCTCGGTCCGATCGGAATCGACGCTTTTGTTTATCGCACGACGGACGGCGGTTGTCGCATCAAGCCGATTGTGGAAATCAATCCGCGTTACACGATGGGCCGGCTGACGGTGGAATTGATGAAGCAGGCGTGTCCCGGCAGCGCGGGATTGTTTCGTATTGTGAATCGTCCGGCATTGCGCCAGGCGGGCTTTGACAATTTTTCCGATTACGCGGATTGGCTGATGAAAAAATTTCCGGTGCAGCTTGAAGGCGAACCGACTCCGAGAATCCGTTCGGGCGCGCTTTGCCTGAACGATCCGGCGCGCGTGGAAAGTTTTCTCGCTGTGTTCCAGGTGGATCGTGATCTGGATCGGCTCAGGCCATAACCCGGACATCTCGGCCGCTGTTACTTTGTCGATCTCGGCACTGCGATGCAGATTTTTCCTTCGCGAATTTCGACGGGAAATGTTTTCAAATCCACCTTTGCCGGACCTTTTGCAACTTTTCCGGTGCGCAACTCAAAACACGAACGATGCCACGGGCATTCGATGTTTCCGTCTTTCACGGCGCCTTCAGACAACGGACCGAAACGATGCGTGCAAAATTCCTGCACGGCAAAAAAACTTCCTTCGAACTTCGCCACGACGATGATCTGTCCATCGATTTCAACGCGCAGGGTTTCGCGATCTCGAATTTTGTCCGGCGCGGCAATTGGAACAAAAATCGTTTCCCCGATTGCACCTTCCTGGAAATCTCCTGTGGAAAATCGAAGCGTTTCCTCCGGCGTATCCGTGCGACGACGATGTCGTCCGACTGCAATTCCATCGTCGTAAACCAATCGTCCGCCGAGATAACCGGAAACCGAAAGCAATCCGATGCCAATCAGCGAAAGGATCAAAGGCGGCAACGGAGTTTTCACTGCATCGAGCACGGACGAACGCAGTCCCAGATCAACGCCGTAAACCGCCACCATGATCAGATTCAAAACCATGTGCGCAGTGGCAATGCGTTTGGCGGGATGATCTTTGCGGATATCGGAAAAATCCACGAACCCGGGAATCGCCGCGATCAATGCGGTGATGATGCCGATCAGCATGGAATAGTAGGCGCCGCGCACCCAACCGGGAACATTGGGAAACGCGAAGCTCGCCAGATCCAAAAGCAGGCTCAGGAAAAACAGGCCCACGGGGAAATGCACGAGCAGCGGATGCAGCGGATGGCGAAACGGCTTTCCTTCGAGGATATCCTTGAGCATGTCATTTCTCCTTTTCCGGAGGAACATTGGCGCCGCCCGCTTCGGCGACCTTGCGCCATTTCTTTTTCGACTGTCGCGCCACGCTGATGCCGTGGTCGTAAACCATCAATCCGCCCAGATAACCGGAAATCATCAACAGCAGAGTTCCAATCGCGGAAAGCAGAGTTGGAATCGGCAGCACCTCGGTGGCGTCGCGAAATGTGGCCACGCGCAATCCGAGATTCACTGCGAACAGGAGCGCGACCACGAGATTCAACGCGAGATGATAAAGGCCGATTTTCCAGGCGGGCTTTTCTTTTTTGATTCCACTCCAATCCACGAGACCGGTTGGAACCGCCAGCAACGCAACCGCCAGCCCGACAGCAATGGCACAAAACGAAAGCCGCACCATTGCGTTGCCGCCGATGTGACCGCGCGAAAGCAGATCGAAAACCAGCGCCCCCGGCCAAAGCGCCGCGGGCACATGCACGAGCACGGGATGCAGCGGATGCCCCAGCCATTTGCCTTTGAGGAAATTGATCAGCCCGGTCATCGCCAGCCTTTTGTTTCTATGGAATCTGACCGGCGGGAATGAATTCACAATGGGGAGTTCCCCTTTGTGAGATGGCACTCGGAATCGGAGCGCGGACTTCAGTCCGCGAGTTAACGAAATCGAATATCACCGAGGCTCTCGGTGGAATGCAGCGCACGATCCGTTTGTAGCGCAGACCTCCGAGTCTGCTGTATCGCCGATTTCCCATCGGCTGAATTGTGCAAAGCGCGTTGAAAACTTCCAGCCCTGCAGGTTAGAAACCTGCGATACAGCAGGTTTGGAAACCTGCGCTACGACTTTCAAATCTGGCGTTGAGAGCTGGGCGGCTGGGATTTATCTCCGACTCGCGGACTGAAGTCCGCGCTCCGATTGCGGCGGTTCTTGAACGTCTGCGTTTTTATGTTCGTTGTTGAAGGTCTTCATTTTTCAACCCGAGGAGGGCGCAACTTGACACCCGCACCATTTTCGATTCCCTCGCCCCGCAGCGAAGCGCGGGGAGAGGGCTAGGGAGAGGGGATTTTTAGCTAAAAACCTCCTCACCCCGGCCCTCTCCTCCGGCTTCGCTCGGAGGAGAGGGAGTGATCAGCCGTTTTGAATTTCGAAAGTTCAACCCGTTGTTTGGTGCGGGTGCCAAGTTGCCCCCACCCGAGGATCACACCCCACTTGAATATCGCTGGACTCTGCCAAACTTATCTAAGCCGATTCAGAATCAATGGACACGATCATGGCATGTCAGACGTGCGGTCTGGTGCAGCGGGTGGAGTCTGTTCCCGAAGACTCGATTGCCAAATGCGCGCGCTGCAATTTCCGGCTGTTCCATCGCCGGCCACACAGTCGCCGGCGCACCATCGCGTTTTCACTCGCCGCGCTGATTCTTTATTTTCCATCCAATTTTTATCCGATCGTCAGCGTCGATTACCACGGGATGCATTCGACCACGACGATTTTCCAGGGCGTGCAATCGTTGTTTCAAACCGGGCAATATTTCATCGCGGCGCTGGTGTTCTGCACCAGCATTCTCACGCCCGCGCTTAAAATCATCGGACTGCTGACTCTCGCCACGACGTTGAACTGGCCGCGCTGGAAGAAAGCCCGCGCGTGGGTTCACAAAGTCGTCTGCATCATCGATCCCTGGAACATGCTGGAAGTGCTGCTGCTCGCGATCTGCGTTTCGCTGATTGAAATGGGCGAAGTGGCAACGGTGCATCCGGGACGCGGCGTGTTTTCTTTCGCGGCGGTGGTCGCACTGACGTTGATGGCAACGTTGAGTTTTGACTCGCGACTGTTGTGGGATTCGCCCGCGGATCGAAAACATTATGAGTGATTTGCCCGCGAAAAAACGGAGCGAGGATTCCCTGCCGCGCGCCAGAATCAAACGCACTCATTCCGCGTGGTTGCTGTGGATCGTGCCGATCGCTGCCGCCGCATTGTGCGTGTGGTTTGTGTATCGCGATTTCGTGGCCACCGGTCCGGCGATCACGATTTATTTTGAAAACGCCGAAGGACTGGTCGCCGGTGACACGCCGGTGCGTTATCGCGGCGCGCAGGTGGGAATGGTGAAGGATCTGGACCTGACGAAAAACCATGACGCCGTGAAAGCCACTGTGCGCCTGGTGGGTTCGGCGAAAGAACTGGCGCGCGCGGGATCGGTGTTCTGGATTGTGCGGCCCGAGTTGAAGCTCGGCGCCATCAGCGGATTGAACACCATCATTTCCGGCGAATACCTGACCGTTCATCCGGGTAACGGACCCGTAACGAACACGTTTTTCGGCGCGGACAAAGCGCCGGTCGCAGAAGGCACGAACGGACTTCGTGTAGTTCTGCTCGCGCCTGATCTCAGTTCGCTCCAGGAGCAGTCGCCGATTTTTTATCGCGGCATTCAGGTGGGAAAGGTTCTGCATTTTCAACTCGGGACGGACGCGCAGGAAGTCGTGATTCAAGCGCTGATTCATGCCGAATACGCGCCGTTGGTTCGGCGCAATTCCAGATTCTGGAACGCGGGCGGGCTCGATATTCATCTCGGACTTTTTTCCGGCGCCGACATCAGCGCGACTTCACCGCGAACGTTGATCAGCGGCGGAATTGAATTCGCGACGCCAACAGATTTCGGCGCGCCGGCCACGAACGGACTGGCGTTCCGTCTTTACGAAAAAGCGGATGATGATTGGAAAAACTGGAAGCCCGCGATCCCGCTGCATCTTCCCGAACGCGCGCCGCGAACTACTGCGCTGTCCCCCAGCCCATTGCTGAAATGAAATGGAAATGGTTTTCAAAGCCCCGCGCGACCATGGTGGTTTTGCTTCTGCTGACTGGCTGCCTGACTCGTCAGGCGGAACGGAAGAACAACGATTATCTCGACGACAAAGTGATCGCCGCGCGCGTGTCGCAGAAGTTGCACAGCCAGCAAGACAATCCATTTGCCAACGTGAATGTCATCGTGACGAACGGCGTGGTTGAACTGGGCGGAACCGTGAAATCGCCGGAAGAAAAATCGCGTGCCGCAGAATTGGCCAATCAGATCAACACAGCCACCAGCGTGCGAAATGAAATCAGCGTTAAACCGTGAGAGGAAAGATACAGCGGAGCGCAGGTCTGTGACCCGCAGCAATTTCGTAATGGCGGCGGTTCGGCGCTGCTCGGTGACCGCCGGAAAGATTCCCGTTGCTGCGGGTCGCAGGCCCGCGCTCCGGTGGCACATCAATGCGCGTGGCGCACTGCGTCGGCAATGAACAGCAACCATGGCCGCATCATCAAAAACCGAAAAGGCTCCGCCCGCACGACGACGTCGTCGAAAGTGGCTTTGGGTTCTGCTTATGCTGGTCGTGATGGGCATCATCGCGCGCCTGCTGTTGCCGGGGTTCGTTCGCGATTACGTCAATCGCACGCTGGATCGCAATCCGCTGTACTCCGGCGAAATCGGCGCGGTGGAAATTCATCTTTGGCGCGGCGCTTATTCGATTCAAAACATTCGCCTGAGCAAAACGACCGGCAATGTTCCCGTGCCGTTGTTTGCGGCGAAGCGTGTGGATTTCGCGATTCAATGGAACGCATTGCTGCATCAGCGGATTGTCGGACGCATTCTGATCGATCAGCCGGAGATCAACTTCGTCGATGCGCCCAGCGAATCCGAATCGCAAAGCGGCGGTGGCGGGCCGTGGTTGCAGATGATTCGGGATCTGTTTCCGTTTACGATCAACAGCGCGGTGGTCCACGACGGCACCGTGCATTTCCGCGCGTATCAGACGGAAAAGCCGTTCGACGTTTACATCTCGCAGTTCAACGCCTCCATCGAAAATCTCAGCAACATCCGTGACGAACTCAATCCGCTGGCCGCGACCGTGCAGGCGTCCGCAACCGTGATGGACGACGCCAAACTGAATTTCAAAATGACGCTCGATCCCTTTTCGTATCGGCCGACGTTTCAACTTGCGCTGCGCCTGCTCGGACTCGATGTGACAAAGATCAACGACCTGGCGCTGGCGTACGGAAAATTCGATTTCAAACGCGGATGGTTTGATCTCGTGGTAGAGGCCGATGCGAAGGAAGGATTGCTGACCGGTTACGTAAAACCATTGTTTCGCGATTTGAAAATTTTCAGCCTTTCCGAGGACATCAAGGAAGACAACGTCCTGCAATTTTTCTGGCAGGCGCTGATCGGCGCGACGACGAGCGTTTTGAAAAATCGCCCTCGCGATCAGTTCGGCACGCTGATTCCGTTTTCCGGCGATCTTTCGAAAACCACCACCGCCGATATTCTGGCAACGCTCGGGAACATTCTGCGAAACGCATTTGTCCGCGCTTATCTGCCACGACTGGAAAATGTGCCGGGCGAAACCGACGGGTTGAAATTCGGCGCTCCTGAATTCACCGAAGCGCTTTCCACTTCCGACGCCGCTCAATGATCCAACTCCTTGAAATATGAAAACGATGAACCGATCTGAAACGAACAAATCCAGTTTCCAAAAGGCAACGCTGCTTTGTCTCGCCGGCATTCTGACGTTTGCCGTCGGCTGCGGCGGCGGCAGTGTGAGCGAAAAAAAGAGCAGCGATTTTTTCACGTCCGGAAATCGCGAAGCCGATCAACGCGCCAGCCAGCGCATGGCCCGGGCAGAGCAATTGAGCGGTTCCGGTGAAGGCGCCGGACAGGACGATGTGCAAAAAGCGAAAGCGAATTCAAACTCCGGCAGCGATACGAACAAAGCCGCGCTGGCGGAAGGAAAGCTGACGCTGTATGACCGGCTCGGCGGCGAAGCGGGGATTTCCAACATCGTTGATGATTTCACGCAACGCGTTTTGCAGGATCCGCGAGTGAACTGGGAGCGCAAGGGCGTGACGCGCGGCGGCTTTTCTTTTCACAGCGGCGAATCTGTGGCGTGGACCAACAGCCCGCAGAATGTCGCATTATTGAAGAAACACATGGTGCAGTTTCTGATGCTCGCGGCGGGCGGGCCGGCGCATTATGAAGGAAAGGAAATGAAATCAACGCACGCCGGCATGCATATCGCGAATCCGGAATTCGACGCGGCGCTCGGTGATTTGAAGGCGTCGCTCGATCGTTTGAAGATTCCAAACAAGGAACAAAAGGAACTGCTGGCGATCATCGAAAGCACGCGGCCGCAGATTGTGACGGAACGGTGAATTGGAGCAGCGCTGGTTTCGAACGAAGCGTGAACGCCGCCGCTACGAATTCACAAGACGAGCCCTTGGTCCGGCGCAATGGCGAGGACAATTTTTCCGCGGGTATGGCCGCCCTGGCTGAGTTCCTGCGCTTTGCGCGCTTCCCGCAAGGGCAGCACGGTTTCGACGTTGACCTTGATTTTCCCGCTCACCACCAGTTCCGCAATCTGCGCCAGTTGATCCGTTCGCCGCGCGTTTTCGCGCATCAAAAGTCCGTGGGCCTGATGTGCTGCCGCGGAAGTTTCGGAAGGTGGTTGCACAAGTGAAACCAGCGTGCCGCCGGGTTTCAAAACGTTCCAGGATCGCTCCTGCGTTTCGCCGCCGATCGTGTCGAGAACCACGTCAACATCGCGCACCGATTCTTCGAAACGAACTTTCCTGTAATCAATCACCTGATCCGCTCCGAGATCGCGAAGGTAACCGGCGTTCGCGGCGGAGGCGGTGCCGATCACTTCGGCGCCTTTCCATTTTGCGAATTGAACCGCAAAACTGCCCACGCCACCGGCGGCGCCGTGAATCAGAATTTTCTGGCCGGATTGAAGATTTGCGTGATCAAAGATCGCCTGCCACGCGGTCAGCGAGGGAATCGGCAGCGCCGCTGCGGTGATGTGATCAAGCGATGCGGGTTTTTCTGCAACCAATGAAACATCGGCCAGCGCGTATTCTGCGTAACTGCCGCTTTCATCGGCCACGCTGCCGAACACCGATTGGCCGATTCGAAATTCGGTGACTTCCGGTCCCAGCGCTTCGATGACGCCGGAGAAATCACTGCCCATGACGGCGGGCAAAAGGATTTTCCCCAACGCGCCTTCGCGGATTTTCCAATCCACGGGATTGACGCCCGCGGCGTGAATTCGCACGAGCATTTCGTGAGTGCCGGGTTCGGGGCGCGGCACGTCTTCGAACCGAAGCACATCCGGTCCACCCTG
>DASTXC010000077.1:0-19821 GCA_035765675.1 Verrucomicrobiia bacterium
GCGAAGCGTTTGGAGTGCGCGCGCTTCAGCGCCGCTCTTGCAGGTGTTTGAATTCACGGTGAACTTCCGCCGCGATCCAAGGTCGTTCATGGTGATTTTCATTCGTTCAAAAGATCACGAAACGCCGGTTCGAGCCCGGCAGCGTTTTTGATTTCTTCCGAAACCATCGGGCCGTTGTTCGTCCAGACGTTTCCCGGACCGTTGGCGTTTTTCAGAAAACGTTCTGCCGGACACCAGTTGTCGCGCACGGTGATGTGCGACGAGCCTTCGTCGAGATACAGATAAAACCAGTGCTGCGGATCGGAAACGTAAGGACTCATTTGAATGCTGTGGACGGAATTGCTCGCGATCAGACTTCCGGGCTGCGGTGACAGCGTGTAAATGCCGGCGGTGTCGCAAAGCTGTTTGGCGATGTGATGAATGTGATTGGCGAGAAGGCGATTGTCGCGCATCGCGTTCGTAGCTTTGTTCCAACCCCAACCGACGCTGATTCCAGTGTAAGGCAGATCGCTGATTTCGTTGTGCGCGATTTCAATTTCTCGAACGTAACCCGCCGCGATTCCGACGCAGCCCCAGTCTTCACTGGCGCAATCGGTGATGAAGTTGTTGGCGATGCGTTCGCGAGTGGCGATTTCGCGTTCGTCGCTCGGATTGAAAGGATGATGCGCTTCAAATCCGGGATCAGAAAATTTGCCGATTTGAATTCCATTTCCGCCGATGTCGCGAAAAATACAGCCTTCGACGACATCGTCGCGTGTTCCACTTTGAAAGTCCAAACCGGCGGAGGCGAGATGTTCAAACCGACAGCGCTCGAACGTAAGATGATTTGCATTCTTCACCGAAACCGCGCCCGGCGGACGACCGATCCAGGCCTGGTTATCCAATCCAGCGGAATGATCGCGCACGCCTTTGGGCGAAAGTTTATAGGCGTCCAGCAGAAACATTCCGGCCTGCAGCGGAACGTGGCCTTTTTCCGATGGCCGCATCCACGTCGTGTGCGCGAATTGAATTCCGCGAAATTGCAGATGCGCGACGGGATGATCCGGCGTGCCTTCGATTTGAATCAAAGTTTCCAATGCGGGCGCGATGACTTCTGCCCGGGTTAAATCTTCATTCGCGCGAGGCCAGTAGAAAATGCGTCCGCCGGGATATTCCTGAAACCATTCGCCGGGTTGATCGAGAAATTCGATGGCGTTCGCGAGAAAGAACGGCGCGCCGTTGCTGCTCATGACGGGTTGTGGCCACGGATGCTCGAACTGAATTTTCGCTTCGGGAGAATGAAACGTCACACGCGCGCGATCTCCTTCGACGCGCAATGATTTCAAACGGCAGATGGCGATTTCCCATTGTTGCTGGAAATACATTTCCGTGATCCCTGGCTCGCGCAGGCCAGCGAGTGCTGATTTCGAAATCCAGGCCTGATGATTCGTGCGATCCCAAACCAGCAGGCGGTTCTGTTGACCGTCATTCGGCTGACGGGCGCGAATGGCTTTGCGGTTGTTCACCCAAAGCTGACGGAAATAAAGAATGCGATTCCCAATGCGCGGCGCGTCGGCGGTCCACATATTTCCGCGCGCAACGGCGGGCAATCCGGGAATGAGTTCGGAAACTTTTTGCCAATTCGTGAGCGCGAGGCCGCCGCTGAGAACCGGAGATTCGCCCGGCGCAGCTTCGAGAATCGTGGGACTGCTTTCCGTTCCGGAATCTTCGGCACGGAAGAACAAAGGTTCACTGAGCGGATAATTTCCGCCGCGGAGAAGAATGCGAATGGCAGTTAAATCGGATGAATTTGTGAGCCGTCGCAGTTCGCGCGCTTTTCGCTGAGCGGCGGAAATGGATTGCAGAGGTTTTTCGCGTGCGCCGGAGTTTTCATCGGATCCGTTCGGTGCAACCCAGATTTCCGTAGCGGCGCCTGGTAAGAGCGCTGCTGAATTATCTTCAGAGTTCGCTTTCGCAAGGCCGCTGCCTGCGAATGCGAAGATCAGACTAAAACCAAGAATGGAAATGCTCCGTCGTAGCGCAGGTTTCCAAACCTGCTGTATCGCAGGTTTCGAAACCTGCGCGGCGTTGCTCACGCGAATGCTTGGAAATTTTTCACGCGCTGCCGATTGGAAATCGGCGATACAGCAGACTTGGAAGTCTGCGCTACGGCGAGGTAGCGCGGCGCGGCAGCAGAACTGCGTAATGCTTATTAACCAAGCTCTCGGCGTCACGTTTCCAATCCTTCGATTTTCAGAACGTAAGCAAATTCGCATGGACATTGTTTCGGCAACTGCACGGTCAGGCCGCGTTCGTCGTGTTTCCAATCCAGCTTGCCGTCATGTCCAAGCAATTGCAGCGTTTGAATCTTCCCGGCGACGTAAGGCTTGTGAGCGCCCAGAGGAATAATTGTGATCTGCTGTTCCGGCCACCCCATGAAAAAGGCGTAAAGAACTTTGCCTTTCGTGGTAAACCGCGTTTCTGCGGCGGTGAAATCTTTCAAACTGCTTTCATTGTATTTCACGCCCGGTTCATTTTTCACGATCCCGCCTTCGCCAAAAATTTTCCACGGTCGCGTTTCGTAGATCGCTTCGCCGTTGATGTTCATCCAGGCGGTAATGGCTTCCAGAATTTTCAATTCCTGCGCGTCAAGCATTCCGCTGTTGGGCAAAGGAAAATTCAACAGCAGATTGCCGTTGCGGCTGACGATATCCACGAGCATGTCGATGACGCGCTTGGGCGTTTTATAAATGGCTTCGCGATCGTAATGCCAGTGTCCGACGCAGGTGCAGAGCTGCCAGGGGCGCGGCCAGATGCCTTCCACCACGCCGCGTTCCTTGTCAAAAACGCAAAGGCCATCGGCAGAATCCTCTTCGTGTTTGCTCGTGTAAACGGCCTCCATTTTTCCGCCGAGGCGCTGCGTGTTTTGATTGTAGAAATGCGCGAGCAGATCGAGTCCCCAGTGGCCGAAAGGAATTCCGCCGTCGGAGTAAACGATGTCGGGCTGGCTTTGATCGAGCAGATCTTTGATGCGTTGGAACCACTCCTGTTTCCAGGAATCCGGAATATCATCTTCATCCCAGGGCAGTTTCCGATAGACGCGCGGGCAGTCTCCATACAAATCGGCGAACTGCGGATCGACGCCATCGTAAGGCACGCCCGCAAGCGGACCGGTGGTGTCGCTGCCGCGCGAAACCGACATCCATTTGTAAGCCATCCAAAGATGATCGCTGACGCCGAATTTCAATCCGTTCCGGCGCGCGGCTTTTTCGAATTCACCGACGACGTTGCGCTTGATTCCCATTTTGGCGGCGTTCCAGCGCGTGTGTTTGGAATTCCAGAGATCGAAGTTATCCACATGCGCGCCCATGCTCATGAAATATTTCGCGCCGGCTTTTTTGTACAAGCTGACGAGAAATTCGGGATCGAACTCCTTTCCGTGCCACGTGGGAATGATGTCCTTGTACCCGAACTTCGAAGGATGCCCGTAGGTTTTGACGTGGAACCGGTTCTGGCGCGAGCCTTGAATGTAGATATTGCGCGCATACCAATCGCCATATTCCGCAGCGGACTGCGGTCCCCAATGCGCCCAGATGCCAAACTTCGCATTCCGAAACCAGTCGGGACATTGATAGGCTGCGAGGGAATCCCGTGTGCCGCGGAACGAGGTTGGCGCGATGCGGCCAGCAGTGGCGGCCCAGGCCTTGGCGATGTGAAATGCCGGGACGGATGCGGCGAGCGATTTGAGCGCGGTGCGCCGGGAAATTTTCTTGCGCGAGAATGAATCACGCAGCGGGAGATTTACGGGAAGCGGATTCATTTCAGGAATGCGGGCCTGGTTGATGGGGACTGAGCCGAGTCAGTGATGGAAGCGGTAAAATCACGATGAAAGTTATAGCGTCACGCTCGAGGAAGTGTGCAATGAAAAATTCTGCTTGGCACTTTTTGTAAACGATTTGACACTTTTAAGATTACAGATTTTGAAGCGATGAAGTATCAATGGTTACGTTCCTCAATACGCTAAACATGAAAATGTCAGCAACAAGCAAGCGGGCCGAAAATGCTGGGCGGAGCGATAGTTTGGTGTGCTGCAATTTCTTCTGATTTTCCGATTACCACATGCAACCGTCTGTTCAAAAAAATCAAACTCTGCTCCGGAGCACTGCTTTCACGCTCATCGAACTTCTGGTGGTAATTGCGATCATCGCAATTCTGGCGGCGATGTTGTTGCCCGCGCTGGCCAAAGCGAAGCAGAAGGCCTACGCGATTTCCTGTTTGAACAACACCAAGCAATTGACGCTGGGCTGGTTGATGTATCCGTTGGATTACAATGACAAGCTGCCGACCGGGGCGCCCGTTACCGGCCAAATGGATTGGACCGCCAAATCAGACAATACAAATGTTCAACTGCTGGTGAGCGTTGACAATGATCTTGGAACTTCGCCATTGGCTAAATACGTCCAAAGCGCAAAAGTTTGGAAATGCCCGGCTGACAAGGTGAGCGGTCCAATTGGAGAACGGGTGCGGAGTCTTTCTTTGAACGGAGCGGTGAATGGCAACGGTGTCGAAGTGGGGTCCCCGAGCTATCCGGCAGGTCGAACTTATCAATCGAAGGTAAACAAAAGTTCAAACTTGCGTTCACCTTCAGATGTTTTTGTAGCGGTGGATGAACATCCTGACAGCATCAACGACTCTGTTTTCATGTTCAATCCGGGCAAGTTGCCACCGCTTTATGAATGGCGCGATTTACCAGCCAGCTACCATAATGGCGCGGCCGGTTTCTCATTCGCCGATGGGCATTCCGAGATTCACAAATGGCTGAGTGAAATCACCAAACAACCGATCAAGCGCGTATTAAAGCCCTGGGGAAATGCGCTTTCTGACCCGGACAGTCCTGATCTTGCCTGGATGAATGACCGGATGCCGTGGTATTAACCGCTGCGCCACCGGTCAGGTATTTGACAGTTATTTCAGAAGAATTGATTTCGGCTTCAGCCTTTGTGGCTGGCGACCGTAAGAAAACAGCAACCTTATGAAACCGACCTCAACGCCCGACCGTCCCGTTAATTCTATGCGAATCCGTTTCAACGTTCGGAACCATGCGCTTCTTCGACAGGTTTCAGGCGCAGTGTTTTTCACCCTTTTGGGATTATTCACTTTTGCGCCCGGTTCCCTTCAGGCTCAGACCCGTCAGATATGGGCGCAATACGTGCGAATGACGGTGCCCTCCGGCCAGAGCGGAACGGCGACAAATCAGATTTTCGTAGTGACCACAAACACCGTCACGCCGGTGACCTTGTCGATTGGCGCTTTGCCTCTGGGCGTAACGAGCGCGACGTTCACGCCGGCAAACCCCTCGATTACAGGTGAGGCTGTGGGATGGGCCACGCTGACCGTGACCTACAACGGCAACGTGCCGCAGGGAGGTGCGAACGAGATCGAGATTATTGCTTCCGGCGATTTGAATTATCGGCTGCCGATCCCGATTCATTCTGCCAAAATCTGGACTGGCAGCACGAACAGCCCTCAGTGGTCATCGAGTGCAAACTGGTCCGGCGGAACTTTGCCCACGCCGAATGATGTCGTGCTGTTTCCCAGCTCCGGCGCCAACGATCAGGGAACCAATACCTTTACGAATGTCATCGTGACGACCAGCCAGGAAGTGGCTGGAATCCGTTTCAACCACGGCGACAAAGACAACGATCAAACCTACAGGTTTGACGTCAAACCGGGCGCGACGCTCTCCGTCACTGGTACCAATGGTTTCAGGCTGTTGCAGGACACCGTCAATCTCGTCGGGCAAATGGATGTCCGCTACCTCGGTGGTGGCGCGTTGGTGGTGAGCAATTCTGCTGCGGACATTGCGATGCTGAAGGAGGCGGGGCAAAGCTCCACGCTCGATCTCGGCGGGTTGGGCAACTTCGTTGCGAATGTGCGCCGGATTGGTTTGGGGGATTATCGGGCGTACCCGTATTACACGACCAATGGTTACTCGGCTCGAGGCGGAACAACCACCAATTCCCGCCCGGCACGATTTTTCCCGCAGGTAATGCTGGCCAGGACCAATTTCATTCGCGCGCAGTTTGTTGATCCGTCAAACTACAACAATCCCACCAATCGTGATTACGCTCTGACGATCAGCAAAAGTGAATCGCAGGGATTGGGCAGCGGTTCGCAGTTCAGCTTCCTGTTTGGTCAAACCAACGTGTTTTTCATGGACAGCATCGTGTTCGGCGGTTCGGTGGCAAAAGGAGATGCTGATACGCAGATTCGTTTCAACACAGATACGAATGTGATTCCGACAAATGTGGTTCCGGTCGTGGTGTTTCGTGGATTCGACGGTGTCGGCCGCATGTCGGTGTTTTCGGTGGCGGATAATTCCGCACCGGGCGGATCGGGATCGGGCAGCAAGGCGACGGTCAATTTAAATGGCGGCCGCGTAGATGCGCTGGTGGACCGGTTGTATCTCGGACGTGACCGTTTGGAATCCAAAGACAACGACACCGCCCAAGCCGCACTGTCGATCTCCGCTGGCGTTTTTGATGTCAACACCGCTTTCGTTTCCGCCCAGGAACAGGGTAATAACCTGATCGATGAAGAAGATCAGGGCGACGATCCGAGCGGCGAAGTTTATGGCACATTGAACGTGAGCACTTCCGCCGTGTTCCGCGTGAACGGCACTTTGCATCTGGGATATACGACCGCCGATGCGGGCGACAAGCGCGTGGCTGAAGAAGGCAACGGACAGCTCAATATCAGCAACGGCGGCATCGTGATGGCCAGCAACATCTGGGTTGGCGGCGTTACAAAAGTTTCCGTGAACAACCGCATTTCGATCACCGGCGGTTCGCAATTGATTGTCACCAACGAAATCGGTCAGCCGGACAAAGCGCTCAATGCACTGACCATGAGTGATTCCACCCTGACGCTGCATGTGGACGGCTCGAAAGCAACTCCTTACGTGTATGTCAACAGCCTCGTGACCAGCGGCTCCGGCAATGTGATCAAACTGGCATCAGTTTCCAATCTGGGGGCGTTCCCGGCGCAGTTGCCGATCATTTCGTATCAATCGGCTTCGCCCAATTTCAGTGTGGAATTGCCCGCGGGATTGTTTGGCTACGTCGTCAATGATACGGCCAATCACACGGTTGACGTTGTTATTCTGAATGTTGCTCCGGCGACCCTGGTTTGGAATGGCATGCCCGGCACGGCCTGGGATACTTCGTCGCCGAACTGGCAGGCGGGTCTGGTGTTCGAAGACGGCGACGCCGCGCGGTTTGATGAAATGGCGAGCAATCCAACTGTAACCGTTCCGGGAACAGTGTATGTCGGCGGAACCGGCGTGCTGATTACGAATCAATCCGTGGCCTACTCTTTCTCTGGCGCGGGAACCATTGGCGGAACGGCGCCGATGAACAAGTGGGGAACCAACGTGGTGACGCTGGATGTGGCGAGTGAACTGCCGCTGACGATTCATCAGGGAATCGTGGAAGGCGCTGGCTCGATCGGCGCAACGACCGTCGCTGCGGGAAGCAAATTGAATTTTGCGGGCAGCATCAATCGCCTGACCTCTTCGGGCGCCACGATGCTTTTGCCCGGCGCGACTGTGGCCAATACGGTGACCATTGAAGCCGGAACTTTGACCAATTCAGGAACGATCAACAACAATGTGCTGGTTCGATCCAATGCCATCATGCACATACCGGCCAACGGCAAAGTCAGCATGAATGTTCCGAGCACAAGTCAAATCGATCAGGGTGGCTTGCTGGTGCTGGATGGAACCTGGCAGAACGGCTTGGTGAACGGACCGGATGGAACATATCGGATCGATCTGTTTGGAACGCTGGTTGGCACCGGCCAAATCAAAGCCGGCAAACAGGATTTGAGTGCCGCCGAACCGGCCCTGAAGGCGCGCTTGAATATCGGTTCGGGCGGCGTGCTTTCGCCGGGGGATGCTCCGGGCCAGATTGCGACGTTCAAAAGCCAGGGTCGCTTTGACTTCGTTCAAGGCTCTCGAATCATCATGGATGTTGATATGGATTCTGCAGACGGATCGAATCCGTTCGCCGGTTCCAATGGCGCCGGTGCGGCAAAAAATTCGGACGTTGTGTATGTGGATCGTTGGTCAACGATGCAGGGCGTTATTCAGATCAACAACATTGGCACGCAGCCGTTCCGTCCTGGAACGGTGTTGAAGCTGTTCAAGAGGGATTTTGATAATTTCGCGGGGTTTGGAAACATTCCCCTGAACACGGATCAAGTGCCCGTCGTGGAGCCGCATTCACCAGGTCTCGGGCTGGTATGGGATTTATCTCAATTCCGAACCAACGGCATCATCAGCATCCTGGGAACCGCGACCAACTCGGTTCCTCTGCAAACCACCATCTTCCAGGGAACCAACATCACGTTCTCCTGGCCGTCCGATCACAAAGGCTGGGAATTGCAAAGCCAGGTCAACCCGCTCAACGTCGGCTTGAGCACCAACTGGACGGTCGTTGCCGGATCGACGCTGACCAACCAGATCACGATTACGAATTGGATTGATACCAACAAGCTGGAGATAAAAGTATTCCGGCTCGCTCATCCGACGTTTTAATAAATCTGACTTGTGCGCTCTCCTTCTCCGGAGAGCGCAACCGATCTAATGGGGCGGCGCAGTCTGCCACCCTGATTCCGCACCGAAGGTGCCTCAGAGAAACCGTTCAATCCGTCGGTTCGAAACGGTTGGTCTGCGACGTGCGAATGCGTCAATGTCGATTGTAAATTCACGCTCAGTTTAACGGTGTTTTGCTCATGTATTTTCTGATTTCTGGATTGAAAGCCCGGCGGACCTGTCGCGGTATTGTTGCCGGACTTCTCGCGGGTTCATTGTTCTCGACCGCTTTCGCTGCGCCCGAAACAGCGATGCGTCAACGCGCGTTTCCCACTGCCGAAGGCTATTCTAAGGCTCGCCGCCAGATCAGAGAACACCAGTGCATGCGTCAACGCGCGTTTCCCACTGCCGAAGGCTATGGCCAGTTCGCAAAAGGCGGACGTGGCGGGCGCGTCATTGCGGTGACGAATCTCAATGACAGCGGCCCCGGCAGTTTGCGCGCTGCTGTAGAAGCTGAGGGGCCGCGCACGGTGGTTTTCAATGTTTCCGGCCTGATCACGCTGGAGTCCCGGCTGATCATCCGGAAGCAGAATTCCTATCTCACCATCGCCGGCCAGACCGCGCCCGGCAAAGGCATTTGCCTGCGCCAATACAACATGGGAATGCTCGGCGCCACGAATGTGATAATCCGCTATGTCCGCGTGCGTCCCGGAAACATTTCCGGCAAAACGCTGGACGGAATGGGCATGGCCTCAAGCGACAACTGCATCATTGATCATTGTTCGATCAGTTGGACCATGGACGAAGCCTTCAGCTCGCGCGGCGGAAAGAATATCACGCTCCAACGCACGTTGATTTCCGAAGCATTGAATGCCGCCGGTCACAAAAAATATCCGCCCGGCACGCAACACGGTTATGCCGCGAGCATCGGCGGCGACATCGGAAGCTTTCATCACAATCTGCTCGCGCATTGCGCCGGACGAAACTGGAGCATGGCGGGCGGTCTGGACAAACAGCATTTCTATACCGGCCGCCTCGATCTCCGAAACAACGTTGTTTACAACTGGAAACATCGCGCGACCGACGGCGGCGCACACGAAGTGAATTTCGTGAACAACTATTACAAGCCCGGCCCGGCGACGACCTGGTTCCGCGCCTTGAACGCGCAATACGGCGGCTTCAAGGGAACACAGCAGTATTACATTGCAGGCAACGTGATGCCCGGCCATTTCGATGCTGCGGATCAGACGCCCGGACGCATTGCCACAACGGAAAACGGCGGTCATCTGCCGGAGGATTACAGTCCCTGGGTGAATCAGCCATTTTTCGATTCGCTGGTAAAAACCGAATCCGCGGAAGACGCTTACACCGATGTCCTCGCGAACGTCGGCTGCAATTTCCCCACGCTCGACGAACACGATCAACGCGTCATTGCGGAGGTTCGGAACGGCACCTACAAATTCAAAGGCAGCAAAACGGGATTGCCCGGATTGCCGGATTCGCAAGAAGACGTGGGCGGTTGGGAGAATTATCCCGAAGTACATCGTCCTGCCGATTGGGATTCCGATCACGATGGAATGCCGAATGACTGGGAAAAGCGCGCAGGTCTGAACCCGCAGGATCCCGCGGACGGCAATGCGGATCGCGATCATGATGGTTATACCAATCTGGAAGAATACCTCGGCTCGCTCGTCGGTGAATTTCCGGATATTGCCGCGCGTTGAACTCTGAAAACCGTAAAACTGCCATATCAAATTTCACAAGTGTTTAAGCACTTCTCGAACACCATTACATTTGAAGAATCCGGGAGCGGACACGTATAACAGATTCAATATTTCCGAAGCAGAAACGCGAACCCTCAACCCCTAACCAACAGACGTATGATCAAATTCAGTTCAACTCTTGCAGCGGCCATCGCGCTGACCATCGGCAGCACGTCCCTGAGCGCTCAAAGTTATTTTGACGCAGTGGACTGGTTGCAGCATCCGGATGCCGGCTCCTCGGCAAACCTTTACACCACCAACGGCGGGCCGCTGCTGGCGGATACGGGTGACGGGACGTCCAATTGGCGTTATCGCAATACTGGTCCAGGGGTTCCGGCTTGGGGGGGGAGCGCGTATCAGATTCGTTACAGCGAAGGCGATGTGCCGGGATATCAACAAATATCGGGATTGACTCCGAATCAGGACTACTTAGTCATGATTTTTGGAATCTACCCGCAGAACACCACCAATTCACCGACTCCAGGCGCGCGCTATGGAATCGACGTCAGTTTCGACGGAGAAAGCTGGAACACGGTGGACAATCGTGGCAGCACGGCCATTCATTGGGTGGACAATTCGTCGGAATTCGGTAATTCTTTGCCCACGGTCAACGCCGGTGATACGCGATTCTGGAGCTGGGTTCCGGGAATGGCGACTGCGGACGGTGACGGCAATCTGAAGATATATCTGCAAGGTCCGTCAATTCTCTCGGACGGCACGGCTCCCGACCGTTTTGTTCTCGATGGCTTTGGCCTCGTGGTGCCGGAACCCAGCAGCTTTGCTCTGTTGGGATTGGGTTCCGCGGCGTTGATGATCTTCCGCCGCCGCCGTTGAGTTGGTTCGTTCATGATTCCTGCAAGCCGCCCCCTCCTGGGGCGGCTTTGCTTTAACCCCGCTGTTGCCTGATCGGTTTCAAGCCTGCCATATCATCCGAAGATGTCGTCGCTCCCCGTCATTGATTTGCTCGTGCTCGCGATTTATCTCGCCGGGATTGTGGGCGTGGGGCTTTGGTTTGGACGCAAGGGATTGAATCCCGAGAAGTTCATGGCGGCTGGACGCCGGGTTCCTGGCTGGGCGGTTGGACTTTCCATCTTCGGAACCTACGTCAGCAGCATCAGTTTTCTCGCGCTGCCCGGAAAAGCGTTTGCCACCAACTGGACTGCTTTTGTGTTCAGCCTTTCGATTCCATTGACCACCTGGATCGCGGTGAAATACTTCGTTCCGTTCTATCGCCGCTCCGGTGAAGTCTCGGCGTATCAACATCTGGAACATCGCTTCGGTCCCTGGGCGCGAACGTACGCTGTGATCTGTTATCTGCTCACGCAACTCGCGCGCATGGGAACCATCCTCTACCTGCTGGCGCTCGCGCTCGCGCCGCTCACCGGATGGAGCATGGTGGCAATCATTTTATGCGCCGGTGTGTTAGTGATTGTTTACACGCTGGTCGGCGGCATGGAAGCCGTGATCTGGACCGACGTGGTGCAAAGCGTTGTCTTCATTGTTGGCGCGCTGGCGTGCGTCTGGATTCTCTTTCTTGGAATGCCGAAAGGTCCGGGGCAACTTTTTGAAATCGCGGCCGCTCACAAAAAATTCAGCCTCGGCAGCTTCGGCGCGGATGTCTCGCAAATGACTTTCTGGGTGGTGCTGCTGAATGGCATTTTCATCAATCTGCAAAACTTCGGCATCGATCAAAGCTACGTCCAACGTTATCAGACCGCGAAGAACGATCGTGAAGCTGCGCGCAGCGTATGGGTTGGAGCATTGCTCTATTTGCCGATCTCGGCGGTGTTTTTCTTCATCGGCACCGGCCTGTTCGCTTTTTATTCCGCGCGTCCGGAATTGCTCTCCGGCGTTGATGCCGTGGGAAAACCGGATTCCGTTTTCCCGCATTTCATCGTCGCGCAGTTGCCGGTGGGATTAACGGGATTGGTCATCGCCGGCATTTTTGCCGCGGCGCAATCCACGGTTTCGAGTTCCATCAATTGTTCCGCCACGCTTATCCTTTGCGACATCTACAAGCGCTACGTTCGACCAAACGCAACCGAGCGCGAATCAATGCGCGTCCTGCATCTCGCAACGTTGTTTGTTGGAATGGCGGGCACGGCGATGGCGCTGGCGATGATGCAAATCCGCAATGCGCTGGACGCGTGGTGGGGACTGGCCAGCATTTTCAGCGGCGGAATGCTCGGATTGTTTCTGCTCGGACTGCTGGCGCGGCGCGCCGGAAATCGCGCGGCAGCGATTGGCGTCATCGCGGGAGTGGTGATGATTGCGTGGATGACTTTTTCACCGGGCTGGACGGGAGTTGCGGGGAACTGGCGCAGTCCATTTCATACGCTCTTGATTGTGGTGATCAGCACACTGACGATTCTCCTCGTGGGATTGTTCGTGAGCTGGATTGATCTGCGCCGGCGCGCCGGTCGGGTTTCGGAATCCATTTCCTCAATTCAAAAAACATGAACGCGCCGCTGACGGGAATTGTTCCGCCGATGATCACGCCGCTGAGCGGTCGCGATCAACTGGACGTTGCGGGATTGGAGCGCCTGATCGAACGCATTCTCGCGGGCGGTGTGAACGGCCTGTTCATTCTTGGGACCACGGGCGAAGGTCCGAGTCTCAGCTATCGTTTGCGACGTGAGTTGATCGAACGCGTTTCGCGGCAGGTGAATGGGCGCGTGCCAATCCTCGTGGGCGCAACCGATACCGCGTTTGTTGAATCCGTGAACGTTGCCAAAATCGCCGCTGATGCGGGCGCTGCGGCGGTGGTGGTCGCGCCGCCGTATTATTTGCCCGAAGGCCAGCCGGAATTGCAGGAATATCTGGACCACCTCGCTGCTGAACTGCCGTTGCCGATGTTTCTCTACAACATGCCCGCGCTGACAAAAGTTCCGTTCGAACTCGAAACCGTTCGCCGCGCGCTGGATAATCCGCGTATCATCGGTTTGAAAGACAGTTCCGGAAACATGATCTACTTCCATCAGGCGCTCGGAATTCTGAAGCAACGACCGGACTGGCCATTGCTGATCGGCCCGGAGGAAATGTTGTTCGACGCCGTACTCGCGGGCGGCCACGGCGGCGTGAGTGGCGGCGCAAATCTTTTTCCAAAACTTTACGTGAAGCTTTTTGAGGTCGCGCGCGCCGGTGATCTCAATCGCGCAAAGGAATTGCATCAAATCATTCTGCGCGTCAGCGGATCGCTGTATCGGATTGGACGCCATCCGTCTTCCATCATCAAAGGCATCAAATGCGCATTGGCCTGTCTTGGTGTTTGCGATGATTTCCTGGCCGAGCCGTTCCGGCGTTTTCGTCCGGAAGAACGCGCGCTGGTGGAAAGCCGGCTCACAGAACTCAAAGCGGAACTGGATAAACTGGAATGATGAACGGCCGAAACATTCAACAACCAACCCTCACCCGGCCTTCGGCCACCCTCTCCCGTCGGATGGGAGAGGGAAGGGGTGAGGGTGCTTTGAGCAACCCGCACGCTCGAATGGAAAAAGGCGAAAATGAAAACCGCGAGAAAGCTTTCCGAAGACATACTGAGATTGTATTTCTCCGCTCCCTCAGCTTCCTCCTGTTCATCACGGTTTGTTTCTCCTCCGCCGCAGGAACGTTTCCTGTTCTTCAACCCGCCGCGTTCGCGCATCACATCGAGCGATTTAATTCGATGGAAGATGAGAACGTCACGAACTTCATTTCCAACGCGGATTCGTGGAACTGGTTGAAGGAAAACATTCCGCTGTTCGAATGTCCCGACGCGGACGTGGAGGAGATTTATTATTTCCGCTGGTGGTCGTTTCGGAAGCATCTCGTCCAAACGCCGAATGGATTTGTCTTCACTGAATTTCTCACGCCAGTGAATCACGCCGGCGCTTACAACACGATCAGTTGCGCCACGGGTTTCCACATTGCCGAAGGCCGCTGGCTGCGTAATCCGGAGTTCGTGAACGATTACATCGCGTTCTGGCTTCGCGGAAATCACGGCAAACCGCAGCCGCACTTTCACAAATTCAGCAGTTGGTTCGCCGACGCGGTTTATCAATGTTTTCTTGTGAATGGTGACCGGAAATTTGTGACGCGGTTTTTGAACGACCTGATTCGCGATTACGAAACCTGGGAAACGGAACGTCAGCTTCCGAACGGATTGTTCTGGCAATATGACGTTCGCGACGGGATGGAGGAATCGATCAGCGGATCACGCCGGCAAAAGAATATTCGTCCGACCATCAACAGCTATATGTTCGCGAACGCGCGCGCTATTTCCGAAATCGCGCGGCTCGCCGGAAAGGAGAAGCTGGCCCGGACGTTCGATGACAAAGCCAATCGTCTGCAACAACTCACTCACCAAACGTTGTGGAATCCCGAGGCAAACTTTTTCCAAGTACGGCTGGAAAACGGGAGTTTCTCCAATGCGCGTGAGGAACTGGGCTTCATTCCGTGGATGTTTGAATTGCCTTCGCCGAACTGGAGCGTGGACACGACGATCGCCTGGAAACAATTCACAGATCCGGAAGGTTTCGCCGCGCCATTTGGAATAACCACCGCGGAACGGCGGCATCCGCAATTTCGTTCCCACGGCGTCGGCACCTGCGAGTGGGATGGCGCCGTCTGGCCGTTTGCCACGTCTCAGACTTTGAACGCACTCGCAAACGTTCTGCGCGATTACAATCAAACAATTCTTTCGCGCCGCGATTACTTCGATGCGTTCCTCACCTATGTCCGCAGCCAGCATCAGAATGGAAAACCTTACATCGGCGAATATCTGGATGAAGTCACCGGCGATTGGATCAACGGCAAGAATGGCCGCAGCCGTTATTACAATCATTCAACGTTTGCCGACCTGCTGATCACGGGAGTCGTTGGATTGCGTCCACGTGCGGATGACGTGGTGGAGGTCTGGCCGTTGTTGCCGGAAGATGTTTGGAACTGGTTCTGTCTCGACGGCGTGAAATATCACGGAAGCACGCTGACCATTCTTTGGGACAAAGATGGAACGCGTTATCACCGCGGCAAAGGGCTGAGCATTTTGTGCGACGGCAGAATCATCGCGCGCAATGAATGCCTGCAACGCCTGACCGGAAAGCTGCCATGAGGAATATGTCGCCCGAAAAGTTTTCCGTTCGTAGCGCAGACTGTCTGTCTGCTGTGTCGCCGACTGGCAGTCGGCGAACGGTGGAACAAGTCGAAGCGCCGCAGATTTTCAATCTGCGATACAGCAGACTGCCAGTCTGCGCTACGCAGCAAAGCGCTTTCACGTGGATTTGGATTGCGGCCTGCCTGCTTGCGATCACAGTTCCACTTCACGCCGCGCCGAAAAATCAGCCTCGCATCATTTCCTTCAAAGCCGGCAAGCTGGTTTACGATCAGGATGAGCGCGGCAATCGCATTCCCGATTTTTCCACCGCTGGTTACGCGGGTGGTGATCGCCCCATTCCCGAAGCTCCGGTCAAAGTCACCGTTGATCCCAATCCTTCCGGCGACAACACCGCGGTCATTCAGCGCGCGATCGATTACGTTGCGACATTGCCGCCTGATTCCAATGGCGTCCGCGGCGCGGTATTGTTGTTGAAAGGGCGGCATCAGGTTTTCGGCAATTTGTTGATTACAAATTCCGGTGTGGTGTTGCGCGGCTGCGGCGCGAATTCAAATGGCACAACGTTGGTTGCCGCGGGATTGGATCGGCGCACGCTCATTCGCATCGTCGGAGAAGATGATTCGCAAATCACCACGAATGCGGATTGGGAAATTGCGGACGAATATGTTTCGGTCGGCGCGACGAGTTTTAATCTTCGCAGTGCGGAAGGTTTAAAAGCCGGCGATTCCATTCGCGTGATTCGCCCGAGCACGCAGGAGTGGATTGATCTGCTGGACGCAAATGAATTCGGCGGAGGCATTGGCGGCGGTTGGAAACCCGGCAGCCGCGATATCGTTTGGGACCGCGTGATCAAATCCGTGGAAGGAAATCGCATCACCGTGGACGCGCCCATCACAACGGCGTTGGAGTTCGTAGCGCAGACTTCCAAGTCTGCTGTATCGCAGGTTTCGAAACCTGCGTCGGCCGAAGCAGCACGTCGCGCTAAATTAGAAAGCAGCGTTGCCAGAGCTTACGTCGTTTCCTGCCAATGGCCGGGCCGGATTCAGAACATCGGAATTGAAAATCTCACCTTGGAATCAACCTTCGACGCACGAAATCCGAAAGGCGAAAATCATTCCTGGTGCGCGATCACGATGGAGAACGTCCGCGATGCGTGGGTGCGCCAGGTGACGTTCAAACACTTTGCCGGTTCTGCCGTGGCGCTTTACGAAAGCGCCAGCCGCGTCACGGTTCAGGATTGTCTTTCGTTCACGCCCGTTTCCGAAGACGGCGGCTATCGGCGAAACACGTTTTTCACGATGGGCCAGCAGACCTTGTTTCTCCGCTGTTACTCCGAGCACGGCCGGCATGATTTTTCAATCGGACACTGCGCCGCGGGGCCGAATGCTTTCGTGCAATGTGAAGCGCGATTGCCATTGAGCGACAGTGGCGCGATTGAAAGCTGGGCGTCGGGAATTCTCTTCGACAACGTGAATATCGATGGCAACGCGCTCACGCTGGGTTTCATTCCCGGAAGTGGAAAATCGATCGGCTGGGCGGCGGCGAACTCGATGTTGTGGAATTGCAGCGCTGCGATCATTCGTTGTGAGAATCCGCCGGGCGCGCAGAACTGGGCATTCGGTTGTTGGGCGGAATTTTCCGGAAACGGCATCTGGCGCGATGCCAACAATTTCGTTTCGCCCGTCAGCTTGTATGCAGCGCAATTGGAGGAACGTGTCGGCGCGGACGCTGCGAATCGGCTTCAACTCATGCCGCGGCCGCACGAGGAATCCAGCAATCCACCTTTGGACAAAGCGCAGGAACTTGCCGCTGCTTCACATCAACCCGCGCCGCTGCTTTCGGATTACATCGCGAAAGCAAACGAGCGCGATCCGATTCCAACGAATTTTAAAAATGTGATTCGAGCCGAAGATCTCGCGAACGTGAAACTCAAAATTCCAAACCCGAAACACGTTCTGGTTCTCACAAACGGCTGGCTTACCATCGATGGCAAACTCCTGATTGGCGGCACGGCGGAGGTTTCGTGGTGGCGCGGAACGATTCGGCCAAACGATGCGGATAATGCCGGATTGGGCGTCACGCGGTTTGTTCCCGGCCGGATCGGACGTGGTTTCATTGATGACTTGAATGAAGTCGCGGATGCGATGATCGCAGATGGCGATGCTGCGTTGGATCACAATTACGGTTTGTGGTACGACCGCCGCCGTGACGATCACGAACGCGTTCGCCGGATGAACGGCGAAGTGCGTCCGCCGTTTTATGAACTGCCCTTCGCGCGTTCGGGGCAGGGGACGGCCTGGGACGGTTTAAGCAAATACGATCTCACGAAATTCAATCCGTGGTATTGGAATCGATTGAGGCAATTTGCGGATGTTTGTGAAACGCGCGGGCTGGTGTTGTTTCACGAAAATTATTTCCAGCACAACATCATTGAAGCCGGTGCGCACTGGGCAGATTTTCCGTGGCGTTCGGCAAACAACATCAATGAAACCGGCTTTCCCGAACCGCCGCCGTATGCGGGCGACAAACGCATCTTCCAGGCGGAATTGTTTTACGATGTGACGCATCCCGTGCGTCGCAAACTGCACGAGGGCTACATCCGCCAATGCCTGGAGAATTTCAAAACCAACTCAAACGTCATCCAGTTTACCGCTGCGGAATTCACCGGTCCGCTGAAGTTTGTGCAGTTCTGGCTGGATACAATCGCGGATTGGGAAAACGAAAACGCCGCGTCGAATCCCAGGCCGCTCATCGCGCTTTCGGCGACGAAGGATGTTCAGGATGCAATCCTCGCTGATGCAAAACGCAGCGAGATCGTGGACCTTATCGACTTCCGTTATTGGTGGCAAACGGACAAAGGCTTGTTCGCGCCGCCGGGTGGAAAAAATCTTTCACCGCGGCAATTCGAACGGCAATGGCGTGGCGGACGGCCGGACGCCTTCAATTTGGCGCAAATGGCGGCGGAATATCGCGAACGATTTCCGGCGAAGGCTTTGATCTGCGATTTCGACAACGCGGGCTGGGCCTGGGTTTGCGCGGGCGGTTCGTTGCCGCGATTGCCGCAATCCACCGACGCAAAACTGCTTGCCGCAATTCCGCAAATGAAGTTCTGGCCGGAAGCGTCGAGGGACGGATGTTGGATTCTGCGCGAACCAGGAAAGCAGATGTTGATCTGTTCGCGCGAGAAAGCTGAGTTGGATTTGACCGATGAGTCCGGCGCATTCCGCATCAATGTCGTCGATCCAAAAACCGGCGCGGTGACGTCCGGCGAAATGGTGAATGCGGGAAGAAAAGTGAATCTACCAAACGCTTCAGTGATCTGGCTGACGAAGGAGCAATGAAATGAAATTTGCGAATCAGAATGAAATGATCGGAGCGCGAGTCTGCGACTCGCGGCAACTTTGCAAAATCAAGCGCGTTGAAAATGCCGATACCGCGGAAAGATTCGCGCTGCTGCGGGTCGCTGACCCGCGCTCCGGATTCAAGGCTTTCGTGGCGGTCATGCTCACGGTGTTTTTTCTCACGCCAATTCACGCCGCGGAAACGGTTGAGCAGTGGGGCGTTTATGAAATCGCTTTGCCCGGTCCCACGAACGGAAATCCTTTCATGGACGTTCATTTTGCCGCGCGGTTTTCCCAGGATTACGATTCGATTGAGGTTCCTGGATTTTACGATGGCAACGGCATTTATCGCGTGCGTTTCATGCCGGAAAAACAAGGCCATTGGAAATACGTGACGGAAAGCGACGCGAATTCACTCGATGGGAAAACGGGCGAATTCGTTGCCACCGAACCTTCGCCGCAAAATCACGGGCCGGTGCAGGTGGCGCACACATTTCATTTTGCTTATGCGGACGGCAAACCGTTCAAGCAACTTGGTACGACTTGTTACGTTTGGGAATTGCAGGACGAAGCGCTGCAGGAGCAGACGCTGAAAACGCTGGCGGCGTCGCCGTTCAACAAATTGCGCTTCTGCGTTTTCCCCAAGCGCTATTCCTGGAACACGAACGAACCGCCGTCGTATCCGTTTGAAGGCACGTTGCGGAACTGGGACACGGAACGATTCAATCCCGCCTATTTTCAACATTTGGAGAAGCGCATTCTCGATCTGCAAAAGCTCGGCATCGAAGCGGATTTGATTTTGTTGCATCCGTACGACGGCGGGCATTGGGGTTTCGATCGCATGACGCCGACCGAGGACGATCGTTACCTGCGTTACATCGTCGCGCGGCTTGCGGCCTATCGAAACGTCTGGTGGTCGATGGCGAACGAATACGATTTCATGGAGCACAAAACCGAGGCCGATTGGGAACGCATGGGCGAACTGGTTTCGCGCCGCGATCCGTTTCATCACTTGCTTTCAATTCACAACGGCAAACGCATTTTCAATCAGAC
>DASTXC010000078.1:0-8027 GCA_035765675.1 Verrucomicrobiia bacterium
TCACAATCATTTTCGTTTCGGAAGCGGGGGAAAGCGGTTGCGATTCGGAATGTCGCAACAACCAACCGGCGCCGGTTGGCAATGCGAGCGTCGGTGGCAACAGCAGCTTGATCAAGACAACGATCCGAAGCGCGTAACGAATGCTCGCGCGCAAACGGCGGCGGAAAATAAAATCGATCACAAACAGGGCAAGGATCAGGAGGCTGGATTGCCAGAGCATCGGCCCGGCGAAATGCCAAATCCGATCGCCGCCCGCATTCACAAGTTCGATGAAAGAATTCATTTGGCTGAGTTATAGATTTGTGCGGCTATTTCTTTGCGTTTCTCTTGCGCGCTTTGATCAGAGATTCCAGTTCAGAAAGTTCGTCGCTGGAAAGGTTGGAAGTTTCGAGGAGACATTGAACCATCGGCGTGAGCGCACCGTTGAAGGCGTGCTTCAGCGCATAGAGCAGTTCGCCCTTCTGCGCCTGCGTTTGCGAGACCGCGGAACGATACAGCGTGGGATTGCGCTGCTTGTCGGCTTTGAGAAGCCCCTTCGCCACCATGCGATCCATCAGCGTGCGAACCGTGCTGTAGGTCCAGGCGGTTTTTTTGGCGAGCTTCTGCTGGATGTCCGGCGCGGTGCAGGGTTCGGAATCCCAGACGGCTTTGATCACGCTCCACTCGGCTTCGGTCAGTTCAATTTGGGGTTTGGACATAATCACTCCGGCGTTTGTTGCGCGAACTGTCTCTACAATTGTAGAGATGGTCAAGCCGATTCTTTACAAGTGTAGAGATCAAGGCGGGATGGAAACCGGTTTGAAAAATCAGGCGCTGGATGAATTTCGTGGGAGCGCAGCACGGAGCGCGGTTCTGTGACCCGCAGCAACTTTGTAGTTTCAGCGCGTTCGACTACTTGACCCGCGTTTGTAAGTTTCTCGTTGCTGCGGCTCGCAGAGCCGCGCTCCGCGTCAGACATCCGAACTGCACGATCCGCAGGCCGTACTCATGCGAGATAAATCCCGCGCTCCTGCCCATTGCCGGTGCGCAACCCAACTGCTCCGTTCAATACGTGCTGATGCGGAAATACTCCTGCGAATTGGTTTTCGGAACGGAAATCAGTTTCAGGGTCCCATCGCCGATGACGAGGCTGTTCGTTTGCCAGGCACCCATCGTGAGATTGGTGCGCGAGAGCAGGACGTGCGTCATGCCGTTCTGCGATTGAAATGAAAATTCCAGATTCGATCCAACGAGTTTCGGATTCAGCAGAGCGATGGATGGATTTGTCACGATGAATCCGGATTTGGCCGTGGAATGAACTGTCATTTCACCGATGGAAAATTCCGGATAGGGAATCGTCACAGTGAAATTCGTTACGATGTTTTCATAATCCACAGTAAAATAATTTGTTCCGCTGGCGAGCGTTGGACCGCCAATCCAACTTTGCGCATCGGGCGGCAACGGGCTGTTTGCATATTGAAAATCCGTGCCGGATCGCGGTTGCCACGCGCGAACACGCAGTCCGGTCCAGCCGGTTGGCCCGGTCCATTGATACGCCGTGTTGGGCGAAATCGCATCGGCTGCGTCGAGCGGCGAAGTAATGATTACGTGGCCCAGTGCATTCGATGAAAGATCCGCAACCGACACCGTGAACGTGTAGAATTTTTCCTGAGGCGTTCCTTTGTTCAGCCACAATTTCCAGACGCCATTTGTCAAACGATTCAGCAGCGTGTCGAAGCTGGTGAGAATGCCGGAAGAAGAGCTGCCGTCTGATCCAAATTTGCTTTGGCAGAAGGCGTCCGGCGATTCGACAAGATGGTAGCTGATGGGATCATCGAATCCCTGAAGGTTGGGGAACGCAAAGAAAGTTGTCTCGCCGGGAGAGAAACTTTCAAACCCGCTGCGCACTTCCCGGTAAAGGCTCAACGAAAAGGTCAAAGACGGCGCGGGTTGATTGAATGTGACCTGGTCGAGGTAAGCGGCATCATCGTAATCCGTGCAGCAACTGTCCTTGGAATAACGCCAGCGCAACGTGTGAGTTCCCGGTTCGATCTGATACGTCTGCTGCTGCCAATCCCAATCGCCGGAAATGTCGTTCTGATATTCATCGTCGATGGTGAATTCGAGATAGTCCGCGCCGTCTTCGCTGGAAACTTTCCACCAGAACGTCAGTTCGCCTGGACCTTGCACCGTGGTTTCAATCCAGGATTCCTGGTAATCATCAATCGTTCCGCTTTTCGCCGCATCGATTCCGTCAAAGGTGGTCATGGTCTGCGCGACCCAGGGCGCATCGCCACCGGTGGTCCATGTCAATTCCGGCGCGTCCACCGCATCGCCCAAGCTGCTGTTGCCGCCGACGACGATTTCGCCGGGATGATCGAAAAGATACGCGACCTGATCCGGAGACAGCGGCGCGGAATAAATTTGCAGATCGTCCACAAGTCCTTCGATTCCCTGACCGCTGATGAAGCTGTAACCGAGCCGCACTTCAAAAGCCGGTGGTTCCGCTCCAGCGTCGCCGAATTCCGTCGAATCGAGTTCGCCGTTGAAATAAATCTGCTTTTCGCCGGTGTCCGCATTTCGCGTGACCACCAGATGAACGAATTCACCGAAATTGATATCCGCGCCGGAATGCAGAAGCGACGATCCATATCCGGTTTGGAACGCCAGCTTGTTGCCGGTCAATGCGAGCGGAATGCTCGCGCCTGCATCGAAAATGATCGCGCCCGAGTCAGCGCTGTCTTCATCGGAACCGTAGCTTTGCGAGGTCTTCAGCCAGAGCGAAACGGAATAACTGCCGGTGAACGCATTCGTCATTTCGCCATCCCAGAAAATTCCGTTGAGACCGTCGAACTCAACTGCGCCGCCGGAAATACCATCGGGATTGTATTCCGGAAACTGATTGCCGTCGCCCGGATAGAAAACGCTTCCGTCATTTCCACCGCCGGAATCGTCATGGCCGAGATCGTTGGAATCATCGAACGTGAAATGCGCGAAAAGAGATCCGCCTCCGGAAGGCGTTTCACCCGCAACCTCGAAAAAAGAATAGCTGTAGGTATGAACTTCGCCCTGAGCCGTCCAGCCGGGCAGCGTTTGGCCCAGAGCGTTGGTGGGCGTGCTGAACGTGATTCCGGAAACATTGTTCGAACGATAGATCACGAGCAGAGAATTCGGGCCGGGCGTGAGCGGGCCGGGAAGATTCCAATTGGTCGCTGCGCCGGAAAGATTTTCGAAATAGCTGTTGCCCGACGTGTCGTGCCTCAGCGACAGATCAATCGCGGGCAGATTGCTGGGGCCACTCCAATAGACCAATGGTTGGACTGGAACACCGGTGCTGCCATCAAGCGGCGAATGAATTTTCACATCGCCGAGGAAGTTGCTCGTGATACCGCTGATCGAAACGGTGAAAAAATAAACCTCTTCCGACGCGTCGCCTTTGTTCAAAAACAGTTTCCATAAACCGTTGGTCGATTCGCTGACGGCCTGGGTGAGATTGGTAACAAACGTGGGATTGTTCGTGCTGCCGCTGCCGCGATTGACCCACAACGTACCGGATGGCGATTCCAGCCGATGGTAAGTCGCGGTTGTAACATTGGAAACCGTCAGGCTCAGGTTGGGATAATAGAAGTCGTAACCATGCCATAGGCTGAACGTGAGATTCACGTTGGCGCGCGCCGAAGGAATTGCGAAAGCCAGAAGCGTGATCGCGAACAGAATCCGCCAAAGCGTGGAACGGGTTTTCATAATGTCGGGAGGATTGGGATTTTCTGAGGGCCGAGGCTGATTTCGGCCAGACGGCGGACGTCCGGGTTCAAAGACGTCGGGAACAGCCGGGCTGTTTCTAGCCCGACAGCTTTGAGTTTTCAACCCGAAAGCGCGAATTTTTCATCCGATTTTCCTCAGGCCAAACGGCTTGAGAAGCGCACGGAGAAAAGGAGTTGAACCCGCATTGATGCAACTCGTTCGCCCCGACGGAAATACGGATCGATTCCTTCTTTTTCTCGAATCTGCTTCAAAGTCCCGGCCGCCAGGAAGTCCGCAATTTTTCCGGACGCAAACTCTGCTCGCGAAGACGGCGCAGGCTCAACGACGCATGACGTTTGGCCAGGCGAACGCCGGATTCATCGGTCATCAAGGGACAGTGATAAAACCGGGGCGCAGTGAGATTCAGCGCGCGATACAAGAGAAGCTGCCGCGCGGTGCTCACCAGCAAATCCGCGCCGCGAACCACTTCCGTGATCCGCATGGCGGCGTCATCGGCCACGCATGCGAGCTGATAAGCCGGAACATCGTCCGGACGCCAAACCACAAAATCGCCAAAGTTTTTTCCAGCGATGAATCGTTGCTCGCCGAAATGGCCGTCGAAAAAGGAAATCGTTTCACCATCGGGCACGCGAAATCGCCAGGAAAATTTTCGACCGTCCAATTCCGCGACTCTGTTTTCCCGGCACGTTCCTGGATAAATCGGCTCGTCATCCTCCGCGGCATGCGGCGCGTTGACGGCGGCTTGAATATCTTTTCGCGAACAGGTGCAGGGATAAATGAAACCGCCCTCGAGCAGTTGTTTCAGCGTCGCCCGATAAAAATCAAAACGCTCACTTTGATTGTAAGGACCAGACGGACCGCCGACATCCGGACCTTCCTGCCATTGAAAGCCAAACCAGCGCAAATCTTCAAACATCGCGGAAACGAATTCCGGTTTGCAGCGCGCACGATCCAGATCGTCATTGCGCAGAATCACAGAACCGTTCGCGTTCCGCGCGCGCTCCTGCGCGATCCAGAACGTTCGCGCGTGTCCGAGGTGCAACAGCCCGGTGGGCGATGGCGCGATGCGTCCGCGATAAGACTGGATGGTGGATTCAGTCACGCGGCGCAATTAACAACAAAGACGTCAGGCAACAAAGATTCTTTTCCGCTGATGTCGGGAAATTCGGTATCGCATTTGGTGAACAACTTTTCCTTGTGCTTTGGCGAACTGAGGTCAGCTTTGCGGCGTCGGGAGCAGTTCAGCCACTCGTAAAACCAATCGCGCGTTATTATGAATCAGAATTGTTTCACCCCGCCGGCGGATTCCATTTTTCAAACCCATCCGGATTTTCAATTCCGCAATGCTTCCGCAAAAGAATCGATTGAAAGTTCTCAAACACAAAAGTTCTACCGGAGTTTTCACGCCTTCCTGTGGTTCGTCATGCTCGGCGCAATTACATCGATGAATGCCGCGACGCTGACCAACGGTGTGGATCAGCCCGGGGTTCTCGTTTTGCACACAACGAACACTTACACGTTTTATGCCACCAATGGCGATTCGATCGTGTTGCGCGTCGGCGCTCCGGGCTTCCGTCCGCTGCTGAATCTGCGAGCGCCAAACGGATCGATTGTGGCCGGAAATTCCGGCGGCACCAGCAGCGCAAACGACGCTTTCATCATGATCACGCTGGTGACGAACGGCGATTTCACCGTTGAAATCAGCAGTTATTACGGAACCGGCAGCGGCGATTACAATCTCCGTCTGGCCCATGTGCCCGGCGCATTTGTAGTTTCGCCGGACGAACAGGGCGGACCGCTGACCAATGGCGCAGTGAACTCAGGAACAATTGATCTGGGCGATCTGGATATGTGGAGTTTCACCGCCAATGCCGGCGATACTCTTATGCTGCGAATGGGCACTACGGGATTTCGTCCGCGCATAGACCTTTACGATCCCAACGGCGCTCTGATTGCCAGCAGCGCGGGTTCGAGCAGCAGCAGCACCGATGCGCCGTTGCTCACCGACGCGAAATTCAGCGGAACGTACACCGTCGTTGCGCACAGTTATTACATCAATGGCACGGGAAGTTACACTTTGACTCTTGCGCAGGTTCCGGAAGCGTTCGTGGTTTCGCTGGGAGACGAAGGCGGTCAGTTGGCCAATGGCGCAGCGACTCCGGGCAACTGGACCAAAGGCGATATGGATTTATGGACCTTTGATTCGACAGCCGGTGAAACGGTTTTTTTGCGTATCGGTTCACCGGGAATCCGTCCGTTGATCCGGCTTTACGGACCGGATGGAAAGCTCCTCGCCACCGATTCCGGCGGCACCAGTTCCGCTGAAGATGCGGTGGTTCAAACAATCACCACCAACACGGGCACGTTTACCGCGGTCGTGCAGGGATATTACGAAAATGTGAGCGGCCCGTATCGGCTGACGCTGGCAAAAATTCCCGGCGTGTACGTCGTTTCCTTCGATGATGGGGGCGGCGCTCTCGTGAATGGAAAGGCGCATCAAGCTACGAATTCTCTCGGCGACATTGATATGTGGAGCTTCGCGGCAAATCATGGAGACAATCTCGCGCTACGAATTGGCGCGCCGGATTTTCGTCCGACACTCAATTTATACGGCCCGGATGGAAAATTGATCGCCACTTCCAGCGGCGGAACCAGCAGCGCTCGCGACGTCGGAATTTTTGTTCAGGCCACCAACAGCGGCGCGTTCATGGTGCTGGTGCAGAGTTATTATCCGGACGGCGCCGGTCCCTACACGTTGAACTTCGGCCAGTTTCCCGGCGCGTTTGCGACTTCGAATGGAGACGAGGGCGGAGCTTTGACCAACAGCATCAGTCGCGACGGCATCATTGCGCTGGGCGATCTGGATTTCTGGAGCTTCAACGCGTGCAAAGGTTATCCGATTTCGCTGACAGTCGAAAAGCTGAGCGGGACGTTTACGCCGCGAATCCGGCTTTACGGCGCCAACGGCTCGCTGCTGGCTACAGCTCAGAATGCCACGCTCGCGACGCTTTCCTACCCGGGAACGAACAGCGGCAGTTTCGAAGTAATGATTGACGGCGCAGGCGCGAACGACAACGGCACGTATCGGCTTACGGGTTATGGAATTTACGGAGAGGGATTGAATCTGTGTCCGCCACTGGTTTCAGGAACGAATCTGAACCTCAGTGGTTTCGGCGGAATCGCGAGCAGCAATTTTGTAATCGTCACCGCCACCAACCTCACGACTCCGCTGACGCTCTGGCAACCACTGCTGACCAATCAGTTCAATTCCTTCGGCGGCTTCGATCGCACCAATCAATTCATCCTTACCGACAAGGAACGTTACTTTCGGCTGCGCACGGAGAATTGACGCTTTCGAGAATATTCGTTCCAACCATGGTCATGCTTCCTCTTCGGCTCTCTCCTGCTTCGTTCCTCACGGAGCGGGAGTGAGCTGAATATCGTTTACAACGGCACGCGCAGCAACGCCGCAGAGTTGACAACTGCGGGTGAAAATCTTATCCCCAGCCGCGAGTCAAACGACCAAGGATCAATCATGAAACGAAATTTAAAAACAATTATTGTCACCGTCACCTGCGCGTGTGCGTCGCTCACCGCGCTCACTTTGAACGCCGCAGAAGACACCGGTTATTACGTCCGCCCCGATATCGGCGGCACCTGGACGCCGGAAACGGAATTGAAGGAATACTTCGGTTTCTCCGGCGGCGGTCGCAAAGTGAAGTTTGATCCCGGCGCACGCTTTGGAATTTCCGGCGGTTACAAATTCTGCGACTGGTTTTCCGCTGAAGCGCAAACGGGTATCATGATCAGCAGCCTCGACACCATCAGCGGCGCGAATCGCGTTGATGCGACCTTCTCCAATGTGCCGTTTCTGTTGAATGGCCGGTTGCAATTGCCAACCCACAGCCGGTTCATGCCTTACATCGGCGGCGGCGCCGGCATGTCGCTCGCGACGCTGGATGCCGATCCCATTTCGCTCAACGGCCGGACTCTCAACGGCAGTGATGTGGACGTGGTCTTCGCGTATCAGGGTTTTGCTGGAGTGCGTTATGAATTGAATGACAAAATGGGCCTGGCGCTGGAATATCATTATTTCGGCACCACCGAACCGGCCTGGGACGCGCGTCACGCTTCCGGTCATCTGAAGTTTGGTGGAATCGAAACCCACGCGCTCACCGTGGCATTTGATTATAAATTCTAAACTCCGAATCCACGTGGCACGAGCAGACCGCTCGTGCCACTTCAAAGCAGTCTCTTCCCGCCGGTTTCACGTATTCCGCAGT
>DASTXC010000079.1:0-13349 GCA_035765675.1 Verrucomicrobiia bacterium
TCTCTCCTCCGTCTGATCACCGCGCTTTTGAGCGAAACCAGCGACGAATGGGAAACCGGAAAAATTTACCTCAACATGGAATGCCAAAACCCACCCTCAGTTTGAGGCTCAACGAATTTACAGAAAAGAAATTGCGCCGCCCCCAACTTGTCAGCCGAGGAAGCGCAGCACTTTGTTATTCTCGGATCTCCGGATGGATATGTCCAAGCTCTTTACAGCATCGGATTCCTCGGGATCAAAGACGTGGGATCGACGAGATTCAAGTTTTGCCATGACGGGAATCAAACAAAATTAGAGATTCACCCGAAAGCCGAATTTCTTATCCATCCGTGTTACTGGCGTTCGCTCAATATTCGCGGCGCTGAATTGAACGTTGAAGAGGCTGAAGATGTCCCTCCGGCCATTACTGAAATTCGAGACGAGTTTGATATCGAAGTTGCGTCGCAAACTCCTGAAATTCGTAAACATCGGATCGGTCAAATCATTTCGGCTCTCTCATTAATCACAGAAGGATCGGCAGGAGCGCAGCAGTTTGAAGAATGGTGCCACCAGGCAATATCGATCCTCTTCGCTGGAGGACTGAGCAATGTCGAGTTGAAGCCAAATCGAGATGCGACTCAACGGCGAGACATCGTCGCCCGGAACCAGGGTAAAACTGACGCGTGGCAGCGAGTCCTTAAAGATTACAGCTCTCGACAGGTAATTTTTGAGGTAAAAAACTATACTGATCTAGGCCCCAGCGAATACAGGCAAATGAATTCATATCTCGTTCGTGATTACGGTGAAATTGGCTTTATTATCACACGAGAAACCGACGAGTCATTGAAAAAGGATAAAGATTTGGCATGGGTTCGAGAAATCTACCACGAGCACAATCGCCTAATAGTGAAGTTAACAGCTACTTGGCTTACGAAGTACCTCTCGAAATCGCGAAGTCCTCAAAAGCACGACGCTGCTGACATAGCCCTTGATGGTTTATTGGATCGTTATGTCAGGAATTATCTTTCTCTCCGGAAATCCTGAATCAATCGCAAATTAAATTTCGAATAGTGTCTGCCGGGAGTTTTTTATGGGGAACGATCATCGCATGTCGTTTATGCGTTGCATTTCAGCCCGTCAATCCTCCACTGGCACCACGAGATTTTCCATGATGTAATCTTTTCGCTCGGGCGTGTTCTTGCCCATGTAGAAGGTCAGAATTCCGGAGGCTTCGGGTTTGGATGCGAATTCCACTTTGCTCACGCGCATTTCTTTTCCGATGAATTGCTTGAATTCCGCGGGCGAAATTTCTCCCAAGCCTTTGAACCGAGTGATCTCGGGTTTGCCGCCCAATTCCTTGATCGCATTTTCGCGCTCGGTTTCGCTGTAGCAATAAATCGTCTTCTGCTTGTTGCGCACGCGGAACAACGGCGTTTCCAATACGTAAAGATGCCCGTCGTGAACGAGCTGATCGAAGAAGCGGAAGAAGTAAGTGATCATCAGATTGCGGATGTGCAATCCGTCCACGTCGGCGTCCGTGGCGAGAATCACTTTTTCGTAACGCAGGCTGTCGAGGTTGTCTTCAATGTTCAGCGCCTGCATGAGATTGTACATCTCGTCGTTCTTGTAAACGATGTCGCGCTTGAGATCCCAGACGTTCAGCGGCTTGCCTTTCAAGACGAACACGGCCTGATTATTCACGTCGCGGCAGCTCGTGATTGATCCCGCGGCGGACTGACCTTCGCAGATGAAAACCATCGTGCCTTTGCCTTTGTCGCGCTTTTTATCCAGGTGATTTTTGCAATCCTTGAGCTGCGGAATGCGCATCGTGATCGCCTTGGCGCGATCGCGCGCGAGCTTTTTCACGTTCTGCAATTCCTTGCGCAACTGCCGCGTGTCCTCGGCTTTCGCCATGATTTTATCCGCGATGGCTTTGTTGCGGTTGAAGAAATGCAACAGTTCTTCGCGAACGTTGTTCACGAGTTCCGTGCGGATTTCCGTGTTGCCGAGCTTGTTCTTCGTTTGCGATTCAAACACGGGATCCTTGAGGCGAATCGCGACTGCGCCAACCATCGCTTCGCGGACGTCGTCGCCTTCGTATTTGGCTTTGCCGTATTCGTTCACCGCTTTCAACAGGCCTTCGCGAAACGCGCTCAAGTGCGTGCCGCCGTCGCTCGTGTACTGGCCGTTGACGAACGAATAAAAAGTTTCGCCGTAGCGGCTGTTGCTGTGCGTGAAACAAAATTCCAGCGTTTTGCCGGTGTAATGGAGCGGGGGATACAGTGGCTCGGCGCCATCGGCTTCGAGATCTTCGAGAACGAGATCCATCAGGCCAAGCCGCGATTGAAACACTTTCGGTTCGGGTGAATCGGGCGTACGCAATACGAGTTTCAATCCCGTATTCAAATAACTGTAATGGCGCAGCCGGCGTTCGATATGTTCCATCCGGAATTCGCTGTCCTTGAAAATTTCCGGATCGGCTTCGAACTCGACGAACGTTCCGTTCGGCTCCTGCGTTTTGCCTTTGTCTTCCTTCTTGAGTTTGCCCTGCTTGAACTGCGCTTCCGCGAATTCACCTTCGCGATGGCTGCGAACCACAAAGTATTTGGAAAGCGCGTTTACCGCCTTGGTGCCGACGCCGTTCAAGCCGACGCTGAACTGGAAAACATCGTCGTTGTATTTCGCGCCGGTATTAATTTTCGAAACGCAATCCACGACTTTGCCCAGCGGTATGCCGCGACCGAAATCGCGAACCGAAACGCGATTGCCTTCGATCTTCACCTGAACCTCTTTGCCGTGGCCCATGATGAATTCGTCGATGGCATTATCCAGAACTTCCTTTACCAGCACGTAACAGCCATCGTCCGGATGCGTGCCGTTGCCGATGCGGCCGATGTACATGCCGGTGCGCAGGCGGATGTGTTCCAGGGAGGACAGCGTCTTGATCTTGCTCTCGTCGTAATTTGTCTTCGCGTTTTCAGCCATAAAATTGGAGCAATCAGAATGGAACAAACGCGCCCGGAGGGAAATCTGAAAATCGAGCAGACGAAGAGATTACGCCTGCGGAGGGAAACTTTTTTACCACGGATGAACACTGATAGACGCGGATTGGAAACTTTTCACTTAAACGCGAATTCTCAAACCTAAGTGAATCCACGTTCCTCTTCGAGGATCCTTCAATTGAATGGATTGTGTTCTTCAATTAACGACGTCAGCGCGGGAGGGAAGCACCCCATTCAGATGAGAAGGGGCGCGGGATATTTTGATCGTCCGAAAAATGAACAACCTTTCGCACCTCACCCGATCCCGCTTTGCAAATTGGCGGACGGATTGCGAACCTCGCGCCAGCCACTCGGACGCCCAAAACCGAAGCGCGTATGAAGAGTCTGTTGGCCTTGCAACTTCTGCTGTTTACCCTGTCGAGCATCGCCGCCGATGGCTCCGGCTCGATGACCGGACTGGCTTCCTGGTATGGAGAAGCGCATCGGGGCAAACCGATGGCGAATGGCAAACCGTTCAATCCTGAACGCCTCACCGCGGCTTCCTGGTTTTATCCGCTCGGCACAAAAGTGCGCGTGTGTTCGCAGGCAAATCCCAAACTCGCGGTGATCGTCACAATCACGGATCGTGGTCCGGCCCGGCGTTACGTTCGGCGTGGTCGCGTCATTGATCTGGCTCACGCCGCGTTTGCAAGAATCGCCCCGCCGCGCGTGGGTCTCACACCCATCTCAGTCACGGTTGTTGAGGATTGAAATCCCGATGGCTCAACGGAGCGCGGACTTCAGTCCGCGTGTTTCTCGCAACGCTGTTTTGTGGGCTGGCGTCACGTCCGAATATCCTATGGCACCGTAATCAGATAAAAGCGTTGCGTGAAGTTGGTGGCATCAAGGTCGGTGAATGAAACTTCTTCAAGATCAAAAGTGCCGCTCGTCAGCAGCGTCCATTTGTCGGTCACGGGCGACAAAGCGAGATTTGTGCTGGCCCAGATCCGATAGTTTGCGCCAACCGAACCCGCGAATGAAAATTGCACGTTGTGATCGGCAAGACGCACAAGATTCTTGATGTTCGGCGCTGAAGCCCCATTCGTGGAGACCACACTCAACGTGCCGTTGATCGCTAAATTGTTCGTATTCCAGATCAATCCTTCACCCGGCGTTGCGGGAACGATGCTGCCGAACGTGCCGGAATAATTTTGCGCGGCGAACAATTGAAACGACTCGCCGCCGGTCAGATTTCCGGAAATGTTCAGTTGGAGTGTTCCATCAAAAGCAACGTCGGTAAGACCTTTGATGAAATCGCTGGAATGCGCAGCGGCGTTGATGTCGATCAACGTTTTGCTTCCGCTCGAAAGAGTGAGTGAATTGCTGATCGTCAAAATTCCCGTTGTAATTCCCGGTGCGAGTTCGCCGCCGGATTGAATCACTACCGGACCGTGAATTGTTCCTGTGCCGCCGAGCGTGGCACCGCTTGAAATGGTCACGCTGTTGGTTCCGAGAGTTCCATTCACCAGCAGCACGCCGTCGTTCACGGTCGTAACTCCGGAATAGGAATTGTTGCCATTGAAAATCGTGGTGCCGCCTGAGCCGGAGCCGACCGATTTTCTGAAACCACCATTTCCTGAAATCGCGCCATTGAATGTCTGCGTCGTTCCATTGGTGTTGAATGAGTTCAACCGCGTCGATCCCACAGCGCCATTGTCGATCACAATGTCTGCGTCAAAAACGAAATCACCTCCCGAGAATCGTGGTTCGAAGGAATCTGTAGGATCGTTCGCCCCGTCATTTCGAAAGGTCAGCGTGCCGGCAGTTGCGGAAATGGAACTGCTCGTGAAGTTGAGATCTACCGTGCCCGAAGAACTCGTCGTCGTGATTTCACTGTCCGTGGTGAGGTGAATCGGGTTTGCGACGGGCGCGTTGTTGGCGCTGCGGTTGGCGGTCGAATTAAGCGCGCCGCCGGAAAGATTCACGATTCCGGTGCCATCACCGAGAGTGGACGATCCATTGATGTTCAGCACGCCATCGCTGATCGTGGTGGAACCGCTGTATGTATTCGCGCCGGTCAACGCCACGGTGCCTTCGCCGAGCTTCGTCACCGAACCGCTGCCGCTGATCACGCCGGAAATGCTCAAGGTGCTGCCCGCGCCGCGATTGAAGGTGAGTTGCGCATTGTTCGTAATGGCCGCGCTCGTTGCGCCGGGCGTGCCGGTGTTTGCACCATCGCCGATCTGCAACGTTCCCGCATTGATCAACGTGCCGCCGGAATAGGTGTTGTTGGCGCTCAAAATTGCCGTGCCGGCAGTTGTCTTGAACAAAGCTTTGCCGCTGCCCGCGAGAATGGAACGCGCCGCGCCGCTGCGAACATCGAAATGATCCGTAACTTGAAGAGCAGGGGAGCCGCTGTTGTTGGTGAGGACGCCGCCATCGAGAATCAAAGTGGCAATCGTGTCCGAGCGATTATTGAGATTCAACGTGCCGCCGTCGTTCACGGTAACAATGGCTGTGTCTGCAATCTGATCGGCCGCAGTGGTGAACGACATCGTCGCGCCGGAATGAATTTGCAGATCGCCCGGAATGGCAGTGACTCCCGCGGATTGGTTCAGAAAGATCGTGCCGTTGCTGACAACAGTTGCGCCGGAATAAACATTGGCGCTGCCCTGTAATGTGAGCGAACCAGCGCCAAGTTTCACAAAACCTTGCGTGCCCGCGAGAACGGTTCGATTCGTAAATGCGCTGTTGATCACATGGATCGTGGGTGCGCCGATGGAAGTTTGCAGAGCGAGTGTAGCGTCGCCGTTTGGATTCAGGAGCCAGCCTTGAGTTCCCAGCAAATCTCCGAACACGAGATGCCCAACGGTGCGGCTGCTGTCGAGTGTGACCGTGCGTTGGCCGAGAATGTCGAGGGTGCTGAAATCAGCCGTCGCGTCCGGCGCGTCCGGAATCGCGCCGCCCAACCAGTTCAGACTGTCGCTCCAATTGCCGTTGTCATCGAGAATCCAGGTCTGGGCACGGCCGGAGATTGCGGACAGCAACAGCAAACTCAGCACAGCCAGGGAAATTTGTTTCCGGGGAAATAAAGTTTTCATGCGATTGCTCCTTCACATCTAACGGATTTGGGTTGATTGGTTTTTCCTTTGCAAAAGACAACGCGTACCCGGGAGGGGAAACCACTGCGTTGGAAATTTGCGACCTCGGTCGCGCAAATCGTTATCGCCGCGGGTTTCAGGCGTCAAGAAATTGTTTTGGATTTTTAAATCGCTTGGGTTTTATTTCCATCAATGATTTACAAAACCGTGGGAACTTAGGCCGACCTGTTCCACCATGACAGGAATCATTGATTTCAAAGCTCATTTTTCTGCGGTCGGGATTTTGTCGAAACGCCAGACACGTCATCTTTTGATTTTTGACAAATATCCTTCCAGCGCCTTGCTGAAATAATCGTATTCAGCATTGAAATTGGGAATTCACGGCAGGAATCCGAAAGTTCAGGATAGGAAATCCGAAATCCTGTTGAGAATCTGTAAATCCTTATCACGAATTGAAAAATCCTGCCGGGGAATTTGAAAACATAACCAGGATTTCATTTTCCCCGGCGTGTTTTCCCGATTCCTTGCAGGGGATTTGAAGTTTCTTATTAACAAATCGGTTTTGCTGCCGTGCATTTTCAATTTTCTTCCGTGAATTCAGAAAAGCAGGGCAGCAATCTTAAAATCCTGCCGAGAATTTGCAGAGATAATCCTTGTCAGCCGATTTACCCTGGCCTACAAACAACTCTCGTTAATTTGGATGGCGAAACACCGATGAAATAACCAAATCAGAAAATTATTTTGCGTAGCTTTGGCTACGGGGCTTCCTAGAAAACCACGAATTTTCATGCCCGTCCAGACTGCCAGCCGCTCGGCGCGGCTTGGCGTTACTGTCTGGACAGGCGCTTCGTGGTGCCTCTAGGAAGGGTGCGTCAGGTTCGCGCCCTTTTAGTTCCGGGTTCAGACGTCGCAATCAAGGGGGAACCACCACTCATGAAGAAATTTCAAGGATTCGTTGTCGGCATTCTATTGTTGGCCGCATCTCAAACCACTTTGCCCGCCCAAACGCAAACGCTCCTGACCGCGGAAGAAGCGCCGGTGGAAATGGTTTTGTTGCAGTCGGAGGAGATTCCCGTGTGCGGGACGTTTTATCTGCTGAGTGATTTAGCCCAAACCCCTGCCGGAGCGCCGCCGTATCCTTGTGTTCCCCCCAAAGCGGCGAGCGCTCCGGTTTATCAAATCGAAGACAATCTGTTTGTGGTGGATGATCTGGCGGCCAATCAAAGTGTGTTTGAGGCGGCATCGGTGAACAGCATTACAGAGGAGTTGGAGGAACAGATTCAGACGTTGGTGCAGTCGGTGAGAACGGCCAGAGCGAATCGCGCAATGTCGCTGGCGATGTTTGGAACTGAGTTTGAAACGCAAAGCACAATGTCCTTTGCAGAAACGTATTCCACTGATGATCTTTGGCTGGAACTGGTTTCAAAGACGAACGAGTTGGCCAACTTCATGATTCATCCACCGACGGCAGAAGAAGGCACCGGCGTTTATGATTTGTTCATGACGACAAGCCTGACGGCGGAAGGTTCGGGATTGAACGGAACGAACTGGCTGTGGCTGCTGCGGACTTCGCCGGGCCAGACGAACGTAGCCTACAGTCCGCTGCTGGATGAGATTTGTTTCTTTCGATTGGCGAGAACGAACGATGCGGATGCGGACGGCTTGAGCGATGCATTGGAACATCTTTCATCGCATACCGATGCCAACAATGCGGACGAGAATGCCAATGGAATTCCCGACGGCTGGGAATGGTCGAACTTCGGTGATTTGAATCAAACGGCGGGCGGCGACTACGATGGTGATGGATCTGATAATCAATATGAATTTCAGAACAACCGAAATCCCAATTCGATTGTATTCTGGCTCACGCCGACCAATCAATATTCCAGCAGCGCGTTGGTGTTTTTGGAAATCGCTGTATCCAACGGTGTTCCTGCGGAGATTGCGGTGCTGATGGATGACACGAATACAGCAGCGGCCAAATGGGCGAGTTGGTCCGGCGTTTCCAATTCCAATCTGTTTTTGAATCTGGGCAGTGTTGAGGGCTGGCATTCCGTTCGAGTGGGGCTGCGCGGGCGGGCGGCGTTTCCACCAGTCTGGCAGCAGGTGGATTTCAAACTGGACACGATGCCACCCGCGTTGGCGATTACGAATCCGATTCCGGGAAACACGATTTCCAAGCGAATGACCCGACTGCTTGGAGCGGCTCCTGAACCGCTGGCATCACTGCACTGGTCGGTGGTGAATGCGAATGGGATTGTAACCAATCAGATCGCCAGCGTGGCACACCAGGGATTTGAGACGAACACTTTCGAGTTCACGAGCAGTTCGTTTCAAGGCTACGATGTGGCGCTGGCCGATGGGGTAAACAGCATCAGTATTCAAGCAACCGATCTGGCCGGCAATGTGACCACGACGAACTTCAATGTATTGGTGGATGTTTTGAGCAACACCAATCCGCCGGTTTTGAATGTGATCTGGCCGACGAACGGCGCATATGTCAGCGGGACGAATTTCACTTTGCGCGGACGCGTCGATGACGCCACTGCGCAAGTCACGGGCTTGATCGTCAACGCGAGTAATCAAATATCTGCCGCAGGAGTTGTGGATCGCGATGGCTTGTTCTGGGTGAAGAACCTGCCGCTGGCGGACGGCACGAACGCCGTTACGCTGACCGCGACAAACGCGGCGGGATTGTCCAGTTCAACCGTGCTGACGATTTTCAAAAGCGCAGTGGACTTTCGGATCATTGATGTCGGATTACTGGAAGGGCCAATGACAACTGTTTCGGGCTACGTCAGTGATCCGAGTTACACCGTTTCAGTCAATGGACAAACTGCCGTTGTGAATCCGAACGGAAGCTGGGCTGCGGCGCATGTGCGGGTGTATGGCCGGGGAACGGCTTCCTTTTCAGCAACGGCGTCGGATTCAGGTTCCGGTTCTGGCGGTTCGAGCGGCGGCAGTGGCAGTGGCAGTGGCAGCGGAGGATCTGGCGGCAGCGGTTCGTCCAGCGCCACGACCTCTTTCACCGCAAATATTAATCCTGCAGTCCGGTTGGTTGAATACCATGGAAAAGTAAACCAAAAATCAGTTCTCAAAAATCTTGCCGCTCAACCGACGATCGACGGATCGGAAACTTTTGATTACAGCGAACACTGGAAGCAGGACGGGCAGGGGCAATGGTATCGGGATTTTGAGGGGCATCGGTTGTACACCTCTGTCACGAGCGGCTCCCCCGGTATTATCCGCAACACGGCCGATTACACCTGGTCCAGCGCCGACCCGGTGGGAACGGTTTACACAGAATATGATTACCTCGGCGACATCTCTTCCAACACCGCAGCAATGGAGGAAGGCAGTGAAGAAAAGTTTGCGCCAATACACGATGCGGCGAATGTGCTTGTGCGGCATTCAATCGCCCGGGGTGTGAGTTACAACTGGGACGTTTTTCAAGGAGCATTTGAATGGGGGTTGGGGATAAAAGTTTCCGCGCAGTCGCGTCAAGAATACATTGTACCCGGAGAGAGTCTTCCGGGATTGCCGGTGCTGGCGGGCTTCAATAGCGCGACCGACCGGTATGGCCGCGCGGATGAAGATGCGGTCGCAGACCATCTTAATGTCTGGGAGGGCGCACCCAGGTTCGATATTCACCCGGACCGAATTGCGGGCCAGCCGACTGACAGCAACGGAGAAGCGTTTTTAGTGGCATCCGGCGGGCAGACCATTGATGCCTCGGTCACCGCCAAAGGCAATCAATATCGGAACCACACTCTATGGCGGCAGTTCGGAATTGAAGATCAAGCAAAACAACGAGAATGTCATTGGCAAAACGCAATCGGCCATTGTGGGCGAACTCATCGGGCTGCAATGCACGATTGGCGATTCAGACAATGGGATGGAATTTGAATGGACAGTTCCTGGTTACGCCGTCGGCGGCTACAGTGCCAGTGTGAACGCAGGCATTTTGAACACGAACATCGTGACCACGAATTCGTATGTGTCGTTTTATTGGGTGGATGGCGGCACCAAATCCGTCTCCTGCAAGGTGAAATACAAAGGCCAGGAACTCTCGGGAGCGACGACTTTTGAGGTGAAGAGACCGGCAGCACAATTATCTGCGGTTACTACAACAAACCAGCCAACCGTTGATGTTATTCCTGCGAGCTTGTATGGAAAAACTTTATCAAATTATTATTTCACTTTCGGGAGCACGCATGACGCGAGTGGAAGTTCTCTGTCCAACAGTTACGGCATACAATTTTTCGGCCAGGTGACAACGCCGTCGGATTGCAGTGGGACTCTCGCATTTATATCTGTAGTTACCAGCACACTGCGCGCTTACACAACTAACGACGGGACGCATTGGAAATGGGATTCACACGGCACCAACTACGTAGATGCAGTCATTGGTGAATTCCTTTATGCAAAAACCATCATTGGTTCTTCTGAAGTAAAGGAAATCTACGATGCGGATACTCCAGGAAGTATGTTATACTGCGCCTGCAAAAGCTTGGAAGTCGATGACCATTTCAAGACGTATCTCATGTTCCAGCCGGCGAATGGTATTTGGGTTCCGTTACGTTCAGTCGTTTGGTATTGGAACGGGAATGCCACAAATGACATAGCCCCTCAGTGTTCATGGATTCGAAAAAATAGCGATTCGTCTGAGAATCCTGCGTCTGTGAATGAATTGCTGTTTCCGACCTGGAACAATCAAATCCGGAATCTCATCGCTAGCCCTCCAGAACCCGATTTATAGACCTGAAAAGTATTTTATGAACACAATTCAAAAAAACATAGCAGCCGGTTTCGGACTCGTCGGAATTACATTGGTTTGTCTTGGGGCGGATCAGGAGAAGTCGGTTCAGGCAGCCAGAGTGCCGGAAGGTATTCAGTTAATCGCCGCAATGAGCGAGACAAATTACACCTCCGGCGACCGAATCCTGTTAAGTCTGATAACAACTAATGGATCGTCGCAGCCATTAACAGTGTCCTTCAGCAGTGATCCGACACTTGAATACAACGTTCGGATCACCGGCCTTTCCGACAAGCAAGAGGCGCCATTAACACGATTTGGAAGTCGTTTCCAACGAGGCTTTTTTGTCACGACCAAAGGTAAAACGCTCGAACCCGGGCAAAGCAGCACCAACACGATCGTGCTCAGCCAGGTGTACGACCTGACCAGTCCGCAAACGTATGAAGTAAACGTCCACAACCTGCACCTGGAGGCAAAACCGATTCAATTCCATGTACAAGCATTTTGATAATGATCGCGGCTGAATGTACAAAATTGCGGGCAGCGATTGAATGAGGCCTGATTATGACGAGGCGTGATGGCAATTCCCCACGTTTTTCAACGACACGCCCGGGTATTTGGCTTTTGCTTGTTTTAACCGGATTGCTCGATTACTTATCTCGCGACTTCTCTGACGCATGAACAGGACGCTGGTGATTGTGCCGACTTACAACGAGCGGGAAAATCTTCCACTGCTCGCCCAAAGGTTGTTGGCGCTTCCGGTTTCCGTGGATCTCCTGGTGGTGGATGACAATTCTCCGGACGGCACGGGCAAACTCGCTGACGAACTCGCGCTTCAACATTCATCCATTCACGTTCTGCATCGCACGGAAAAAAATGGCCTGGGTCGCGCGTACATTGCTGGGTTCAAATGGGCGTTGGCGCGCGATTACGAATTCGTGTTCGAAATGGACGGTGATTTTTCGCACAACCCCGATGACGTTCCCGCGTTTCTCCAGGCCGCCGAGAACGCTGATCTTGTCCTCGGCTCGCGTTATGTGAATGGCATTCGCGTGATCAATTGGCCGCTGCGCCGATTGATGCTGAGCGTCAATGCCGGCAAGTACGTGCGCATCGTCACCGGCATGCCGTTCAGCGATCCGACCGGCGGCTATAAATGCTTTCGGCGTCGCGCGCTGGAATCGTTGAAACTCGATGAAGTGCAATCCAACGGCTACAGCTTTCAGATCGAATTGACGCATAAAATCTGGCGGCAGGGCATGCGCGTGGTCGAAGTGCCGATTATTTTCACCGATCGTTTCCAGGGGCTTTCCAAGATGTCGCGGGATATTGTTCGCGAGGCGTTCTGGATGGTCTGGAAGCTGTGGTTTCAGAATGGCATGCGGCGCCGTCCGCAGCCGCGAAGTCAAAATTCCGAGAAACCTTTGCCGTCCGGCGCCCTCTAAGAAAGAGGTTCGCAAATCATTTACACAGCAGTGGACTGTGGAAATCCATTGATTGGCGAATCAACAAAAACAAATCCAAGCTATCCTTATGAAAATTCCTTTGCTTCCGTTCGCCGTGGTTCTGGCGCTGGCTGCCAGTGTGACCTTTGCCCCGGCTCAAACCGCGTCCATGCCGAAACCCGGCGACAAAGCTCCGCTCGTTCAGGGCCAGGATCAGGATGGCAAAACCTGGAAACTCTCCGACGATCTCGGGAAAAAGGTGGTGCTGCTTTATTTCTATCCCAAAGACGACACCGCTGGTTGCACCAAGGAAGCCTGTAATTTTCGTGACAACATCACCGACTTGGAAAAAAGCGGCGTGAAGATCATCGGCGTCAGCTTCGATTCCGCCGAGAGTCATCAAAAGTTCATCGAGAAATACAATCTGAACTTCCCCTTGCTGGCAGATACCGATGGCAAAATTGCCGACGCTTACGGCGTGCGGATGAAAGATCGCAACATGGCGCATCGCGTCAGTTTCCTGATCGGCCGCGACGGGAAAATCATTCACGTCACGAATTCCGGCGATGCCGACAAGCACTTGACGGAAATGAAAGCAGCGGTCGCCGGGCTGAAAAAAAGTTGAGGCAACGCTCGCATTTGCTAGTTTAGTCAGCCGGGCTGTGGCGGAAAACCAGCCCGAAATAAAAACCGCATGAGTTCTGATCTGTCCATTTTCGCCGCGAGCCTGCGCGACTTCATCGGCATCGCTTCCGAAGATTCGCTTTACCTCGAACCTTCGGATGATCCGGCGTTGAAATCCCATTTCGACATCGAGTTCAACGGCATGGCTATCGTGTTGTTCGGGCGTCAATACGATCGCAACGCGGCTTATCGTAAACTCTGCGAAGCGCGAAACATCTCTCCGACCTCGATCACGCACTGGACACAAATTCCCGCGGTGCCGACGGTCGCGTTCAAGGAGATGGAACTCACGAGTCTCGCGGCGGAAGAGCGCGTCGCGGTTTTTCATTCCAGCGGAACAACCGGGCAAAAGCCGAGCCGGCATTTTCATTCGCGGGAATCGCTGGCCATTTATGAAGCATCG
>DASTXC010000080.1:0-18061 GCA_035765675.1 Verrucomicrobiia bacterium
AGAATGCGCAGCCTGGAATTTTTCTCGTGAGCTGGGTTGCGTTTGAATTGCTCAGAGAACGCATTCCATCGCTGAATTTTCAAGCCACGGCCGGATTGTCGCTCGGCGAGTTCACGGCGCTCACGGCGGGCGGCGCGATAAGTTTTGAAGACGGCTTGCGCGTGGTGCGCCAGCGCGGACGTTTTATGCAGGAAGCCTGCGAAGCCACGCAGGGTGGCATGGCGGCGATCATCGGATTGGATGAAGCGCCGACGCGCGAAGTCTGCGCGGAAACCGGCGTGACGCTCGCGAATCTGAATTGCCCGGGACAAATCGTGATTTCCGGCGCGGCGGAAAAAATTGCCCATGCCTGCGATCTCGCCAAAGCCAAAGGCGCCAAACGCGCGCTGCCGTTGACCGTGGCCGGTGCTTATCATTCGCCGTTGATGGCCAGTGCGCAGCCGAAGCTTCAGGCGGAACTCGCGCAGATCCATCTCACCACGCCGACTGTTCCCGTGATTTCCAATGTCACCGCTCAACCGCACGGCGCTCCGAATGAAATCGCCAAACGCCTGGTTGAACAAGTCACATCATCGGTGCGTTGGGAGGAATCCATCCGCTCTCTGCTCGCTCAAGGATTCACGCGCTTTATTGAACTCGGACCCGGCACGGCTTTGAGCGGATTCATGAAGCGCATTGATAAAACAGTTCAGATGTTGAACGTGGCGGACGCCGCCAGCCTGGAAGCTACGGTGAAGGCGCTGAGTTGAATTCACGGGCTTGACGCCATTCGCATTCCGCAACACGCTTCGCCCCCATGAAACAACTTGAGAATCAGATCGCCGTGGTCACCGGCGCCGGTCGCGGCATCGGACGCGCGATCGCTTTGAAGTTTGCGGCGGAAGGCGCGGACGTGGTTTGCGTTTCCCGCACGGTGGAAAATTCGGAGAAAGTAGCGAATGAAGTTCGCGCGCTTGGCCGCAAAGCGTGGGCTTGCGCGGTGGATGTTTCAGATTCCGCCGCGGTCAGCGCTGCCGCGGAGAAGATTCTCAGCGACTGCGGCAAAGTGGACATTCTGGTGAACAACGCGGGAGTCACGAAAGACGGTTTGCTGATGCGCATGAGCGACGCGGACTGGGACACCGTTTTGAATACGAATCTCAAAGGCGCGTTTCTGCTGACCAAGGCGTTTACGCGCGCATTTGCCAAACAGCGATCCGGGCGCATTATCAATGTGGCATCGGTGATCGGATTGATCGGCAATGCGGGGCAGGCGAATTACGCGGCAAGCAAAGCCGGATTGATCGGTTTCACGCAATCGGTGGCGCGCGAACTGGCGGGACGCGGCGTGACTTGCAATGCGCTGGCACCGGGCTTTATTGAGACCGACATGACCGCCGTGCTGAATGCGGAGCTGAAAACCGAGTTGTTGAAGCGGATTCCGCTGAACAGCTTTGGTCAGGCGGAAGACATCGCGAACGCGGCGTTGTTTCTGGCGAGCGCCGGCGCGCGCTACATCACGGGGCAGGTTTTGACCGTTGATGGCGGGATGGTGATGTGACGGATTTAAGAACAATTTCGGAAGCGAACCGGCAGCGCAAAATGCGAATCGCTTCCGCACTGAAACACTAAAACTGATTGGCCGAAGAATTCCAGAATCGGGGCTTGACGCTTCCGTGATGGTGGCATAGACACACAGCAAATAACGAAGAACCGGAGAAAACCATGGCTGAAAAAACTATTGAACAGCGAGTTAAAGATATCATTGTCGAGCAGTTGGGCGTGAACGCGGACCAGGTCACCCCCGAAGCCAAGTTCATTGAGGACTTGGGCGCTGACTCCCTCGACACCGTCGAATTGGTCATGGCGCTCGAAGAGGAATTCGGCAACGAAATTCCGGATGAGCAAGCCGAGAAACTGCAGAGCGTCGGTGATGTCATCAAGTACATCGAAGACTCGCAGCAAAAGTAATTGGCAGTGGTAAACTTTCAGGGCGGCTTGAACTGGCGTCAGCTTAAGCTGCCCTTTTCCTTTTAATTTATGGCCAGCAACTGGACAGATCGCAGGGTTGTCATCACGGGACTTGGACTTGTTACTCCCGTCGGCAATGAGGTGGAAACGTTTTGGAACAACCTCCTCGCCGGTCAATGCGGGATCGACAAAATCACCGCGTTCGATGCTTCCGCTTACGACACCCAAATCGCTGGTCAGGTCAAAGACTTTGATCCGCTGCCCGCGTTTCCTTCACCGAAAGAAGCGCGCCGGACGGATCGTTATTCGCAGTTTGGTATCTACGCCGGATGGAAAGCGCTGAAGGATTCCGGGCTCGATCTCACCAAAGCGAATCCCGATGAAGTCGGCGTATTCATCGGCTCCGGCATCGGCGGACTGCAAACCACGAGCGAACAATTGAAAGTGCTGTTGGAACGCGGTCCCGGACGATTGTCGCCATTTATGATTCCGATGCTGATCTCGAACATGGCTTCGGGATTGGTCTCGATGTATTACAATCTGCGCGGCCCGAATTTCGCAACCTGTTCTGCCTGCGCTACTGCCAATCACGCACTCGGTGAAGCCTGGCGAACGATCAAAATGGGCGATGCGAAAGTCATGCTCGCGGGCGGCGCGGAAGCGGCGATTGTGCCGGTCGGCATTGGCGGATTCTGCGCGATGAAAGCGATGAGCACGCGCAACGACGATCCCAAACATGCGTCACGGCCCTTCGATTCGGATCGCGACGGATTCGTGATGGGCGAAGGCGCGGGCGTGCTGGTGCTCGAAGATTTGGAACACGCGAAAGCGCGCGGCGCGCGGATTTACGCGGAACTGGTCGGCTACGGCAACACCGCCGATGCGCATCATCTCACCGCGCCCTCACCGGGCGGCGAAGGCGCATCGCGCTGTATGAAAATGGCCTTGCGCAATGCCGGCCTGAACGCGACCGATATTTCCTACATCAACGCCCACGGCACCTCCACGCCGCAGGGTGACATTGCTGAAACTGAAGCTGTGAAAACTGTGTTTGGCGATCACGCGAAAAAACTCGTGGTCAGTTCCACCAAAGGCGCGACCGGCCACATGCTGGGCGCGGCCGGTGCGGTGGAAATGATTGCGTGCGTGAAAGCAATCCAGACAGACACCGTTCCGCCGACGATCAACTTGCAGAACCAGGATCCGGCGTGCGATCTGGATTACGTTCCGAACACGCCTCGGCAAATGAAGGTGAACGCGATCGTGAACAACTCGTTCGGCTTCGGCGGCCACAACGCCAGCGTGATCGGGAAGAAATTCCAGGGCTGATTTCAATGTAGCGGCGTCTCGTCAGAGCGCCGCTATATTTTTGTACTTCTGAATTGAAAATGCTGCGCTCTCACGAGACGCCACTACGGATTCAATTCAAGGATTCCAAAATCTTCTCCGCTGCCACGCGGGGATTTTCTGCTGCCGAAATTGGGCGTCCGATCACCAGCCAGTTGGCGCCGGCGTCCATTGCTTCGCGCGGGGAAAGCGTTCGCTTTTGGTCATCGGCTTTTTCAGCGCCAGTGCGAATGCCGGGGGTGACGAGTTGAACATGCGTGGGAAGAATCTGCCGCAGAGCAACAATTTCCAGAGGTGAACAAACCAATCCGCGCAATCCGGATTTCACCGCCAGAGTTGCCAATCGCTCCACCTGTTTTGCCACGTTCGATTCACAGCCGATTTCGCTTAGCGCATTTCCATCCATGCTTGTCAGCACGGTGACGCCTAGAACCAGCGGAGCGTTGCGGCCGGATTGTGACGCCGTTTGCTGCGCGGAGGCTTCCGCCGCGCGCATCATTTCCGATCCGCCAAGCGTGTGAATGGTCAGCATCTGAACATCCAGTCGCACGGCGGAAGCGATCGCTTTGGCGACGGTGTTGGGAATATCGTGAAATTTCAAATCGAGGAAAACCGCCGCGCCGGTGTCGCGAACGCGCTTCACGATATCTGGTCCAGCCGCGGTAAATAATTCTTTGCCGATCTTGAACGCCCCGACCGCCGGCGCAATCTGCCGGGCCAGTTCCAAAGCTTTTTCCGCCGTGGGAACATCCAGCGCGGCGATGATGGGATTTCGCATGGCGAACATTCAACCTTGCCCGTCGTGATTTGCACAAGAGCAATTCCCCGATTCACCGCCTGGATCGGGCGGAGCGCGGAATTCATTCCGCGAGTTTCCGGAGTCGCAGCGGGACACGCGGAATGAATTCCGCGCTCCGATTGTCAGCACATTCGGCGAATGTTTTTTGTGACTCTCCTCGTAGAGAACGATTTCGTTTGGTTTTTTCCATGGAATTTTTGCCGGTCGCAATTCGCAGTGCTAGATTGAGGCACCACTCGCGGGCAAAGATCCGCACGTTCAACAAGAGGTTATGAAAAACACGATGATTGTGGTTACCGATTTGGAGCAACTGAAGGCTTATCAGCTCGACGACGACCCGTTGCACAGCAACCCCCGGCTCGAGCTGGTGGAACGATTTAATACGGGTGCCGCGCGAAAAATGGTGGACGAAACGACCGATCTGTCCGGGCGCTATCGCCGAGCGATGGGTTCGCGAGAGACTTACGGCATCTCTGATGGCGAACGCCACAATTTGAGTCTGGAAAAACGGAAACGTTGTTTGCGCCAGATCGCGGGGCGCATCAATACCTTGCTCAGCGATTCGGGAGTGGAACGTTGTCTCTTCGCCGCCAGCCGTGAAATCAACAACGCGCTGATCGATGAGTTGAGTCCCCAGGCGCGGTCGAAGATCGAAATCGATCTTTCCTCGGATTTGACGAAGGTCAACAAAGCCGACCTGCTGGGGCACTTCAAAGCGGCCACGCGCGCAGGCGCTTTGGTTTAATCAAGCAAACGGAGGGTGGAACTTATTCATCCTTCGTTGCTTTGTTTCTTTGTTGTTCGGAAATTGGAAACGCTTCAGAACTTCGGAGTGATCACGCCTTAAGCGGCTGTGATTCTCAGCCGCCCGCGACGATCTTCACAATTTCCAATCGGTCGCCGGCCTGAAGCTGGCGTTGAGAGAATTCCGAAGGCGCAACCGCGTCGCCGTTGTGTTCCACCACGACGCTCCGTGGCAGAAGATTTTGCGCGATCAGAAAAGTTTCAATCGAGCAGGGAAGATTTGCGTCGATGGGCTGGCCGTTGGCGATGATGCTGTTCATGAAAAAAGATGGTCGAACTCATTGTGCGTTCCGATCCAGATCCAAACGATCGTTTCGCCGGCTCGCAGTCCGACAGCTCGAGACTGTTCGTTGATTCGTACGGGCCAAAGATTTTCGTGCGCTTGGAGTTTCTTGAATCGCAGAGACGGATGCTCGGGTTTTCCTGGAACAATTTCCAGGCGGTGCGGGTGCGGATTTTCACTGAGGAGGAAAGCCGGTCGTAACTTCGCCAGAACGACGGTCGAACCCTGGAAATCACAGCTTTGAAGGGTCGAGCGGTTCATCGTTGCCTTCGCGCAGAGCGTCCGCAACAAAGGCATCGAGGCGCGGTCGTGGACGAGAATCGTGGATGATATTTTCCCAGGCGGCATCGTGCGCCTGCTGCTGAAGAAAGCGGGCAAAATCAATGACCTCCCGAGCCTTGTCTTCTGATAAGGTGCCCACAATTTCGGTCAGTTCCTGAGCAATTGCAGTCATGTGCGAACATTAGACTTCGAGCCTGAAATCAGCAAGCGGTCTGGCTCGATCTCTCACAATCACAATGTCAACGCCGCGTCCCAGTCTTTCCAAACTGGTTCGTAACCGAGTCGGCGCAACAATGCCGCGACCTGCTGTGGCGAACGTTGGTCGGCAGTTTCAAACTGCCCGGTGGCATTCGTCGCCTGTCCGTCGGCGGTTTGCCATTCGCTGGAACCCGCAGCGAGTTCCACGATCCGGCCTTTTTCAGTGTGATGAATTTTTTCCCGGCCCGCGCCGGTGTAACCTCCCGGTTCGGTGTGGCTGCCCGCGCTGATCATGGTGACGCCCAGCGGAATCAAACCGTCGCGCAGCTTCGGCGATTCGCGCGTCGAAAGCACGAGTCCCACGTCGGGAAACATTAATCGGAATGCGCAGATCAATTGCGCCAGTTCGCGATCACTTAAATGCGTGAGCGGTTCGAATTCGCCGGCGCACGGACGCAGGCGCGTGAGTGAAATCGAGAGCGACGCTTTCCAGCAATGGCGCAACAGATAACTCGCGTGCGCGGCAACGCTCAGGGCTTCGTGACGCCAATCCGCCAAACCGTAAAGCGCGCTGATGCCCAATTTCCGAAAGCCTGCGTCGTAAGCGCGTTCAGGTGTTTCGAGCCGCCAGTCGAAATTGCGCTTCGGTCCTGCCGTGTGCATCTCGGCGTAAACCGCGCGGTCGTAAGTTTCCTGATAAACGACCAGCCCTTCCGCGCCCGCGTGAACGAGTGGACGATATTCTTCGGTTTCCATCGGGCCGACTTCGAGTGAAATGCCCGGCCATTCCGAATGCAGCGCGGCGATGCAATCGCGCAGGTAATTATTGGAAACGAATTTCGGATGTTCGCCCGCGACGAGGAGCAGATTGCGAAAGCCCTGCTGCTGTAACGCGTTCGCTTCGCGTTTCACTTCATCGATGCTCAACGTGACGCGCAGGATCGGGTTGTCGCGCGAGAAGCCGCAATACTTGCAGTTGTTGATGCATTCGTTGGAAAGATAGAGCGGCGCGAAGAGCCGAATAACTTTTCCAAAGCGTTGTTGTGTGAGTGCGTGCGCACGGCGGCTCAGGGTTTCGAGCAGTTCGCCGGCAGCGGGGGAAATCAGGGCGGCGAAATCCGCGAGAGACAGGTGCGGCTTCAGAAGCGTCGCGCGTGCGGCGTCCACCGACGTATTCCGCGAACGCGTGATCAGCGCGTCGAGCGGCAGGGAATTGAACTCAGCAACAAAACTCACGGAATCCAACTTAGCAAACGCCGTCCGGTTGTCGAGAAAGCCGCCGGAAAGATGATTTCGATGTACACAAAAAAGCCTCCGGCGCGAACCGGAGGTTTTGATGTGCTGAAAAAGATACGATCCGCGAATCACGGATGGTCCGTCGGCGCTCCGTTTTGCTGCATGCGCTTCATCATTTCCGCCTGCATCAGGCTCATGATGCTGTCGTATTTCTGGAAATCGGACGGCGGATTGAATTCGCTGCTGTCCGGCTTGGACATTTTCACGTTCTTGAAGTGAATCGTAATGTCGTTGCCGCCTTCGGTCGTCTTGATCTGCACGGGAAATTTCTTGAGGTCGGTCGCATTCCAAAGCGTGGATTCGTGCGTCTTGCCGTCGGGACCGGTGACAACCGCTTTGTTTTTGATGCACGGATGACCGTCAATCGTTTCCTTGCCGAGTTCCGTTGTTTCCATTTTGAAATCCGCTTCGGATGTGGAACCCTCCTGATCGTTGTCCGGCATGGTGGCGTAAGCTTTCAATGACGGATAAACGAGGTAGGTCGTTTTTTGATCCGGGCGCGAAATGCTGGTCATTTTATCCATGCCCATGGTTTTCATCTGAGCAATGGCCTGGGGCGGAATCGCGCTGCCCTTGGCTTCGGCCATGTTCATTTCGAAACGCGCTTTGCCGGAATCGAAGGCAAGTTTTCCGGGAAGGGTCATGGATTTTCCTTCGCCCATCGAAACTTCATTCTCGACGTCCGCGGTGAAAGATTGATGTTCGCCAAACAATTTGGCCATGGCGGCGCTGATTTGCGGTCCGCCGCGGGAACCGCCGCCCATGCCGCCGGGACGCGCGGGTTGGGCATTGGCTGCTGTGAGATTCAGACTAAGTGCGAGCGCAAGCAGACCCTGGATGTGTGTTTTCATAATGAGATTTGTGTGTGCGACGTGGATAACAAATGCCCAGCCAAACGCTAGTAGATTGTTCTACTACTTATGGCCTATCGGAAACCCCCGCCGGATCTGGAACCCGGTAATTTTTGAAACTAAAGTCGGACGAGACAGAATGCCATGGTGTTGGAGCGCGGAATTCATTCCGCGTATTCAGACTTTTGCCGGCCTGCTCGGAACAATGCTCCGCACTCTTAATCCCTTTCACTGCTTGCCGCGCCGAATAATTGGAAACTGGAACTTGGAACTTCGAACTTGGAATTTGGAATTTGCTGCCAACCCTTTCCTTGACCGCCTGAAAGGTTGGACCTAGCTTCACCACATTACCGGGGAGCCAACCGATGGCGGCGCGCAACCACTTTGGAATGCGCCGCGCGACGAGGCTGAGAGGGCGATCGCGGGAGCGACGCCGACCCAAGAACCTGATCCAGGTAATGCTGGCGTAGGAACTCCTTGCGGAGGGCCACCATGGCCAACCTCGAAAGCTTTTCCCGGATCAACGTGCGGCTGGTTTGCAATCAACCCTCCGCTATTAGCTATCAACTATTTTATGATCGCGACCAAAGAAAACTTCGAACCGCACAGCAGCGAACAACTGCCCAACAGCAAACGTATCTATGTCGAAGGCGAGCTGCACAAAGACATCCGGGTGCCCATGCGCGAAATCGAAGTCTCGCCCACGAAATCCTACACCGGCGCGATCACGCCGAACGATCCCGTTCGCGTTTATGATTGCTCCGGTCCATGGGGCGATCCGGATTTCAAAGGTTCGGTCGAACAAGGTTTGCCTGCGCTGCGCCGCGATTGGATTCTTAAACGCGGCGATGTCGAGGAATACGAAGGCAGGCCCGTTCAGCCGATCGATGACGGTTATCTTTCCGAACAGCACCGCTCGCTTTCTAAAGCCAAGCGACAGGACGAAACGAGTTTTCGACTGGAAGGCCTGACCGCGCCACGTCGCAAGCCGCTCCGCGCAAAACCCGGCAAAGTCGTCACGCAACTGCAATACGCCCGCGCCGGCATCATCACGCCGGAGATGGAATACATCGCCATCCGCGAGAATTTGGGGAGAGCGATGATGGCGAATGGAGGATCAAACATTGCGGATTTGTCGCGCGATATCGTCCGCAATGATTTGCAAAAGCAGCATTCTGGCTCTGCTCAATCCTCAATCCTCAATCCTCAATCTTCATTTACGCCGTCGGTGTTCTCCCGTTTTCCGCAGAGAATTCCGAAAGAGATCACCGCGGAATTTGTGCGAAGCGAAATCGCCGCCGCCCGCGCCATTATCCCTTCAAATATCAATCATCCCGAACTCGAGCCGATGATCATCGGCCGCAACTTTCTCGTGAAAATCAACGCCAACATCGGCAACAGCGCCGTCGCGTCGAGCATTGAAGAAGAAGTTGAGAAAATGCGCTGGGCGACAAAGTGGGGCGCGGACACGGTTATGGATTTGTCCACCGGAAAAAACATTCACGCCACGCGCGAATGGATTTTGCGCAATTCGCCTGTGCCGATTGGAACCGTTCCCATTTACCAGGCGCTCGAAAAAGTGAATGGCAAAGCCGAAGACCTCACTTGGGAATTGTTCCGCGACACCCTTATCGAACAGGCCGAGCAAGGCGTGGATTACTTCACCATTCACGCTGGCGTGTTGCTGCGCTTCATTCCGATGACGGCGCATCGCATGACGGGCATTGTTTCCCGCGGCGGCAGCATCATGGCGAAGTGGTGTCTCGCGCATCACAAAGAGAATTTTCTCTACACCCACTGGGACGACATTTGTGACATCATGGCGGCTTACGACGTCAGCTTCAGCATTGGCGATGGATTGCGTCCCGGTTCGATTGCTGACGCCAACGATCAGGCGCAATTCGGCGAACTCGAAGTTCAAGGCGACTTGACGAAACGCGCGTGGGCCAAAGGCGTGCAGGTCATGAACGAAGGCCCCGGCCACGTGCCCATGCACATGATCGAGGAAAACATGGCCAAGCAACTCGAATGGTGCGGCGAAGCGCCATTCTACACGCTCGGGCCGCTCACCACCGACATCGCGCCCGGCTACGACCACATCACCAGCGGCATCGGCGCGGCGATGATCGGTTGGTATGGCTGCGCGATGCTTTGTTACGTCACGCCCAAGGAACATCTCGGCCTGCCGAACAAGAAAGACGTGAAAGACGGCGTCATCGCCTACAAGATCGCCGCGCACGCCGCTGACCTGGCGAAAGGTCATCCCGGCGCGCAATACCGCGACAACGCGTTGAGCAAAGCGCGCTTCGAATTCCGTTGGGAAGATCAATTCAACCTCAGCCTCGATCCCGTCACCGCGCGCGAATTCCACGACGAAACATTGCCACAAGAAGGCGCAAAAACCGCGCATTTCTGTTCCATGTGCGGCCCGCACTTCTGCTCGATGAAGATCACCGAAGACGTCCGCAAATACGCCGCCGAACAAGGCATCGCCGAAGACGAAGCGCTCAAAAAAGGCATGGAAGAAAAGTCGAAGGAGTTTGTGGAAAAGGGCGCGGAGGTTTACGGGAAGGCGTGAGGCGATATGGACTTAGTTCGAATCACAGCTCAGAACATCGAAAATTACCGTGGAGACCTCAAACTTAGGGTAGGTGATTTGCCTTTCGAGATTTGGCAGGTGTTCGATAAAAGTGCATTTGATGTTTGCAGGATGGGGAAAATCGTTCAGATCGATGAGCTCGTAAGCACAAAGAACCAATTGCTTGATTCCAAATACATCGCTGGGCAAAAAGTTGACCCAAGGCTGACGGCGTTTAAATGGATGACAGCGGCTGCAAAAGGCGAAACAAAAAAGCGCGAGCCAATTTCTGTGGTGTCTGACAGTGACGGAACATTTCGCGTTGATGATGGAAATGCGACGGTTCAGGTTTTGATGTTTGTTGGATGGAACAAAGTTCCTGTTGCAATTGTTGACGTTGATGAGAAGTCTGCCGCTATGTAAACTTTCAGCCGGCAATCCAAGGCAAAATTTATGAATGACGAAGTAAACCAGACAGCGCCATCCCAAGCGGACGACTTTGAATCACTACGGCGCATCGTTGAATGTCTTCGGGGGCAGGACGACGAAGGCAAAGTGCGCTTACTGAAAAGCGCAATCACTTTCCTTCGACTCGAGTCTGCATTTGGGACTCAAAGGCCCGTTGCTGCCGTCCCATCTCAGCCAATTTTTCCCACGACAGATTTTTCAGCCCCGTCTTCAAATTCAAATTTTTCAAGCAGGACTGAGATGTCTCCTAAACAATTCCTACTTGAAAAACAGCCAGCGAATGAAATCGAGCGAGTCGCCTGTCTTGCATATTATTTGACGCATTTCCGAAATATGCCCGAGTTCAAAACACTGGATATTTCAAAACTCAATACTGAAGCAGCGCAGCCCAAATTTTCAAATCCATCCGTGCCTGTGGACAACGCAACTCGGCGAGGATACATAGTGACAACATCCGGTTGGAATAAGCAGTTGGGAGCTCTTGGCGAGCAATTTGTTCAGGCTTTGCCGGATCGCGAAGCTGCCAAACTTGTTACGGAGCGCGTGCGCCTGAGGAGGCCAAGAAGAAAGAGGAACGGAAGCCGCTCAGAAACTCCCGAATCAAACCACAATGAATAACAGAGCTAGGGCAATACGGCTCGCGATTTATAATCACAAAGGCGGCGTGGGCAAAACTACGCTGACCATCAATCTAGCATATGCTCTCAGTAAGCTCGGGCAGAAGGTTCTTTTGGTCGATTCTGATCCGCAATGCAATCTGACATCCTATTTGGTCGATGATGAAGTTGTAGATTCGCTCCTTTCTGAATCTGATTCTGCTAAAGGACAAACGCTTTGGTCGGGATTGAAGCCAGTTGTGGAAGGAACTGGACTGCCCAGGGAAATTCCGTTGATTGAGAGCAGCAGCCTTTTTTTGCTCCCGGGGGACATTCGGCTTTCGGAATTCGAAAGTATGCTCGACAATTTTTGGTCCGACTGTGTGCAGCGCAGAGTAAGAGGCTTTCTCGGCACTCATGCGTTGAGTACGCTTGTGAGCCAAGCTGCTGAAAAGATTGATGCGGATTTTATTTTTTATGATGCAGGCCCGAATATCGGTCCGCTGAATCGCGCGTTGTTGTTAGATTGCGATTATTTCATCGTTCCTGCAGCTTGCGATTTGTTCTCAGTCAGGGCATTGAAAACCTTGGGCCACACACTGCGTGATTGGATTAGTCAATGGGAAGGAATTCAACAATTTGCTCCCGATGGTGTCCCGCTGCTTCCGGGCAAACCGCGATTTTTAGGATATATCCCACAAAGATTCCGAATTTACGGGTCCAGCATGTCGCGAGGCCACAGCTTCTATTTAGGTCAATTGGAGAAGCGCGTTTACAGCGACATTGTTGAACCTCTCCGCAAGCTAGCCCCAACGCTTGCTGACGAAAATATTTCTGCTTCTCGTATTGGTGAGGTGCGTGACTGGGGCGTTCTAGTCGAGGAGGCGCAAAATCAGGGATTACCACTAGTGCGCGTAAAAGGTGGGAACGCGGGCATGAAGGAGAAAGCTGGCGCAGCATTCACTCAAATCGCGGAACGAGTGATCCAACGTGCTGTAATCCGAAGCTAGAATCATGGACACAAGTCTGCTCACCTCCGAAGACAAGAAGCGAATCGCTCAAGCAATGAAGCGCTTTGAAAAAGAGCGGCCAAATATTGAACACTTGGCCAAGTTAGTTCATGTCCAATTGGCTGAATATCCGAAACTTAAACCTCTGATTCACTCTGTCAGATGGCGCGTAAAGGAGGCGAGCCATCTCAAACACAAGCTAATTCGAAAAACGCTTGCCCTTGCGAAGCCGGACAAGCCGCCAGAAGTGCCTATCACAGATGAGAATCTTTTGGACCGAATTGAAGATCTTGCTGGCGTTCGGATCTTACATCTCCACACAAACCAATTTAAGAGCATTAATAAGATTTTGCTTGATGCTCTTAAGGAGCAGAACTGGCTGATAACAGGCCCAGAAGCGAATACATGGGACGACGAATACAGAGACTTTTTTATTAGAATGGGTGTTAAAACGATCTCCCGAGAATCTCTTTACACTAGTGTTCATTATGTTCTTAAAACCAATGCCGCCAGTCCTTACAAATGTGAATTGCAGGTGAGAACTTTAGCGGAAGAAATCTGGGGTGAAGTCTCGCACACTATTGATTATCCAGATCCAACGGAAAGTGTAGCGTGTAAGGAACAGCTGAAAGTTCTAGCAAGGTTGAGTTCGAGCTGCATTCGTTTAGTCGATGCTATTTTTGAATCTGAAAAAGAGTTCAAAGGCCGCAAGTGAGATCAAGTTTTTCCGTTCTCTTAACGCTCATCAATCATGATCTCCCGTTGTGGCGCGCCGCCGGGGAATGATCTTCTATTAATGGCTCAACTGTAAGGCTCGCTTTGAAACCATTGGCCTTCAAATCATCTGCGGAATTTCGAAGTTGGCTGGAAGAAAATCATGCCGACTCGGATGGCGTTTGGTTGCGTATTTACAAAAAAGATTCGGGCGAGAAATCCATCACTTACGCCGAAGCGCTGGATCAAGCGTTGTGCTTCGGCTGGATTGACGGACAGAAGAAGGCGTTTGATGAGATTTCCTGGATTCAGAAATTCACTCCGCGCCGCGCCAAAAGCGGTTGGTCAAAACTCAATACCGAACACGCTGAGCGATTGATCAAAGCCGGACAGATGACTCGTGCCGGACTCGAAGCGGTCGAGGCAGCCAAACTGGATGGCCGATGGAAGGCCGCCTATGACTCGCCACGCAACGCCGCGCCTCCGGAAGATTTTCTCCAGGCTTTGGGCAAAGACAACAAGGCGAAGGCATTTTTTGAAACACTGAATAGAGCGAACATCTACGCCATCGTGTATCGCCTTCAAACAGCGAAGAAGCCGGAGACGCGCGAAAAACGCATGAAGATGATTCTAGAGATGTTGGCGCGAGGGGAAAAATTTCACCCGTAAACAGATTACCCGCGTCCGGCGTTTGCAATCGGATCGTTAACGCAGTCCGTCGAAGCACGGTCCGCCACTTTCCGGAGCGCGGCTCTGTGATCCGCAGCAGGTCAATACTTCAAGACGGCTCAAACTATTTCACAACGTTCTGACTGGCGAAGCTGCTGCGGGTCGCAGACCCGCGCTCCAGCTAGGGTTCATCAATCATGATTTCCCGTAGCGGCGCGCCACCGGGAAATTCGGCCCAGAAGATTTCGCGGAAGCCGGGCAGGTTGTATTCCGTAGCGCAGGAGCAGCCACTTTTGTGCGGGTATTGGCTCTCGTGCCAAGAATCTCAAACGGGATGCATCGCCGTGCCCGTCTCTGGTGGCAACGCGATTGAACCCCTTCAGGGTTGATGATTTCATCGCACCGTTACCCAGCGTAGGCGACTAAATCGCCAACGCTGGGCTGAATGATTCAATCCCTTTGGGATTGTTTTTGTGCGAAGTCTCTGCAGAGAAGCGCCAGTGTTCCATCCGGGAATGCTGAAGGCATTCCATCATTCAGCCCAGGGTTGCGCGGAACGAGCTACCCTGGGAAATCGTCCAATCCAATTCATCAACCCTGAAAGGGTTGAATCGAATTCGCATCCGACGCATGATCCGCGGCCATGGCGCAATCCCTTTCCAAAATCCTCGTTCACACCGTTTTCTCCACAAAAGATCGTCGGCCTTTCTTCCGCGACAAACTGTTGCGCGACGAATTGCATCGTTACCTCGGCGGCACCCTGACGAATCTCAATTGCCAACCCGTCATCGTTGGTGGCGTGGAAGATCACGTTCATCTCCTTTGCGCATTGTCGCGGACGTGTGAGGCAGCGGAGATGGTGAAGGAAATTAAACGTGGTTCGTCGTTGTGGCTGAAAACCAAAGCGCCCGACCTCGCGGACTTCGCGTGGCAGAGCGGATATGGAATTTTCTCGATCGGCTTCTCCCAAATCAAAGATGTGCGGGATTACATCGCCGGGCAGGAGGAGCATCATCGCAAGGTTTCGTTTCAGGATGAATTCCGACGGTTGTTGCAACGGTACGAAATTGAATTCGATGAACGATATGTGTGGGATTGATTCAACCCTTTCAGGGTTGAGGGATTTGATTGATTGCCTACCCAGCGTAGCCGCTGCGCGTCAACGCTGGGCTGAATGATTCAATCCCTTCGGGATTTCCTGAAATCCTGACTCGGTTGCATCCGAGCTTCACCGCCGTTGCGATGTCTTTCAATTCCGCAGTGCACTCGGAAATTTAAGCGGCGCGGCGGCGCCGGCCCTACAACATTCAATTCGGCAAAGCCGCCGCTTCAACTGTGGGCCGATGCGTCGTTGCGGGCCATGATGTCTTTGGACACTTCGTCCACGCGTTTCTCGATTTCCTCTTTCGCTGAACTCGGCACTACGTTTGCGCATAACTCCCGCACGGACTGGAGATGTGGTTGCAGACAGCCGCGCCGCCGCTCGATTTGCGTCACATTGGACAAGCGTTCCAACACGGATACAGCGTGGAGCAATACCGCTTTGTTCTTGGTCGCGTTTTCAAGGATCTGATCGAACGCATCATTGACGAAGTCGGCAAAGGAGCGGCGCTGCACCACGAGTCGAAGTTTTCCGTCCGCGTAATGCTTCAACGGTTCGAACTCCATGTTAGCCATGCGACACAAAATGGCTGAGAGATAATCCAGGCAACTGATCGCGGTTCCGGTGTCGTTGATTCCGGGAGAGAGCGCCTTCAATGCAATGTCCACAATCTGGCGAATGCCGAATCCCGCGTCCTGGTCCACGGTTCGGTACTCGCCCACAGCACAACAATTGTTCACCGCTACCACAACGCTTTCGGCGGGCTTGCGCGAGGCCCACGCGAAAGGCTGATCCTGAATCACAAATTGGCCAACGCCTTCAGCCATCTTGATGGTTATGTCATTCTTACACGCGAGCGCGACGAGATCTTTCACCTCGATCCGTTGCAAATAGCCCGTGGTGTCTGAGACAAGTGGAAACCAATCCTCACCCGGCGGTTCAGATTTCTGAGGGGCTGCGTTCGTGGCCGTTTCGCGGCAGGTGCGTTCCAGAGCAGTGATGGTTTCAGCGGTGATGCTCGCGAGCATGTGCGACGCCTGGATCGAGGTGGCGATGTGGTGAATAAAGTAGATCAGCGAGCCAACGCCCACGATGGACAGCAGAAATCCGATGAACACGGCCAACGCCGGGACGAATTCACCGTCAGTTCCGCTGACAATGTTCCGCAGAACGACCAGGCAGTACGCGAAGACCCCGACAAACATTCCGAGCACGACCTGGTTGCTGCGATCACGCATGAAGTTGCGCAGCACACGCGGGGAATACTGAGTCGAAGCTTGTGCGAGTGCGACGATCGTGATCGAGAAGCCAACTCCCGCGATGGTGATCATTGAACCGGCTATCGCGGAGAGCATCGCACGGGAGCCTTCCGCATCCGCAGCGAAGATTCGCGGCCACCGTTCCGCCCAGGCTGTCCCGATGCGCTGATCCACTGCGATGAGTTCGAAGGCGGCGGCCACAAACGCGGCAACAATCAGGCCGGGCAGGAACCAGAGACTGGAGCGCAGGTCGGTCCAAAATTGTTTAAGCCTGCCCATTCAGTTGAAAGCGCCGGTGTGGTTCACGTTGGAACATAACTCACGCGCCTTTCCTCGCAACGCATCGATGTCCGCCTGTGCTGCGCGTTGCAAGTCTGTTCTGGTTACGTGAAAACATAAATCGCAACTGCGGGAATTCCCTTACGGCTGACGCGAAATCGAAATTCGCTCCCGGCAAGTTGCGGGGTAAGTTCGAACATGCAGATTCGCGTCGGCTGTTCCGGATGGTTTTATTGGCATTGGAAGAAAATCTTTTATCCCGAGGACGAACCGGCGCATCGGTGGTTCAAGCATTACACGAGCGTGTTTAAAACGGTGGAATTGAATGCGCCGTTTTATCGTTGGCCCAAGCCGGCGACGGTAAAGACCTGGCGACGCAATGCTCCGAAGAACTTCCGTTATTCCGTGAAGGTGAACGGAAGCATCACGCACGAGAAACGGATGCGCGGAACAAAGAAGCTCGTCCGTGAATTTTGTTCCATCGCGGAGGTGCTGGGCGAACAAATGGGCTGTTTCCTTTTTCAATTTCCGCCGAGCTACAAATACTCGCCGTCGCGGCTGAAAAGTATCGTTACACAACTGGATGCCATCCACCGCAACGTCGTTGAGTTTCGTCATAAGAGCTGGTGGCGCAAATCGGTTTACAACGCGTTCCGGAAAGCCGGTTTGATTTTCTGTTCCACCAGCGGGCCGCGTCTGCCGGATGAACTGGTGAAAACTTCGGACATTGTTTACGTCCGGTTTCACGGCGTGAAACGCTGGTATCGTCATGATTATTCCCGTGAAGAACTGGCGGTTTGGGCGCAAAGAATCAAAGCGAGCGGCGCGAAAGAAGTGTGGATTTATTTCAACAATGACCGCGAATGCTTTGCAATCAAAAATGCGAAAACGATCCGACGCTTGCTTCGCGGGGCTTGAGTTTCGGCAGTTGAGATTTTCTGACGTTCCGACGGATCGTTCGACACGAATCCTGAAAAACTTTGGTCGCTCAATGAAATGGTGATTTCGACATCAGGACATTGAGTTAGATCGGATAGCGCCTCAGGCTTTCTTGACAAAGATGGCTTTCAATCGGACGCCGATGCCGTCCACTTTGCAATCAATCTCGTGATCGCCATCCACCAATCGGATGGGTTTGGACTTTGAGCCGCCTTTGAGGATCGAAGAGCCGCCGAGCTTGAGGTCTTTGATGAGCACCACGCAATCGCCGTCTGCGAGAGTGTTACCGTGAGCATCTTTGACCACGCGGGGCGCATCGGCCGATTCAGCTTTGGCTTCGCGCGGCCATTCGTGACCGCACGTAACGCATTCGTAGCGATCGGCATGTTCCAAAATCTCGTTCGTCTCGCACATCGGGCAATTGGCCGGTTTACTCATAAAGGCAAACGTTAGCGGGAAAGGCGGCGTGCAAACAAGAGTTGAAGAGCCGGAGCATGGGCGCAACTTGACACCCGCACCATTTTCGATTCCCTCGCCCCGCAGCGAAGCGCGGGGAGAGGGCTAGGGAGAGGGGATTTTGAGCTAAAAACCTCCTCACCCCGGCCCTCTCCTCCGGCTTCGCTCGGAGGAGAGGGAG
>DASTXC010000081.1:0-47996 GCA_035765675.1 Verrucomicrobiia bacterium
AATGGCAACCATTGATTCCAAGGGGCACAACTTGACACCCGCACCAAACAACGGGTTGAGCTGTCGAAATTAAAAACGGCTGATCACTCCCTCTCCTCCGAGCGAAGCCGGAGGAGAGGGCCGGGGTGAGGAGGTTTTTAGCTCAAAATCCTCTCTCCCTAGCCCTCTCCCCGCGCTTCGCTGCGGGGCGAGGGAATCGAAAATGGTGCGAGTGTCAAGTTGCGCCCGATTCCAAGCCAATGGCGATTTCATCCACGCGGGCAATCCCGAGTGAACGATGAGCACGAATCAGCACTGAACCGGAACTGAAACCGCGCCAGCCGTTACTTCACAAACATCAACTTCGTCGTCGGCGCGTTTTCATCCCAGCCGCGCGTCGGTTGCGCGGTCACGGAGCTGATGTCCTTGATCGAAAGCTGGCGGCCCAACGTTTTCGGGCTCTTCACTTCGATCTCGTTTGGATCACACGTCTGCTGGCTGATTTTCTGGTGCGGCGCGGGTTTGTAACGGATGTAGAGCTGCTTGGGCGTGTTCGGTTCGAAAAACAGAATGCGCGATTTCTCCGGAATGCAGGAGTAAACCTTGTTCAGGATTGTGCCGCCGAATTTGAATCGCTTCAGGTAGCTCGCGTTCCGATCCGTGTACGCGCAGGTGAAAACCTGTTCGCGATCCGGCAGACCGCAGTAAAACAAATCCGGTCCGACGAAGTGCTTCTCGGGAAGTTCCGTGACTTTGTAGGTGCCGTCCTTGAAAACGAACAGCAGCTTGTCGAACTTCGTGCATTCCAGTTTGAATTCTTCGCCGCTGACCTTGTATCCGATGTATCCGCTCTCGCGATCGTAAGAGACCTTGAAGGCCTTGAACGCCGCCGCTTTGACATCCACTTCCTCGTGCCGCGCGGATTTGGTCGTGAGCCGCGGATATTGCTTGCCGTATTTCTCCAGCAACGCTTCGAGATGCCGAATCGTGAACTGAATCAGATTCTTCAAATGCTTGCGCGTCTCTTCGAGGTCGGCCTTGACCCGGTCGGTTTCCTCCCGGTGCTTGTTGATGTCGAACAGCGAAATACGGCGGATGCGAACACTCAAAAGTTTTTCGACATCGGCATCGGAAAGATCGCGGAACATCTGTTTGCGGAACGGCTTGAAACCTTCATGCACCGCGGCAAGCACCGCTTCGTTGGTTTTGCACTGCTCAATTTTTTTGTAGATGCGTTCCTCGATGAAGATGCGTTCCAGTGTGCGGAAATGCAGTTCATCTTCGAGCTGCTTGAGCTTGAGTTCCAGCTCGCGTTTGAGCAGCGCGACAAGTTGATCCGTGTTCTCGCGCAGCACTTCGCTCACGGTCATTTCGACCGGGCGATTGTTCTTGATCACCACGATTCGGCTGGAAATCGAAACTTCGCAGGCGGTGAACGCGTAAAGCGCATCGACCAGCTTTTCGGCATCGACGCCCTGCGGACAACGCACTTCAATCTCGACATCTTCCGAGGTGAAATCGTTGATCGATTTGACCTTGAGCTTGCCTTTGCGAACCGCGTCTTCAATCGAGCTGATCAACGAATCGGTTGTGGTCGTCGGCGGAATTTCTTTGATGACGACCGTGGAATCGTCTTTGACCTTGATCTTGGCACGAACTTTGACGCTGCCTTTGCCGTCCTGATAATCCCGCGCGTCCATCAATCCACCGGTGGTGAAATCCGGCAGACATTTGAACGGCTGCTTTTTGAGAATGCAAATCTGCGCTTCGAGCAGTTCGGGAAAATTATGCGGCAGAATGCGTGCGGACAAACCAACCGCAATGCCTTCCGTCCCCAGCATCAACGTGAGTGGCAGTTTGCATGGCAGCGTGACGGGTTCTTTGTTACGGCCATCGTAGCTCGGAACAAATTCCGTGATCTCGTCATTGAACAATTCGTTCCGCGCGAGGTCGGTCAAACGGCATTCGATATAACGCGGAGCCGCCGCGGGATCGCCGGTGAAAATATTTCCGAAATTCCCCTGCCCTTCGATCAGGTAACGCTTGTTCACCAGCACGACGATCGCGTCGTCAATGGACGCGTTGCCATGCGGATGATACTGCATCGTGTGACCGGTGATGTTGGCGACCTTGGTAAAACGACCGTCGTCTTTTTCATGCAGCGCCCAGAGGATGCGGCGTTGCACCGGCTTCAAACCATCGGCCAGATGCGGAATCGCGCGATCGCGAATCACGTAACTGGCGTATTCGAGAAAGCTCGTGTTGACGCGGCGATGCAGCGGCAGTTCGATTTTTCCCGGGACGAACGGATGGTGAACGAGATTGGTGGGCACCTGTTCCGCGACGACTTCATCGTGATTTGCGCCGTTCGCGGGCGAAGCCGGGTTTTCGCCCTTGGCATTTTGTCCGGCGAGCAAATCCATCTGTTCCGAATCTTTTTTACGTTTATCAGCCATGACTCTCTGCGTTGCTCCCGCGGTCATTCAAAGCCGCAGGAAATTCAAAATGCTGCGTGCAAGTGGAGCAAAAGAAAAGAATTCTTTCAGCGAAGACTTCGCGGAGGGCGCAACTTGGCACCCGCACCAAACAACGGGTTGAACTTTCGAAAATTCAAAACGGCTGATCACTCCCTCTCCTCCGAGCGAAGCCGGAGGAGAGGGCCGGGGTGAGGAGGTTTTTAGCTCAAAATCCCCTCTCCCTAGCCCTCTCCCCGCGCTTCGCTGCGGGGCGAGGGAATTGAAAATGGTGCGGGTGTCAAGTTGCGCCCGTTGTGGAGGCGCCACGCAAACCGGCGGCGTGTTACTGGCAGAAGATTTAACCACGGATGAACACGGATGGACACGGATCAGCGAAAAATCTTGAGTGGATCAGTTCCAGGAATTCGAAACGATTCAACTTCGGGTTTGCCGACGGACACTCAAAATACCAACGCCTTATCCGTGTTCATCTGGGTCCCATCTAAACAATCTTCAGCTTTGGCAAATCCTGCGAGTCCACCAGCCCGACTGGTTCGCGGCGGGGGTTCACGACGATCAAATCGTCGATGTTTCGTTCGTTGAAAATCTTCAGAGCTTCCACGGCCAATGCGTCATGCCGGATGCAGATTGGATTCGGCGTCATCACCGTTTTCAACAGGCGCGAAAGCAATTGATCATCAGCCGACATGTGACGCCGGAAATCGCCATCCGTGAAAACGCCGGTCAATTTTCCCCGCGCATTCACCACTGCCAAGCTGCCGGATTTGGCTTTGGTCATGATCAACAACGATTCCTTGACCGTCAGGTTTTCCTGCGCCACCGCATTGCGATCGCCACAGCGCATGATGTCGCCGATGCGCAGCAGCATCGCGCGTCCAATCGCGCCGCTTGGATGATACTTCGCGAAATCGCTTTGCTTGAAACCGCGCGCCTGGAGCACCGCCATCGCGAGCGCATCACCCATCACGAGCATCGCCGTCGTGCTGGAGGTCGGCGCGAGATTGAACGGACACGCCTCCTTCGGCACGCGCACGTTCAACACCAGATCGCTGTGACGCGCGAGCGCGGATTTCGGAACGCCGGTCATCGAAATGACTTTGACTGAAAAACGTTTCAGCGCCGGAAGCAAATTCAGTAATTCCTCTGATTCACCGGAATAACTCAAGGCGAGAATCAGATCGCCGTCATTCACAATGCCGACGTCACCATGCAGCGCATCAACGCTGTTCAGCACGACGCAAGTGGAGCCGGTGCTGGTGAAAGTAGCGGCAATCTTGTGACCGACATTTCCGGATTTTCCGATCCCGACGATGACAATTTTTCCACGCTTCGAAATCGTTTCAACGATCCAATCGACCGCCGTTTCAAACGACGTATCAAGCAAAGCGCGAACGGCTTTGATCGCAGCCAGTTCGATATCAAAAACTTTCCGGGCTTCAGCGAGGTGGCTCATATCAATCACTGTTCGGATACGACCCCAGCACCTTCACGTAACTGCATTCCTGTTCCAACTCCTCAATAGCTTTTGCGACTTTGCGATCCTGCTTGTGGCCGTCGCAATCGATGAAGAAAAAATATTCCCAGGCTTTCCGTTTGCTCGGACGCGATTCAATCTTCGTGAGATTGATGCGGTTTTTCCGGAACGCCGCCAGCGCGTGATGCAGCGCGCCGACTTTGTCGCTGATGCTGACCATGATGCTGGTGCGATCGTCGCCGGTAGGCGGACTGCATTGGCGTCCCAGCACGAGAAAGCGCGTGGCGTTCGCGGAATTATCCTGAATGTCCTGTTCAAGAATGTTCAGGCCGTATTTTTCCGAGACGAGCACCCCGGCAATGGCGGCGGCGCCCTTTTCCTTCGCCGCGAGTTCGCCAGCGCGGGCATTGGAGGAAGCCTCGATGATCTCCACATGCGGCAAGTGATTCTGAATCCAGCCACGGCATTGCGCCAGCGATTGCGGATGCGAATAAAGCTTTCGAATTTGCGCGCGCGGCGTGTTGCTCAAAAGACATTGCTGCACCGGCAGAATAATTTGCGCAACGATTTTCAGGTCGCTGTCCACGAACATGTCGAGCGTGTGCGTGACGACGCCTTCCGTGGAATTTTCCACCGGCACCACGCCGTAATCCGCGCGGCTTTTGCTGACTTCCGCAAACACATCGGCAATCGTTTTCTGCGGCGAATAAAGCAGGCTGGAGCCGAATCGGCGGATCGCAGCCTGATGCGTGAACGTTGCTTCCGGCCCGAGATATGCGATGGTCAGCGATTTCTCCAACGACAACGCGCTGGACATGATTTCGCGATAGATCGCGCGGAGAGAGTCGTTGGTGATCGGGCCGGAATTGGATTTGCAGACGCGCTGGAGCACGGCCCGTTCACGGTGCGGCGCGTAGATTTCCTCGCCCGCTTTGAGTTTGATTTCGCCAATGGCCAGAACGTGTTCGGTGCGTTCGTTCAACAGCTTGACCAGTTTGGCATCGAGTTGGTCAATCGCCTTGCGGTGTTCGGAAATGTTCACGACGAGGCAGAATGGAGAATCACGCGCGAAGAATCAAACCGGTTTCAAAGGCTTTAACGCAGAGACGCAAAGTGGCACAGGCGTCCCGGCTGTGCGTTTCAGAATTTCCAAAAACAGGCGGGACGCCTGGGCCACTATTCGGCGGACTTGGTTTCAGATTCTTGCGGAGCGGGTGTTTCAACCGATTCCGTTTCCGTTGTCGGCGCGGCTTCCGTTTCCACAGGAGTTTGCAACAGCTCCGGCGGAACCGTTGCCAAACCTGGATCAGCGGTGAGCGGCGCGGCGGGCTTTTCTACAACGATGCGACGCAATTCATCGGCCGCAGGCAATTCTTCGAGACTGCGCAAACCAAAATATTCCAGAAATGCCGCAGTCGTGCTGTAAAGCGCGGGACGACCGACCACTTCCGCGCGCCCGCTTTGTTCCACCAGGCCGCGTTCCAAAAGCGTTTGCATGGTGCCATCCACACTGACGCCGCGAATCTGTTCCACCTCGGAACGCGTCATTGGCTGGCGATAAGAAATGATGGCGAGCGTTTCCAGCGCGGCCTGCGAAAGGCGCGGCGGACGCGCTTTCACGCCCACGAGCGCTTTGAGCCAGGGCGCATAATTCGGTTGCGTGACGAACTGCCACGAACCCGCGATGCACGCGAGACGATAACTGCGCGCGGCGGCTTCGTGTTCCTGCGTGAGTTGTTCCAGCGCGGCGAGCAGTTCAGGCTCTTTGGTTTTCTTCAATGCGAGAACGAACTCATCGCCTTCCGCATGTTCCACCGCGCCCGCGAGCGCATCGCGAATTTCCTTGAGGCTGAGCGGCTTTTGCGCGGAGAACAGCAACGCTTCCAAAATGAATTTCAGCTCCATGATCAATTGTTGTTGGGTTCAGGTTCGGTCGCGCCGGACGGTGATTCCGAGGAAGGTTCAGCCGCGGGTTCAGAAGATTCTTCAGCGGCGGAATTTTCGACGGCGGGAGTTTCGCCTGTATCCGAAGGCGTTTCCGTTTCAGCGCGGCGCGTAATCTCGATTTCGCCAAAGTTATCCGGCTGAATGCATACGAGTTGTTTCAGGCGAATCAACTCCAGCAGCGCGAGAAACGTGCAGATCACTTCCGGCCGGCTGCTCGCTTCCTCAAACAATTCCGAAAATCGCACGCGCGGCTTTTCTGTGATGCGCTTCAGGACCAGCTCGATTTTTTCGCTGACACTCCACTTGTCTTCGAAGATTTCGCGCGAGGAATCTTCCTTCTTGCTGAGCCGTTGCAGCACGGCGTTGACCGCGTTCAGCAAATCGAAAATGGAGACCTGCGTTTTCGTGAGCGGCGTTTCGGAAACGAATTCCAGTTTCCCCGGCTGGCGCGGATAGACATTTTCCTGCGCGGTTTCGAGTTCCTGCAATTGCGCGGCGGCGTCCTTGAATTTTTTGTATTCGACAAGCTGACGGATCAATTCCCAACGCGGATCTTCGCCTTCATCTTCAGCTTCGGTCTGCACCTGTTGCTCAACCGGCAGCAGTTCCTTGCTTTTGATGTACATCAGCGTCGCAGCCATCACGAGGAATTCGCCGGCGACCTCGAGATCGAGCATGCGCATCGTGTCGATGTATTCGATGAACTGCGTGGCGAGCTTGGTGAGATTGACTTCGTAAATGTCCACTTCCTCTTTCTTGATCAGATAGAGGAGCAAATCGAGCGGGCCTTCAAAGACCTCAAATTTGACTTTGTATTCGGACATTTTTGCCGCCCCGGCCGGGACGACGCGGGACAAAATTATCCTAAGCAGCGCAATCTAGGTTGGCAATGGCAGACCATTCGATGCGGGGGAAGGAACATCGAACTTTGAACAACGATCACCGAACTCCGAACGACGAAGTTCCAACCGGTGGTCGAGTTCAGAGTTCGACGTTCAATGTTCGTTGTTCGATGTTTCCTTTCCCCCTTTATCGCTTGGCACTGTTTGGGGCATTTGATTAGCTTGCCGCGCTGATGACACGACTCCGCCTTATCCTAACGCTCGCGCTTGGTCTGTTTGCAGGCGGCTCTCATCTACAGGCACAGGAATTTGTCGAGTCGCAGCCGACGGAATCCGGCGACATTATTTCCGGCGAAGGCACTTACGATATTGCGAATCACATTGCAACCTTCACCAATGACGTCGTCATTCGTTTCAACGGAGCGGTGCTGACCGCGGACAGCGCGACGATTCATCAGGACACGGGCGAAGTCATGGCGGATGGGAAGGTCCGCATTCAGCAGGACGACATGATCTGGGCGGGCGAGCATGTGCAGTACAACTTCAGGACGCGCCAGATTGTGACGGAACAGTTTCGCACCGGACGTTCTCCCATCTTCGCTCAAGGCCAGGGCTTGCACGGCGAAGGCATTGGCGGCGAAATCACCAACCAGGTTTACAACGCGACCAATGCGTTCATCACTGCCGATGACATTTCCGAACCCGCCATCAGAATTCGCGCGAAGCACATTCGCATCATTCCTGGAAAACGCATCGAGGCCACGCACGCGACGCTCTGGCTGGGCAACGTGCCGGTGTTTTATTTTCCCTACTACGTTCGCAGCCTGAGCGGCAGCGGAAACAATTTCAACGCGACGCCCGGCTATCGCAGCCGTTACGGCCCGTTCATCCTCGGCACCTATACCTGGATGCTGAACCCGTATCTCGATGGCGAATTTCATTTGGATTATCGCCAGAAACGCGGAGTCGGCGGCGGGCCGGATTTTAACTTTCATTTCGGGCGCTGGGGCGAAGGCAGGCTGAGCTATTATTACACGCGCGATGATAATCCGGGCACAAACGGTTTGCTCGCGCCGGTTCTCGACAATCGCCAACGCCTCGTTTTTTCCTATCAGGCCAATCCGTTCACCAACTTCAATGTGAAATCGCTGGTGCGATATCAAAACGACATCGGCGTCGTCCGCGATTTTTTTGAAAGCGAATATCGCCGCGATCCGCAACCGAACACGTTTTTTGAAGCGAATAAATTCTGGCAGAACTTCAGCCTCGATGTTCTGGCGCAGCCGCGCGTGAATGATTTCTACGAAACGGTGGAACGGTTGCCGGATGTGCGGTTGACCGGCTTTCGGCAGCAGTTGGGCAGTTCACCGTTCTATTACGAAAGCGAAAGCTCGGCGGGATATTATCGACGTTTGTTCGCCGAAACCAACGGCGCTCCGATGGGCCGCAGCTTCGAAGCGGCGCGCGCGGACACGTATCATCAGATCACGCTGCCGCAGACGTTTTTCGGCTGGTTGAATTTTGTTCCGCGGGTTGGAGGGCGATTCAGTTATTACAGCGAATCCACCGGCCCCGCGGCATCGCTCGATGAAGCGTATCGCGGCGTGTTCAACACCGGCGCAGAACTGACCTTCAAAGCGTCGCGGCTCTGGCCGGAAGTGAAAAGCGCGGCGTTCGATTTGGACGGTTTGCGGCACATTGTTGAACCGTCGGTGAATTACGTTTTTGTTCCGCGGCCGAACGAACCTCCGAACGAGCTGCCGCAGTTCGATTACGAACTGCCGAGCCTTCGCCTGTTGCCGATTGAATATCCGGACTTCAATGCGATTGATTCCGTGGACAGCCAGAACGTGATCCGCTGGGGATTGCGAAACAAACTGCAAACCAAGCGCAATGGAAAGGTCGAAGATTTACTCGATTGGGAACTGTTCACCGACTGGCGATTGCGTCCGCGCGAAACACAGGCGGCGAACTATCGCCAGACATTTTCCGATGTGTTTTCGGATGTCACACTGCGTCCACGTTCCTGGATGAGCGTTCAATCGCAAACGCGCTATGACATTGATGAAAGCAAATGGACGATGGCGCTGCACACGCTGACCCTTCAGCCGAACGACACCTGGAGCTGGACGATCGGGCATTTTTATCTGCGCAAAGACACGCTGCGCGATCCCACCTGGCTCGGCCTCGGCAACAATCTGGTGACCAGCACGATTTATTATCGCGTGAACGAGAACTGGGGATTCCGCGCGAGCCATCATTACGATCTGATCGGCGGGCGTTTGCGCGAGCAGTATTACACCGCTTACCGCGATCTGCGAAGCTGGACCTGCGCGCTGACCTTCGGCGTTCGTGATGATGCAGAGAAGTCGGATGACTTCATTGTGACGTTTACGTTCTCGTTGAAAGCGGCTCCGCGTTTCGGTTTGGGCCGGGATACCGTGCGGCCAAATTCTCTCCTCGGGCGTTGATTCGAATAGCGTCGGGCATTAGACCCCATGGAAGACGCGTGATGTTTCAGTAGCTTATGCGAAAAGGAAAACATTATGCGAAATCTAAAAAAATTGGCGTTGGCGAGTGGCGCGAGTGCAATTCTGGCCGTCACGGCTTTGACCGGTTGCGATACGATGCATCATGACTCCGGTGATCGCACCGCGGGCCGCATGCTGGATGACAAACACATCTCCATGAACGTGCAGGCCAAGTTGAAAGACGAACCGGTTTACAAGTTCTCGGACGTGGACGTGAAAACCTTCGCGGGCGTGGTTCAACTCAGCGGATTCGTCAGTTCGAATGAACAGAAAAGTCGCGCTGGCGAACTGGCTCAGGAAGTGGAAGGCGTGCAGCGTGTCGTGAATAATATCACGCTCAAACCGAATACCACCGGCCTCTCAGCCACGGGTCGCACGAATGACTTGAATCAACCGAATCAGTCGAACCAGTCCGACCAATAACGAAAGCCGCTTTCAAAGCAAACGCGTGGATTTATTTCCACGCGTTTTTTCGTAACCGAAGAGAACACTGATGTAAGGCAAAAGATGAACTGAGCGGCGATCAAACGCGACGACTGCGAATTGCCAGAATCAATCCGCCCAATACCGCAGCGCTGCCACCGACGACCAGCCAAATGGAAGTTTGATCCGCTTTAGTGGAAATACTGCGGGCGAGTTCGCCGCTGAAGGGCTGGGACGCATTGAATCCGAAAATCAGCAAAACAATGCCGAGTGCAAAAATGGCCAGTCCAGTGATGTTGTTCATATTGCAAGACCGTTCCACGCCGCGACAGGAATGGCTCTGGGGAAAGTTCCCCAGTTGAGGCCGCATTCATTTTTCAGAAATCTCTTCGTCGCTTTGCAGAGTAATGATCGCGCTGCCCAGCGATTCAGATTCCGCGGTCAATTTGATGGTTCCGGACTGCCTCGCGATTCCGCGAACAATCACCAAACACAGTCCGTTGAAAGCTTTGCGGTCGTGAGATTGAAATGATTCAAAGCTGGTCGGATCACCATTGTCCGTCGCGACAATTTCACCGGGACCTTGAATCTTGAACGCGATGCGATTGTCCGCTCGCGGCACTGTTAATCCATTTCTGTCCGTGACCGTTACAGTAACGAAAGACAGATCCTTTCCGTCAGCGCGAATCACTTTGCGATCCGGCTCGAGTTTGAGTTTCGCCGCTTCACCCGCGGTTTTCATTTCAGCGGTCGCCCCTGGCGTGCCGTTCTTGTAAGCGATCACTTGAAGCGTTCCCGGCTCATACACCACGTCATCCCAACGCAGGCGATATTCGTATTGCCCTTTCTTTTTCCGGCCCAGGGATTTGCCGTTGAGAAACAATTCCGCTTCGTCGCCGGACGTGAAAACGTGAACGGGCGTTACTTCGCCGACGCGTTCCGGCCACGTCCAATGCGGCAGAATGTGCGCCATCGGCAACTCCGGACGCCAGCGCGATTGATAAAGATAGAATCGATCCTTTTTAAATCCCGCGAGATCAATGATTCCAAAATACGAACTGCGCGCTCCGTAATACGGCGTTGGTTCACCGAGATAATCCCAGCCGGCCCAGACAAATTCGCCGGCCACAAACGGATGTTGATCCTGTGCCGCGAAAACTTTGTCCGCACTCGAACCAAAGTCCGCCGAATAAAGTTCGTAAGCGCTGACCTTTTGTTTTTTTGAATCACCTCCGGAGCCATCTTTCACTGGTGCGCTGAAGCCGTCGAATACTGGGAACAAATAATCTCCGCGACTGCTGAGCGCCGCGGCGGTTTCTGTGCTGAGAATCACTTTTTCAGGAAACGTCTGGTGAAAGACGGCGTATTGGGGCGGTGTGCTGATTCCTTTGAGTTCCGCATACGCGGGCGTGTCGCGGATGCCTTCGCCTTGATAATTCAGACCAATCACATCCATCACGGCGGGCAGCGGCATATCAGGTTTCGCGTAATTCATCGCGGTGGTAACCGGTCGCGTGGGATCTTCTTCATGCGCGATTTCGCAAAGTTCCTTGGCCACTTTCACGCCGGTTTCACCGGTGTATTGCTCGCCGACTTCATTGCCAATGCTCCATAGAAATATCGAAGGATGATTCCGATCACGCCGGATGAAGGCGCGCAAATCCGGCTCGTGCCACTCCGGGAAAATGAGGTGAAAATCCAGCGGCGTCTTTTTGCGTTCCCAACAATCGAAGATTTCATCAAGCACGAGAAAGCCCCATCTGTCCGTGAGTTCCAGCAGTTCCGGCGCGGGCGGATTGTGGCTCATGCGAATGGCGTTGCAGCCCATCTCGCGCAGGATTTCCAGTTGCCGCTCCGCCGCGCGTTCATTGAAAGCCGATCCCAACGCACCGAAATCGTGATGCTGATTCACGCCGCGAATCGGAACGTGCTCGCCGTTGACGAAAATTCCTCGATCGGGATCAAAGCGAACTTCGCGAATGCCGAAGGTCGTTTCGTAGCGATCTAAAAGTTGTTCGTCTTTTGAAATTGTCGTCACAGCAACGTAACGATTCGGCTGTTGGTTCGGCGGAGGACCCCAGAGTTTGGGATTCGTGATCGTGACATTGCCCGATGAAATTGCGTTGCTGCCGGCGGCAACCGTCAAAGCGGCGGGTGGAATCCTGGCCACAAGGGACCCGGTTTTTTGGCCGCTGGCATTCAGCGCAAAAATTTCAGTCACCACGCTTACATTCGCGTTCTCTTTGGAATCGTTATCAATCGTGACGTCCAGGTGAACTTCGGCTGACTTCCTGGAAACGTTTTGCGTTTTGATGAATGTGCCCCAATGTCCGACGTGAATGGGTTCGGTTTTGGTCAGCCAGACGTTGCGGTAAATTCCGCCGCCCGGATACCAGCGCGAAGAATCGCTTGGATTGTCGAGTCGGATCGCCAGTTGATTGGTGCCGCCCGGAACGACGTAAGGGGTGAGATCAACGCGCCAGGACGCGTAACCGTACGGCCAGCCGCCGACGAGTTTGCCATTCAACCAAACCATCGCGTAAGACATCGCGCCATCGACATCGAGGAAAATGGATTTCCCCGCGTCACTTTTCGGAATGTCGAGCTGCTTGCGATACCAGCCCGTGCCAGGACTTGGCAATCGTCCCATACCACCGCCCACACCTTCGCTCCAGCCAACGTGGAACGGTCCTTCAATTGCCCAATCATGCGGCAGATTCACCGAGCGCCAGGAACCATCGTCAAAGTTTGGCTGCGTATAAGGAATGTTGGTGTCCGCGTCGCTCGCGGGCCGAATATGACGCTTCGCGGCTTCTTTGATGAACGGATTCGCGGTCGGCAGAATCCACGGCTTCAACACCGCGCGATTCGTGACAGTGATTTTTTCGGCGGCGGTTGGTTCAGCATCCGCGGCCTTGGCGTCGTTTTTATCTTTCACCGCCGGACGGACGTCGTAAATCAAACGCGCGGAATTTTCATCCGGATCGCCCTTAGTGAATCGCCAGTTGTCATTGATGGAAATGTGCTCGCGCGGTCCTGCCGCGAGCCTGAAATCCGATGCGGCGAAGAGGAAGAGAACGCAAACAGCCGACGTAACCGACGATGAGTTGATGCCACGCGAACGGTGCGCGGGTCTGTGACCCGCAGCAACAAGATTTTTCACGGCGATTATCGAGCAGGTGAAGATGAACCGCTTGGCAAAGTTGCTGCGAGTCACAGACTCGCGCTCCGACAAAAGGGAGATCATTGCGTTACGGCGCAAACAGATTCAGATCAATCGCCTCCGCCATCGCTTCGTAGCCCGCGGGATTGAGATGCAGATGATCGCCTGTGTCATAGGCCGGCAGAAGATTCACGGGATTTGACGGATCGCGAACGGCGGCATCGAAATCAATCACCGCGTCGAAAACAGTGTTGGTGCGAATCCATGAATTTACGAATTGCCGCTCCTGTTCATGAACGGTGCTGAAATAACCGCTGCCGCCGAACGGAGTAATCGTCGCGCCATACGCACGCAGGTTTCGCGCGTGAGCTTTGTTGGCGAATTGCGCGAATGCATTGATCAGGTTGGTTGCAGTCGTCATGCTGCTGCCACCACTGCCGATGTCGTTCACGCCTTCAAACAAAATAAAATAGCGCGCGCCATTTTGATAGAGCACATCGCGATCAAACCGATTCACCGCAGCCGGGCCCAACCCGCCGAAAATTCCGTTACCGCCGATGCCCATATTGACCACGGAAACGCCGGCGGTTGGCGCGTTGGCGACGAGCCGGTTCGCGAGATTATCCGGCCAGCGATCGTTGCCGTCGGTGGTGGATCCGCGTCCATCTGTGATTGAATCGCCGAGCACAATCACGGCGCGACTCGAAGGCGCGGCGAGAACTTCGATTCCCGTGATGATATACCAATGCGCGGTTTTGCTGGCGGACGGGAGACTCGCGGCTGAAACAACATTTCCGGATTGAATAAATGAAGTCGTCCGCGAACCGGGATGGCCATTGATCGTGCTGGCCGAGATGTTTCCGAAATAGATGCTCACCGCCACGTTGGTGATCGCTGGCAGATCAAATGCAATTGGATCGGAAAGCAGAGTTTCACCTGGCGGAATGACTGCACCGGGCGCGCCGTGAAAAGTGAATGCGGTGTCGGTACCGACATTGATGTTGCCGTCGCCCGCGCTGCCGCTACCCGAGGCCAGCGCAATGTTCGCGGCCTGGATTGTCACGGGATCCGTTCCATAAGCATTCGAGAAACGGACGCGCAGATGTTTCCCACCGAGCGTGGTTCGGACGAATTGTCGAAGCGTGCTGTTGGCGAGTGGCGCGGGCGGAAGATTTCCGGGTTCAGTCAATTGCGGTCCGCAGCCCCACGTTGTCACCCAATGCCCATCGGCTGCGGAAACCGGCGAAGCCGCCAATGCGATCAGCATTCCGGCGAGCAGGCTCATGCTCATGAGTCGCCACGATGGCGAGCGGTTGCAAACGTGGTGCGATTTGAATTCGTTCATGTTTCGATTACAGCTTTGATTTGTTTGCGGCGTCCTGGAGAGTGGCTGGCTCGTTCGTCCCGCTCAGTTGATGGCTCACGCGAAAGAAATCGAAATCCGCGAAGCCGCCCGGAGTTTTCGTCGCGTAGTTGAAGAGCGCGAAGCGATAGCCCATGAAATGCGGCAATGTGTAAGTCATCTTCAACGACGTGCCTATCGCCACCCACGATTTGCCATCGAGACTGTAGAAAAATTGCGCCTTGTCCGTGCGCTCGCGGAAGTCGCATTCAGCTTTCAGAAAGACGGTTTGCTGGTCGAGCCGCACGCGCTGCGCTTCCACGGGCGAACCCGATTCGGCGTTCAACATCACCAGATAATTCGTGTCGCTCTCCGCGTTGACGCCAACCAACCCGTAATTTTTTTGCAGCAGCGCCAGGCCCGCGAAGTCGCCGGATTTCAGATGCGAAACGTCAATTGAGATTTCACCGGAACATTCCGGGCCGAACGTGCGTTGCGTCAAAGTATTCCGCGCGGAAAGAAAGTTCGGATCGACGCGGCCCGTTGTGAGTCGCAGAAAACCCCGACGTTGAGTGACCGACCACAAGGCATTTTCCGGATTGTGATTCCACTGCCAGACGAGCGGCAGCGCGGGTTCATCCGTCGCGCGACCGAATTCATCGGACGAAACGATTCCAGGAATCAGTCCCGTGCTGTCGGGCAGGTCCAAGGTTTCAGGCGCTTTGCCATTCACGCCGAGCACGGGCCAGCCTTCTTCCCATTTCACAGGAACGAGATACGGAATTCGGCCCACCGCGCCAAAGTCACGAAACAAATACGCAAACCAATTTCCTTCCGGCGTATCGATCAGGCCGCCTTGCGCAATCCCTTTGTCCTGCAACGCGACGCGACCTTCGTATGGGCCGGTGATTTTATCCGCGCGATGAATGATTACCGTGCGCATTCCACCACGAGGCCAAACGATGTTGAACAAGTAGTATCTGCCGTTGACCTTGAACATCTGAGAACCCTCTGCCTTTAAGCCGATGTTCGGTCCTGCCACAGCGCTGGCGTTCGTGATGATGACTTGATCAAAACCGCCGGGCTTGATGCCTGTGACATCTGCGGTCAGCTCAATCAAATGAAGATCGCCTGCGCCATAAATCATGTAAACGCGGCCATCGTCATCGAAGAACAAGGAATGATCGTGCAGCGAAGATTTGAAAGACGCGGCTTTCCATGGGCCGTTCTCGATATCTTTGGTCGTGTAAACGTAGGTCTTGCCGGTCGTCCCAGAAAATGTTGTGACGTAAAACGTGCGGTTGTGATAGCGCAGGCTGCTGGCCCAGGAACCTTTGCCATACGCGTCTTTTCCGTGATTCAGATTGAGCGCGTCAACATCATCGAGAATGTCGTAGGCGTAACTCACGATTTTCCAGTTCACCAGGTCCGTGGATTTCATGATCGGCAGACCCGGACTCAGATGCATCGTGGTGCTGCTCATGTAGTAGGTGTCGCCGACGCGAATCATCGCCATGTCCGGAACATCGGCGTGAATGATTGGATTCTGTGCAGCGAAAAAAGTTCCGGGCAAAAGTGCAACCCCTGCTGCGAAAGCAATCACCCCAAGATTCTTGAAATCCATTTTCATCATCTCGCTTCGAGTTGCGTCCGACCACATCCGCTTTATGGAATGCTCATTCGAACTTCCAGTAATCCAGATTGAGCAGCGGCTTCTCACCACCGACAAATTTCAGATACAAATCGTGGATGCCAGTCGCGCTGGAAACTTCACAGGACGCAGCGCTCCAGTTTTGCCAGCCGCCAGTGTTTTCCACTTTGCAGGTGCCGATGAGTTTGCCGTCCGGACTGTCGAGACGCAGTTCAATGCTGCCGCCGGATTCGGCGCTGGCAACTTGCGCGTGAAATTTTTTCGCGCCGCCCGATCCGAAATCCACGCCAACGATTCGCACCCAATCCCCATTGTCGAGATCGGAAAGGCTCATGCCGCCTTCGTTGCACGGTTCCGTTTCAACGCCGCTTTGGGCATTGAACGTTTCGCCTTCGACGCGAACATACGGATTCAAATGACCGAGCTGCGCCACGCCATTGGTCGTGTAGGTCACTTTCTGAATCGTTCCATCGTCGTTGTAGTGGAGTTCTTCGATCGCGAGATTGCGGCGGAAACCGGTGGGAATGCCGGCTTGTTTGGCCACGATACGATTGTGATAAACGTGATACCATCGGCCTTTGAATTGAAAAATCGAGGCGTGATTGTTGTTGTTATTGATCGGCGGTTGATCCGCAACAATGCCGCCATACGTGAAGCCGTTGGTCGGATTGTCGCTGGTCAAATAATCAATTCGCATTCCGGCCTTCGGCTGGGTGGAATAGGAGAAGTAATAAACGCCGTTGCGTTTGTGCATCCAGGCGGCTTCGAAAAAATTCGTGACGGTCATTTTCATGACTTCGCCCTCCAGGCTGATCATGTCGCGATTCAGTTTCACCACGCGGGCGTTGTGGTCGCCGTTGCCGCCGAAATAAAGATACGCCTGGCCATCGTCATCAATGAAAGCGGCGGGATCAAAGAGCCACATATTGGTCGCGGGCTGAACACCGGGCGTGCCGTGAGTGATCAAGGGTTTGCCCAATGGATCGGTGAACGGACCAATCGGACTCGGCGCGCTGGCCACACCGATGTTTGCGCCGCCATTTCCAAAGTACAGAAAAAATTTTCCATCGCGCTCAATCGCTGCCGGCGCCCACGTCTTCTTTGCCCACGTGGTGCTGTCGCTGGCGCGGAACACTGAGCCGTGATCCGTCCAGTTCTTCATGTCGCGACTGGATACGCAGATGATATTCGGAATCACGTAGCTGCCTTCGACCGGACTTTCATCGTCGTTGGAACAGTAGATGTAAACCTCGTCTTTGGTGACGAGCGCGGAGGGATCAGCGAGATAGCGATGCGATGCAATCGGATAATCAGCCAGCAGCCGCGGCGTGAAAGCCGATAACGTTGCGAATCCGAAAACTGTGAAAAAGTATTTTGGTTTCATACAGAATTGAAAACTAGCGAGTGTAAGAACGATAAAACCGCGTGGAAGTATTGTTGCTGTCCGCGAATTCCCAGACGCCATTGACGTCGGCAACATTCGTAAAAACATTCTGCCACGACACCGGAGGCGTGAGGCTCGGGGTGGATTGAATGACGTTCGTCGAGTTGGGCGCTCCGACGAAATGAAGCATCACGTTTCCGTTCGCCTGCCGGATGATGTTGGTGATGATCGCAGGCGTCGGCGGCAGCGGAATGGCGAACACTGTGCCCGCTGCGCCGGGGCCGCCGCTGAAGGTCGTGCCATACAAAGTATTTTCGAACCTCAAAACGGAACCGACAGGAAACGCACCATCAGCATTTGTCGCGTTGCCGGACAGCGCGGTAAAACTGTGAATCGTCGCGAATCGCCGATCGTTGAGGTTGAACGAGAAAACGGTTCCTGCTGCGCCAGCGCCTCCGGAAGAAGCCGTGCCGTACAGAATGTTGCTGGAGAGAATCAATCCGCTTGCCGGTGAGACGCCATCGACGTTCGTCCGAGTGACGGGATCGGTCGCGCTGAAATGATGCAACGCGGTGAAATCGCTGCCATTGGTTTGAAGCGAGAAAATCGTGCCGCGTCCTTCACTGCCGCCGGCGAAAGTGGTTCCGTAAATTATGCCATTCGACAACACCAACCCGCCGTATGGAATGGCTCCGTCGGCGTTCGAGGCCGTCATGAAATTCATCGGCGAAAAGCTGTGAAGCGTCGTAAAATTGTTGCCATTTGTTTCGATGGAAAACACCACGCCGCAGCCGCCTGCGCCACCGGCTGATGCGATTCCGAAAAGTTTGTTGCCGGACAAAATCAAACCGTCCCATGGCGCGGCGCCGTCGATGTTGGTGCCGCTTTGCGAATCCAGCAAACTGAAATCGTGCAGTACTGAAAAGTCCGTGCCGTTGGTGTTCATCGAAAAGATTGTGCCGTTGCCCGCCGCGCCGCCTGCGGATGCCGTTCCGAACAATCTGGCGTCAGCCATCACAAGCGTTCCAACAGGACTCGCGCCGCCAGAGTTGGTTTCCGCATCCGGATTCACTTTGGAAAAATTTCGCAACACCAGCACGCTTCCGTTTGTATCCGCAACGAACACTGCGCCCGCTTCATTATTGCCGCCCGCGAAACCGGTTCCGAAAAATTGATTCTCGGCGGGAAGCAATTGACCCTGCGGATGATTCACGTCGGGAACAGCAGTGAAGGAATGAAGCAGATTGAAATTGGTTCCATCCAAACTCACGGAGAACGTCGTCCCGGCTCCTTGCGCTCCGCCGTTGAGAGTCGTGCCGAACAGAACGCCATCCAACAAACCCAGACCCGCCGCGGGATTTGCACCCTCCGGATTGTTTCCGTTGATGAGCGGGCTGAATCGATGAATCGCCACACCATCCGGTCCGGGAAACGCATTTGTGGAGGGGCCGTTCGGAATTCCATTGTCGAGTTCGGCAACAGTAAACGGCGTGCCTTCCGATCCGAAGACGAGCTTGTCGATGTCCAATCCATTTTCACGCGCGCCGATCTGGAACGTCTGCGTCAAGCTGTCCGCACTGACTGAAAATGAAATCGGCGGTTCTCCGAATGCGCCGGTGTAATCGGAAAAGTTGATCCACTTCCAAACGTTGATACCGAGGGAACCGTTGCCCGCCACCACGTCACCGGCATTTGCAAAACCGCCGACATCGATGCTGTTGATCAAAATCCAGTTTACGTCGGACGTCGGCGATTTAATGCCGAATCCATTTCCATAAAAGAAACTGTCGTCGTTCGCACCCTGCGGTCCGACTCGAACACGGGCATAAAGTTTGTAAATGCCGGGAGCCGGAAAGGTGATTGAATAACTCGCCACCCGCGCAGCGCCGCCAGGACTACCGCCCGAGCCATCGGTGGTGCTGGTGATGTACGTGGGCGTGCCGCTGATGATTTCAAAATTTCCGCCGAGCGCGCCGGCTTCGGCTTCAACGGTAATTAAATCAGCCGCAGTTAACTTGTTTGATCCGGCCAGCAGGCATGTGGCTGCCGCAATGAAAATAAATGCGGTGCGGGAAAAGTTCATTCGTTCCATCTGATTCTAAATCGGCAATGGTTCGGCGAGCGGCGGGTCGGTGATCGCAAAAACCGAATCATGAGATGGAGGCAGGTTAAGGAACTTTCGCGCGCCGGCCATACGACGTATGTCGTATCAGCGCGAAAACTCGGAGCGCGAGTCTGTGACTCGCAGCAACTTCGTACATCCGACAGCGTTCAACTGTCCGGCGGCGTCAGAAAAAAACTAAAAAGCTGCGGCTCACAGAACCGCGTTCCGCAGTTCCTGCTCAATCCGTTCGCAGATTGGAATACGACGTTTGGCTGATTGTAAACGAGTCGGTTTCTCCGACACTGGGCGGATTATGGAAACTCAGCTTTATCCCGCTGCTTCGCGAAGGAGCGCTGCCCGATAATTTTGCCCCGATGCCCTCCAAACGTTCCAATCGATCTGAGCCACTGCCGGTTTACAAAAATTCAACCGCATCCGCTTCGACGCGCACTAAAGATCTGATCGCGCGCATGACCCTCGCGGAAAAAGCGGCGCAGATGATGTGTGTGTGGCAGGAGAAAGCACAGAAACTGGTGGACGCGGATGGCAACTTCGATCCCGCGAAAGCGAGAGCGGCTTTCAAAAAAGGCGAAGGACTTGGCCAGGTCGGACGCCCGAGCGATGCCGGCGCTCCCACTGCCGCGCCGTGGATGGGACGCACCGCCAGGCAAATGGCGGAGCTGACCAATGCGATTCAGAAATTCTTTCTCGAGGAATCGCGGCTCGGCATCCCAGTAATTTTCCATGAGGAATGCCTGCACGGTCACGCAGCTCGCGATGGCACGAGTTTCCCGCAGCCGATTGGTTTGGGCGCTACTTTCAATCCCGAACTGGTCGAAGCGCTTTACACGATGACCGCTTACGAAGCGCGCGTGCGCGGCACACATCAGGCGCTGACGCCCGTGGTGGACGTCGCGCGCGATCCACGGTGGGGCCGCGTCGAAGAAACGTATGGAGAAGATCCGTTTCTCAACACGCAACTCGGCATCGCCGCAGTGCGCGGTTTTCAAGGCGATTCCACGTTCAAGGACAAAAGCCGCGTCATTGCCACCTTGAAACATTTTGCCGCGCACGGTCAGCCGGAGTCCGGCCAGAACTGCGCGCCGGTGAATATTTCGGAACGCGTGCTTCGCGAAACCTTTCTTCATCCGTTCAAGGACTGCATTCAACAAGCGGGCGCGATCAGCGTGATGGCAAGTTACAACGAGATTGACGGAATCCCGTCGCACGCCAACCGATGGCTGTTGCGCGATGTGCTGCGCAAGGAGTGGGGATTCAAAGGTTTCGTTGTCTCGGATTATTATTCGATCTGGGAACTCTCGCATCGCCCGGACACGCACGGTCATTTCGTCGCAGCCAACAAAAAAGAAGCGTGCCGGCTGGCGGTTGAAGCCGGCGTGAATATCGAGTTGCCCGAGCCCGATTGCTACCTGCATCTGGTCGAACTGGTTCGCGGCGGCGTACTCAAGGAAAAGCAGCTCGACGACCTCATCGCGCCGATGCTGTTTTGGAAATTCAAGGTCGGGTTGTTTGATGATCCTTACGTTGATCCCGCTGAAGCCGAGCGTGTGGTGGGCTGTGAAGAACACCGCGCGTTGGCGCGTCAAGCAGCGCGCGAAACAATCACGCTGCTGAAGAATGAAAATCAACTCGCGCCATTGAATGTGGCAGCGATCAAGACGATTGCGGTGATTGGACCGAATTCGATTCGTCCGTTGCTGGGCGGTTACAGCGGCGCGCCCAAACACAACGTCACCGTGCTGGAAGGCATCAAGGCGAAGTTGGGCAATCGTGTAAAAGTTCTCCATGCCGAAGGTTGCAAAATCACAGCGAGCGGCTCGTGGCAGCAGGACGAAGTTGTGGCGAGCGATCCGGCGGAAGATCGAAAGCAGATTGCGGAAGCGGTCGCCGTTGCGAAGCAGGCCGAGGTGATCGTGCTGGCGATTGGCGGCAATGAGCAGACATCGCGTGAAGCGTGGTCGCTGAAGCATATGGGCGATCGCACGAGTTTGGATTTGATCGGCCGCCAGGATGAATTGGTTGATGCGCTGGCGGCAACCGGCAAGCCGCTCCTCGTTCTGCTGTTCAATGGCCGTCCGCTCTCGATCAATAACATTGCGGAAAAAGCCGCGGTGATTTTCGAATGCTGGTATCTCGGGCAGGAATGCGGTGACGCGGTGGCGGACGTGTTGTTCGGCGACTTCAATCCGTCGGGCAAGCTGCCGATCAGCATTCCGCGTTCGGTGGGACAACTGCCGATTTTTTACAATCACAAACCTTCCGCGCGACGTGGCTTTTTGTGGGATGACGCCCGGCCGCTGTTCCCGTTTGGATTTGGATTGAGTTACACAAGCTTTGAACTGCGGAATGTTCGGGTCGAAAAGAAGCGCATTGCGCGAGAGGGATCCACACGCGTTCGAGTGGAGGTGACGAATACCGGAAAACGCGCGGGCATGGAGGTGGTTCAACTTTATATCCGCGATCTCGTCAGCTCTGTCACGCGTCCCGTGAAGGAGTTGAAGGGCTTCAAGAAAATTGAATTGCAACCTGGTGAAACCCAAACCGTCGCGCTGGAAATCACGCCGGCGTCGCTGGCGTTTTACGATGTGAAGATGAACTACGTCGTCGAACCTGGTGACTTTGAAATCATGGTCGGAACGTCGTCGCGCGACGAGGATCTCGAAAAGGTCATTCTCACAGTCAAAAAATAATTCGCAAACATGCCCGCATCTCACGTCCATCAAAAGCTCTCGTTCATCGAGAAAGCCGGTTACTCGGCGGCTGACGCGGCGGCGAACTTCGTCTTCATGACGATGATTCTGTTCCAGTTGAATTTCTACACGGACACGTTCGGCCTGACCGCGGGCGCGGCTGCGGCGATTCTCCTCTGGCCGCGTTTGTGGGACGCCATTTTCGATCCGATCATGGGCGTGCTCGCCGATCGCACGAACACGCGCTGGGGAAAGTTTCGTCCGTGGATTCTCTGGACGGCGGTGCCGTGGGCTGTGGTGATGGTGCTTGCCTACACGACTCCGCAGGGCTGGAGCATGGCCGGACTCATTGCATACGCGGGCATCACCAACACGCTGCTGATGACGCTCTACTCAATGAACAACATGCCGTATTCCGCGTTGGGCGGAGTGATGACGGCGGATTTGGATGAGCGGGCGCGGCTTAATTCGTATCGCTTCATCGCGGTCAACGTTGCGCAGTTCATCGTCGGCGGTTTCACGCTGCCGCTCGTGGCGAAGTTTGCGGTGGGTCACAATCGCGCCCACGGCTGGCAAATGACGATGACCATTTGGGCCGCGCTGTGTTTGATTTTGTTTTTAATCACCTTCTGTACCGCGCGTGAACGCATCCAGCCGGTGGTTGAAACCAGGTCGTCGCCGAAACAGGATTTTCGCGATCTGCTGAAGAACTCTCCGTGGCGTGTGATGGCAGTGATGACGCTGCTGCACTTTGCGATTCTGTCGTTCCGTGGCGGCGCGCTTTACAACTATTACCACTACTACGCAGACAAAGCGGCGATGTTCGACTTTGTGGAGAAGCTCGGACTGACAGCTCCGGCGCTCACGGCGGACGCAACCAGGCCGGGCGGTTTGCTGGAATGGCTGGGTTACATTGTGCATGGAACGCGTGATCATCTCGCGGCTTCAAACGTGGCCGATGTGTTCAACAGCATTGTCAACATGGCCGGCACGGGAACGACGATCATCGTCATTCTGCTGTCCGCCTCATTGGCGCATCGCTTTGGAAAAAAGGCGGTCGCAGTGGCGGGCTTCGCGCTTTCGGCGGCCAATGCATTTGCGTTTTATCTGCTCTCGCCGACGAACACCTACGGAATGGTCGGGCTGACGATTCTTGGCTCCATTTTTTATGCGCCAACGATTCCGCTGGTGTGGGCGATCTTCGCGGATGTGGCGGATTATTCGGAATGGAAAACCGGGCGGCGCTTCACCGGGATGGTATTCGCCACAATTGGATTTGCGTTGAAAGCCGGACTGGCGCTGGGCTCCGCTTCGTTCCTCTGGCTGATGGCCGGACTGTTCCATTACGACACGAAAATTCCGACGGCGCCGCATGCGGTTGCGGGTTATCGCGTTTGTTCAAGTATTGCCGTGGGAGTGCTGTTCGCCGCCTGCACCGGGCTGCTGATCCTTTACAAACTCAACAAAAGCCAAACGATTGAAATGTCCAATCAGTTGGCGGAGCGACGCAAGCAGTTCGCTTTGAAAACTTCAACCGTGCCCGTCTCATGAAAAATAATCTTCCTCGTTTAATGGCGATCGCGCTCACGTCCGCAATGGGAATCAGCGCTTCCGTTTCCGCCCAGCCGACGCTCAAGGAAACGTTCAAGAACGATTTCCTGATCGGCGTTGCGCTGAACGAATCTCAGTTCACCGGCCGGAACGAATGGCAGGCAGAACTGGCGGTGAAACAGTTCAATTCGATCACGCCGGAGAACGTGATGAAGTGGGAGAATATTCATCCGCGGGCCGGCGAATTTGATTTTGACGCGGCCGACAAGTTCGTCGCGTTCGGCGAGCAGCATGGGATGTTTATCGTCGGTCACACGCTGATCTGGCATTCGCAAACGCCGCGCTGGGTTTTTGAAAAATCGCCCGGCCACCCGGCAGATCGCGAAACGTTGTTGGCGCGCATGAGCAATCATATTCATGCCGTGGTCGGCCGATACAAAGGCCGCGTTAAAGGCTGGGATGTTGTGAATGAAGCCTTGAACGAGGACGGCTCAATGCGGCAATCGCCGTGGATGCGAATCATCGGTGAAGATTATCTGCTCAAGGCGTTTGAATTCGCGCATCAGGCCGACCCCAATGCTGAATTGTATTACAACGACTTCTCGCTGGAAAATCCCGCTAAACGAAAAGGCGCGATGGCGTTGATCGAAAAATTGAAAGCCGCGGGCGCACCCATCACCGGCCTGGGAACGCAAATGCATATCCGGATCGACAAGCCGGAAACGGAATTGATCGACCAGACGCTGACGGATTTTCGGAAACTCGGCGTGAAGGTGATGGTTACTGAGCTGGATGTGGATGTGTTGCCATCGCGGAATTTTGATCGCGGCGCGGAGGTTTCCCGACGCGAACGCGCCAGCGCGGCATTGAATCCTTACACCAACGGTTTGCCGGCGAAAGTAGAGCAGGAACTCGCCGATCGTTACGCACAGGTTTTCGGAGTGTTTCTCAAACATCGCGACATCCTGGAACGCGTCACGTTCTGGGGCGTGACGGATGGCCAGTCGTGGTTGAACAACTGGCCGATTCAAGGGCGCACTTCGTATCCGCTTCTGTTTGATCGCAAAGGGCTTCCCAAGTCAGCGCTGGATGCGGTGATTCAAACGCAGAAGAACCGACTCTCCGCTGCGGAAGCTGCCGGCCAATCGTCGTAAAAGAATCCAAACGGGTTTACGCGAATTGCGTCAATTTCCGCGAATTGAAAACGAAGAGATTTAACGGCGGTTTGTGAAATTCACGTAAGGCCACTTCGCAATCCGTGTTCATTGGTGTTCATCCGTGGTGGAACTGTTTTGATATAACAGACGTGTCTTGGAATCACCCCCGGCGGATTTCCAATCCGCGATACAGCAGACTGCCAGTCTGCGCTACGCCTTTCGCGATTTCCAAATTCCATCACGGCCCGAGCAGCAGGCGATAGAATCGCGCGGCATCGGTGCGGTTGGAATCGGTTAACGTGATCGGCATCACGGCAGGATTTGTGGTGAACAGAAGCTGCCAGTTCAGCAGATTCGTGGAGGTAAGGAGCGAGTAATCGGGACCAATCATTCCAGTGAGGGAGAGGCTGACGCGATCGCTCAGCGCGATCGAATTCAATACCGGTTGATTCAGAGGATTCACAATTACCACAAAATTATTGGTCGCGTTCAGGCCGGGATTGTCATCGGAGCTGACGGTGACCTGAACATTGTTGGTGCTGTTCGCCTGACTGATAAGCGGTCGCCATTTGAACAATGCATTGCTGGAATTCAGCGACGTCAGAACGGCGTTGGAGGGCGCGCTCAGCAGAGTGAACGTCCACGTTTGATCCGACAAATCCGGCGCGGCGATGGCATTGGTAACGAATACCGTGACGCCAGGGTTTACTCTTTGCGATTCGACCGCGATAAATTCCGGCGGCGTGTTCGTGATCAGTTCTCCGGAAAAAGTCGTAATGCTGTGCGCTGGCAGTGTGACTGTGAACGTTCCGTTATTGACGACAATTGAAGGTTGCGCTGTGAGCGAATGGGAGGCGGATGTGATCCAGGGAGTGAGCCTGATTTGTGGGAAGTTGCTAAGCGTGATTGTCTGATTGAAATCGAGACTGAACGGATTGATCGCTACGATGGCCAACTGTGTGCCGTTGGGATTCCTGTAAGCGCTGACACGGCTGAAGCCAAAGTTGGTTTCGCTGATGCGATAAAAGCCGGGCCGCACGAAGCGACTGAATTGTGACATCACATAGCCGCGCTTTTGAATCGTGCCCGCCGCGTTGAGCAGGCCGTTGGCGTTGCCCAGACATTTCCACCAGATGTAGGCGCTCATATTTCCGGTAGTCAGACAATCATGAATCTGCGCGGCCGTTTCCATCGCGCTTTCAATGCTTTGATCGTTGATCAGGAATTCAGTCATCCAGGTTGGTTTTCCTTTAGCATGCGCGTTGGTGTAGGGAGTGATGTTGTTCACGCCATAAAGATGGCCGCCAACTATCGCGACATTCGTTGCCGCCAATGGATCATTCAATGTCGCATCCGAGACAGCCTGATTGAACGCAAAAGCTTCCGGCATCATCACCGGCGCGTCGGTGATTGTTCCCGCGTAATCACGACAAAAGATTCGGAACTGGCCGCTGTTCCAAAGACACGATTCGTAATCCGGCAGAAAATCCGGCTCGTTCTGGATCGAAATCGCGGCGAGTGGCGCGCCGTTGATTCGAAAGTAGCGCGCGTAGGTGTTCAGATAAGCGGCAAAGTTCGCGTATTGATTCGTTGGAACCGAACCGCCCACAAGGTTGTTGTTGTCTTTCAACGACGGCGGCGGTGTCCAGGGCGTTGCCAGCACGGACGCGCCGCGTTGCACTGCTTTTTTTGCATCCGCCAGACTGGCGCTCCATGCGGAAACGCTGTTTGACCAATTGTTGTTTGGAGCAATGCGAACCCGCAGCAGCGTCAGGCCGAGTTGGTTGGTTGTATCACTTCTGAAAAGTTTGTCCGCGTTTGCGTCGGAAATCGGCGAAAGACCCGCATCGAGAAAAACTGCGCCCGCGCCGAAACCATCAATTCGCTGACGCGTGACGTTCCAATCGAGCGTCGCCTGGCCGTCGGGAAAACTTCCGTTCGCACCGTTGTCCAAATCCGCCACCGTATAGCTCACGCCTTTGATTCCGAACGCAAACGCATCGAGTTCCAATCCATCCTCGCGCGCGCCGATCTGGAAAGTCTGCAATTCGTCGCCACTCGAAATATTGAAGGTCGGCCCGGAAGCGAATTGCGAAAGATTGAGCCATTTCCAAACGCCCGCGCCGGCTGTTCCTGCGCCCGTAACAACGCTGTTGGAATTCACAAAACCGCCGCTGGCGAGACCGTTGATCAAAATCCAATCAGACGCAGCGGTGGCGTCCTTCACGCCGAATCCATTTGCGTAAAACAAGCTGTCATCATCAAACGTTTCCGGTCCAATTCGCAAACGCACGTAAAGGTCGTACGCACCTGTTCGCGGAAAAGTGATCGTGTAAGTTGCCACTCGCGCGGCGCTGCCAGGATTGTTTCCGATTCCTCCGGTCGTGATTGTGATATTCGTCGGCACGCCATTTTGCACCGCCCAATCACTGCCCAGCGCGCCTGCCTCCGCTTCGAACTTCACCAGCGTGGCGGGCGTGTTGGTCGCTGGCGACAATTGATAATTCGCTGCATTCGCGATGGAGCACTGGCTGATGATGATTCCAGCGAACGCCAGGCCGGGAGAGCAAAGACAAGCGAGAATGCGAGCCAGCGAATTCAAAACAATGTCATCGTGAGATTGCCGCCGAAGTTTCGCCAATCGCGATTTCAAATGGCACGGCGGGCAACCCGGCTTGGTTGAAGAGCGTCGCAACTGGATTGGCCTGCCACGCGTATCGAATGAATTGCGGCCGCGGAACTTGATCGGATTTCAGAATAACAGCGTCGCCATCCAATTGAGCATCGGCCCAAAACCATTTGTGATCCACGCCCGCAATTGCGAACTCACCAGGCTTGTCTCCTTGCACAACCAGTCCACCGTCGGCGTTTGCGAAATAGACTTTCACGCCATTCGAAGTTTTCTCCGAACGCAAAAATGTGGGGCCCGCATGAACCACCTTTCGTCCGTAAGGACCGGCCAACGCGCACAGGGCGAGCCGCTCGCCGACTTCCTTTTTATCCGCAGGATGAATGTCGTTCGCATTTCCGATATCGATGGTCACGGCCAGACCGGAATTTGAAACGGTCGCGGCCGTGAACGCCTGCGCCGCGCGAAGTTCCGCCCAGGCATCGTCGCCAGGCTTGTCTATGTGCGGCAAAAACGCGGCGAGGCTTACGATGTAAAACGGAAAATCACCTTGCTGAAAAGCACTGCGCCAATCGGCAATCATCGCGGGAAGCAGTTGGCGATATTGAGCGGCGCGTCCGACGTTCGCTTCGCCCTGATACCAAAGCGCGCCGCTGATGGCGAACGGCGCAACCGGCGCAATCATGCCGTCGTAGAGCACGCCCGGCATCGTGGGCCAATTTTCAAAACTCATCGGCAACGGATGTGGCGGACGGGCATCAACGCTCAGTTTTCCTTTCCATTCGCCCGCGAGCGGAAATTCAGTTCCATCGCCCAGCACGAGCTTGAGTTGTTCGGGGGGAGATTTGAATCCGCCCTCCGGTTTCGTTTTGAACACGCGCACGGTGATTAGATTTTTTCCCGGCTTGAGAATTTTTTCTCCAATGGTGTACACGCGCGGATTTTCCACCCAGGCACTGGCGCCGATCCAATGCCCGTTGAAGAACGTGGTATCCATTCGCTCAATCACGCCGAGATAAATCCTGGCGCTTCCAGTAGGCAAGGGATCGGGCAACGTAACGGTTTTACGGAAGTAACAAACGGCGGGCGTGCTCGGAACTCCGAGTTCCGCGAAGCCGCCGGGAATTGTCACCGCGTTCCAATCGCGGTCGTCCAGCGTCGGCGCATTCCAGGTTTCGCCGCGCGCGCCGAGGTCGAATTCATCGTACCAATGAGAAATGAAGTTGCCGTATTCGGGAACGCCTTTGGCGTGTAGGCGTTCCACTTCATCAAGAGCCGAATTGAAATCTTTCAACGGGCGCAGCGTCGTGGGACTTGTCCAGGATTCTGCCGGCGTTCCGCCGAGACAATCTTTGATCAGGCCAATGGGAATGTTTGTTTCACTTTGGATTTTTCGCGCGAAGAAATAACCGACAGCCGAGAAGCCGCCATCCTCGGTGATGGTTTCCGGCGAGCAAACTTTCCACCCGCCTGACACGAGATTTTTCGGCGCGTAAGCCGGTTGAGATTTCACGGTGAAAAGACGGATGTTCGGGTGGTTCGCATTGCGAATGACTTCAGCTCCGTTGCGCGTGCGGCTCAACGGCAACTCCATGTTGGATTGTCCGCCGCATAGCCAGACATCGCCGACGAGAATGTTGGTGAAAGAAATATTCGTCGCACCGCTGAGGTTGAGCGTGTATGGGCCGCCGGCTTTCGGCGGAAGAAACTTTATCTGCCAGCGTCCGTCTGCTCCCGTGACGGCGGTGGCGTTTTGTTCGGCAATTTCGAGTTGAACACGTTGCCCCGCTTCTGCCCAACCCCAGATTGTGTTCGCCTTGTTCTGCTGAAGCACCATGTTGTCGCCGAACATCGGGCTGACAAACGGTTCAGCGTCGGCTTTGGAAGTGACGACACCGGCGAGACTGGCGCAGAACAAAATGGATCGGAGAAAACTTAGAAATCGGGCCGGAACCTTTGCAGTGTTGATCATCCCAATCCAGTGGGTTGGTTGTTTTCGCAATGGCAAGGGTGGACGATGCCACGACATGACCAACCTGAGCCGAACGAGAGCAGCACGGTTATTTCAAGGCCGGAAGCCGAATCCTCAAGGCTTGTTCAAAATCGGTGGAATCCTGCGCCCAATATGTTTGCGTGTTGGCATAGGCACCATCGCGGGTTGAAAAGCGATACCACGCGTCAAAATTCCGCCAACTGGCCGAACCATCGGCATACACCTGATTCCCGCCAGCGGGATTGCCGCCTTTTTTGTGAGGTGGACTGTCCGCATAGATGTAATGGCGAGGGTCGCCTGCTGTTGCTTCATTGGCCCACGCGCTTCCCATTTTGATAATCGCATCTGCGGCGAGCACGTAATAAGGTTTGGAGCTCGCGAGCTTGACCGGACTTAAATTCTTGAACGTGCCGAATGGTGTTCTCCACTCGGTCAGGCCGCCGAGGTAAGTATAACCAATAAGCCATTGAGGCGATCCGTCTGAGGTTATTTCCCGGAAAGGCAATCCGGGCGAAATTCTGCCGCGGTTGGGACAACACCAGATGTTGTTGGCGGCGTTGGTGCCCACGGTTAGTCCGACCGCTTTGGCGGCGTCAGCACTGGGCTCGGTAAGCGTGTTGAGAACATCCTGACGAACAGGCAGAACGTAGTCTTTGTTGTCGCCCGCGTAAATCGTCACACCGATGCCGATCTGGCGAAGGTTGCTTAAACATTGAATTCGCTTGGCCTTCTCTTTGGCTTTGGCCAGTGCGGGCAGCAGCATCGCGGCAAGAATCGCGATAATAGCGATGACGACCAGCAGTTCAATCAGAGTGAAAGCGTTGGAGCGGGAGGGTTGGATCTTCATTTAAAACTGTAGCAGGAGGTTGGGCGTTGCCGGATGGAACGCAGGTTTGCGTGAAGTTGTTTCGATGATTCGCATCGCCATTCAATAGAACCAGCCGGAGGGGCCGCTGGGATTCAGCCAGACGCACTGGATTTGTTGTTTGTTGTGCGTTTCCACATGACCATCCGCGAAGGCCAGGTTTACCGAAGCCAATTGTCCGTTCGACACGTGGCCGGAATATTTTTTAGCCGCCGGGAAATTGTTCATCGTGTTCAAGTTGATATCGCTCACTTTGGCTGTTCCCGGCGTGCCATAGCCGGACAGGCAAGTGTCGCTGAGGAAAGGCACATGGCTGCTGGCGATGTCCGTCGTTTTTTTCGGCCAGCCGTAGATTTTTGGATCGGTGTTGATGACGGCGTATTGAAGATCGGGCGTTCCGATGACGGAGATGCCGACCTTCTTTTCGCGCGAAACCCAGAGGTTGTGGTTCATGATATAGAGGCCATTCACTACGACGAGATGAGCCATGTAATTGGTCAGATCGGTGAGGCTGCTGATTGGCTGGCCGTCATTGAGTGCGGCAGCGGCGGAGAATTCCTCCGGGCGCGCCGGACAAAACCACATTCCCGGTGTCAATCCGTAGGCGCCCATTGTCGGCACAAAATCCGGGCCGATGTCCCAAACGTTTCCGGCCCCTCCTTTCGCCGGCATTCCGGTTCCCGGCAGCGCGTCCTTGAAATCACCGGAATACATCGCCGCCATCACGCCCCATTGTTTGTAATTGGAAACGCAATTGATGACCTTGGCCTTGAATTTCGCTTTGCTCAGCGCGGGCAACAGCATGGCGGCCAAGATCGCGATGATCGCAATGACGACGAGCAGCTCGATCAAAGTAAATCCGTGTCCCACAACTCTGTTTTGCTTTGGCATCATAAGTTTGTTTCAGGTTTTACGGTTGGATCAGACTCGGAGGGCAGACCCGCGGCGGAGCCTTTCAGCAAGGCTCCGCCGCCCAACTCAACGGATTACGGATAGACCATGCGGAAGAAGACGTTCGAGTTGGCCGGATTGATGGGGATGTCGACGTTGGTGATGCTCGTGGATCCGGGATACGGGAACCACTGATTGGGCGAGGTCAAACCAACGCTGTTGGTTTGCAGTATCCAACCGGCGTTGGTTGGCCACGCCAGACTCAAAGTATTTCCGGATCGAGTGACCTGCACCACTGGCGGATTGGGATTCACGGAAGGACCAACTGTCAGCGCCGTGATCGAGCCGTCGATGGCCAGATCATTTTGCCAGGTCGCCCCCGCACCCGTGACCGTGAGCGCATCGCCATTGGCCACGGCTTTGTTAAACAGGAAGAACTTGTCTCCCACGGCGAGCGCGGGACCCACATTTGCCACAGTCAAGGTTCCGGTGCCGGTTTTCGACAAGGTGCCCGCGACATTCGCCAGGTCGTTGGATTGCACCAAAGACTTGTTCACCTGAACAACCACGTTGCCGCCGATGATCACGTCGCTGAACGTGTTGAGAATTCCGATTTCGTTGGGCGAAGGCCCGGGTGAAAACGTCGTTCCAGCTTCCAAGGTAATTGGGCCGAAGAACGTTCCCGTGCCACCGAAGCTGCCGCCGTAAACGGCCGTCGATATGGCGAAATCGTCATTGTTGATGAACAGCGCGCCGTTGCTGACCGTCGTTGAGCCGAAGTAATTATTCGTTCCAGTCAGAATCAGTGTGCCGGCGCCCTTCTTCATCACCGAACCCGTTCCATTGATAGTGCCGCCGAAGGTCATATCATCGGAACGGTTGAAAACGAGCAGGCCGTTGTCGGTGACGGTGCCGGTGCCGATGGCGCCGCTGGTGCCGCCGTTGCCAACCTGCAGGACGGCGGTGGTGTTGCTGATGATGGTGCCACCGGGATAGTCGTTGTTGCCGGTCAGCGTCAGCGTGCCGGTGCCGCGATGTTCAACCACTCCGCGATTTCCGAACGGGAGAGTCGGCGCGAAGGTGATAAGCCCGGAGAAAGTCAAATCCTCCGGATGATTGAAGACCAGGCTGCGGTAGTTGTCGTTGGGAGTCACACTGTTGGTGAACAAAACATTGCCCACGATCGTGCCCGCGCCGGGAGTGACGCCGTCGCCGAGAATGAGCGAGTTGCCCGCAATGATCGTTCCGCCAGTGTAGGTGTTCGTGCCGGTCAATGTCACATCACCCGCATTAACATTGTTCACATCCTCCACCAGTTGACCGGTGCCGACAATCGAGCCGCTGTAAATAAAGACGCCGTTGTCCTGGCGAACCAGTTTCAACGTGCCGTTGTTCGTGATGACCGGACTGGCCAGAGCGCCTTGATTTCCCTGAGCGGGCTGGAAGGTTGCGCCCGGCTCGATCAAAGTCCAGCCGGTGTAGGTGTTCGCTCCGAGTGCTTGCAGCAGGCCGCCGGAACCACGAACGATCAAGTTTCCAGTTCCGCTGATTGCGCCGTTGGCAAACAGGGTCAAAGTGCCGGTGCTGTTAAAAATAAGCGTGCCGTCGTTAACCACGGGGCTGTTGCCGGTGAGTTTTCCGGTCGGGCCGCCGTTGCCGACCTGCAGGGTTCCGGCAGTGATCGTGGTGCCGCCCGAATAGGAATTGTCACCCGGAAGAATCACGGTGCCTGGACCATTATTGCTGACGGAGCCCGTGCCGCTGATCGTGTTGTTGGTGACGGTTCCCGAGCGATTGAAAACCAGGCTGCCATTGTTGATCACTTCGCCGGTTCCCAGCGAACCGTTTCCACCGCCAGTGCCGATCTGCAACACGCCCGCGGCAACAGTGGTCAGGCCGGAGTTCGTATTGTTCCCGGTCAGAATCCAGGTGCCCGCGCCACTCTTGGTCAGCGACGTTGCTCCGCCGTTGTCGCCCACCACCGCAGCGAGCGTGTTGTTGTCCGTGTTCGAACCCGTCAGAGTCAGCACGCGCGCGCCAACACCGCTGATTCCAATCACACCGTTGTTGTTCAACACCAGTGCGCCGGTGCCGGAAGCGTCAATGGTTCCGCCGCCCGTTCCCACGGAGAACAAACGGTCGATGGTCGCCGCGCCGCCGGTGTATTGGAGCGTTCCGCTGTCCAACACAAGATTCGCCGCGCTGCTGCTGGCCGAACCAATGTCACTGGCCGCGCCGCCGTTGGCCAGCGACGCAACACTTACGATGCCGCCACCCACAGAGGTCGCGCCGCTGTAGGTGTTCGCGCCGCCGGAGAGGGTCAACGTGCTGCTACCCGCTTTCGTCAAAGTACTCGTGCCGCCAATGTTGTTCGCGCCGCTGGACGCGATGCTATAGGTCTTGGTGCTGCTGTTGACCGCGACGCTTGCGGGTGAAACCGGTGTGTTGATCGTAATGGCTGTCGGACCGGTAGCCGCATCGCCGAACAAGGCCGCGCTGCCATTGACAAAGGCGGTGGGGTTTCCATTCAGCAGCCAGTTGGCGGTGGTCGTGTCCCAGATGCCATCAGTCGCGCCACTCCACACATAAGCCAGTCCGGTGATGTTCAGTTGAACGGTGTTGCCCACGATGGAAAGATTTCCCACTGCGCCATTCAAGGTGCCCAGAGCAACGGTTGGCGCAGCACCGCTTGTCCAGGTCAGCAACGGGTAACTTTGTCCGACCGCAAAGTTGCCGCTGTTCACATTGATCGTGACTGTGCCTGCTGCTGAAAGGGTGGTCGCGGCGAGCGGCGCGGTGGTGGTGCTGGAGATGTTGTTGAAGCCCAGAGTGGCGCCGCTGATGGCGCCCACAGTCAATGTTCCGGGAGTAACCTGTGTGCCCGTGCTCGTAACGGCGAGCGTCGCGCCATCGGCGACCGTGATGTTGCCCGTTCCTGTTTTCGAACCTTGAAACACAAGGCGTCCGGCGCTCACGGTGGTCAACCCGCTGTAAGAACTCGCGCCCGAAAGCGTCAGTGTGCCGGGACCCGATTTGGTCAGCGTGGAGCCGGTGCCGCCGAGGCCGGTTGCAAACGTCACATTCTGACCGCCGCTATTGAATTGATAAGCCTGTCCGTCGGCGGTGTCGAAACGCGCTGAATAGTCGAAGACATTGTTCGCGCTGAATTGCAGGGTGCCGCCGCTGAACGAAATCGTGCCGCCCACACCGAGCGGTCCGAGAATACCTTCATTTTCCGCGCGATTCACCACCAGCGTTCCGCCGGTCAGCAGCGTCTGGCCGGAGTAAGTGTTCGCACCGGAAAGCGTGAGCGTGCCGGCATTGACCTGCAACGCGCCCGAGCCGGAGATGATGCCGGTGAGCGTTTGCGCCAGTGAAGGAGCGTCATACTCAAACACCGTTCCGTTGTTTTCGATGTTTTGCGTTCCGGTCGTTCCAACTCCCGCCGCGCTGAGCACGGTGTTGTTCTGAAGGACGAATTTGCCTCCAGCGATTGTGATCGGGCTGTCGATGGTGCCGTTGCCCAATGCTGATGAAAGTGACGGCCCATTCCAATAGAAGGTGCCGGGACCGGTCTTTTGAATCAGCGTTCCGGGACCATTTGCCACGATCAGATTGTTCGTGACGAACCAGTCTCCCGTTCCTTCGAACAGCAGCACGTGAACCACTCCGCCGCCGGATTGAACCCGCACATTGGGGTAAATGATATTCGGGCTGGAGGAATTGTTCACGAACTCGTGAAGCGTGTTCGCATCACCCGGACGCCAGATGAGGTTCAACACCCGCGCACTGGTATCGCCGAGGCTGAAGGCTGCGTTGGCGGTGTTGTTGGCAATTCCCAGAACGGCCAGATTCACCGAAGCGCCCACCGGAGAACTGATGTTCACCGATCCGGTCTGATTCGGCGTCATCACAAAATTCACTCCGGATTGGCCGAAGCCGCTGGCCAGATTTCCGGAATAGATCAACGAAAGATTGCCGGGCACGACACCATCCCATTGTCCCGTGTCACCCGGCAAAGCGGTGCTCGGCAGCGTGCCGCCCCAGTTCGTGGCCGCGCCGACTTCAATTCCCGTTCCATCACCGCCGGTCCAGGTGCGAGTTGTCTGTCCGAAGACAGCCGGTGTCACGAAGACACCGCACAGGAGCACGAGCAGTTTGACTTCGGCAAGTCGCGCTTTTGTAAACCGCAGGGTTTTAACGACGGTCTTTCCAGGAGCTTCAGGGACATGGTCGTGTATTTTCATTTTGGTTTCAGGGTTGTGGTGTGAGGCTTCCGGTGATGTCGAGTTGGAGAGATTGTTGATCGGCATCTCAAGGCATTGGTGATCACCGGTTCTGCATGGCTGTTGAGAGCGTTACTTTCTCCGAAGGCGTTTGAGAAAACCATACGACGAACGTCGTATTCAGTGAGGTGCAACGCGGCGCGATTGGAACGGCGCGATTTTAATGCCCGTTTTTAACGGGCGTTTTCTGGATCACAGCAAGGAATCAAAGGCTCGGAACTGCCACGAAGGGTCGCCGTATCGATGCGTTTATATGGAAGCGTTTAAACGCGTCTGAAATAATTCCCGAAGATACGGAAAGGATCACAACTCTCGTTTCAGTTTGATTGAAACTTTCGCGGCGGTTCGTCATGTTAGCGAAATGAAAGTGCGTTCCGGTCTGGTTTTGCTTGCCATAATTTTCTTCGCCATCGGCTGCAAAAAGGATCCCGCACTGACAACCGTGCCGCCGGTCTTTGACATTGATCCAGTGCACGGGCATTTGCTGCACGCCCAACCGAAGCTCCCGACGATTAAAGTCTTTGTCGATCAGCAGGAAGTGACGGCGGAGATTGCGAGGCAGTTGGTGGAGATTGCCACGGGAATGATGTTCCGCACGAACATGCCGGAAAATGAAGCAATGTTGTTTGTCTTTGACAACGCAGACCGCCGGAGTTTTTACATGCGCAACTGTTTCATTCCGCTCTCCGCGGCCTACATCAGCCCTGAAGGAAAAGTCCTCGAAATCATCAATATGAAACCGCACGACGAAACCTCCATACCGTCGCAATCAGAAAATGTACAATTCGTTTTGGAGGTGCCGCACGGCTGGTTCAACCGGCACAATCTCGGGGTTGGCTCAATGGTTCGCACCGAACGTGGTTCGTTGAAGGAGACATTCTTCAAGTGATTCAAGCGCGATGTGAAAAACGCAGAGCGCAGTCGCGCTGAGTTCGATTAAACGAGGCGAAATCGGGATTCTCAACGAAGCTGGACGTTGAACAAACGCTTTTAATTTTCAGTGAAGCGTGGTTTTATCCCGCGGACTTTTATGTTAGTTTGACGCCCATTTTATGAATTTTTCCAAGCAGCAACTCTGGGAGCGGTTTCAGAAATATTACAGCGAATTCCCGACGCTCGGCTTGTCCATCGACCTGAGCCGAATGCATTTCGATGACAGCTTCTTTTCCAAAATGGAACCGGCAATGCAGAAAGCATTTGCCGCGATGCGCGAGCTGGAAAAAGGCGCGATCGCCAATCCGGACGAAAATCGGATGGTCGGACATTATTGGCTGCGCAATCCGGCGCTGGCTCCCACAACGGAAATTCAGCAGGAGATCGAACAGACCGTTGCTGCTATCCAGGAATTCAGTTCCAAGGTTCACCAGGGTTCGATCAAAGGCGCTCGCGGAAATTTCAAGAATTTCTTGTTGATCGGCATCGGCGGCTCCGCTCTTGGTCCCCAATTTGTTTCCCATGCGCTTGGCAATCCGAAAGCGGACAAGCTTCGGCTTTTCTCGTTCGACAACACCGATCCAGATGGGATGGATCGCGTTCTTGCCGCAATTGGAGACGGTTTAGGTGAAACGTTAACGATAGTTATCTCTAAATCTGGCGGCACGAAGGAAACACGCAACGGAATGCTGGAAGCGCAAGCGGCTTACGAAGCAGCCGGATTGGATTTTGGCAATCACGCCGTCGCCATTACGCAGACCGGAAGTGACCTCGACCAATACGCCGTTAAAAACGGCTGGATCAAACGTTTTCCGATGTGGGATTGGGTCGGCGGTCGCACGAGTGAATTGTCAGCCGTCGGACTGTTGCCTGCCGCGCTTCAAGGTTTCGATGTCGTTTCAATGCTCGCTGGAGCAAAGGCTTGCGATGAACAAACGCGGATCGCGGATACTCGAAAAAATCCCGCAGCTCAACTGGCATTGATGTGGCATTGCGCCGGAGCTGGCGTTGGCAACAAAGCCATGGTGGTACTTCCCTATAAAGATCGTCTCGAGCTGTTTTCAAAATATCTGCAACAGCTTGTCATGGAATCGCTTGGCAAGGAGAAAGACCTGAATGGAAATCGGGTTCAACAGGGTCTCTCAGTTTTCGGTAATAAAGGTTCTACAGATCAACACGCTTACATACAACAGCTTAGAGATGGATTGAACAATTTCTTCGTGACTTTCATTGAAGTGTTGAAGGATCGGGAAGGCGTGAGCATGGAGGTTGAACCTTCGGTGCATTCCGGCGACTTCCTGAGCGGCTTTTACCTTGGAACGCGCCAGGCACTTTTCGAAAATGGCCGTCAATCGGTAAGTCTAACGATCAATGCCGTGACGCCCTTTTCAGTCGGAGTTTTGATTGCACTATTCGAACGAGCCGTTGGTTTTTACGCCTCCCTGATCAATATCAACGCCTATCACCAGCCTGGTGTAGAAGCCGGAAAAAAGGCGGCTTCCGCTGTCATCGAACTTCAATTGAAAGTCGCTGAAGCGTTGAAGGCGTTTGGATCTTCTGGCGCGACGGTGAATACGATTGCGGCGAAAATCGGCCGGTTGGATGACAGCGAAACAATTTTCAAGATTTGCGAACATCTGGCTGCGAACTCTTCCAATGGCATCACCAAATCTGCCGGTGCGTCGCCCTTTGAATCCGTGTATCGGAAGGCGTGATGTTTGTTTATCCAAAAACCTACGACGTGATTGTCGTCGGAGCCGGTCACGCGGGAGTTGAAGCTGCATTGGCAGCAGCCCGCATGGGTTGTCAGACTTTACTCGTCACGATCAACGCCGACACGATCGGCCAGATGTCCTGCAATCCGGCCATCGGAGGTTTAGCGAAAGGACATCTGGCGCGCGAAATTGATGCGTTGGGCGGTGAGATGGGCAAAGCCACTGACATGACCGGGCTTCAATTCCGGATGTTAAATACCAAGAAAGGCCCCGCCGTCTGGGCGCCTCGAGCTCAATGCGACAAGAAGGCTTATCAGTTCCGATTGAAATGGGTCTGTGAACGAGAACCGAATCTCGACATCAAACAAGGTCAAACTTCAAAGCTATTGACCAAAGATGGACAGGTTTTCGGAATCGAAACCACATTGGAAGTTCAATATCACGGCACCACGGTCATTGTTACTACGGGAACCTTTCTGCGCGGCTTGATGCATATCGGCTCTAATCAGCAATCCGGTGGACGCGCCGGAGAATCGGCTGCGATGAGCCTTTCATCTTCGTTGAAAGAAATCGGTCTGGAACTTGGGCGATTAAAAACCGGAACTCCGCCGCGTTTGTTACGACGTTCGATTGATTTTTCCAAAATGGAAGTTCAAGGCGGAGACGAACCTGTTCCCTATTTCACTTTTTGGAAAGACGATCTGTTCCACGTGGAACATTCCGGAATCAATCCGCGCGATGTTGGTCATTCCGAAGGAAAGTATCCGCCAGGGTCAGTGTTGGATAAAATTAACGGTCAACTGCCTTGCTTCGTTACTTTCACGACGGATCGCACGGCTGACATCATTCGCCAAAACCTCCACAAATCTCCCATGTATTCGGGTGTGATTGAAGGAGTCGGCCCGCGGTATTGTCCGTCCATCGAAGATAAAATCGTCAAATTCCCGGAAAAGGAGCGACAGCAAATCTTTCTTGAACCCGAGGGCATCGCAACGGACGAATTCTACGTCAATGGGTTTTCGACTTCCCTGCCTTATGAGGTTCAAATCGAGATGGTGAAGACCATCATCGGATGTGAGCAGGCCGAGATCATGCGTCCCGCTTACGCCGTAGAATACGATTTCGCTTTTCCGACCCAATTGCATCCTTCTTTGGAAACAAAAGGATGCCGAAATCTGTACCTCGCCGGGCAAATCAACGGAACGTCGGGCTACGAAGAAGCCGGAGCGCAAGGTTTAATGGCCGGGATCAATGCCGTCCGGCGCGTTCGAAATCTCGAGCCCATCGTCTTCCGCCGTGATCAGGCGTACATCGGAGTTTTGATTGACGACTTGGTCACTAAGGGAACCATCGAACCTTATCGGATGTTTACCTCGCGAGCCGAATATCGTCTTTTGCTGCGCCAGGACAACGCGGATGAGCGGCTTTCCGAAACTGGCTTTCAAATTGGCTTGTTGCCGGAGCGTAATTACAAACAATTCCAACAAAAGCAGGCAGCGATTCGGGCTGAACTGGAACGCCTTAATAAAACGCGCGAAGGCACAGACACTCTCGCGCAGCTTTTGCGTCGCCCGGAAATGACTTACGCCAATTTGCCCAAACGCGATTCGACGCTGCCAGAAGTCGTAACACAGCAGGTGGAGATTGCGTTGAAATATGCCGGCTACATCGAACGCCAAAATGCTGAAATTGAGAATTTCCGCAAAGTTGAAGACAAACAAATTCCCGCGGCCTTCGATTACTCCCTGGTGCCGAGTCTTCGAATGGAAGCCCGTCAAAAGCTTTCAAAAATACGTCCCGCCACCGTCGGTCAAGCCTCCCGCATTTCCGGCGTTTCACCCGCAGATATCAGTATTCTGCTGGTGTGGCTAAAAAGGGGTGGTGCTTCGACGGTTTCCGAAGTGGGTGTGCAGGAAACGGAGTGAATGCTTCATGGCGAGATTTCGACTGACATTTCGCCGGTTGAAGTTGCACGCGGTAAATCCGTGGAAATTGTCGCGAACCCAGCCGAGTCGTAGCGCTGAAGTGGTGATTTGCGAACTGACGGATGACGCGGGAAACATCGGACGCGGTGAAGCTGCGCCGGTGGCGCGTTATGAAGAATCCGCTGACACGGTTGAACAATTTCTTTCACGGGTTGAACCGCAAAATCTCGGCGACGATCCGTGGATGATTTCCGCCCAATTGGATTCCATAGCCCCGGGAAATTCCGCAGCCAAGGGTGCTATTGAAGTGGCATTCTGGGACTGGTTTGGAAAGGTAAATCAAAAGACTGTCTGCCAATTGCTCGGACTAAATTTCAAGGAACGGACGCATCGAACATCTTTCACCATCGGAATCGATTCTTCTGAAGTCATTCGTTCGAAAGTAATTGAAGCAGAGGAATATCCGATTTTGAAAATCAAAGTTGGTTCTGCTGATGACGCCCACAATCTCGCTGCACTCCGAGCCGCCGCTCCGGATAAAATCGTTCGAGCAGATGCAAACGAAGCGTGGGCGGCAAAAGAAGAAGCTCTGAAACATATCGAAGCGCTGGCGCTGGACGGACGAATCGAGTTTGTGGAACAACCGATGCCAGCGAATACGCCGGACAAGGATTGGATCTGGTTGAAAGAACGTTCGCCACTACCAATTTTTGCCGACGAATCGTATCACGATGCCGCTGACGTGGAACGCACTGCGGAATGTTTCAACGGCGTTAACGTGAAACTTGTCAAAACGGCGGGAATTTCCGGTGCTTTCAAGGCTTTGCAAGCGGCTCGGCGAGCCGGATTGAAAACCATGCTGGGTTGCATGTTGGAAACCAGTGTTTTGATTTCGGCTGCGGCGCAATTGGCTGAGCTTTGCGATTACCTGGATTTGGACGGCAACCTGTTGATTGCGAATGACCCATTTCGCGGCGTCACGGCTGACGGTGGAATTCTATCTTTCGAAAATGCGGCCGAACCGTTCGGAATTCGCGTTTCCGCAAAATAGCCGATCAGTAGCGAAGACGATTCGCGATTAGAATCCCATCTTGCTGAGTTCCGCTTCGAGCAGAATCTGGAATTGCTGAAGATCAGCGGCGGGCGGGCGATAGCTGGGCTGCTGCGGAAGCAATCCCAAGCGACCCGTTTGATCGAAATGCCATTCCGCGCGGTTGCCGTCGCTGAAAGTCACTTTGCCGCTGGCAATCGTTCCCGGCCGTGCGAGTTGATCCACGCTTACCGACACTCCGCCGGGTGCTGCGGGAATGGCGTCCGCCGGATTCGGATTCGCAGGTGACGATTTTGGTTCGGCAGTTGACGCTGTTGAGGTGAGCGATGTTTCCGGAGCTTTGGGAGTTTCCGGATCTTTCGGGACGAGTTTCAAATCATCCACCAGGAAGCGCACATCCATGTAGGTCAATCGCAGGCCGAATTCGGATCCAATGCGATTTTGGATATCGGAAAGTTTCAATCCTTCTTCGATCCAACCTGCGATCTTTTTTCGCTGCGCTTCGTCGAGATTCATAGTCAAAAAATTATTTCTAAATGCTTTCCGGCGCAACCGTCACTTGACGCGTTCCGCTGAGAATTGGTTGCGAATGAGGCGCAGTTTGCTTGCGAACCACGCCGCTGACAAGGGGTTTGCGGACATCACCCCATTGAGACGAGAGGCCGCATGAAGTCCTTTGATTCAAGAGTGTTATTCCTCAGGGTTTAACGCGCGGAAGACCAGGAATCTTCCGAAATGCCGGCAGCCGATTTTAACATTATGTCCTACGCGCCAATTGGATCCGACCGCACGCTTAACGGAGATTTCACCCTCGCGCAACGCAATGGACTTTCAAAAAAGGAATTCAGCAAACAGTCCCTGAAGAGACGTCCGCCCCTCCAACGAAAACGAATCTTATCCGGCAGCAAAGCCGACTTTCCAATCATCGTTCATTGCCATCTGTGTTGGGATTGGGTCTGGCAGCGGCCGCAACAATTCATGTCGCGGCTTGCGCAGAAACACAAAATTCTCTTTATCGAAACGCTTGGGCCGGATCCGCAACTCGCCGCGCCGCATGCTTTTTTTCGCACCCTCGAGGATTTCCCAAACATTACCGTTCTGCGAATCCAATTTCCGACGTGGCGCTGGAACGATTCCGCCTATGTGGACAGCGAGCGCCGAAAAATTGTGAAAGACTTTCTTGCCGGACCGCTCGCCGGACGATTCGAGAATCCGGTTCAATGGTTTTACGATCCGATGACCGCATCCATTTTTGCAGGGCAGATGGATGAAGCCGTGAACGTTTACGATTGCATGGACGAGCTTTCGAAATTCCGCGGCGCGCCACCCGAAATCAGTTTGCGTGAAGCTGAATTGTTGAGAATGGCTGATGTCGTGTTTACGGGCGGACGAAAACTGTTCGAATCCAAGAGCCGTTCCAATTCGAATTGTCATTTCTATGGCTGCGGCGTCGATGTCGCGCATTTTGGAAAAGCGCGCGGAAGCGCAACCGCCATTCCTGCCGACGTTGCCGATCTTCCAAAGCCGGTTCTCGGATATTTCGGCGTGGTCGATGAGCGCATGGATTACGAACTCATTGCCAAACTCGCCGATTCGAATCCGGAATGGTCAATCGTCATGGTTGGTCCGGCGCTGAAGGTGGATGCCGCAACGTTGCCGCAACGTTCCAATATTCATTGGCTCGGCCAGCGCGCTTATGCCGATCTGCCAGCTTATTGCAAAGCCTTCGACCTTTGCCTGATGCCGTTTGCGTTGAACGAATCCACCGAGTTCATCAATCCCACCAAGGCATTGGAATACATGGCATCGGGCCGTCCGATTGTGAGTTCAGCGGTTCCGGATGTGATCAGTAATTTCAGTTCAGTCGTCAGCGTGGCGCACAGTCACGATGAATTTCTTGAGCTTTGCCGCGAAGCTATTGCGCGGCCGGATCCTTCGCGCATCGAAGCCGGATTGCGCATGGCTCAGGAAAACACCTGGGATTCCATTGTCGCGAAATTGGAAGCGCACGTTGAAGCCGCGTTGATCGCCAAACGCACAGCCGAGGTGCTCGCATGAATGGCACTGAATCGCGCCACGCCCACGGCAATCACAAAGACGCATTCGATTATCTCATCGTCGGCGCCGGCTATTCCGGGAGCGTTCTCGCGGAACGACTGGCGCGCGGTTCCGGAAAAAAAGTCCTGCTCGTGGATCGTCGTCCGCACATTGGAGGGAATGCGTACGACTGTTATGACGACGCCGGGATTCTGATTCACAAATACGGGCCGCATATTTTTCACACGAATTCGAAGGAAGTTTTCGATTACCTTTCGCGCTTCAGCGATTGGCGGCAGTACCAGCACAAAGTGCTCGCACACGTCGATGGGCAACTCGTTCCAATTCCGATCAATCTCGACACGATCAACAAGCTTTACGGGCTGAATCTCAATTCCTTTGAAGTCGAAGAGTTTCTTGCGAGCCGAGCGGAAAAAATGGAACACGTTCGCACCTCGGAAGACGCGGTTGTGAGCAAAGTGGGCCGCGAACTCTACGAAAAATTTTTCCGCGGTTACACGCGCAAACAATGGGGTCTCGATCCTTCCGAACTCGACGCGCAGGTTACCGCGCGTGTGCCGACGCGGACAAACCGTGATGACCGTTATTTCACCGATGCGTATCAGGCGATGCCGAAATATGGATTCACGCGGATGTTTGAAAACATGCTCGACCATCCGAACATTCACATTCTGTTGAGCACAGATTATCGGGACGTTCGGAATTTGATTCCGCATCGCGAATTGATTTTCACCGGGCCGGTCGATGAATTCTTCGACCACCGTTTCGGGAAGCTTCCGTATCGCTGCCTGGAGTTCAAACACGAGACGCTCAACCAGGTGCAGTTCCAACCGGTCGCTGTGGTGAATTATCCGAATGACAACGCGTTCACGCGCATTACCGAATTCAAACATCTCACCGGCCAGGAACATCAGAAGACGAGCATTGTTTACGAATATTCCTGCGCTGAAGGCGATCCGTATTACCCGATTCCGCGCCAGGAAAACGCCGAAATTTATCATCAATATCAGGCGCTGGCGGAACAATCCGGTGTGCATTTCGCGGGCCGCCTGGCGACATACAAATATTACAACATGGATCAGGTTGTTGCGCAGGCGCTGACCATTTACGCGCGGCTGCTGAACGTCAGTCGTGCCGAAGCGGCAAGCCTGCACACGGAACCGAATCTATCCAGCCTGACGTTTCCCGGCGCAATCAAACGGCGGCGTTCCGTGGGAATAGGACGAAAGCCCATCATCGCGTCCGAACCCTGATCGGCCTCTTTTGTATGAACCGCGAAGAGCCAACTTCCGAAACGGATTTCATTTCTCAAAAATCGCCTTGGAACAGTTTTTTCATGGGCGGTTTCGAATGTTCCACGCATCGTTTGCGTTCCGGCCCGCGGCTCGATCTCGTGGACAGCACGCGGCATGACACGTTCGCGCATCAGGATTATCAACGGCTGAGCCAGGTTGGCTTGCGAGTCGCGCGTGAAGGACTTCGCTGGCATCTCGTCGAAGCCTCACCCGGCCGGTACGATTTTTCTTCCGCGCTGCCGATCGTGCGGGCGGCACGCGCGACGGGAACACAAGTCATCTGGGATTTGTGCCATTTCGGCTGGCCGGATCATCTCGATATTTTCAAACCTGAATTCGTCACCGCACTGGCGCGTTACGGCGCGGCGTTTGCCGAATGGTTGAAAAACGAAACCAACGGCCCGGGATTTTTTGTGCCGATCAATGAAATCTCGTTCTTCTCGTGGGCGGCTGGCGATGAAGGTTCAATTTTCCCATTCGCCACCGGGCGCGGCTTCGAATTGAAAACGCAACTGGTGCGTGCGGCCATCGAAGCGATGGAAGCGATCTGGCAGGTGACACCTGCGGCGCGCTTTGTTCACGTCGATCCGATCATTCACGTCGTCGCATCACCGAAGCACCCGGAACAACGCGGCGAAGCGGAAGCGTATCGACTTTCGCAGTTCCAGGCCTGGGACATGTTGAGCGGGCGCATCTGGCCCGAACTCGGTGGCCACGAAAAATATCTCGATGTGGTGGGCGTCAATTTTTACCCGCACAACCAATGGTTCTATAATCTCAAAGGCTTCGAACGGATCGGAAAATTCCGTCCCATCATGCGGCGTAATCCACGTTATCGTCCCTTTCGCGAAATGCTCGCGGAAGTTTACTCGCGCTATCATCGACCGATTTTAATTGCGGAAACCGGCGCGGAAGACAACGCGCGCGCAAGCTGGTTTCGCTATGTTTGCCGTGAAACGGTTGCCGCGATTGAAGATGGAATTCCAGTGGAAGGAATGTGTTTGTATCCCATTCTGAACCATCCGGGCTGGGGCGATAACCGACATTGTTACAACGCGCTCTGGGATTATCCCGACGCGCGCGGCCATCGTGAAATCTACGCGCCCCTCGCCGCCGAACTGCGCCGCTGGCAGCGCGTTTTTGAAGGAACAGCTTCGGAAAACTCCGAGCGCGAGGACGATGCCGAATCTATCAGCGCGTAAAAGGTTTCGGTTATGCCCACACAATTTCTTTATCCTCGGCCGGAATATCCGCGACCTGACCGCCAGCGCGGAACGATTGAAGGTTACGACTGGCTGAACCTGAATGGGCCATGGCAATTTCGCTTCGATGGAAACCATTCCGGCATTGAGGAGAAATGGTTTGAGCCGGACGATCTCGAATGGCGTGAGCAGATCATTGTCCCGTTCTGCTGGGAATCGCTGGCGGCGTGGGGCGAAGGTGATGCGGCGGGCAATGACAATTATTTCGCCACGCGCGTCTTCCGCAATCCACTGGAAGTCACGCGGCGAAATCATCGCTCCGCCGAGCGTTATGAAATCGGCTGGTACCGTCGCCGCGTGGAAATTCCCGAACGCGACATCTGGCTGGGCAAACGCGTCATTCTTACTATTGGCGCGGCGGATTTTTTTACCGACTGCTGGTGCAACGGAAAACACCTTGGTCATCATGAAGGCGGCTACACGCCCTTTGAATTTGATCTCACTGACGCGCTGGTGACAGAGGGTGGAAAGCGTTACGCGCTGATTGTTTTGCGCGTGGAAGATCCGATGGATAATCGCGAACAGCCCGTTGGCAAACAATGGCGCTGGTACACGACCACCAGCGGGATCTGGCAAACGGTTTTCATCGAGCCACGCGCGAAGGAACATATCGAGTTCTTCCGATTTGCGGGCGACATTCATGCGGGCGCAGTCGATGTCACAATCCAATGTGCTGGAGTGGAAGACGGTGGAAAAATTGCGGTGGAAATCATCGATCCGACCGGCGATCGCCAGACCGAAACACTGCCGGTCAATGACAACCTCGCGAAACGCACGATTCAATTGAATCAGCTTCGGCTCTGGGATCCCAACTCGCCGAATCTTTACGATGTGCATCTGAGATTGCATCGCGCGAATACCGTGCTGGACCAGGTGCGGACCTATTTCGGAATGCGCAAAATCGATTTCGAAATTGCCGACGAATCCGGCGTTCCCACTTCGCTGCGCGTCAATGGCGTTCCGCGATATCTTCGCGGTGCGCTGCATCAATCGTATTATCCGGACGGCGTTTACACCGCCGCGTCCGTGGACGTGATCAAGAACGATCTCGCGTACGCCAAGAAAGTCGGATTCAACTTCCTGCGCATTCACATCAAGGTGGATGATCCGCTGATTTATTATTGGGCGGACAAACTGGGAATTCTATTGATGGCGGACATGCCGAACTTCGGCGAAGGCGGCGACACGGCACTTGGACGCGAGCGATTTGAAACCATGATGCGCCGCGCGATGCAGCGGGACTTCAATCATCCATCGATCTTCGCGTGGTGTCTGTTCAATGAGACGTGGGGGTTCGGTGGGCAAATGAGTTTTCTCGATAAGTTGCTCGCGCCGAGTCCGGAGTTGAAGGAAGCGGAGGAAAACAATCGCCGCGAAACCGCGCGTCGCAAATCGGAACCGCGCGAGTTGTCACGCCCGCAGGAATGGGTGCAGGACATGTGGGAACTCGCCAAGCAACTTGATCCCACGCGCCTGGTTGAAGACATGAGCGTGTGTCATTGGGATCATCTCGAGTATTACCAGCACTGCGACACGGATATCAATTCGTGGCATTTCTACATCAACGATTACGAGAAGGCGAAAGCGCATCTGGAGAAAGTGGTGAAGTCCACCTTCGTGGGTTCGAGCTTCAATTACGTTTCCGGTTTTCAACACAAAGGTCAGCCGCTGATCAACAGCGAATACGGCGGCGTTGGCGCGCTGGATGGCGACCGCGATGTTAGCTGGAGTTTCAAATTTTTAACGAATGAAATGCGGCGCTATCAGCAGATCGCGGCATACATCTATACCGAACTTCACGATGTCGAATGGGAATACAATGGCTTCCTGAACTACGACCGCACGCCAAAGGATTTCGGTTACGACCCGCGCACGATCAATGAAAGCAACACGCTGCCGGTCGATTCGCCGCCGATCCAACGCGTTCAACCCGGTTCGAAGATTCAATTGGACGTTGCGTCCTCGCATTTCTCCACGCGCGAACACAACAGCGTTCTGCTGCATTGGGAAATGGGCGGCATGGATATCAATGGCCGCGTGCATCAGAACCTGGCGCAGGGACGCGTGCCGATTCCGTTTCCGCATCGACGAGTGCAACTGGCTCATCGCATTGATCTGCAAATGCCCGACAAGCCGATGCTCTGTACGTTGTTGCTTTCCGCCCGCACGCCGGATGGAACCGTGGTGGCGCAGAATTCGGTGAATTATTTTGTCAGCCAGGATTATCCCGCGCCGCGCGAAGACACTCCCCGCGCATTGATGCTGCGTTGCATTCCGGCGGATTATTCCGCAGCAGAATGGACCGGTGAAATGAGCAATGCCGACGCGGCGCGCGCGGAAGATACCTGTTCGGCATT
>DASTXC010000082.1:0-157302 GCA_035765675.1 Verrucomicrobiia bacterium
CAATAGCGGCGTCGTTTTACCGCGCCAGAGCGCGCCGATCAGGATACTCGGAAATCCCGCCAACGGGACCACTCGAACTTTTGACGAAATTGACTGATTGGGAACGGCCACCGATAATCCTGTTCCCAGCCCGCTCGCGACATAAGTTTCAATCAAATCCACCGAACTCGCCTCAATGCTCGGGAACCAATCCACCTCCAGCTCCCGAAGCTTTTGCTGAAAAATCCGGCACGCCAGTTCCGTCGGGCGCAGGCAGATCAATGGCTCTTCGATCTTGTCCTGCTTCCAAAGCTGATCCGCTGATTTGATTTTAGACCCGCTGGATATCAGCAGCACGAGTGGCAATTCCAACAACGCCAGCGAGCGCAGGCCCGGCACGTTCTTCCGTTCCAACAGCGTAATCGCGAGATCGATTTCGTCGCGATTCAGCATCGCTTCCAAATCCGCGGGATAACCATCGCGCAACGAAATGTTCAACCCGGGAAATTTTTTCTTCACGGATTGAATCATTCCCGGCAGGTGATCGCGCAGAATGATGGCGGAAGCTCCGATGCGAATTTGCCGCGCCTGTCCGCCCTGCAATTCATTCGCAACTTTATCTAGGTTCGAAAAGAACGGCTGCACAAAGGCGTAAAGTTTTTCGCCCGCTTCGGTGAGTGCGAACGGCCGACGTTGAAAGAGCGTCACGCCGAGAAATTCCTCCAGTTGCGCCACCTGTCCGCTGACCGCCGGTTGCTGAATGCCATAAGGGATGTTGCGCACGGCTCCCATGATTCCGCCGTAACGCGCCACGTAATAGAACAGCTCCAGGTGGTGGACATTCATACATCGAGTGAATTGATGACCGCGGCAGTTTTATCGATTCACACCCTGCCAGCAAGTGCGGATAGCCTGCGCCTGTCTGAACAATCAATGAACCGATCAATGCTAATGAAACTGGAAAATTCCAAAGCTTAGCAGCGACGAACTTCGACCCCTTGAATCGAACTTATGAAATTCTGTTTCGTCAACCTGTGGTTCGCCTGGCTCTGGATGCTGCTGGGATTTCTGAGCGGCATGGTGATGGGAATGTTTTTTCAACGCGAGCATTGGCTGGGCGGTTACGCGAGTTTCCGCCGCCGGCTGTATCGTCTTGGTCATGTTTCCTTTTTCGGGTTGGGCGCGTTGAATCTGTTCTTCTATTTCACTGCTCAATCAGTCACGGGAAATGCGGAAGTAATTTCTATCGCTTCCATGGCGATGATTGCAGGCGGAATTTCCATGCCGCTTTGTTGTCTCGTGGTCGCGCATTTTCCCAAAGTCAAAATGCTATTTGCATTTCCGGTCGTCTCGCTGATTGCCGGAGGCGTTTTAACTCTGTTGAACCTCGCAAAAGTATGAAACGAATTGGATTTATCGCGATGAGCGGTGTGCGCGCTCACAATGAAGAACTCACGCGGCTCGGACTTACGTTGCCCGGTTTTGTGGATCGCAATCGCATCATTGCTTCCATGCCGAGCCTCGGTTTGTTGACACTCGCAGGTCTGACTCCGGATCGCTTTGCGGTGGAATATCACGAGATCGCAGATTTGAAACAATTGCCCGATTTGCCGGATCGTTTTGATCTGGTGGCGATCAGCACCTTCACCGCGCAATTGAAAGAAGCTTTTGTCGTTGCTGATTTTTATGACGCCAAAGGAGTTCCGGTGGTGATGGGTGGAATTCCCGTCAGTTCGTTGCCGGACGAAACGAAAGAGCACTGCGCCAGCGTGGTAATCGGGGAAGGGGAACCGCTCTGGCCGGAGGTGTTGCGCGATTTCGAGAACGGATCACTTAAGCCGTTCTACCGTCGCGCGCCCTCCGGCCAGTTCGATCTCGCGGAGGCGCCCATGCCGCGGTTCGATTTATTGAATCCGGATAAATACAATCGGTTCACAGTCCAGACCAGCCGCGGCTGTCCGCATCGGTGTGAGTTCTGCGCCAGCTCCATTCTGCTCACGCCGCGTTACAAAGTGAAACCGGTCGAAAAAGTGATCGCTGAAATTCGTGAGATCAAAAAATACTGGCCACGACCGTTCATTGAATTCGCCGACGACAACAGCTTTGTTCATCGCGAACACTACAAACGTCTGCTGCGTGAATTGGCGAAGGAAAAGGTTCGCTGGTTTACCGAAACCGATGTGCGCGTTGCGGAAGATGACGCACTCCTGGGATTGATGCGCGATTCTGGTTGTCAGCAGGTTTTGATCGGACTCGAAAGCCCGCGGCGCAGCAGTCTCAGCGGTGTGGAACTGAAAAACAATTGGAAGGCCGCGCGACTTGATTCCTACAAGGCCGCTATTGCAAAAATTCAATTTTACGGAATCACAGTGAACGGGTGTTTCATTCTGGGATTGGATGCCGACACGGCGGAGGTTTTTGAGGATGTGTTTCAGTTTGTTCGCGATTCGGGTTTGTACGAAGTTCAGGTGACTTTCATGACTGCTTTTCCTGGAACGCCCTTGTATTCGCGGCTGCTTGCGGAAGGCCGGATCATTCACGATCGCGCGTGGGAACTTTGCACGTTGTTTGACATCAATCTTCGTCCCGCGAACATGAGCGTGAGCGAGTTGCAAAACGGTTTTCTTGGCCTGGTTAAACAGCTTTACTCCGCCGAGGAAACCCGTAATCGTCGAACGAAATTCAAACGCATGCTCCGGACGTCGCCGCACTTTGGCCGGCGCGTCTCACGACCTGAAACCCTGGCCGCCTGACCACTTATGCATGATTCCATTCAGCCCGACCGCGTCATCATCCGAGCCGCCACCGCCGCCGACCGCGATCACATTTATCGTTTGCGCCATCAGGTTTACGCGTGCGAACTGCGTCAGCACACCACGTGCGATGATGGCGTTATTCGCGATGATCTCGATCAACATAACGAATACTTCGTCGCCACCGTGAACGAAGTCATGCTCGGCTTCGTCAGCGTTACACCACCGGGGCCGGGTGGTTATTCGCTCGATAAATATTTGCGGCGCGAGGAATTCCCCGAACTGGTCGCGGAAAAGCTTTATGAGATTCGGCTGCTCACTGTGTTGAATCCGTATCGCGGACGCGAACTCGCCTTGCTGCTGATGTATGCGGCGTTTCGCTGGGTGGAAAGTGCGGGAGGAAATCGCATCGCGGCAATTGGCCGGCGTGAAGTTCTTGGTCTGTATTTGCGGGTTGGATTGAAATCTCTGGGATTGCGCTTTCGCAGCGGCGCGGTCAGTTACGAACTGCTCACCGCGCAAGTCGCGCAAATGCGTGATGGCCTGCGCAAATACACCACGATCATCAATCGTCTCGAGCGCAATGTAGAGTGGCAACTCGCCTGTCCGTTCCGCCAGCCTGCGGCTTGTTTTCATGGCGGTGAATTCTTCAAAGCCATTGGCGAGAGCTTCGATCAATTGGATCGCCGGCACGAAATCATCAATGCTGATGTGCTTGATGCGTGGTTTCCGCCATCGCCAAAAGTTATCTCAACTTTGCAGGAGCATCTGCCGTGGCTGCTACGCACGTCGCCGCCGACGGGTTGTGATGGAATGATCCGCGCCATTGCGAATGCGCGCGGCGTGTCGGTTGAATCGATCCTGCCCGGCACAGGATCCTCCGCGCTGATTTTTCTGGCGTTGCGCCAATGGCTGACTCCCGCCGCGCGAGTTTTGATTCTTGATCCCACTTACGGCGAATACGCGCATGTGCTGGAACAGGTGGTGCGCTGTCGTGTGGATCGTTTTCGCCTGGCGCGCGAAAAAAATTATCGCGTGGATGTGAATCGATTGCGGACATTTCTTCGACGTGGTTATGACCTGGTGATCGTGGTGAATCCGAACAGCCCGACCGGACAACACCTTTCCCGGTGCGAACTGGAAACGCTGCTTCGGCAAACGCCTTCCACCACGCGTGTTTGGATTGATGAAACCTACATCGAATACGCTGGCGCGGAGGAATCATTGGAACGTTTTGCCGCCGCGAGCCGGAATGTGGTCGTCTGCAAATCGATGTCCAAAGTTTACGCGCTGAGCGGTGTTCGCGCGGCGTATCTGTGCGGACCGGCGGAAATGATTTCAGAATTGCGTGCCATCACGCCTCCGTGGGCGGTGAGTTTGCCTGCGCAAGTCGCAGCCGTTGCGGCGTTGCAGGACGCGGATTATTACGACGCACGTTATCGCGAGACGCATCGATTGCGCGAAGAACTGGCTGCGGATTTGAGCGTGGCGACGAATTGGAACGTCCTTCCCGGAACCGCGAATTTTCTCCTTTGCCAGTTGCCGGAACGCGGTCCGGCGGCGCATGAAGTCGTTAATGCCGCGCGCGAACGAAACTTGTTTCTACGCGACGCGAAAATGATGGGACAGCGTTTGGGTGATCGGACGATTCGGATTGCGGTTAAAAGCGCGGAGCAGAATCTGCGCATGGTCGAAATTATTTCTGAAATCGTCAGAAGTAGGGAAAGTGCGTTGGAGGAACGGAAGACCGCGACCGCGAGGAATGAGATGGTTGCGTAATGCGTAATGCGTGAGGCGTGGTGCGTGGTGCGTTTTCAGATTTCCATCACGCACCACGCATCACGCAACTTGGAACTTAGAACTTGGATTTTGGATTTCCCCCAATCCCAAACCACTTGCCGCCGCCCGACGCTCCTGCCATCGTGAATAAGCGGTCGGCCGTGGTTTCACGGCGGACTGATGTTATGTCACAAGAACGCCTGAAAATCCTGCTCATTGAGCATGACCCCGGATTCACCCGCACGATTGGCGACATGCTGAATCAGGCCCGCGAACTTTCCGCCGAAATTTCTTCCGCCACTGATTTGACCGCCGGTTTTTCGGTGCTGTCGCGCAATCGTTTTGATGTGATTGTGCTCGACGTTGCCATTCCGGATGGCGCGGGTCTGGCCAATATTTCTCTCCTGAAAGCCGAAGCGCCGCGCTCGCCAATTATTGCGGCGGGCGATGCCGACAGCGAAACCGTCGCGGTCGAAGCGGTGCAGGCCGGTGCGCAGGATTATCTCGTCAAAAATCAACTGACACCCGGCTGGCTGGAACGATCCATTCGTTACGCGATTGAACGGCATCGCATGGACATGGCGTTGCAGGCGGCCGAGGAAAAGTATCACGGCATTTTCGATCATCTGATGGAAGGCATTTTCCAAACGACGCCCGAAGGCCGTTATCTGCTGGCGAATGCGGCGCTCGCGCGCATTTATGGTTACGCCTCGCCGGATGATTTGATGCGGAACCTCACGGACATCGAGCACCGATTGTATGTACAGGAAGGCCGGCGCGAGGAGTTTGTGCGGCTGATGCAGGAATCGGACACGATCACCGGATTTGAATCCCAGATTTTTCGCAAGGACGGCAGCGTCATTTGGATTTCTGAAAACTGCCGTGCGATCCGGGATGCTTCGGGGAAAATCATTTATTACGAGGGCACGGTCGAAGACATCACACAACGCCGCCAGGCGGAGGAAGATTTGCGGCGCTCGGAATCGGTTTATCATTCGCTGGTGGAAACCATGCCGCAGAATGTTTTTCGCAAAGATCTGCAAGGGCGATTCACCTTCGTCAACCAGCAGTATTGCCGGCATTACAACTGCACGAGCCAGGACATTGTTGGCAAAACGGACTTTGATTTTTTTCCGGCGGAACTGGCGGAGAAATATCGCCGCGACGACTGGCGCGTGATGGAAACCGGCCAGACCTGTGACATCGTCGAGGAGCATCATCCCATCGGACAGAAGAAGCGCATTATTCAAGTCGTCAAAACGCCGCTGTATGGCGCGGACGGAAAAATTGTCGGGTTGCAGGGAATTTTCTGGGACATCACGCAACAACGCCAAACCGAAGAACGCATTCGTCGCGCGAATACGTTGCTCGCGAAAAACCGGAAAGAACTTCACGACAAAAACCGCCAGTTGGAAGAAGACCTGGTGATGGCGCGGGAAATTCAACTGACGATGCTGCCGCAGCAGTTTCCGGTTTTTCCGCGCAGCGCGGTGCCGGCGGAAAGTGCGCTGCAATTCACGCATCGTTATCTGCCGACCGGCGCAGTGGGCGGCGACTTCTTTACGGTTTCATCGTTGTCGGATCACGAAGCAATTGTGTTTATCTGTGACGTTGCGGGGCATGGGGTTCGCTCGGCTTTGGTTACTGCGATGATTCGCGCGCTGGTTGAAGAATTGAAACCGTTGTCGGCTGATCCCGGCGAATTCATGACCAAGCTGAACAGCGATCTGCATTCGATTCTGAAACACACTGGCACGCCATTGCTCACGACCGCATTTTATCTGGTTGCGGATTATCGTTCCGGCGTGATGCGTTACACCAACGCCGGTCATCCGAAACCATTGCATGTACGCCGTGCAAAAAATCGCGTGGAATCGCTGACCAACGTGAGCGGCAAAAGCCAGCCCGCGCTGGGTCTCTTTGAAAAAGCGTCGTATCAGACTTCTGAAGTGAAACTGGCGGCGTCGGATTTGGTGATGCTGTTCACGGACGGGCTTTACGAAGTTCACAATGCCGAGCACGAACTCTACAGCCATGAACAGTTATTGGAAGACGTGCGCCAGAAGATTCAGCTTCCCGCGAATGATCTGTTCGATGCGGTGCTGAAACACATCCGCAGCTTTTCAGAAAACGGACAGTTTCCGGATGATGTCTGCATTGTGGGAATGGAGATTTCTCGCATCGGCGATTCGAAAAGTTAAAGCACAGTTCGGAGGAGCGCGCCTCTGCGAGGCGCAGCCGCATCGCCATTGTTGCGGTTTGCAATTGAATGAATCGCAGAACTCGGATCAGCCGGCGCGTGAAGAATTTTTCGGGGTAATGAATTTTCGCGACCGATCGTAAACGCCTTTCACGATTTACGCGGCTGCGCCTCATAGAGGCGCGCTCCGTTTGGATTTCGAGTCACGAGCTTCGAGTTTATTCCGGCCAATCGCCATTCGGCATTGGGCGCAGCGTCAGCTTCTCGGGATCAAGCACCACGTGTTTGATGCGTTTTCGTTCCCAGGTGTAAGTGATGTGAACCAAACCATCGCGCGTTTGAATTACCGCCGGATACGCAAAACCACTCGGTGCGTCCGGATCATTTTCCAGTTCCAGCGCTGCGAGCCAGGTTTTTCCGTCTTTGGAAACCGCCACGTTCAATGGACTGCGGCCTTTGTTGTTCGAGCCGGTGCGAACATTGTGATTGTAAACGAGCAACTGTCTTCCATCGCGCAGCGTCACTGCATCCGTGCCGGAATTCGGATTCGGCAAATCGAGCAAACTCATCTTGCCCCACGTTTTGCCACCGTCGTCGGACCAGATTTCGAACATGTGACTTTGCTTCGTGCGCCCGATGGATTGAAGCCGGTCGCCGGAATAAAAAAGAATGCTCGGCTGGATCGCGGCGATTTCGTCCGGATCATTTACCGCATCCGTGGCGTGCCAGGTTTTCCCGAGATCACTCGTGCGCTCGAAATGCACGCGCCAGCCGCCCGAGCCTTCGGTGCTTGAGCCGCACAGAATGTCGCCATTGGCGAGTTGCACCGGTTTGTTTTTGATCGGTCCGAGAATTCCGTCCGGCAACCGCTCCGGCGTGGACCAGGTTTTTCCGCAATCCTCCGAACGCGTCATCATCCCCCACCAGGTGCTGGGACTGGGGCCGACTTTGTAGAAAAGCAGCAGCGGACCCGACTTGGGTTGAAACAAAACCGGATTCCAGGTGGGAAGTCGATTCGTACTGAAGCCCACGCCGTTCGCCACCTCCATCGGCGGAGTCCAATGTCCGTTTTCCTTCCGCGACACGTAGATGCAGACATCTGGATGCCGTTCGTGTGTGCCACCAAAAAATGCCGCGACCAATCCGTCTTTCGTCTCCGCAAGCGTGGACGCGTGGCACGAGGGGAACGGCGCGGTTTCGTAAATGAACTCGGATGTGATCACCGGCTGCGATGTTTGACTGTTTGATTGGCTCGCGCAACCGGCGCTGAAAATGGTGGCGGCGAGAACTGAAAGCAGAGTTGAAAAGCGCATGGGATTATTTGCTGATGAAATGATATTTGCCACTGACGAGATCGAGAACGGCGCGGTTGTTTTCCATTCGCAGCGATTTCACGCCGTCGGTTTTGGTCGCGGGCAATTTGCCTTCCATGATTGAATTCAAATCACTCGCGGGCAGATAAACTGTTGCCGTCGTGTTTGGCGGAATTTCAATCTGCCAGTCGAACTGCGTCCCGTCGCGATGCCATTCGCTGCGAATCCAGCCGTACGGTGAACGATGGCTGGCTTTCACAAATTTCAAATCGCCGACCAGTTCCGGCTTCATGATGATGTGCTTGAATCCCGGCTGTTCCGGATCGCTCTTGATGCCGGCCAGGTTTTCGTAAAGCCAGATTACGAGATCACCCACGAGCATGACGTGATTGCCGGAATTCATCGCCGGATCAGCAGTGTCGCCATTCCAGAGTTCCCAGATCGTGGTCGCACCTTTCGAAACCATGTAGCCCCAGCTCGGATAATCCTTCTGCGACGCTATCGTGTAGGCGAGATCGGGCCGGCCGTTATCAGTGAGCACGCGCATCAGATATTGCCCGCCGATCAATCCGGTGCCGATGTGGCCGTGCGTTTCATTTTCAATTTTATCAACCAATCGCGCGAAAACGCGTCCACGCAAATCCTCCGGCACGAGTCCGAACGCCAGCGGCAGCACGCACGAAGTCTGGCTGCCATTGTCATATTGGCCGAGATCGCGTTTCAGGAATTTCCGATTGAACGCGGTTTTCGTCTGGTCGGCCAACTTGTCGAATCGGCCCGCATCATTCGTTTTGCCGAGCAAGTTGGCGTAACGCTCCATCAATCTCAGATCGTGATAAAAATACGAACTCGCGAGCAAAGTTTTGTCCGTCTGACGCGCGGGATCTTTCGAGTGAATCAGTTGCGGATCTTCCGGCGGAACGCACCAGTCGCCGTAGTTGTCCTTTGAAATAATTCCGTTCGTATAATATTTGCCGACCATGTAATTCACCCATTTCGACGCGCTGTCATAATGGCGTTCGACAATTGCACGATCCGCGAACTGCTCATGCAACGCGTTTGGAATGATAACCGTCGTGCTGGGCCACGTGACGTCGTCGGAATAAATCGGCCAGAAACTCGGCGCGACATCCGGCACGCTGCCGGATTCTCTTTGCGCGTCGGCAATGTCCTGAAGCCACTTCTCATGGAACGACTGCGTGTTGAAAATGAAACTTTCGCCTTTCGATTCCTCGGAACGATCACCGAGCCAGCCCTGGCGTTCATCGCGTTGCGGGCAATCGGTCGGAATGCTGCGATAGTTTCCTTTCGTGCCCCAGACCACGTTTTGATAAATGCGGTCGAGCAATGGATTGGAACTCACGAAATCGCCCGCGGATTCGAGATCGTCATGAACCACGCGGCCCGCAACGGAATCCAGCGTTGGCTTTCCCGGAAAACCTGTGACTTCCACATAACGAAAACCGTGATAAACGAATCGCGGTTCCCAGGTTTCAATGCCTTCGCCGTTCAACGTGTATTTGTCCGTGACCTGCGCGCCGCGAATGTTCGCGAGATACAACGTGCCGTCCGGCTTCAGCGTTTCCGCGTGACGCAACGTCACGGTGGTGCTGGCCGGACCGGAAACTTTCAACCGGCACCAGCCCACCATGTTCTGGCCGAGATCGAAAATGAACACGCCGGGTTTGGGTTCGCTCACGCTGACCGGTTTCAAAGTTTGCGTGACGCGGATCGGTTCAATCATCTGCGCGCAAAGCGTTCCCTCGGGTGCTTCGACCAATTCCGCGCGCTGCCAGCGGCTGTCGTCAAACTCTGGTTTGCTCCAGCCCGGCATTTCCTTTCGCGCATCGTATTCTTCTCCGTCGTATTCGTTGTTGGCAACGATCGGCCCGTTCGTGGTGAGTTTCCAGGAACTGTCGCTGACGATTTCAGAAACCGAGCCGTCGGTGTGTTCGATGCGCAATTGCAGACGCAGTTTGGGGAAACCGTAACTCGGCATTCCTGCGTAAACCTGGCTGCGCGGTGAATAGAACCGGCCATTGCCAAGAATGGCGCCGATGGTGTTATCGCCGCGGCGAACCTGTTCCGTCACATCGTAAGTGACGTAGAACACGCGTTTCGGATATTCCGCCAGCGCGGGCGAAAGCACAGCGTCACCGATCTTGTTTCCATTGAGATACAATTCTGAAACGCCCAGACCCGAAGCGTAAACCGTTGCGCGGCGAATTCGCTTTTCCAGATTGAAATTTTTTCGCAGCCAGCGCGCGGGCAAACGGCGGCTTTCCGGAGCGCGAATCTGTTTCCACGGATCCATTCCCGCGGGGCCGAGTTTCTTTGCGGCGCGCCAGGCGCCGTCATCGAAATCAATCTGCTGCCAGCCTTCCTCCTCCTGATCGCGGCTGCGCCATTGTTCATCGGTCCGCAAAATCATCGGCGGGCCTTGATCAAATTGGATCATGATTTTTGCGATCACACCGGCGGGTTTGGAATCGCGTCCGCGATTCGTGCCGAGCAAAGCGATTACATTTTTTCCGGGTTTCAAGTGCGCCGTGATGTCGGCGTCTTTGGTGGTGCGATAGTTGTCACGCTTTCCGAGATCGTAGCCGTTGATGAATCCACGGCACTCGCTGTCGCCGGTGTAAAACGCCCGCGCGCGCACCACTTCGCGATCTTCCGGGAGTGCGAAGATGCGACGAAAATAACGCTGGCCCAGCGGCGCGGCCAACTGCGGTTCGCCTTCGGGAAACCAGATCCAATCGGTGCCTGAGAGCCAGTTGGTTCGCGTTTCGCCGTCGAGGCCAATCCATTCCGCGCTCCAGTCCGATTCATTCAGCAATCCCATCGACCAGCGCGCAGGTTTGCTCCAATGCGCTTTGCCGTTTTGATCCCACACACAAACTTTCCAGAAGTATTCCGCGCCCGAACGCAATGCCGCGCCGGCGTAAGGAATTTCCACGCATTGATCGGAGAAAACTTCGCCGGTGTCCCAGAGGTCGCCGTGCTCGCGGCGAAGGAGTTTTTCCGAGCTGGCGACGACGATTCGGTAGCCCACTTGCGAGACACCGCGTTTTTTAGATTCCAGATTCCAGCTCAGCCGCGGATGCAAAGCATCGATGCCCAGCGGTTCAACACGGCTTTCACAACGAAGATTGGAGATTTCCGGATCGTGCGAAAACCAGGCGAAACCCGTGTTCGACAAAATCAGGCAGAGAACGGCCAGCTTCAAAAACAAGTGCATCGCGTGCGCGGAAAAAATCGGAAGGCAAAGCCGGCGGTGATAAGAATGACGTAAGTGCATATTACGGTTCGGAATTGTCCGGGCAGAGTAACGTCAGGACAAATCGAATGCCAAAGGGAATTTGCCCGCGAATTGCCGGCAACCGTTCCGGACGGCGGTGTTGGGCGGATTCGATTTTAGCGGACACAAAGCGGTGCTGAAGCACGCGCACTCCAAACGCTTCGCGAAATTCAGATGCGAAAAACCACGCGGAGCGTCTGGAGTGCGCGTGCTTCGGCGCCGCTTTTGAACGATCAATTCGTTCCGCCCCAGAACGCCGCTATTCAAAATCGGCGCAATCCGTGGAATTTCAGGGCGCGACCACGACGCGATAGAATCGGGCCGAATTGGTTTCCGCTGTCGGATCGGTGAACGTGCTCGAATCGGAGGTGGCGGTGAAATTCGTTAACACAAGCCAGTCGGCGTCCGTCAGATTGTCTTTGTATTCCACGCGATAATTCAGATTGGGCTGGGTCGTGAACTTCAAAACAAATCCTTCGTTCTGCGCATAACCGGCTTCGGAAACAGTCGGCGTATTCGCCAGATAACCCGGCGAACCAATGTCGCCGTTCAATACGGCAACGAATGCGCCGTTCTGGCCGGCCACACTCAAACCGCCAAAGATTCTCGAAGCCGGATCGTAACCAAATGAAACACCTTTGGTCGCGTTGCCGAACGTGGCATCGGTCACGGTGTCGTTGATCGACGTGGCAACCGCATTCCACAGATGAATCTCATCACCATCGTTTCCAAAACCGATTTCTGAATACGGAATGATCTGCAGATTCCGGGGAAGATTCTGCGGCCCCCACCACGCGCGAAAATCGTCGGGTGTCATTTCCTGAACCAGAACCACGGATTCGCCCGGTGCAATGATCACGGGGGTGGAAATGGTTTGGGCATCATCAAAGGAGTTGTGATTGTCATCAAACCGGTAGCCTTGCAGGTTCACTGCGAAATTGCCGAGGTTGCTCAATTCCCACCAATCAGAAGTGGAGATCGTCACGCCAGCGCCTTTTTTGGCTTCGTTCGACATGACTTCAGTGACAACGAGATTCGGCTTCGGAGTAACGTTCAAGACGAACGAATTTGTCGCGCTGCCAACAACGTTGCTGGCAATGATGGAATACGTTCCAGCCTGATTGGTATTCGTGAGCGAAAGCGTCAGTTGCGCGTTGGTCTGGTTGACGAGATCGACGCCGTTGAATTGCCATTGATATGTGGGCGCGGGGACGCCGCTGGCCTGCGCGGTGAACACGGGTGATTGGCCAGGATACGCCTCCAGGTTGAATGGACTTTGCGTAATCACCGGTGCAATCGCTTCAACATAGGTGCCGCGGGTCAGACCTGACCACGAACTCGACAAAGGCGGATTGTTGGGCCCGGTCAAATTGTGATGTGCCAGATTCAGGGCGCGGGCGAGGATTGTGACATTGGAGTTCAAAGCGAGTGGTGAATTGTAAATTCGCGCGCTGGACGAAATGCCGCCGCCGGACAAACGCGGGTCCGTTCCGTTGGTGGTGTAGTAAATCGTCGCGCCGGTTTCAGCGGTGAGTCCCAAAACAAATCCTGGAACAATCGCGCCATTGGTATCGCTGAACACCGGCTTGGCCACGAAGTTCGTGTCCATGAAATGCAGTCGGTCGGAATACCATTTTTTCAGGAAATCGATTTCGCCCTGATACGTTCCCGGGAAACTGTAGCTGTAACCGGAATTGCTGATGAATCCGGAGCGAGGCCGGGTCAGACTCGACCAGCGGGCGGCTTCGCGCGGTTGCTGCTGGCGCACCTGATCTGCAAGCGCGTCGATGGTGGCGTAAATGTGGTTCGTTGAAAGCACGGTTTCACGCAAGTTCTCGTAACGGTCAATCCACGCCTGAAAAAAATCGGTGTCCGTAAACATTCGCGACCACCAGGTGTAATTGAAAAAGTCCGTGCCGCGATCGCCAATGGGCGCGCGCCAGTAGAACGGACTGAAATCGCGGCCGTCGGTCGAACCCTGCGAACGGTCGAAGTCCCACACCGGACCGAAAACCATTTTGTTTGTGCGATCCTTGTAAAAATACGCGCTCAGACGCAGCGCATCCATATTGAATGCGACGACGTTCAGGAGGTGATGATCAATCCAGGAGGGCTCATCGATGTATGCGCGATAACCGGTCGTTGGGTCTCGGTAATTTATGCCGTTCAATGCCACGCCGAATGCGTTCATGTAAGTTTGCAGATACTGTTTTTGCGGCGCTCGCTGCGGTGTTTTGATTTCCGCTTCTTTCGGATAATCATAAACAATCGTTTGGCCGGCGCTGTAGAACCCGCTTTCGTTCGGTCCCAGCCGGTCAATCTTCATCATGTAACCGCCGCTGAGGTTGGGCTGGGAATTGTCCTTCGGATTCAGATTATCCACGGAACGGATTTTCGTGATGTTCACGCGGTTCTTGTCCCATTTGATTTTTTCGGTCAGCACGTAGATGCCGTTGTAATTGGCGGCGGTGACCTTGCCGCCGGAGGTGTTGAGATACACTTCCACAAACCGGGTGCGTGGCGCGTAACGCCCGATTTCATTGCTCAACTGGTAAATGAGCGGATTGTGGATCAGCACCGGATCGAAATTGTTTGGCGCGTATAAAACGAAACTCGATTCGGAAGGCAGCCCGAGCGGAGAATAATTTTCATCGCCGCCGAATTCATCGCTGAAACCGACGGAATATCCCTTTTTGGCAATGTCCGCAGAACTTGAACCGCGGACGTGAATCGTCGCGCGCGCGGTCAGGGTGGATGGATTGCTCAGCGACGTCACGCCATTCGACGGTTCGTAAATGGAGAGGTTCGCAAATTGATCGTTGTCCTGCGGCACGCTGCCCGCGCCGAAATTGTAAATCACAATCGCCGGCAGATCGGAGGTCGTGTTGAGCAGACTGGAATCGAGTTGGATATAACTTTCGCTGTGCACCGGTCCGGGCATCAGGCCGTGAGCAGTGTCAAATGCCCGCGCTCTCACCTGTCGTGAACCAGTGATGGGAATCGGGCCCGTGTAGATCGCCGAATCGTCCGTCGGCACACTGCCATCAAGGGTGTAATAAATCACCGCGTCCGCGTCGTCCGTGGAAAGCTGCAGATTGAAGGAGGAAATAAAAGTTCCACCCGCGCGTGAGAAGTTGATTTCCGAAGTGAAGTTCGCGCTCTTGGTTGAATTTGGTTCACCCGGCGTGGGTTTTGGAAAAAAACCGGTAATGTTCGGGTGAATCACGTCACGCCCGTAGGCGACGTCCACCCGTTGCGTCGGATAATTGAAAACCGAAACAACAGTTCCCTGCGGATTCAAAAGCGCGAGATAACCGCCGTCCACCGGCAGTCGGAAATTCGTATGCAGTTCTCTCGTGTTGATCACGCGATTTTTTCCGGACGCGAATACGACCATGAAATTGTCCGAGCCATTGGCATTCTCGCGGCAGGGGAGCGTCACGTTGGGAAATTTCCACAGCGCGACGCGATTCGTGTCCGCGGTCAGCGCCCAGCCGTTGAGATTCACATCGCTGCTTGTCGGATTGAAGATTTCAATCCAGGGCGAAGCGTCGCCGTCTTCGTCCACCACCGTGGTCTGATTCGTGGCCATGAATTCCGAAATGCCCGCGCTTTCCCACATCCCGCTGGTTGAAGCCGACAGCGTGGCCCAGATCACGAAATCGCTGCTCGAGCTTTTGGAGGAATTGAACGCCTGGATGGCGATGACGTTGGTTCCGTTCACCAGATAATTCTGCGGATTGCTCAGAACATAATTCTGCACCGGCACCGGCTCGGACAGAGCGTGAGACGACGAGGCATCGAAAGCGATGTCGCCCGACGGCATGTTGAACCGCACGACTTCCACGCCGTTGATCCACGCAATGAAGCCGTCATCGCACAAGGCCGTCATTCGCAACTGAGTGATTTGCGAAGCATTCGTTAAGGCAATTGACTTCCGCATGAAGATGCACGTGTAGCCGTGGAACATATCCGTCAAAGCCGTGTTGCCGGTGAAGGCGTTAGCGCTGCCCGGCTCATTTTCGTAGTAAAACGGCGCAGTGCCCGTAAGCCATGAGGAATCATTGAATCCAGCACTTCGCCAGGCGGAGCGGGGTGACGATGCTTCCGAAGTGCCTTTGAAATATTTCCAGGCAGAATTGGTGGAGAACAACGATTCGCCGTGAACGGAAAAGACCATGGCGGCGGCGAGTAGAGCCGAGCGGAGGAACTTCATTATTTTGAGACGTTAAACGCCCACGCAAAATGCAGCAATTCCGCAATTGGGCTGAAATGATTTGTAGGGAGTATCACGGAGAAAAGGTGAATCGGCGAATCAGCGCAGGCGCGCAATTCATCGAAGTGTGAGCGGCGCTGCTTTGGTGCTACGTCGAATGCTGATTTTTTGACTCGTTCTCGTTCGGCGTTGCCGCGGGATGCGTTCGCGCCAGGATCAGACGCGAAACCGATGGCGACGATTCGCCAACGTGAAAACTCAGGACTCGATTTCGAATCGCATGATCCGCCACTGTGAAACGCTCGATTTGCCGGCGGCGTTCGAGCCAGGATTCCAACACATACGTTTCGAGATAACGCGTTGCGTCAAAAGGATCGCGATACAACGCCCAGCGAATTGCGCCGTCGCGACGGCGGATGCGTCCGAGTTCATGCGCGGCCTGGACGAATTCTGCCGCGCGTTTCGGATCAATGCGAAACGTAACAGTGATCAGCACCGGGCCTTCCTCCGGCTGTGGCTCGATCATCACTTGCGGCGCGGATCGACTGAGCGCGTGCGCCAGGCGTCCCGGCGAATGATCCAGCGCGGCGGCGGACATCAAAGGAAATTTCCGCGCGAACGTCAGAGTTCCCAGCAATCCCACCGCGCCCGCGCTGAGCGCAATTCCCGCGCTCGAATGTTCCGCCACCGTTCCCCAGACCGCGCTGCCGATGGCCATGCCTCCTTGAAAAACCATTTGATAAATTCCCAGTGACCGCGCCTGCACCCAGGCTGGAACCGAGAGTTGAACGGCGATATTCAAACATGAAGTGGTGCTTGTCCACGCCATGCCGCCCAGCAGCAAAGCGAGAATCAGAATCCAGAATTGATGCACCCAGCCAAGCACGAGCAGCGTGACGGTGAACGCCAGTGCGGCGGCATTGACAATCGTGTCCGCGGAATAGCGCCGTCGCATTTTCGGCAACAGAATCGCACCCGTCACGGCGCCCACACCGATGCACGCGGTGAGAATGCCATAGCCCATCGCGCCGCGGCGAACGTGTTGTTTGGCGACGACTGCGAGCAGCGCCCACATTCCGCTCACGCAAAACGTAAGCATAAAGGCGCGCGTCAGGATTGAGCGCATCGTGGGAGTGAAACGCGTGTAACGCAGGCCCGAACGCATGGACGCCATCAGCCGTTCCGTGGGCAGCGCGCTGGTGAACAGCGGTTTTCGTTTCCAACGATAAATCACGACCAACACCGCGCCGAACGAAAACGCATTGACCAGAAACACGAGTCCCGCGCCGAACATCACGGAAGCAAAAGCCGCGACCGCCAGACCGCCGGCTGCGGGACCGACCGCGCGCGCAATGTTGAAAGCGGCGCTGTTGAGTGCGATGGCTTCAGGAAGTTCTTCGCGCGGCACGAGTTCGGGAACAATCGCCTGCCAGGTCGGACCGTTCATCGCGGAGCCGGCGCTCAGAAAAAAGGTCAGCAACAACAGCCACCATGCGTTGATTAAACCGGCAAATGTCAATGCACTGAGAATCGCCGCGGCGAGCAGCATCCAGCCGCTCCACGCCAGCAGCAATCGACGACGATCCAGAATGTCAGCCGTCGCTCCCGCCGGCAGTCCGAGCAACAGCACGGGGAGACTTGCTGCCGTTTGCATCAGCGCGATCAACAACGGCGAAGTGGTCAGCGCGGTCATCAGCCAGGCGCCTGCGGTGTCCTGCATCCAGCTGCCCGTGTTGGAAATGACCGACGCGATGAGCCGGTTGCGAAACAGCGGACGACGCAACGGCGACCAGACGGAATGCGAAGCTACCGGCAAATTGGGTTGAGTCATGCCGGTCGGAACTTAGCGCGAAGGTTCTGGTGTGAGTAGTAGAAATCCCGGTCGGATTCGCAAAAACAATTCCTACCTCAATGGCATTCCTCGCGGCAATCGGCCGGTTCTCTGGATCGCAGGCAAGAAATGGTTGAACTTTTCACTGAAGCGCGGAGGGCCGCTGCCGATACACAAACGATGCAATCTTTGTCGGAACTCGATTCGGCGATGACCAAAAGAACACGCCTGAAACCGGCTTTGCGGGTTCTTGTCGCGGCGGCAGTTCTTTTGAATTTTTCCGTTGTTGTCTCGCGCGGTGACAACACGGATGTCCTGGAATTGAGCAATTTCAGCCTGGAGGAACTGATCAACATGCAGGTCACTTCCGTGGGCAAAAAGGAAACCCGGTTGTTTCGGTCTCCCGCAGCGATCGCGGTACTGACGGCGGATGATTTGAAACGACTCGGTGCGAACAGCCTTCCGGAAGCGTTGCGTGCCGTTCCCGGAATCCAAGTCGCGCGGATCAGTGCGAATCGCTGGGCGGTTTCTGCGCGCGGGTTGAATGACGAATACTCCAACAAGCTCTTGGTGCTGGTGGATGGCCGCAGCGTTTACACGCCGTTGTTCGGTGGCGTGCATTGGAACGGGCAGGACATTGTGCTGGAGGATCTGGATCGCATCGAAGTCATTCGCGGTCCGGGCGCGACATTATGGGGCGCGAACGCGGTGAATGGCGTGATCAACATCATCACGAAGAGCGCGAAGGAAACGCAAGGCGGCCTGGTTTCGAGCACCGTCGGCACGGAGGATCAACCTTCAATCAGCGCGCGTTATGGCGGGCAACTTTCCAGCAATGTTTATTACCGCGTTTACGCAAAATATTTTAATCGCGAAGGTTTTGAAGACGCGCGCGGGCGCAGCATGTCGGACGATTGGAATGTCGCGCGGGGTGGAATTCGCCTGGACTGGGAAGCGAGCGAGCAGAACACGCTGACGCTGCTGGCGGATTATTTTGGCGGAACGTTCGGTGAAACGGTGGGAAAAACGGCGATTTATCCGGTTCCCAGAACCCGCGAAATCGATCTCGAATCGGATGTCACCAGCGGGAATATTCTCGGGCGTTGGACGAGCAAATTTTCTGAAGAATCAGAACTGAAGCTGCAGGTGTATTACGATCAGAACCGCCGGGAACATCCTTTTGGCGGCGGTGTGCTGGTGGCTCAACCGGGCGAATTCAGTCCAGATCAGAACAAGCTGGAGGAGCGGCGCGATACCTGGGATGTCGATCTGCAGCATCGCTTTGCGCTGGGGGAACGTCAGGACGTGGTTTGGGGAATGGGCTATCGGCGTTCGCAGGATCACATTTCCTCGGAGGGGACGGAATTTTTCTGGACGCGTGAACGTTCGGCAGACGATTTGTACAGCGCGTTTCTGCAGGATGAAATCGCGATTGTTCCGGAGAAACTGGCGTTCACAATCGGATCCAAGCTGGAACACAACGACTACACGGGATTTGAAGTTCAGCCCGCCGGACGCATCGCCTGGACACCAAACGATCAGCACACGGTGTGGGGTTCCATCGCGAGAGCCGTGCGCACTCCGACGCGATTGGAAAGAGATTCGCGCGCCAACATCGCCGCGTATCCGCCCAGCGCCGACATCCCGTTGCCGGTGATTATCACTGCCTATGGCGATCGTAATGCGCGATCCGAGGAATCGCTGTCCTATGAACTGGGCTATCGTTATGAACCCACGCGACGATTGTCGTTCGACGTTTCGGCTTATTTCAATGAATACGATCTGCTGGCAAACCGGGCTGATCCGGGCCAGGTGATTCTCGATCTGCCGCCGTATTATCTCCAGAGTTTCCGGTATCATAACAACATTCACGGCCACACTTACGGGACGGAATTGCTCGTGCGATGGCAACCCACGGATTACTGGCGGCTCACCGCGGCCTACACCTGGTGGCGCGGCGATTTCGAAGGCGAACCTTACATCGACGTTACGAATCCGGAACATCAGTTCAACGTGCGTTCCAGCGTCGCACTCGGGCACGGTCTGGAATTCAACACGGTTGGATATTTCGTCGATAGCGTTCGTTCGTTGCGGGAGGGTGACGCGAATCCGATTCAGATTGATTCCTACTTCCGGCTGGATCTTGGCCTGACCTGGGCGCCGTCGGAACGATTCGAGTTTTCGGTCTGGGCGCAAAATCTGTTGGACGAAGGGCATCCGGAATTCTCGAACTATAAATCGCGGCAGGTCGCAGAAATTCCGCGCTCATTTTTCGGAAAGGTCACGTGGCGGTTTTGAGCGGTTCACAGTTGAAGAAGTTTCGCAATTGCAGTCGTTCCGAAAAAATCATGTTCGACCGCAACGACTCGCGCCTCGCAGGTTTGACGCACGAATGAATCCCGATTTTTCCATCCGCACGCTGTGGCCAACGACTCTCCGGAGCCGGGCTTTCGGCTGGCTGGTGCTCGCGATTTGTTTGCTGGGCGGCGCGTGTTCGCAGGGAGCCGACCTGGTCATGACTGAACCTGAAGTCAAAGCGCTTTGTCTGCTGAACTTCACCAAATATGTCACCTGGCCGGGAGCCACGTTTCCCGCCAGCGATTCCTCCTTGCGCATCGGCGTCATCAGCCACAGCAAACTGGTTGACGATCTGGAAAAAGTTTCCAAGGGAAAAGTCATCGCCGGACACGAAATCCGGATCCTCGAATTGAAACCGGATGGCGACTGGAGCAAATGCCAGATCCTGTTCGTGGGCGCGGATGCGAAATCAGAGTTCGCTGAGATTTTGTCCAAGGCCGGCAAACTGCCGATCCTGACCGTCGGCGAACGAGATGGATTTCTGGAAGCGGGCGGAGTGATCAATTTCGTCAAAAAGGATAACAAGGTCCGCTTTGAAGTGGATCTCAATGCCGCGCACCAAGCGGGACTCCAGATCAGTTCCAAACTCCTGTCGCTCGCCGACGCAGTGCACGGAAAACAATAGGCGCGCCATGAACTTTTTTACGAACGCGTCGATCAAGCGCAAACAGGTATTGATCATTCTGCTCACCAGCGCGGCGACGCTGCTGCTCGCGTGTCTGGCATTCGTGTGGTACGACCTGACCACGTTCCGCAAGGAAATGGTCGTGCAGGCTTCCAGCCTCGCGGAAGTGATCGGGAACAACTGCACGGCGGCTGTGGATTTCAATGATTCCCGTTCCGCCGAAGAAACCCTGGGCGCACTGCGCGGCGAAGTAAAAATTGTGGCCGCGATGGTTTACAAACGCGACGGCTCGGTGTTTGCCAAATATTCGCGGGACCCGCACGGCACGTTGAATTTGATCGCTCCCGCGCAACCGGCTTTCGACAAAAAGTTCACGCGCGATTTCCTGATTCTTTCCCGGCCGATAATGGAGCAGGACGAACCCATTGGAACGATTACGCTGGTTTACGATCTAAAGGAACTTTCCGTGCGGTTCATGCGTTACCTGATGATTGTGGGCGTGGTGTTTGGCGCGTCGCTGTTTGTGGCGTTCATTCTTTCCAGCCGGTTGCAGCGCGTCATTTCCGATCCGATTCAAAGCCTCGCCCGGGCGGCGCGCGCAGTTTCGTTTGAGAAGGATTATTCGGTGCGTGTCACCAAACGCAGCCAGGATGAACTGGGCCAGTTGATTGACGCGTTCAATGAAATGTTGACGCAGATTCAACAGCGTGACGCCGCACTGCAGGCCGCGCGGGATCATCTGGAGAATCGTGTTCAGGAACGGACTGAGGCGCTAGCCGGTTCGTTGTCATTGTTGAACGCGACGCTGGAATCGACCGCAGACGGAATTCTCGTTGTGGATCGCAATGGCAAGCCTACGAAGTGCAATGCGAAGTTCCTTGAGATCTGGCAGATCGCGCCAAAGGAATTCGACCATGCGCAGGATGGCGAGGTGCTGAAGCTGAATGCCGCCAAAGTCAAGGACAGCGAGCGTTTTGTAGCCCGCATTTACGAAATCCTGGAAGCGCCGGACCAGCAAAGCCACGACGTGCTGGAACTGACCGATGGCCGCGTGCTCGAACGCATTTCTCAGCCTCAGCGAGTGGATGGCCAATTCATCGGACGCGTCTGGTGTTTTCGAGACATCACGGAACACAAGCGCGCGGAAGAGGCGCTGCGCGAACGGCTCGCATTGCAGGAACGTCTGGCGACCATCGCGGCGACGGTGCCCGGCGTGATTCATACTTTCAAACGGAGTGCCGATGGCTCGTTCTGCATGCCGTACGCGAGCCCGCGCGTGGAAGAAATCTACGGCGTGAAACCGGAAGCGCTGGAAGAGGACGCCTCCATCATGAAAGAACTGATTCATCCGGAAGACGTGGGCATGGTTTATCAGTCCATTGAAGAATCGTTCAAAACCCGCCAGCCCTGGCGCGCGGAATTTCGCGTGTGCAATCCTGTGCGTGGCGAAATCTGGGTGGAAGGTCATTCCACGCCGGAACCGGATTCCGACGGCAGCATGTTGTGGCACGGGTTCCTCAGCAACATTACCGAACGGAAAATGCTGGAAACCAAAATGGCCGGGTTGAACAAGGAATTGATTGAGATTTCGCGGCAGGCGGGCATGGCGGAAGTTGCAACCGGCGTGCTGCACAACGTCGGCAACGTTTTGAACAGCGTGAATATTTCCGCAACGCTGGTGGCCGACACGTTGAAGAAAACCAAAGCCGCCAATCTGTCCAAGGTGGTGACGCTGCTGGATCAGAATGCGGCCACGATTGGCGAGTTCATGAACAGCGAACGCGGCAGGCAGCTTCCGCGTTACCTGCAACAACTGGTGGATCAACTCACGCTCGAACAGCAAAAGAGCATCGGCGAACTCGATCTGCTGCGAAAGAACATCGAACATATCAAAGATATTGTGGCGATGCAGCAGAACTACGCGAAGGTCAGCGGCATTTCTGAAACGGTGGATCCGGTCGAATTGGTCGAAGACGCCGTGCAGATGAACATTGGCGCGTTGAACCGTCACGACGTTCAGGTCGTGCGCGAATTTCAGCCGGTTCCGTTGATCACAGTCGAGAAGCACAAAGTGTTGCAGATTCTCGTCAATCTCATTCGCAATGCGAAATACGCCTGTGACGATGCGGGACGTTCGGACAAACGCATGACGCTGCGCCTTTTCAAATCCGAGAAAGGCATCAGTATTGCGGTCTCAGATAACGGCGTGGGCATTCCCGCCGAGAATATGACACGCATTTTCAATCACGGATTTACCACCCGCAAAACCGGCCACGGTTTCGGACTGCACAGTGGCGCGCTTGTCGCCAAAGAAATGGGCGGCGTGCTGCGGGTTCACAGCGAAGGCCACGGCAAAGGCGCCACTTTTACTCTCGAACTTCCACTGCAAATCGCGAAAGGCCGCCATGTCTGATTCTCCATTCAATTCACAACGGTTCGAGATCGAATCCGGTTCCAAACTTTCAAACGTGAAAAACAATTTCGAACCGGAAACAGTTTCGGTTACGCCGAGCGATGCTGGCTTTGGGAAATTTGCCGGTCCTCTCGCGCACGAGTTCAATAACCTGCTCACGGTGATTCGCGGTTACGCCCAGGACTTGATGACGGACGGTGGATTGGATGGAGCCGCGCGGGAAGCGCTGGAGCAGATTGATCAGGCTGCGAAACGCGCGACGGGTTTGACGGCGCAGATGCTGGCGTTGAGCCGCACGAAACCGCCGCAGCGGGAATATCTCGACTTGAATGAAGTCGTTGCGCAATTCGGAAAAATTTCACGACCGCCGACTGGCAGGGAAATCACGCTCTTGATTCAACATTGCGGCGGCAGTCTGGGCATTCACGCGGATCGCGCGATGATCGAAGAAGTATTGGCGAACCTGGTGAACTTCTTTTCCAACGAAGCGCGCACGAGTGGGAAGATTTGGATTCGCGCCGAGGAAGTTCGCCTTTCGACGGATGCGCTTCGGAACGATTCAGAAGCGCGCGCCGGGCGCTTTGCCTGCATCAGCATCAAAGACAACAGCACGGAGCCTTTTTCCAATGCGTTCGAATCCAGACAAAGCGTGATGTTCGCGGCCATTGATCACGTGGTGAAGCAGCATGAAGGCTGGATGGAAATTGAAACCGAAGCGGGCAGGGGAACGATGTTCCGGATTTTTCTGCCGCTCATTTCCGAAATGTGTTTCGAAGCGAGTCCGCGCTGGTCGAATCTTCCTCTGACGCACGGCCACGAAACGGTTCTGCTGGTGGAAGGCGAAGACACAGTGCGCAGTCTGGCCGCAGATATCTTGAATCGTCACGGATATCAAGTCATCGAAGCGCGTTCGAGCGATGAGGCGATTGCGATGCTGAAAAAGGAAACGCTAAGAGTTGATTTGCTGCTGGCGGACAGAGAATTGGCCGAGCGGCCGAACGCGAAATTATTTGCGGAACTCCAACGATTGTTTCCAGACCTCAGGACGATTTACACCGGTGGCTGCAACACTGATTCGGTTGAACATAATCGCGCGACAGAATCAAAATTCAGCTTTCTTCAGAAACCCTATTCTCCGCACGATCTGGTGAACGCGGTTCGCCAGCATCTGGATACGCCAAATTCGACGCGGAAATATCCGTCAGCTTTGTTGTCGAATTGAGAAAAGAAGGAGCGGGGAAATTATTTTTCCGCCGGAGCGAGCGATGGGCTTTCGTTGAACAGCATCCAATACATGCCGACGTTTCCGACGGCTTCCAGGAATTTATCGAAGTCGATGGGTTTGTATAAATAGCTGTTGGCGCCAAGGTCGTAAACGTTGGCCAGGTCTTCCTCTTCTTTGGAACTCGTCAGCACCACCACTGGCAAACGGCGGGTGCGTGGATTCGAACGGATTTCCCGGAGCACTTCCATGCCGCCGAGTTTCGGCAGTTTCAAATCCAGCAACACGACCGCGGGCAGCAATTCCGCTTCGCGAGACGTCAGGTGTTTGTGGCCGAAGAGATATTCCAGTGCTTCTTCGCCGTCACGAGCCACGATGACTTCGTTCATGATGTTGCTCTGGCGCAGCGCGCGGAGCGTGAGTTCCTCGTCATCACGATTGTCTTCCACGAGCAGAATCGTTTTGCGGGTCAGCGTTCGGTCCTCAACCGGGACGTTTATTTTGATGGCCATAACCTTTACCTCGAACAGAACTGTAAGGTTGACCCCTCCGCTGCTTCAACCCGGCGTTCACCCCATTTTTTTAAAGGGATGAATGATCAATCCAGAAGACTATTCCTCATTGATATTTTCCTGAGCCACTCGCATCGCGCACCGATGATTCGTAATTCATAATCGTCGTGGAGCCCGCTCCAAATAAACAGTTGCCTCGACCTTGCATTCTGCTAGTTTGCTGGGCCTTTCCGTCGAAAGCGGAAAGGAAAACGGCCTCAATTCAGCGTTCGTGTGAACGTTGGCGGCCAGAAAAACATCGAAAACAATCCCGTGTTCCGCGGGATGGTTCGCAAAAAAGCGGACTCTCAACCAAAGGAAAATTGTGATCAGTATTGGCGTTAAGGAATTGTTGGAATCCGGCGTTCATTTTGGACATCAGACCAAACGTTGGAATCCCAAGATGAAGCCCTTCATCTTCGATGCCCGCAATGGCATCCACATCATCGACCTCAGCAAAACCATCACCCAGCTTGAAGCCGCCTGCGATTTCCTCGCGGCGACCGTTGCGAAAGGCGAACGCATTCTGTTCGTCGGCACCAAAAAACAGGCGCAACAGGCAGTCAAAGAAACCGCAAAGGAATGCGGACAGTTTTATGTCACGGAACGCTGGCTCGGCGGCACGTTGACCAATTTCCAGACCATCAAACGCTCCATCGCGCGCATGAAAGCGATTGAGAAAATGGAAGCCGACGGCAGCATCAATAACTACGTCAAGCAGGAGCAATCCATGATTCGCCGTGAAGCCGCGCGCCAGGTGAAATACTTCGACGGCATCCGCTCCATGGATAAATTCCCGGGCGTCATGTTCGTCGTCGATATCAAGCGCGAACACAACGCGATTGCCGAAGCGCGCCGTTTGAAAATTCCGATCGTGGCTATTGTCGATACCAACTGCGATCCCGACCAGGTGGAATATCCCATCGCCGGCAACGACGATGCGATCCGTTCCGTCCGCGTTATTCTCTCGACCGTTTCCCAGACGATCACTCGCGCCCGCGCCGAATACGAAGCGAAGTACGGCCGCCGCAAGACAGATCAAGGCGCAGCGACGGAGAAGTTCGATTCCGCTGAAGCGGTGGAAATTGCCGCGGGTGATGATCCCACGACTCCGGAAAGCTCTCCGGCGGCCTGAAGAAAGTTTGCGGGCTGCGGGTTTGTTGTTTCGAGTGGAAGCATTCGTAACGCAAACCTGAAGCCTGAATTTCTTTCTCAAACAACAATCAACTTTTAGCATCAATTTTTTATGGCTGAAATTACTCCTGCTCTTGTAGGCAAGCTGCGTGAAATGACCGGCGCCGGTTTGATGGATTGCAAAAAAGCACTCGTGGAAACCAATGGCGATCTGGATGGCGCCGTGGACAGTCTCCGCAAAAAGGGCACCGCCACCGCCGCCAAAAAAGCGGCGCGCGACGCCAATGAAGGCATCATTGCCCAATACATTGTTCCTGGCGGAAAACTTGGCGTGCTCGTCGAGATCAATTGCGAAACTGATTTCGTCGCTCGCAACGATTCCTTCCGCGCGTTTGGCGATGAAATTGCAAAGAAGATCGCGACCGATGCGAAAGTGGACCTCGAAGCCGACCGTGCGGCGGCGGTAGCGAAAATCGGTGAGAACATCAAGATCACTCGCAATGCGCGGATGGAAGTCAGCGGCAACGGATTGATCGCCGCTTACATTCATGCCGGCGCGAAAATTGGCGTGCTGGTGGAAGTTGGCGCCGGCAAAGAAAGCACCGTGGCCAATGACGAATTCAAACAGCTCGTCAAAGACATCACGCTGCAGATCGCTGCGGGACATCCGTTCGCTGTTTCGCGCGACCAGGTTCCGGCTGACGTCGTTGCCAAGGAACGCGAAATCGCCGCGCAATCCGATCGGCTCAAAGGCAAACCCGCCGCTGCGATGGAAAAAATTCTGCAAGGCGTGCTGGACAAATTCTTCCAGAACTACTGCCTCGTGGATCAGGGTTTTGTGAAAAACCCCGATCAGACCATCGCGCAACACGTAGCTGAAGTCGGCAAGAAGATCGGTGACGAAATCACAATCCGCCGCTTCGTCCGCTTCCAGGTCGGCGAAAGCGTCGCGTAAGCGCACTCAGACATTTCATTGATCAAAGGCGTTCCGCAAGGAACGCCTTTTTTTGTGCGCCACGATCAGGATCGAAAACGGGCTTACACGAATTGCGCTAATTTCCGCGAATGTCCGAATCATGAAAGCAATTCGTGTTCATTCGTGAAATTCGTGTAAACCACTTTCGTCCGTTGCTTCCTGAACGCGCCGGGTTTTTGCTTCTCATCGCAGGTTCGCTGCGGCATCGTTTGCGCACCTGACCACTATGAGGATTTTGATTGCCACCGTCACCGCTGGAGGAGGGCATCTCGCCGCCGCTGCTGCCCTGGAAGAAGCCTGGAAAACTGAACGCCGGGAGGATGTCGTCGAGCGCATCGATCTGCTGAAATTCTTTTCGCCGATTCATCGCAAGATTCACGCGGACGGTTACGTCAAGCTGGTCGAACGCGCACCGGAAATCTGGGGAATGGTTTTCAAGAACACGGACAGTCCCGAAGCCGCACGACGATTGAACCGGCTGAAGCGTTTGTTTCCGAGCAGCTCGCGAATGCGCTTTGTCCGCTTCGTCAAACAGTTCCAGCCGGACGCCATTGTCTGCACGCATTATCTTCCGCTCGAAATGCTTGGCCAGATGCGCCAGCGGAATCGCGCATTCGATCCGTTGATTGTCAGCGTCGTTACTGATTTCGAAGCGCACGCGCTCTGGATGGAATCGTGCGTCGATCTTTATTGCGTCGCGGCGGAGGAAACCCGCATGCGGTTAGTCGCGCGCGGCACGCCGAAGGAAAAAATCATTGCAACAGGTATTCCAATTTCAGCGCGCTTTTCGGCGAAGATCGATGCGAAGGCGATTCGGAAAAAACTCGGATTGCGCGATGATCTTCCGACGTTGCTGGTGCTGAGCGGTGGCTTCGGAATGGGGCCGGTGGCGGAAATTCTTTCCGCGTTGGATCAAGTCAGCCAGCCGTTCCAGACCGTTGTGGTGACGGGACGAAATGAAGAATTGCGACGCGAACTCGCGGCGCAGGATCGTACGCATCCGACGCACGTTTTCGGTTTCACTTCGAATATGCACGAACTGATGGCGGTGGCGGACCTCGTGATCACCAAACCCGGCGGGCTGACATCGTCCGAGGCCCTGGCATTGGGAAAGCCGTTGTTCATTTTGAATCCGATTCCCGGTCAGGAAGCGGCGAACAGCGATTTCCTGCTGGAACGCGGCGCGGCGGGAAAAGTGAATCGCGTGGAAGATTTGTCGTATCGTATCGAGCAATTGATCGGCTCAAAGAAACTGGTTGAAATGGCCAAAGCTGCGAAGGCTTTGGGCCGTCCAAATGCGGCTGAAGCGATTTGTCAGGCGTGCAGTGAACGAATCGGCAGCGGCGTTTCGTAACGATGCAGCATTCGTAAACAACAGGCGGCGCTCTTATGAAATGCCGCTACGAAGATGAATCACACAATTCTGTATCGATCGATGCGCCGACTGATCGGGCTGGCGCTGGGGTTTTATTTTCGCCGCATCGACCGATTTCATCGCGAGCGCATTCCGAAATCCGGTCCGGTGCTGTTCACGTCGAACCATCCGAACTCGCTCACCGATTCGTGGATCATTGGTTCTACAGTTCCGCGCAAAGTGAACTTCGTCGCAACTGTTCAGCTCTTTCGTTTCAAGCCGATGAAATGGTTTCTCACGCGTTGCGGCGTCATTCCGATCAATCGCGTTCGCGACGATCCCAAAGCGATGCGCAGCGTGACGGATACGTTTGAAGCTTGTTTTCAGGTGCTGGAACGCGGCGAAGCCATCGGCATTTTTCCTGAAGGCGTGACGTATGATGATTCGCGAATGCGCGAGGTGAAGAGTGGCGCGGCGCGGATTGCTTTGGAACTGGAGCAGCGTCATAGCGGAAAGCTTGGTTTGAAAATTGTACCGGTCGGATTGACCTACTCCGCGAAGGAACTGTATCGAAGCGATGCGCTGGCGAATTTTGGCGAGCCGATTCTGGCGGCGGAATTTCTCGATGGCTACAGCGAGCGCCGCAAAGAGTGCATCAATCGCTTGACTGCGGAAATCGAGCGGAGGATTCAATCGCTGATTCTGCACATTCCGGAACTGGAACACGCGCGCGTTGTGGAAGGCGTGAAACGGCTCTATCTCGATCGACTGCGACTCGGCAATCGCGTTGCCTCGGAACCTGTTTCAGAACGCGCCGAAGAATTGTTGCTCGGTCAAAAAATCACCGAGGCCGTCGAGCATGTTTATCAAACTGAACCGGAACGCGCCGCTGCGTTCACTGCGAAGCTGGATTTTTACGAACGCTGGCTGGCGCGGTTGAACCTTTCCGACGATGCGCTTGCGCTGTTTCCGGACAAGGAAAAGCTCGCGAGGCAAAGTCTGATCTGGTGCGTGATGGCGATTCTCGGTGCGCCGATTGCCTTGTACGGCTGGGCGCATCGCGCGTTGCCGCACGCGATCATCAAATGGGCAGTGAACAAATTTCCCGCGCCGGAAAAGCGGAAGGCGCAGACGTCCACAACGAAAATCATTGGCGGCATTCTGATTTACACCGGGTGCTTCGGAATTTTTGTGGGGATTATCAGCGAGTTCGCAGGTTGGCCGACAAGTTTCTGGTATGCGCTGTCATTGCCGCCGGCGAGTCTGCTGGCATTTTATCATTTGCGGGAGTTGCGGAAATTGAAAGCCAGTGTGCGGAACACGACCGTTCTTTTGCGCGCGCCATTCGCAGCAAAGCGATTGCTGGCATTGCGGGGCGAACTGATTGCGGAAATTGAATCCGTTCACCAGCAGCGCGTGGCGGTTCAGAATGTTTGATCAGTTGAAGGAATTTGTGGGGCTCGTGTAACTCGTCCTTCTGAGGAACAAGGATGAGTTCGCGTGATCAAACCTGCCGCGCGGATTGAGCCAATTGGAAAAAGTTACTCGATTCGCAAAGGCAGGCTGGCGAATCCGCTGGCTGGATAAACTGCGAGCGTCGCGTTCTCTTGCGGAAGGAGGGCGAGACGCGCAGTGTGTGAAAGCAGTTCTTCCACAAAAATTCGCAGTTCCAATCGCGCGAGCGGCGCGCCGGGACACGCATGAATGCCCGCGCCGTAAAGAAGGTTCTTGGCGGGATCGCGATCCAAACGAAATGAATCCGGATCTTTGAAGACCTGTTCGTCGCGATTGGCGGAAATCCAAATGAGCGAGATGCGCTCGCCCGCCGCAATCTTGCGCCCGCCGATTTCCACCGGACGCGTGGTGACGCGGCGATTCGCCACGAGCGGTCCGTGAATGCGGAGAATTTCCTCAATCGCGGCCGGAATGATTTCCGGCTCCGTGCGTAATCGCTGCTGAAGTTCCGGATACGCCGCGAGATACTGGGCGAGAATGCCGGCGGAGGCGGAGATGGTTCCGATTTCACCCACGGTCCAGTTGCGCAGAATGCTCGACACTTCTTCGTTGCTCAACGGACGGCCCCACACTTTCTCGTTCATCAAAGCGGCGGTGAGATCGTTGGCGGGATCCGCGCCATCGCGTAAACGCGTTTCCAGCAAACCATCAATGAGTTCCTCGAATTCACGCGCAATTTCCGACAACGCCTCGCGATCCTGCGCGAGGGTGGCCGCGTGATTCTTGCGAGTCCAGGCCGCGAGCCGGCTCGCCAATTCCGGCGGCCAGTTGAGGAAAGCACATTGCACCTGTGCGGCAAAGGGAAGTGCGACGTCGGCGATGAATTCCACTTCTTTGCGCGCAGGCAGATCGCTGACCAGTTTCACCACGATGTTGCGGCAGAGCGGTTCGAACGCGGTCATTTTTTCCGACGCAAAGTAAGGTTCGATGATGCGGCGATACGGTGTGTGTTCCGGCGCATCCATGCCGTTGGGCACGGAGAGATGCCGCGAAACCGCGTTGCTGAAAGTCTCATGATCAAGCAGCGCGCGCATTACGTCTTCATGACGGAACAGTGACCAGCCGAGAAATTCGCTGTAGGCAACGGGGCAACGACGGCGCATGGCGTCGTAGGCCGCGCGCTGATCGTGCCGGACTTCTTCGGATTTCGGATCCCAATCGGGTGTGGGTTGATTATTCATGGCGAAGCTGGTTGTTGCTGAAGGTGCGAAATCAGATGGCGTTAAAGTTAAAAGCCGCGGCGCGGATTTTCAATCCAACGCTGCGGCTGCTAACCCAATTGATCAGTTCAAATCAATCCGAGTGCGAGCATGGCCTTGGCGACTTTCATAAAACCGGCGATGTTGGCGCCGTTCACATAGTTGCCCGGCGTGCCAAATTCCTCGGCGGTTTCGTAACAACGCCGGTGAATGCCTTTCATGATTACGGCGAGTTTCTGTTCGGTATATTCGAAGTCCCAGATATCGCGGCTCGCGTTCTGTTGCATTTCGAGTGCGGAAGTCGCCACGCCACCGGCGTTGGCGGCTTTGCCGGGACCAAAGGCAATTCGCGCTTTGAGAAATGCGCGCACGCCTTCCGGAGTGGTCGGCATGTTCGCGCCTTCCGCCACCGCGATACATCCGTTTTTGATCAGCGTCGCGGCATCTTTTCCGTTCAGTTCATTCTGAGTGGCGCAGGGCAGGGCGACGTCGCAGGGGATTTCCCACATATTGCCGCGCGCCACATAATGGGCGCGTTTGTGATGCGTGGCGTATTCTTCAATCCGCCGCCGTTCAACTTCCTTGAGCTGCTTGATCAACGCGAGATCGAGGCCTTTTTTGTCGTGAATGAAACCATTGGAATCCGAACACGCCACGACTTTTCCGCCGAGTTGTTGCAATTTTTCAATCGCGTAAATCGCGACATTGCCCGATCCCGAAACAATGCAGGTTTTGCCTTCGAGTGATTGTCCACGCACCTGAAGCATTTCGTTCAGGAAAAAAACCGCGCCGTAACCAGTGGCTTCCTTGCGCGCGCGTGCGCCACCCCAGTCCAGTCCTTTGCCGGTGAGCACGCCGGATTCGTAACGATTGGTGATGCGCTTGTATTGGCCAAAAAGATAGCCAATCTCGCGCGCGCCCACGCCGATGTCGCCGGCGGGAACGTCCGTGTATTCGCCGAGATGCTGATAAAGCTCAGTCATGAAGCTCTGGCAGAAGCGCATGATTTCGTTGTCGGATTTGCCTTTGGGATCGAAGTCCGCTCCGCCTTTGCCTCCGCCAATGGGCATGCCGGTCAAAGCATTTTTGAACGTCTGTTCGAAACCTAAAAATTTAATGATGCCCAGGTAAACCGAGGGATGAAATCGAAGCCCGCCTTTGTAAGGTCCGAGAACGCTGTTGACCTGCACGCGGAAGCCGCGATTGATCTGCACCTGGCCGCGGTCGTCCTGCCACGGAACGCGGAAAATAATTTGCCGTTCCGGTTCGCAGATGCGTTCGATGATTTTGTGTTCGCCAAACTCGGGATATTTTCCGAGCACCGGGCCGAGTGATTCGAGCACTTCGCGGACGGCCTGGTGGAATTCAACTTCGCCGGCGTTTCGTTTAACAACTTCCTGAAACAAGCCTTCGAGTTTTTCATCAATTGTATTTGTCATAAGAGCAATATGGCGTGGGGAGGCGAAACTCGCTGGAAAGACTGCGGTTTAATTCAGTCGAACCGTTTTGACCGCGGTTCAATCGGAACCCTTCACCGGGCGGAGTTGCCGCCACGTTTCACCGGTCTTTCGCGTCGATCAGTTATGCGCGGCGGTTTTGGCCAGCGCTTTTGGGAAGAGAACGTTGTTCTCCTGGTGGACGTGCTGGTGCGTTTGTTTTTCAAGCTGCGCCAAACCGTCGTAAAGCGCGCGGAAGGTATTACAACCCCAAGAAGGCGTGGTGTAATTGTCGGTCAAAGCTTTGAACCGCTCCAGCGCTGCGCCCGCATTATCGTGTTCCGATTCGAGCTTCGACAACATCGCCGCCAGTCTCGCGGCCACTTCCGTCTGATTGCCTTTGCCGGATTCCAATTGGCGGATTGCGGGAAAAACTATTTCGTCTTCCTCTTTCGTGTGCGAAAGCATTCCGGCTTGAAATGTTTCGAAGATCTGCCGGACTTCGAGCAGGCGTTTCTCATCCTGGCCGTGAACCGCAGCGACTTTGCGCGTCATGAAATCCAGGCGCGGCAATTCCTCGCGCAAATAACGATGATGAACGGCTTCGATGTGATCGCACAATTCCGACAAGGTCATCGCATCGGCATCGACTGCGGCGGAATCCGAAACGTTGTCCAGCGCGGCCAGCATTGCGACAACTGTGGCAGGATCGAGTCCCTTCGCCTGGCAGACTTCCGAAAGTGGTTTCTTGCCGCCGCAGCAATAATCAATGCCGAGGTTTTCGAAAATGCGCGAACGGGCGGGGACGGTGCGGACAATTTCGCCAACGGAGGTGTCGATGCTTATCGAAGTATTCATACGCAAAAGAAAGGTTCAAAACGGTCGGCGTTTTTCAGTCAGTTCAACGCCCGAAAAATGATTAACACACAAAAGATGTATTTCAAGTACAACTTTGATCTTGCTTCCATTTGCCGTTGCGACCACTTTGTGTTCATCCATGCAACTCCGCGCTTATTCTGATTATTCCATTCGTGTGCTGATATTTGCCGCTTTGCATCGTCCGGCGCGGGTGACGGTGGATGAGGTGGCCGGGGCGTTTGGGATTTCGCGGCATCATCTCGTGAAGATTGTGCATCAGCTTGGGGCCGGCGGATACCTGGATACGCATCGTGGAATCGGCGGAGGATTCACGCTGGCCCGGCCGCCGGAAGAAATTCAATTGGGAGAAATCGTTCGTCTCGGAGAGAAAACCGACACGGTCATTCAGTGTATTGAGGCGAATAACCAAACGTGCCGGCTTTTTCCCGCCTGTCGTTTGAAAAGCGTGCTCGATGAAGCGGCGGCGGCGTTTTTCCATGTTTTGGACGGATACACTCTGGCCGATCTTATCAAACAGCCGGAAAAACTGCGCGCAGCGCTTCGCTCCTGAAAAGTGTTGCGGGACGAATCTGAAATACGGGAACTCTGCTGCTTCGACCGCTTCTTGATTTCCAATGGAATTCCAAAGTATGCCTAGTTTGGGTGACTTGTAACTTGCTCGCGCGCCCGCTAATTCTTTGCGGCCTTTAAGGCTGAATTGTAAATGATTGCGTCAATGAATCTGCTTAGACTTGTTTCCCTCACTGGAATCCTCCTGGCTGCTCAGATGTGCTCGGCTTCGGTCGAAAAACTGCGTTGCGAATATCTCGTCAATCCGATGGCGATTGATGCGACCCATCCACGTTTGAGCTGGATCATCGATTCCGATCAACGCGGTGAAAAGCAGACGGCGTATCAAATCCTGGTGGCATCCTCCGCGAAACTTCTGGCTGATGACCAGGGCGATCTTTGGGACAGCGGCAAGGTGACTTCGGATGAAACGACGCAGATTACTTACGCCGGCCGTCCGCTGACTTCGCGCCAAAGTTGTTTCTGGAAAGTGCGAAGCTGGAATCAGGACGGAAAAGCCAGCGACTGGAGTTCGGTTGCCGAATGGCACATGGGTTTGCTCGAACCGAACGACTGGAGCGCCCAATGGATTGTTCCTGAAATTCCTTCCGTGGCGTCGGCGGGAGTTTTGAAAATTCACCAGGCGACCTATGAAAGCGTGGAGAATAAAGGCGGTATCGATGTGACCGCCGCGTTGCGCAAGCGCGTCAAAAACAACCGGCTTATCATGGAGGTCAGCAACCGCAACCTGGGCGGTGATCCGGCGCGAAATTCCGTGAAGCAATTGCGCGTGAATTATGAACTCGGCGGCAAATCGTTCACTAAAGAAATCAGGGAAAACGATACCCTGTCGATCCCGCACATTCCTGACGATGTGCGATACCTCCGGAAAGCTTTTGAATTAAAAGCGCCGGTGCAGCGCGCGGTGCTTTACGCGACCGCTCTCGGACTTTACGAAGTGGAATTGAATGGCCGCCGCGTTGGAGATCATGTGCTGGCGCCGGATTGGACGGATTATCGGAAGCGTGTTCGTTATCAGGCTTACGATGTTACCGGGATGCTCAAACGCGGTGACAACGCGATTGGCGCGCAGTTGGCCAATGGCTGGTTCAGCGGCCACATCGGGAATGGCGGCAATCGCTATTTTGGCGACACGCCCGCATTTCTCGCGCAACTGGAAGTGACTTACACGGATGGCAGCACGGAACGCATTGTGACCGATGTTTCCTGGAAATCGCATCGCGGACCGATTCTCTCCACGGATTTCATGATGGGTGAGAGTTACGACGCGCGCCTGGAAATCAAGGATTGGTCCCGGGCTGGCTTGAATGATCGGGATTGGATTCCGGTTACAGTTCGCGATGAATCCGACCGTCATCTGGAAACGCAAGTCATGGAGCCGGTGCGAAAATTCACGGAATTGAAAGCGCAGACTGTCACGGAACCGAAACCCGGCACCTGGGTTTTTGATCTCGGTCAGAACATGGTCGGCGTGGTGCGATTGAGCATTTCCGCACCGGCGGGAACGAAGGTGAGACTGCGCCATGCGGAAATGCTGAATTCCGACGGAACGATCTACACTCAAAATCTGCGCGGCGCGCCTTCGGTGGATCACTACATCTGTAAAGGCGGCGGGCGCGAAGTCTGGGAGCCGACGTTTACGTTTCATGGATTTCGATATGTGGAAGTCACCGGATTGCCCAAGGCTCCGAAAACCGACGCAATCACCGGAATTGTGATCGCTTCCGATACACCCCAGGCCGGTGAATTTGCCTGCTCCGATCCGCGCCTCAATCAACTTCAATCCAACATTCAATGGGGCCAGCGCGGCAATTATCTCAGTGTTCCCACTGATTGCCCGCAACGTGACGAGCGTCTGGGCTGGATGGGTGACGCGCAGGTATTCATTCGCACTGCGACCTACAATGCGGACGTCGCCGCGTTTTTCACCAAGTGGCTGGTGGATGTCGATGACGGGCAAACCGCCGAGGGCGTGTTCAGCGATGTGGCGCCCAGCACGATGAATTTTTACGGTGCGCCGGCCTGGGGCGATGCGGGCGTGATTTGTCCCTGGACCATTTACCAGGTCTATGGCGACAAACGCCTTCTCGAACAACATTTGCCGGCAATGATCAAATGGGTGGAATATTTGCGGGCGCACAGCACGAATCTGATTCGCGACAAAGATCGCGGCAACGATTACGGCGACTGGCTTTCAATCGGTGCGGATACACCCAAGGATTTGATCGGCACCGCTTACTTCGCTTATTCAACGCACCTGGTGGCAAAGGCCTGCGCAGCGCTGGGGCATGAAGCTGACGCCACGAAATACAATCAGTTGTTCGAAGATATCAAGACCGCTTTCAATCGGCGCTACGTGACCGCCGATGGACGAATCGAAGGCGATACGCAATGTGCTTACGCGATGGCGCTCAAATTTGATTTGTTGCCCGATGAACTTCGCGATAAAGCTGCGCAATATCTCGTGGAAGATATTCAGGCCAAGGGCGGTCATCTTTCCACCGGCTTTGTCGGCGTGAGTTATCTGCTGCCGGTATTGACCGAAGCGGGACGCGCGGATACCGCGTATGCGTTGCTCCTGCAGGACACGTTTCCTTCATGGTTGTTCTCGGTGAAACAGGGAGCGACCACAATCTGGGAACGCTGGGACGGCTGGACCCCGAAAAAAGGATTTCAGAATCCGGGCATGAATTCGTTCAATCATTATTCGCTCGGTTCGTGTGGTGAATATCTGTTCGGCGGCATTGGCGGCATTCAACCCGCGAGTCCGGGATTCAAAACGATTCACATCGAACCGGTCGTTCGTGACGGCTTGACCTGGGCGAAAACCAGCTACGATTCCATCCACGGAAAAATTGCGACGGTGTGGAAGCGCGATGGCTCGAAATTCAGTTTGGAAGTTGTGGTTCCCGCCAACACGACGGCAACCGTCCGTCTTCCCGCCAACGATCTCGCCAGCGTCACTGAGAATGGAAAGCCCGTGGAGAAATCCAAAAGCGTGCAGTTTGTGAGCGCCGGCAACGGCAAAGCGACTTATGAGATTGGCTCAGGCACTTACCGGTTTGCTTCCCGGATCGTGGACTGAAGTTGAAACGCTGAATCGGGAAAACGCCTGAATCGGGATCTTCCGCCGACGGAGTGCGGGTCTATGACCCGCAGCAGCGGAATTTTTTAGGAAGCCTTTAATGAATCAAAAGCGCTCTTGGCTTTTGAAGTTGCTGCGAGTCACAGACTCGCGCTCCGAGGAAAGACTTTACGCAATGCCTGTAAACCGCTTTTCCTGATCGCATTTCTTTCCGAACGTTTCAGAATTAATCCTCATCCGCATCCGGGCGTTGTTCGGACATTTTGGAATTGATGTAAAGAATCGCGGCTTCGGTTCGGGAATTAACGTGCAGCTTCTTGAACACGCGTTTCAAGTGCGTGCAGACCGTTTCGTAATTCATTTCCAGTTTGTCCGCGATCAACTTGTTGGAATGCCCTTTGGAAACCAGTTGAAGAATCTGCTCTTCCCGCGCGGACAGTCGCGTCGATTCATCCCGGGTCTTCGCGGTTTTTCGAAACGACGCGATCAAGCGCCGGGCGATCTGGCTCGTCATCGGCACGCCGCCGCCCAACACATCCAGCAAGGCTCTTCGCAGTTCCGACGGTTTCGTTCGTTTCAGCAGATATCCGTCGGCACCGGCTTCCAGCGCCATGAACAACAACTCCTGATTGTCCATCGCGGTCAGCATCACAATCTGGATGTCAGGCATCCGCGCTTTCAAACGCGCGGTGCATTCGATGCCGGACATGCGCGGCAGGAAAATGTCCATCAACACGACGTCCGGCAATGACTGCGGAATATTCGTCAACGCTTCCTCCGCGCTGCCGCAGCAACAAACGCATTGAAAGTCCGGAAACGAATTGATCAGTTGCGACCAGTTTTCACGGGTTCTCGGCTGATCTTCGACGAGGGCGACTTTGATCGGTTGCGCCGAGGCGGGAAGCTCGGGCTGTTTTTTCTTGGCTGACGCGGCGGTTGAATTTTCGATGCGAGTCATGGAATCAGTTTCGGGTTTGGGCTGGAAAAAATTCGCGTGATTGGAAAACGAGTTGGTTCAATCGCGGCGAAACCCGGGCAGCGAGAACTTTCTGGGGTTTCTCAGCGGAATGCAAAATTCAATTCGGCAGCCTTTGCCGGGTTCGCTGGAGATGTTGCACGTGCCGCCCAGTTCACGAATTCGTTTCGCAATATTGCTGACTCCGTGGCGGCCGGGTTTGATGGCGGACATATCAAAGCCTTTGCCGTTATCCTGAACAACCACCAGCAGATTGTGCCGATGCTGTTTGATCTGCAACAGCAGTTCGGTGGCTTGCGAGTATTTCACCACGTTGTTCAGCGCTTCTTTGATGGCCATCAACAAACTCCTTCGCAAGGGAAGATCGGCGGCGGCATCCAGGGCCATTACATCGAGATCAAATACGCATTCGATGGAGGTGGGCGCGAGGAATCGCTGGGTATAATCACAGACATAATCCGCGAAATCCTGGAGCGTATCCCGCCGTGGATTCAGCGCCCAAAGAATCTCATCAATGCTGGACAGAACTCCGCGGGCTTCTTCGCAAACCTGTTCCAGCCGCGCGCGGGCATTTGATTCCGCCGGAACTTCATCCTTCGCGACCTCGCCATTCAGCACCAGATGCGTCATCCGCGAACCGATGTCATCATGAACATCCATTGCAATCCGCGCGCGTTCGCGTGTGAGCAGCCAGCGTTCTTTTCGGTGAAGCGCCAGTTGCGCCGCCAGCGAGAAAATGGTGACAGCCAAAACTCCGAGAATGGAAAAAAACACGACCTGAAACCAAACCGTCTGCCAGAAATAAATTTTAGCGGGAGAAGGAGTCAGCATCGCATTGACTCTGACGGGTTCGCGCCACCACGGCGGTGTTCCAATCGGCCCCAGCACCGTCGCGGGCCGCCAGGTCGCGGAAGGCTGGACCATTTCCCGCCAGCTCCTGGATTCATCGGGAACGATCTTCCAGTTCGCGTCCGACTTGATCTCCAGGATTTGTCCATCGGCGAATTCAATTCGCAGACCAAAAAGCATTCCGGCAAATCCGGTCGGATTGAGCGCCATGACCGCGAGAACATGCCGTCCGGGAGAGAGCAGAAGAGCCAGATTGTAATCGAACAATTCCCGCCACTCCGCTCCATGTCCGATTTCCTGGCCATCGAAAAAAAGTGTGAACTCGTTATCCGCAGTCACCAACAGACGCGCGTGGACGATCTTGTTATCGGCCGGAACATCAAACGCGCGCCACAACTGGCACATCTGTCCGTCGATTGTTTTTGAGTCCCAGATCCAGTCGCCCATGAACGCCGGCACTTTTGAATTTGGATTTTGCGATTCGATCTGAGTGATGTCGCCGCTGGCCGGATCGTCAGCCAATGAAGCGAACACTTTGAAAATCACACTCAGCATCAGCAGTACGCTGCGGAAGTGTGAACCGTGTTTTTGGAAAAGTGTGCGGCTGCGGATCATGGCTCGAAAAATTCTGCTGCCGCGAGTTTTGCCGAAAGCTCCGGCAACTTCATAGCAAAAACTACCTTCTGCGTCGCTGGGGGCCGACTGTAACTAGGTTGGGGGACTTTACGGTATTTCAGCTTGGTACTAGCGTTCCATGACAGAATGAAAAACTGTCAATGGATTGAATCGCCTGGAGATTGTTCATTCCACAAACGTTTTTTTAAACCCAGTCAGTGTCAGTCGAAGTTCTCAAATCCAACGCAATCGGAAGCACCCAACCCAACAGCCGTATGAAGAACCTTCTCAAATCAACCTGGAAAAGTTACGCGAGCCTGGCCGCATTGGCGGTCGCAGGTTTCGCCGGTCCGGCGTCAGCCGCGCTGACGGTCACCCTGGAAAATCAGTCCGGCACGGCGAACACCTGGCCGTTCACACCGGCGTGGACAGTGAATACAAACAACAGCCTGATCGCGGGGCTCGCGCCGAGCCAGGCATTGGGAGATTTCAGCAAGGAACTCGCGGGGCGAAGCGTCAATTCGCTGACGCTTAATACGAATCTGACCATCGGAATCGTTCAGCCCAGCACGTCCACGACGACGAATTATGTGACCTGCGGAAATGGCAGCGGCGCGGGATCGCTGGTGGTTTACACATTGCCGGCTTCTTCGTTTGGTTATGATCTTACGAACATTACCGTTTACGGGGGGTGGGCGAACAGTGGCCGCGACGCGCAGGCTTACACGGTTTTATATTCCACCGTCGGAAGTCCGAATGACTTCAAGTATCTGACTTCCGTATCTTACAATCCCACCGTCCCGGCAAACACGCCGAGCTCCAATCGTGAAATCATTCGCGACAACGCGGGTGGAGTCATCGCCGCAAATGTGGCGTCCGTGAAATTCGATTTCGATGTGCCGGCAGTTGAAAATGGCTTCGTAGGATACGCCGCAATCACGGTGGGAGGAACAGCTTCGACGGGTGCCGAAGGTCCGGGCATTTCGATTTCAACCGCCAACCAGAACAGCCCCGCGGCCTTCACGCCGAACTGGGTTCTGGAAACGCCCAATCTGATTGCGGGGCTGGCGCCGACTGCGGCGGTCGGCAATTTCAATCAGGAAGATTCGGCTGGAACTTCCGTGCTGACCGATGGGTTGATCGCTGAATCCGGAAATCATGCCGGGTTTGCAACGGCGGGCGCCACGGGCGGTGGTTCTCTGGTTTACACGCTGCCGGACGGTGAGAACGGAATCGATGTGACCAACGTCACGCTTTACACCGGCTGGGGCAACGCGGATCGCGATGGGCAATATTTCATTCTTTCCTACGCCACTGTTTCCGCGCCCACGGCTTACATTCCGATCACAACCGTTTTTTACAATCCCGCGGGAGTGACTGGATTTTCAGCGAACCGCGTTTCCATCAGCATGAACAACGGTCTGCCGCTGGCCACGGCGGTTTCCAAATTGAAATTTGATTTCGCCGGTCCGGTCGGAGCGAACCAGTTCGATCATGGTTATTCCGGCTATTCCGAAATCGTGGTGCAAGGAACGGAATCAAGCACGCCGCCCGCGCCGCCGTCTCCGTATCTCACCGAGGACACTTTGCCTTCTTTCATTGAAACTGTGGTCGGCGACCAGGTGGTCTTCACCGCCGCGTTCAGCAATGCTCCGCCCGCGAACGTTCAATGGGAGTTCATCAATGCTGAAGGCACGCTGACGAACGATGTTCCGGGAGCCACTTCCGAAACCCTGACACTCAATAACGTGCAGTTGTCAGATGCCGGAAGTTATCGCCTCAAAGCGGTGAATGCGACCAACAATGCGGCAGCACCTTCCTACAGTCTGGCCCGAACACTTTCTGTTAAACCGACTCCGACGGCAGTGAATGGAATCATTGTAGAAACCGCCAACCATCTGGGGGCTGGCGTAAATGGCATCAGCACGAACTTCTTTCCCACCTGGTCGGTCGCTACGGACGATGACCTGATCCTGGGCGCAACGCCGATTCCCGGCGATGGCGATTTCAGTGATCCCAGCACCGGGTTCGATCCGATTCTGCTGACGGATGGCACGTCTGGTTTTCTCAATTACTGGCCGAACGTGGGCGGCAGCGAAACGCTGGTGGTCATGGGCGGCAATCGCGGCAAGTCCGTCACCTACACACTTCCTCCGTCCACTTATGGTTATGACATTACGAACATTGTGGTTTACGGCGGCTGGGGCGACAGCGGTCGCGATCAGTCGAAATACCAGATTCTGTATTCCGTCGATGGCAGCATGCCATCGCTCCCGCTCATCACGGTCGATTACAACCCGAGCATTCCGTCCGGCCTGCAATCCGCGACTCGCACAACCTTGGTTCCCACCTCGCCGGGTGGACTGGTTCGCAATGTGACGGCGCTTACATTCAACTTCGATGTGAACGTAGAGAACGGTTACGTCGGTGTTTCGGAAATCGTGGTGGGCGGACAACTCTCGCCGCCGATGCCGACGCTGGCTCAGGACATTTCACCTCTCTCTGCGGAAACGGTGACTGGAGATCACATCACGCTGACCGCGAGTTTCAATGGCGCGGACAGTTACCAATGGCAGAAAGACGGAACGAACATTTCGGATGGTCCGGATATTTCCGGCGCCACCACGACGACGCTGACGTTGAGCCAGCTTCAGACTTCAGACACGGCCACCAACGGCGGCTATCGGCTCGCGGGAATCAATTCCTCGGGCACGGCCTACAGCACGCCTTGCGCGCTGGTGGTAAAACCGCTGGCGCCTGCGACCAACAACGTCGTCATTTCCGCGGCGGGTCAGATTTATCTGCATCACGCGACCTACACGCCGGACTGGATTACGGACACCAGCGCGAACAACCTCATTTATCTGGCGCCTCCGACGGCGACGAATGGCGGCTTCGGACTGGAACCATTTGCGACCACGCGTGACATCAGTGGGTTTACAGATGGGGGTTCGCTCACGCTCAGTGTCACGGACGACGGCTCTCACAAAACCACCAGCGGAAATTATCTCACCGCGGGCAATGGCACCGGCCTGGATGGAACCCGTGATGAAAATGGAAATTATCTCCACAGTGACGCCGGACATTTCGTGGTTTATCAACTGCCGGCGTCCGCAAATGGTTACGATCTGACCAATATCACCACCTATGGCGGATGGGCGGATGCGGGACGGGATCAACAGGCTTACGTTGTCCTCTATTCCACGGTGGCGAACCCGGGCAATTTCCTGCCGCTCGGAACCGTGAGTTACAATCCCGTGAATCCCGCCGACGGAACCTCGGCAACGCGTGTGACACTGACGCCGGGTTCAGGATCGATGGCGCAGAACGTCGGGGCGGTGATGTTTGATTTCCGCAGTCCGGGAACGGAAAACGGCTTCGGGGGTTATGCCGAAATCACGATCAACGGCGTTCCTTCCGCCACTCCAGAAACACCGCAGCCGGTGGTCACTGCCGAGAATCAGACCAACACGTTCACGTGGACGGTTGAAAGTCCGAACCTGATTGCGAATCGTTTGCCGGACAGTTTCGGTCCGGGTCTCTTCACGAACGAAGGTTGTAACATTACCAACCTGACCGACGGCATCATTGGTTTCGGCGCGGGATTCGGAACGAGCCTCGGCGCGGGCGGCGCTGCGGTTCCATGGATCATCTTCAATTCTCCGAACGGTTGGGATCTGACGAACATCGTGGTTTACTCGCTCTGGCACGATTACGGTCGTGACGGACAGTTCTACACCGTCAGCTATTCCACCTTGTCTGATCCTTCCGCGTTCGTGCCGTTGAGCACGGTTTACTTCAACCCGGATGTGCCGCAGGACGGAACCGACAGCGGCAATCGCGTGGAGATCTCGCCCATCGTCGGTCAAACCAAACTGGCGAGCAATGTCGCGGCGGTGAAGTTTGATTTCACCATTCAAGGAAATCAGGACTTCGCCTGGTCGGGCTATTCAGAAATCGTGTTGCAGGGCGTGAATCTGAATGCGGCCACGCCACCGCTGGTCGAAGGCGTTCGCGTGACCGGTGGAAATCTGGTGGTCACCGGCACCGGTTCGGCGAACTCGGACTACACGATTCTCACGACGACCAATCTGGCAAAGCCCTTGGCTGAGTGGACGATCAGCACCACGGGTGTGATCGATGGCGCCGGCAGCTTCTCGAACGCGATTCCGGTTGACCCGGCCACGCCTGCGCGATTCTTCCGCGTGCGAACTCCTTGAAGAAATCGGGACGGGTTGTGATTGCCCCGGAACGGTTCGGGTTCCCGGGCAAATCCTCCAGCGAGTGAAATTTGAATCATCAAAACAGCTTGAGCGTCGCGATGTTTTTCGCGGGCGCGGATCGACTGAAATGAACAAGAGAAATGCTTCCACGGGATTTCGAAAGCACCGGGTTCGCCGTGCTTTCACACTGATTGAATTGCTGGTCGTGATTGCGATCATTGCGATTCTGGCCGCGATGCTTCTGCCTGCATTATCCAAAGCCAAGCGGAAGGCTCTGGGCACTGCCTGCTCAAACAACATGAAGCAGCTCACGCTCGCGCTTCATCTTTATGCGCTTGATTACAAGGACAACATCGCGCCCAATCGCGGACAATCGTTGGATTCGTGGGTTCCCGGCGGCACGTTCGGGTACGATGTCCGCGGCGGTTCCGGCGTGACCAACCTTGATAACATCCGCTCCGCTTTGCTTTTTCCCTATAACCAATCCCTGGGAATTTATCGGTGTCCGGGAGACAAAGATTCCGTGATTGATCCAACTCTCGGCAGTCTGGGCCAGCGCGTCAGGACTTACTCGATGAATGGAATGATGGGTGACAATCGAGGTTTCGGCGGCGGGAATGATCCCGTGCATGCGGACATTCCCGAACATCGCACGCTGAGTTCGGTTCAAAATCCGGGGCCGTCGGACGCGTCTCTGTTCGTAGATGAGCAAGGCAGTTCAAGCACGGTGGAATCGCAGACCAGCATCGATGACGGGTATTACGCCGTGAACTTCCAGGATCGCGGCCAGACCTGGCGGAATGTGCCGGCGAGCCGTCACGGCAACTACGGCCAGTTTTCATTTGCGGATGGTCACGTCGGCAAAATGAAATGGGTGGAACCGAAAACCCAATTCCTCAAAGGATTGAAAGCAAGTTCTGGAAGGTTCAATGATCAGGATCTGCATCAAATCTGGAACTCGACTTATCCCGAAGGTGGTTATCCCGGCAAGCCGGGACCGTGGTGAGCCATGGTGAGGGCTGCACCCGTTTTTCACGCTGCAATTTTTTTTGCGAACGCAGTGCGACGCATCGGATTCATTCAATCGCCATTCCTGGATCGATTGGCAGAACGCGAATCGTTTAATGCACAATCGATCCAAGTGACCCTCTGATGACTGCCGGACGGCGGTGTAAGAAGTAAAACATGAAGCAACGCCGAATGGTCGAATGCAAAATTACGGGATATCTCGTCGCGTGTCTGGCCTTCGCTGGTTCCGCTTCGGCGGCGTTGTTGATCAACACCACGAATCAAACGGGCAATCTTACTTTCCATCCGGATTGGAGTCTCGCATCGAACAGCCTGATCGCTGGGTTGGCACCGAGCAGTTCTTTCGGAAATTTCAGTCTGGAAGCACCGGGGCGCAATGCTCGGTCACTAACCTCGGGTGGCGATCTTTCAATTGAACAGATCCACGGCACCTCCGGCACGACGGCCAGCACCAATTACGTTACCTGCGGGAACGGCAGTGGCGCGGGATCAGTGCTGGTTTATACACTGCCGGATTCAGCGAATGGTTACGATCTCACCAACATTACGGTTTACAGCGGCTGGCAGGACAATGGCCGCGATGCGCAATCGTGGACTGTTTCGTATTCCACTGCCGCCAATCCGGAATTTTTTGTTCCGCTCACAACGGTTGCTTACAATCCTCCGGTTCCAAGCGGCGTTGCCACGGCCAATCGCGTAACACTGATTCATTCCGCAGGCGGACCTTTCGCGACCAACGTGGTTGCCTTGAAATTCGATTTCGCCGCGGCTTCCGTGGAAAACGGCTACACGGGTTATGGCGCAATCACGGTTCAGGGAATGCCTTCCACCAATGTCGTCATGCCGCTGCCCGTCATGGTTTCCGCCCAAAGCCAATCCGGCGGCGGATCATTCATTCCCGATTGGATTATTGAAACGGACAGTCTCGTCGCGGACCGGATGCCGAGTTTCACCGGTTCGGGCAATTTCGAATTCGAACCGGAAACCGGCGGCTTGCCGATGTTGACGGACGGCGTGTTCGGACTCACCGGAACCACTGCGTCATTTGCCACCTGTGGCAACGATGCGGGACGGTCGCTGGCGTATTATCTCGATGGCGCAACGCTGACAAACATTGTGGTTTACAGCGGCTGGGTGAATCCGGATCGCGACGGCCAGTTCTACAACGTTTATTATTCCACGCTCTCCGCGCCGAACTCGTTCCTTCCGCTGGCCAGCGTGAACTACAATCCCGTCGCTTCCGGAAACTCGGCGGCTCGCGTTTCCATTGCCACCGCGAACGGTACGCCGCTCGCGACAAATGTGGCGTTCGTGAAATTCGATTTCACACCACAGAACCATTCGGTGGATCACGGCTATTCGGGTTACGCGGAGATCATTCTGCAAGGGTTCGGCGGCGGCTCCGCATCGCAGCCTCCGATCAAAATGCAAACGGATTTTCCCGCGAGCACTTCCGACAGCGCCGATGCCGTGCTGGTGTTCAATGAGATCATGTATCATCCCGCCGCCAATGAAGCCGGAATGGAATGGATCGAGTTGTACAATCAGCTCGCGGTCGATATCGATGTTTCGAACTGGCGGATTGCCGGCGACACGGAGTTTACGTTTCCTGCGGGGACCCGAATTGCCGGACGCAGCTTTGTCGTTGTCGCGCGAGATCCGGCGCAGCTTCAGGCAGCAACGGGTTTGAGCTCGAATGTATTCGGACCTTTCGTCAGTCCGTTGGACAACAAAGGCGGCACTCTCCAATTATTCAACAATGCCGGACGATTGATGGACGCGGTCGAGTTCGGAACCGAAGGTGAATGGCCGGTTACACCCGATGGCGCGGGGCCTTCGCTGGCCAAGCTGGATCGGGATTGGGGATCCGCCGCCGCAGCGAACTGGCGCGCGAGTGTTCAAAACGGAGGCACGCCGGGATTTGAAAATTTTCCCACCGCGCCAACGCCGGCGACATTGATTTTCAATGAAGTTTCCGGTGCGACCAATTCGATGTGGGTTGAACTCAGAAATCGCGGAACGAATTCAATTTCGTTGAGCGATTGCATTCTTCACCACGATGGTGAAACCAACACCGATTACATTTTTCCTCCCAATGTCAGTCTCGACGCCGGTGCGTTTTTTGTGCTGTCGAATGATGTGCTCGGTTTTCAGTCTCCGGCTTCGGGTGAAAAGCTGTTTCTGTTTGGCCCCGATCATTCAACGGCCTACGACGGTTTCGTGTTGAAAAAAACTCCTCGTGCGCGCGCGACGGATGGAACAGAACGCTGGTTCGTTCCTTCGCCAACCACGCCCGGCACAACGAACCGTTTCGCATTTCAAACCGATATCGTGATCAACGAAATCATGTGTCATCACCAGGCGTTCGCGCCGGCGGACACCAACGCGATTCCGATTGAGAATCCGGAAGAATGGATTGAACTCTACAATCGCGGGACGAATGTCATCGACCTCACCGGATGGGAAATTGCGGGCGGAATCGACTTCGCGTTTCCCGTGGGCACAACGCTCGCGCCGGACGCTTACCTGGTGATTGCGAACGACGCGGCCAATTTATCGGCGCTTTATCCAAGCGCGAATGTGATCGGAAATTTCAACGGACGACTCGGTGGCGATGATCAAATCACGTTAAAGGATGCTTCAGGCAATCCGGCGGATGAAGTGCATTATTACACATCCGGACATTGGCCGGAATTTGCCGGCGGCGGAGGTTCCAGTCTGGAATTGCGTGATCCGAACGCGGACAACTCAAAAGCCGAAGCCTGGGCCGCGAGTGATGAATCCGGAAAATCCTCCTGGCAAACTTACACGTATCAAATGATTGCGCAGCCGAGCGCCACTCCCGCGCCGGACAATCAATGGCGCGATTTCGTGCTCGGCCTTTTAGGCGATGGCGAATGCTGGGTGGACGATATTCGTGTGATGCAATCGCCCGGTCAGAATCCCACCGATTTGATTTCCAATGGCGATTTCGAAAATGGACTTAACGGCTGGCGCGTGTTGGGCAATCACGGTCGCAGTCGTGTGGAATCCGATCCCAATAATCCCGGCAATTATGTTCTGCATGTCGTCGCGTCAGGTCCGCAGGAGCACATGCACAATCACATTGAAGCGACGTTGGTGGACGGATGCGCGGTGACGAATGGTTTGCTTTACGAAGTTTCTTTTCGCGCGCGCTGGATTGGCGGAAACAACCGGCTGAACACGCGCCTTTATTTCAATCGCGTGGCACGAACAACGCCGTTGCTCACACCGCGATTGAACGGCACGCCCGGCGCGGTCAATTCGCAACGCATTTCCAATCTCGGCCCCACCTTCGCGCGATTTCAACATCAGCCGATCGTTCCGCGAGTGAATGAGCCAGTGACTGTTTTCGTTCAGGCAAGCGATCCGCAGGGCGTAAGTGATTGCACGGTCTGGTGGTCGGTGAATGGCGGTGCGTGGTCCAGCGCGGCGATGTCACTCACGAACGGCGTCTATTCAGCAACGATTCCCGGATTCGCTGCGAACAGCCTGGTGCAGTTTTATGTCAGCGCGACGGACACTCTGGGCGCGATTGCGACTTTTCCCGCGCGCGGTCCGGATTCCGGAGCGTTCTATCGTGTTGATGATGGCTTCGCCAGTTTCTCACCTGTTCACAGCCTTCGCATCCTGATGTCGCCAGCAAATGTTGCGTTACAGAACGCCGTCACGAACCTGATGAGCAACGAGAATCTGCCCTGCACGCTGATCTACGATGAGCGTCAGGTTTATTACGACATTGCCGTTCGCCTCAAGAGCAGTGAACGCGGACGCGTGGTGGCGGCGCGCATCGGTTTTCATCTGGAATTCAATCCGGATAATTTGTTCCGCGGCGTGCATCCCGTGATGCTCGTGGATCGATCCGCGGGTGATTTCAGCCTGCCCGGGGAAGAGATGCTGGTGAAACACATGTTGTCCCATGCGGGGTTGCCGAGTGTGAATTCCGATTTCACCCGAATCATTGCTCCGCAGAGTGCGCAGAACGGGATGGCAATACTCTCGCCGCGGTACGAAGACAATTTTATCGCGACAGCAATTCCGGATGGAGATGAAGGCACGTTCTACGAATTCGAGTTGACGTATTTTCCAAAGACCGCCGACGAACACGGTTACAAATTGCCGGAGCCAGACAATGTTCAAGGAGTCGAGATCTCCGATCTTGGCGATGACAAGGAACGCTATCGCTACAACTTCATGATCAAGAATCATCGTGCGGCTGATGATTACTCGGCCCTCATGCGCTTTGCCAAAAGCTGGAGTCTCAACGGAACGGCATTGGACGAGCAGACGGAACTCACCATGGACATGGATGAATGGCTGAACGTCTATGCGATGATCGCGCTGAGTGGTGTCACCGACATGTACACGTTTGGAGGAAATCATAACCTGATGATGTATGTCCGTCCCGGCGATGGACGGATTTTGTATTTCCCATGGGACATGGATTATGCGTTTACGCGCGGCGTCACGGATCCGCTGATTGGAGATCAGAACCTCGGAAAAATTGCGAATCGTCCGGCAAATCTGCGCCGCTTCTACGCGCATGTGTTGAATCATATCAGTAGCACCTTCAACACGGACTATCTGGCGGACTGGGTGAGTCACTATGGGGGACTGTACGGTCAGGATTATTCCTCTGACCTGAGTTACATCGCCAACCGCGCGGCATACGCGTTGGGAATGATTGAAGACGCAACTGGCGATGTTCCCTTCACGCTCAACGAAACCAATGTTCTGAACGTTACGAGCAATCGGGTGACGTTAAGCGGCACCGCGCCGGTGAACATCACTTCCATTCTGGTGAATGGAAAAACTTTTCCGGTGACGTGGGCTTCGCTTTCCAACTGGATCGTTCAGGCGACCCTGAACGCGCCGACCAATCATTTGGAGATTCAAGGATTCGACCTGAATGGAAATCTGATCACGAATCTTTCGACGGTCGTGATCTTTGACGGTTTCGTGCCCGAGTCCATCACCATTTCCATAAATGAATGGATGGCGGATAACAGTTACACGCTTACGAATCCAGTGGGCGGAAAATTCGATGACTGGTTCGAATTGTATAACTACGGCACGAACACTGTGGATCTCGGTGGAAATTATTTGACCGGGGATCTGACTGACAAAACCAAATTCCAGATTCCCGACACGCATCAATACCTTGTTCCGCCGGGAGGATTTTTTGTGGTTTGGGCGGACAATGCCGATGAAGCCAATGCGATTGGTCGTCCTGATCTGCATGTGAATTTCAAACTGAGCAAGTCGGGCGAGGCCATCGGTTTGTTTACAGCGGATGGCACTTTGATCGACGCGGTCAGTTTTGGTCCGCAAGTCACTGATGTTTCGCAAGGACGATTCCCGGATGGCGCGTCGGAAATTTTCTCAATGCCCACGCCCACGCCGGAGACGAACAACATTTTTCCGAACACCGCGCCGGTGTTGGCAGCAATCGGCGACAAATACATTCACGCTGGCCAGGTGGTGCAATTTCTCGCGCAAGCCAGCGATGCGGAAAATGCCTGGCAGACATTGACGTTCAGCCTGAGCAACGCGCCTTCCGGCGCAGTCATTCAACCGTTGACCGGCGCATTTTCATGGATGACATCCAGCGCCACGGCACCGGGCACAAATTTCATAACCATCCGCGTAACCGACAACGGAACGCCGCCGCTGAGCGATGCAAAAACATTTGCGGTAATCGTTGCGGTATTGCCGCGATTGACGGAAGCCAGCGCGAACGGCGATGGAAGCGTTCAGTTTTCTTTCCACACGCTGCCCGCTCAGGATTACCAGCTTCAATATAAAAACCGTCTGACTGATGCCGTCTGGATTCCGCTGGGAGAAATTATTTCCGGCACGGGATCGGATGTGATCGTTCACGACAATGCGGCTGAAAATTCACAGCGGTTTTATCGACTGATGGTTTTGCCATGAACACACGGGCAATGAATTTCTAATGCGACAAACTCAATGACAGTTCGAACTACAATTTTAAGTCTGGCGGTTTGTTTCGTCTTTGCGAGCGCGGACGCTGAGTTGTCGGATTTGCAAAAGAACTTTGCGACGCCACCGGATGCGACGAAGCCGCGCTGCTATTGGTATTGGATGGATGGCAACGTCACGACGAACGGTATCACCAAAGATTTGGAAGCGATGCGCCGCGTCGGCATTGGTGAGGCGTACATCGGAATCATCGCCGATCAAAGCCGCTTGGTGCCGGGCAACGTCAAAGCGCTGACTGAACCGTTCTGGGAAACGATGACGCACGCGATTCGTGAAGGCACCCGGCTGGGCGTGGACATTGGCGTTTTCAATTCACCGGGCTGGAGCCAATCCGGCGGGCCGTGGGTGAAACCGGAACAGGCGATGCGCTATTTGGTTCTTCCCGAAGTCCGCGTTCATGGTCCGCAAAAATTTTCCGAAAAGCTTCCGCAGCCCGATGGCTTTTTCCAGGACGTCGCGGTGCTGGCATATCCCGCGCCGAAAGACGATTTAGATTCCGCGGCTTCGTCCGGCGGAACGGTTTCGCGACAGCCCGGTTTCGTGATGATTGAGTTTCCGCATTTGTACACCGCGCGCAGTCTGACTGTCGTTCCGTCCAAACGCCTGAATGTCGGCGCTGAACTCGAGGCTTCGAACGATGGCGTCACGTTCCACTCGATTCGAAAATTCAACATCGATCGGCACAATCTCGGAATCGAAGTCGGCCCCGTGCCGCTTGCTCCAGTGGTGATCGCCTTTCCAGCGACGACCGCGCGCGTGTTTCGATTGAAGCTTTCCAGCGATGAAAACATCGGCGAGGTGAAGTTGTCGGGCGCAGCTCGCGTGGACAGCATTGCGGAAAAATCGCTGGCCAAAGTTTTTCAGGATCCGCTTCCGCCATTCGATTTCTACACCTGGCCGCGACAGGCTGAGCCGGATTCGAAAGACTTCGTGATCGCGCCGGAGTCCGTGCAAAACCTCAGCCAGCATCTCGGCGCGGACGGTACGCTCGAGTGGGAAGTGCCGGCCGGCGATTGGATCATTCAGCGCATTGGCATGGCTCCGACCGGAACGAAGAACAGTCCCGCGCCCGTTGAAGCCACGGGATTGGAAATCGATAAGATGAATCGCGACGCGTTGAAGTCACACTTCGACGCGTACATCGGTGAATTGCTGAACCGTGTTTCAAAGGCGGAACGCAAATCGTGGAAGCACGTGGTCGCCGACAGTTACGAACGCGGTTCGGAAAACTGGACCGATGGCTTTGCGGTGCTGTTTCAAAAGCGTTACGGCTACGATCCAATTCCTTATCTTCCCGTGTTGAGCGGGCGAATGGTGGGTGGCGCGGAAAAATCAAATCGCTTCCTTTGGGACTTGCGTCGGCTAGTGGCGGATCGCGTGGCGATTGATTACGTCGGCGGCCTGCGTGATTTGTGTCACGAACACGGTTTGAAAATGTGGCTGGAGAATTACGGTCATTGGGGTTTTCCCAGCGAGTTTCTCCTCTACGGCGGGAACGCCGATGAAGTCAGCGGCGAATTCTGGGAAAGCGGAAGTCTGGGCAGCGTGGAACTGCGCGACGCCGCTTCCGCGGCTCACATCTACGGCAAGCGCCAGGTGTTCGCGGAAGCCTGGACCGGCGGCCCGATGGATTTGAGCACGCCGTGGAGTTTGAAGAAACGCGGCGATTGGGCAATGTGCCAGGGCATCAATCAATTCGTGCTGCACGTTTACATTCATCAGCCCTGGGACGATCGGTTGCCGGGAATCAATGCCGCGTTCGGAACCGAGTTCAATCGCAACAACACCTGGTTCGAAATGTCGCAAAGCTGGATCGATTATCTGCGTCGATGCAGCGTGCTGTTGCAGGCGGGAGTTCACGTGGCGGACGTCGCGTATTTCATTGGCGAAGACGCGCCGAAAATGACGGGACTTTGCCAACCGGAACTGCCGCCGGGCTACGATTACGATTTCATCAACGCGGATGTCTTGCTTCATCGCGCGAAGGTTGAATCCGGGCGGCTCGTATTGCCTGACGGAATGAGTTATCGGCTCCTGGTTTTGCCGCCGTCCGAAACGATGCGGCCCGAGACGCTGGCGAAAATCAAATCATTCGTGGATGACGGATTGACCGTGCTTGGGCAGTTGCCGTCGCGTTCGCCCAGTCTGGAAAATTTTCCCGAATGCGATGCGGCGGTGCGAAAGCTCAGCGCTGAATTGAAAGATCACGTTCGTTCCGATGCTGATATTAAAGCCGCGCTCGGTGTTCCGCCGGACATTGCTGGAATCAATCCCGCGCAGATTCTCTACATCCATCGGCGCGACGGCGACACCGATCTGTATTTCCTTTCCAATCAAACTGACGCGCCGGTGCAACTGATGCCGGCGTTTCGCGTCACCGGCAAAGTGGCCGAACTGTGGCATCCGGAAAGCGGTTCCAGCGAACGTGTAATCGGGGAAGCGAGCGGCGCGGTGACGCGAGTGCCGATGCAATTGGGCGCGCGCGGTTCGGTCTTCGTGGTCTTTCGCGAACCTTCGCGCGGCGATGAATCGATCCTAAGTTTCACGCGCGATGGCCAATCGGTGATTCCGATTCTGCCGAAACTTCCCGCGATCAAGATCCAGAAAGCGAGCTACGGCGTTCCCGGCGATGCGTCTCGGATCCGCGATGTCCGGGCATTGCTGGAGACGCAGGTCAACCAGGGCGCGGTCGATTTTCCGGTCGGCTCGCTGGCATCCAGTGGCGATCCCGCGTACGGCATCATCAAAACGCTTTCCGTCAATTACACCGTCGATGGCAAACCCGCCACCATCAGCAGACGCGACACCGATACGATTCATTTTGTGGCGCCCTTCAAGACTGTGAAATGCGTCGCGAAACTTCGAAGCGATTCCAATGGACGCTTGAATCTGGTGGCGTTGCAACCGGGGAAATATGAATTGAAAACGGCCAGTGAACAGACGAGTCGGGTGGTTGTTTCGACCGTTCCCGTGCCGATGAAAATTTCCGGACCGTGGAGCGTCAGCTTTCCTCTGGGCTGGGGCGCACCGGAGAAAATTACGCTGGAGAAACTGGTGTCGTTGACTGAATCCACTAATGCGGGAGTGAAATTCTTTTCCGGCACGGCGACCTACACCAAAACGTTTGACTGGCATCCGACCGCGAACATCGCAAATCAAAAAACCGAACACTGGCTGGAGTTGGGCGACGTGCAAGTCGTCGCGCGCGTGAAACTGAACGGGCGCGATCTCGGAACTGTCTGGCAACCGCCGTTCCGCGTCAACGTCAGCGGCGCGTTGAAAGCCGGCGCCAACACACTGGAAATTCAGGTCGCGAATCTCTGGCGCAATCGCATGATCGGCGATGCGGCGTTGCCCGCCGCGAAGCGATTCACCTGGAGTTCGTCGGCGCAATTTTCGCCGGACACGCCGCTGCCTAAATCTGGTTTGATCGGGCCGGTGACGATTCACACGGCGGCCGTTGTTCCCCTGGCTTCCGAAGAATTGAGCCGCGCGCAATGAGTTGAAACCGATGGACCACTCCGAAAATTTTCGCCGCGCAAATCGGCTCGCCAGATTCTCGAGCACACGATGCTTGATGATGTTGCTCGTGGCGTTTTGCTCGGGACGCGTGTTGGCCGTTGATGATCTGGCGAAGCAATTCGTCAATCCGCCGGACTCCGCCAAGCCATGGGTTTACTGGTATTTCATGGATGGAAATCTCAACCGCATCGGAATGAAGGCGGATTTGGAAGCCATGAAAAAAGGGGGAATTGGCGGTGCAATTTTTTTGGAGGTCAACATTGGCGTGCCGCGCGGGCCGGTTGATTTCATGAGTCCGGAATGGGTGGATCTGGTCGCGGACGCGGTGCATGAAGCGGATCGATTGAACATTCAGATCGCGCTGGGAACCGGGCCCGGCTGGTGTGGCTCCGGCGGGCCGTGGATTACTCCGGAACTCGCGATGCAGCATCTCGTCAGCAGCGCGACCAACATCGTCGGGCCGCTTAATTTTTCGGCGGAGTTGCCGCAACCCGCTCCCCGCGAGCCCTATTTCGGTGAAGGCACGTTGACGCCTGCTTTGAAAAAGGAATGGCGAAATTTCTATCGCGATACCGCGGTGCTGGCGTTTCGCACGCCGAAGATCACCAATCGAATTTCCGACGTAAATGAGAAGGCGCTTTATTTCCGCGCGCCTTTCACTTCGCATCAGGGTGTTCGGCCATTTTTTCCGACGCGGGTTGATTATCCTGAAACGGCGTCCACCGACTGCATCCAAGCGGAGGACATTCTCGATCTCACGAAATATTCGGCGAACGGTCATCTCAATTGGCAAGCGCCGCCGGGCGATTGGACGATCATGCGCTTTGGCCGCACGCTTACCGGCCAGACCACGCGGCCCGCACCCGATCCGGGTTTGGGATTTGAGAGCGATAAATTTGACCGGGCCGCGCTCAAGGCGCAATGCGCCGGATACGTGGACAAGTTGCTGGCGAAAATCGGTCCGCGCACCAATTCCCACGGTGGATTGACGATGCTGCATTTCGACAGTTGGGAAATGAGTTCGCAGAATTGGTCGCCGGGCTTTCGCGAGGAATTTAAAAAACGCCGCGGCTACGATCCGCTGAAATTCCTGCCGGTGTTCTCCGGAAGAATCGTCGGCAGCGAAGAAATTTCCGAACGCTTTCTTTGGGATTTGCGCCGCACCGCGCAGGAACTCGTGGTGGAGAATCACGTCGGGTATTTCAAGGAATTCGCGCACGCAAATGGATTGGCATTTTCCGTCGAGCCTTACGACTTGAATCCAGCGGGCGACCTGACGCTCGGCCGCGTGGCCGATGTGCCGCAATGCGAGTTTTGGAATCTTGGTTTCGACACCGTTTATAGCGTCATCGAAGCGGCCTCGATCGCGCACACCTGCGGCCGCAGCGTCGTCGCGGCGGAAGCGTTCACCAGCAATCCGGGCGAAGATTGGAAAGCGCATCCGGCGACTTTGAAGGCGCAAGGCGACTGGGCATTTTGCGCGGGCGTGAACCGTTTTGATTTTCATCGCTTCCAGGCGCAACCGTGGACGAATCGCTGGCCGGGAATGACGATGGCCGCGTATGGCGTTCATTGGGATCGTACGCAGACGTGGTGGGAAATGGTTCCCGCGTATCACGAATATCTCGCGCGCTGCCAGTTTCTGCTGCAACGCGGCGTCACGGTGGCGGATGTTTGCTTTCTCGCAAGCGAAGGCGCGCCGCAGGTTTTCTGTCCGCCGCCGTCCGCGATGACCGGCAATCCACCGGATCACGGCGGCTACAACTTTGATGGTTGCGCACCGGAAACGCTGTTGGAACGCGCGGAGGTGAAGGACGGGCAAATCATTTTCCCCGGTGGAACGAGCTATCGCGTTCTTGTGTTGCCGGAGCGGCGAACGATGACGCCCGAATTGCTCCAGAAAATCGAATCGCTCGTGCGCGCTGGCGCCACGGTGTCTGGGCCGCCGCCGAAAAAATCACCGAGCCTGAAGGATTATCCGGAATGTGATTCAACGGTCGGGAAACTGGCGCGCGAAATCTGGGCTGATTGCGATGGCAAAACTGTTTTCTCGCATGCGTTCGGAAAAGGCCGCGTGATCTGGCGGCAAACTGAAATCGCCCCCGAAGTGGAATACGGAGATTTCGCGGCGATCACGAATGAGCTGAGTGGAATGGGCGTTGCGCCTGACTTCATGTCGGAGGGGCCGATTCGTTTCACGCATCGTCGCGATGGCGACACAGAAATCTATTTCCTCGCGAATCGCGATGCGCGTGTGGTGGAAACGACGTGCGATTTTCGTGTGGCCGATAATCGCCAGCCGGAACTCTGGAATCCCGAGACGGGCGAAATCACTCCGCTGATTCTTTATACGAAAACAGCGTCGGGAATTTCCGCGCGCCTGCGTTTTGAACCGAACGGTTCGGTGTTCGTGATCTTCAATTCAAATGGAAAACGTTTTGATCCGATCGTGAGTTTTGAGCGCGATGGAAAACCGGTGCTGACGCCAACCCAACCGCCGGTTGTGAAAATTCAAAGCGCCACGTTTGGCGTTCCCGGCGATTCGGCGCGCACATGCGATGTGCAGGCCGAGTTGCAGCGCATGGTGAATCGCGGCGCCACCAGCGTTCAAATCGGCAAATTGGTCGAGAGCGGCGATCCGGCTTACGGCGTCATCAAAACGCTGACAGTCGCATACACAATTGACGGGCAGCCGTTTCAGATCAGCGGCAGCGAGCCGGAATCAATGGATCTGCTGACGCAATTCGTGGTTCCAGATCGCGCGGCGGAGATCCGTTGTGATTCCGCGGGACGGCTCAGTCTCGCGGCTTCGCAGCCGGGGGAATACGAATTGAAAACGGCGAGCGGTAAAACGCGTCGTGTTGAAATTGCGAACGTGCCGGCGGCTTTGGAATTGAAGGGAGATTGGGATGTGAGCTTTCCGCCGAAGTGGGGCGCGCCGGAGAAAATCACTTTGGAGGAGCTCACGTCGTTGAGTGATTCCACGAATGCCGGAGTGAAATATTTTTCCGGCATTGCGACTTACACGAAAATCTTCGACTGGAAACCCGCCGCAGAAACTGCGGGGAACAAATCAGAACACTGGCTTGATCTGGGCGACGTGCAGGTGATGGCGCAGGTGAAATTGAATGGCCACGACCTGGGCACGTTTTGGAAACGCCCGTTCCGCGTCAATCTTACCGAGGCGCTGAAATCCGGTCGCAACACGCTGGAAGTTCGCGTGGCGAATCTCTGGCCGAATCGCATGATTGGCGATTCCGCTCTGCCGGAAAGCGAACGGTTCACCTGGAGTTCATATCAACCCTTCACGAAAGATTCGCCGCTGCCGAAGTCTGGTTTGTTGGGCCCGGTGATAATTCACACCCGGGAAATAGTTCAATTGCCTTTACACGAATGATCACCGCTCACATATCGGGTTCTGATTCCATTGAGCCACAGGCTCAACGCTACACTTGTAATGTCGAGGCTGGGTCTCGACCTCAATCATCTGCCGCAAAACTGTTTTGTCGTGCGCGCTTTGTGCTTTTTCTGCTCATCGCCCTTGTGATGCCGCGAATCTCGGCGGCCACGACCGCGATGATTTTCTGCAATGGGGATATGGGCAGCGTGAATGGTTTGACGGCGTCGCAGATCAATGGGTTGAGAGCTTCGGGAATGACAACGATAGTGGTGTTCACAATGGGCGTCGCGGCCAACGGCGATTTCACGTACGGCGGGGTCATTTGCAGCAATGGTGTTTATGTCGGGCCTTCAAACTGGGGCGCGCTGCTCAATCAATGTCGCGTCAAACCCTCGAGCGTCACGCGCATTGAAATGTGCATTGGCGCATGGGGTGATTCGAGCTGGACGCATATCAAGGATCGGATCGCGGCGGACGGAACGAACTCCAACACCGTTCTCTACAAAAATCTGCTGGCGTTGAAAAACGCGCTGGGAATTGACGCGATCTGCAACGACGACGAATCCGCGTATCACTCCGCGTCCGCCATTCAGTTCGGCAAAATGTGCGGAGCGGTGGGCTTGAAACTGACGCTGTGTCCTTACACCCGGCCGACCTACTGGCAGGCGGTCAAAGCGGGCCTGGGCGACATCTGCGACGCGGTTTATCTGCAATGTTACGACGGCGGCGCGGGGAACAATCCAGCCACCTGGAACACTTACTTCGGCGGTTTGAAAGTCATTCCCGGTTATTGGGATTGGGAACGGGACACAACTTTTCTGACGAAAATGCAGGCCGGGAAAAACGCCGGTTGCACGGGCGGATTTTATTGGCCGTCCTGCACGGGCTGCAATCCGCCGGCGGATGCCAACGGCATGAAGCAGTACGCCGATTGGATCCTCAAGACATTCAATCCTACGGTGACGCCGGCAACGGCTTCAGAGGTTGTGGGTGGCGAGGCGTCTTTCACTGTGGATTTCAGCGGTGAGGACTGGAGTTATCAATGGAAGGTGGTTCGTGGCGGAATGACGAATGATATTCCTGGCGCGACCACGAACCGGGTGACGCTGGCAAATCTGCAACTGACCAACACCGCATCGTATTTTGCGGTGCTTTCGAATGCCACTGGAGTTTCCGTGAGCAGCGCGGGTTCGCTCACCGTTTCCAGTCTGCCGGCCGCGGTGAACGGCGTGATTGCTTCCTTTGCAGCGCAAACCGGTTTGGGAAGTGTCGCGACGAATTTTGTTCCCACCTGGAACGTGCGCCCGGGCAGTTTGATCGCAGGCCAACTGCCGAACACGGTTGGCTCTGGAAATTTTGGTTTTTATGGCGCCAGCGGTGCGCTTTCGGTGCTGACCGATAACAGCTTCGGTTGGTTGAATTTCTGGCCGAACGTGGGCGGCAGTCCCAGTGAAGTTACCTGCGGCACGGTATCCGGCGGCGCGGGGCAATTCGTGACTTATCACCTCGGCGGTTCGGACAACGGTTATACTCTGACGAACATTATGGTTTACGGCGGCTGGGGCGATGCGGGCCGGGATCAACAGGCGTTCACGATTTATTATTCCACGGTTACATCGCCCGCGACATTCCTGCCGTTGAGAAGTGTGAACTTCAATCCGGCGAATCCGCTCGCCGTGCAATCAGCCACGCGAACGACGCTGATGCGATCCAATGGCGCGCTGGCCACGAATGTCGTCGCGGTGAAATTCGATTTCACGACGCCGCCCGCGGAAAACGGCTATTGCGGTTATTCGGAAATTGCAATCTACGGTTTTCCAACGCTTCCGCTCGCATTGCCGACAATGCTGAGCGTAAATTTCCAAAGCGGCGACGATTTCATTGTGAACGTGGAAGGCCTGATTGCCGGACGCGGTTATCTCCTGCAAAGCCGCACCAATCTTTCTTCCGGCGACTGGATCACAGAATGGGAATTTGTTGCCGCGCAGCCCACGATGTCATTGACCAATTCCCTTAATCATTCCGGAGAGAAATTTTATCGCATCATCGGATTCCAATGAAACAACACACGATCACGAACTCCTTCGGTTATTCAATTGTCATCGGCAAAGTGGAAAGAACGTCACTTTGCGGAATGATAACAGGGACTCATGTAATTCGCCCTTCCGCAGTGCGAGTGTTTGCGTTGTTTGTCGGATTTATTTTAACCGCGACGCAGTTGTCCGCTGATGTGATTCCGGTGACGGACAGCAATGTGTTGAATGGATTGACCCGCAATAATTGGGTTCTGCAAAACGACTTCATCAGCACGAGCGTCGGTGGAGCATCGCTTCAAGTGGCCTTTGACGGAACAGATCAGGTCACGCTGCAACTCGACGACGCGCACCTGTCCGGAATCACAGCGTCTCGTTGTCCAATCATCGCGTGGTCCGTGAACGGCGGCCCGATTCAAACGCATCAACTCACGACGGCGGAAAGTTCGATTGCATTGTGCTCGGATGTTCCGAATCCGGAGATCGATCTGTTCGTGAAGGGAATGTCGCCGTTTGAAAATCGTTATTCAGGTGACGTGCCGCCGAACTCGGTCAAGATCACCGGGTTTATTGTAGATTCCGGAGGTTCAACTCGCGAGATCGAGCTGCCGCAAAAAGTCTGGTTGAACATCGGTGATTCAATCATGTCCGGCGACGCCGCGGCGTATGCGACGGGGCAGGGACGTCCGGCTGATGACAGTTGGGCAGCTTCGGATGATGCGCGAGCGAGTTACGGTTATCTGCTGGCGAAACACTTTGGTTATCGTGAAGCGCGGCTGGCGTTTGGCGGATACGATTGGGGCGGCGGTCTCGCCGGCGTGCCTTCGCTCACCACGTTGATTGATCAGAAAACTTCGACGATCAGCCGCTTGAAAAATGGCTTGTTGGATCCGGTTCCTGAGGTGGTGTTGATCAATCTCGGTGAAAATGGTGCGCCATCTTCAACCGACGTGACGCAGGCGCTGACGCGATTGCGCAGCCGAGTCAATCCTCGAACAAAGATTATCGTGATGATTCCCGTCGCGGGAACGGCGCGCGTTCAGATCACGCAGGCGTTCAGCAGTTATACGAATGCCACGCCGGATGCGAATGCGTTTCTCGTCGATTTGGGATCATTGAACTTTTCAACAGCCGACGGACAACATCCCACGGCTGAAGGGCATCAGACGATTTATCAGGCCGCGCTGCCGGTGCTGGAATCGATTGTCAATCCCGCGCCGTTCCGGATTTGTGCGATGGGCGATTCCATCACCGCGGGTTTCACGGACAATCCCCAATGGACGGTTCCGTTTGAGTTTGGTTATCGCAGCGGACTTTACACCCGGCTCACCAACAGCGGCATGAGTTTTCAATTCGTCGGCAGCTCACCGCAACCGTGGGATGGAATCGATGGAACCGTGACCAACACGCCGTTGGTTGATCTGCGCGAAAGTGATCAGGATCATCACGAAGGCTATACCGGCAAGAACACCGCGTTCTTCCTGGCCAACGTGGCGAACTGGATTGGCGTGGATCGTCCGCACATTCTTCTGCTGCAAATCGGGATCAATGACATTGGCAAAGGCAGCACCGGCGAGCCGACGGGCGCGGAACTGAACCTCAGCAATATCATCGCGACGGTCGTGAGCAACAGTCCGCAGACCCATGTGATTGTCGCGCAGATCACGCCTTACAGCAGCTACACCGAGGCGATTGTTCGTTACAACAATTACATTAAAGACACGCTTGTTCCTTACTTCGCCGGGCTCGGAAAACGAGTCACGACCGTGAATCAATACACGAACCTGTGCTTTCCCGGAACAACCACGATCGATGCGTCGCTGTTTGCGAACGGCATTAATCATCCCAACAACATCGCCTACGATCGCATGGCGCAAACGTGGTTTGAAGGAATCCAGGCGCTGAATCTCCCGCCTTCGCCGCCAACGCAACTTCCAATCGTAGTCGCGAACACGCAGCCCGCCACAGCGAAGGTGTTTGTCGGTGAGGGCATTTCTTTCAATGCCGCTTTCGAAAGCGATCAGCCGATGGTTTATCAATGGCACAGGATTCAAGGCGGAGTGACGAATGCCATTCCGGGCGCGACGAATTCAATTCTGACGCTGATGAATCTGCAAACGACGGATAACGGTTCGTACTTTTTGCAGGCGTCGAATGCATTGGGCATTGCGTCCAGCGCGTCGAGTTCGTTGACGGTTTCCGATCTTCCAGCGGCGGCGGATAATATCATCACCGCCATCGCGGAGCAGACCGGCCGCGGCATTGGCGTGTTCACGCCGGGATGGATTTTCACCACGAACCACAGCCTTATCGCGGGCAAAGCGCCGAGCAGTGCGATTGGAAATTTCAGTCTCGAAGCGCCAGGAAGAAATGTGAATCTGCTGACCTCCGATGACGATGGCGCGTTGTCCGTGATTGTCAGCACTTCGGGCGCGACGAGCAGCACGAATTACGTCACGTGTGGAAACGGCAGCGGAGCGGGTTCATCCGTGACCTACACGCTGACGGGTTCAACCTACGGATACGATCTGACCAACGTCACGGTGTCTGGCGGCTGGGCGGACAACGGCCGCGATCAGCAGGCTTATACGGTTTTTTATTCCACGGTGATGGACCCGCAGAATTTCCTTCCGCTGACGACGGTGAACTTCAATCCGGAAGTCGGCAGCGGTCGCCAATCAGCAACACGCGTTGCAATTCTGCCTGCGACCGGAACGCTGGCGACGAATGTGGCCATGGTGAAATTCGATTTCAGCAGTCCGGCGTCGGAACATGGTTATTGCGGATACAACAAAATCATCATTGAAGGTTCTGCCGGTGCGCCGGTGACGATTGTGACGAATCCGCCGCTGCCGGTGATGATTGAATCTTCGCAATTTGGCCCGAGTTCCAGCGCATTTGATGGAGCGATTGCGTCGAACCTGATTCGCGCTGGTCAAAGCTCACTGGCCGGCGTCGTCGTCAGTCACGGTCCTTCCATTTCATCTTTATTCACCACGGCCGGTTTGAATGATGGCAGCGCGGCCAACAACAACAATCGAACGTATTACGGCAATTCCGATCCATCAGGCGGAAATCTGCCGGTGACGATCACTTTCAATCTGAACACCAACAGTGCGAGCGGATACGACATCACGCGCATTCAGTCGATCACAGGTTGGTCGGATTCGAATCTGGCGAATCTGCGTTATGAGCTTCTGTTGTCGTTCAAAGGCGGACCGTTTGTCAGTTATGGAGAATTCAGCAGCGCAACCAATTCGACGGCGTTCAACAATGGAAACAACGCAATCCTGCAAACTTTGACCAGCGACACGGGTTCGATCGCGCGGGGCGTTACTGCCGTGCGATTTATTTTCTCGAATCCTGGCGGTTCGCAAGGCGGTTCGGGAGGCACGTTGATTCGTGAGCTTCAGGTTTTCGGAACGCCGGTGGTCGGGTTGTCTTTTCAAAAGGCGGGCGACAATCTTCTACAATTAAGCTGGCCGCAGGGGATTCTGCTGGAGGCGACGAATATTACTGGCCCGTGGATCACCAATGCCAGCGCGACTTCGCCTTACACGAACGACCTTGATGCGCCGGAGAAATATTTCCGCGTGCAGATTCAGTGATTCCTCAGAGCTCGATTATTTCCGATGAAAAATAAAAAAATCCTGTTTGCAGTGTGTTTGTGTCTGTCGGTTGGAATCGGCGTGTCGTGGTTGCGCCAATCGAAAAGTCGATCAGCCGAACATTCGGCTGCTGTGACTGCGGGGACGAATGCGACGGCGATCATGACCAACGCATTTGCAAATACCGCGCCCGTTCCGTCCGCGATTGGCAACACGCAAGGAGTTGTTTCGTCCGAGATGAATCCCTCAATCAATCCGTATGCCGCCGGACTGCGTGAGCCAGGAAAAGCCAAGCGCGAATGGGATGAGCGTTTCATCGAGAGTTTTCGATCTTCGAATCCCGGTAATGCCGTGCGATTTGAACTGACGGGCGGCGTGGTCGCGAAAGGCGTTGTGAAAATTATTCAGCGCGACGGCGCGAACGTGAGCTTTGTGTCCGGTGAATTGAGCGAGCCAGAAATCGGCAAATTCTTTTTTCTGACTCCACCGGCCGGCGGCAAAGCGGGCAAGGCCGTTGGCGTTGTGGAGTTCCCCGGCAGTCAAATTGCCTATCGCGTGGAACCGACGGGCTCAGGCGGCGAACCGGAATTGTGGGAGCGGCGGATGGATGAAGTTCTTTGCCTGAGCATGCCGGAAATCAGTGATCCGGTTATGGCCGCCGCCGCGACGAATGAGACCTTGAACATTCCACCGCTGCGACCCGATCTCGTGCCCGATTACGTTCCGAGTTACAACAGCAACATTGTTTCGCTTCAGAGTTATCCCGGCTCCTCCGCAGTGCTGCTGCTGGATTTCTTTGGCGGTTATACCGTTCATTGGGGCGGCGTTGAATACGCGCGTCCGCCGGTAAGCAATGAAACGATCAAGGATATCTGGAAACGCGTCGCCGAAGACTACATGCCGTTCAACATCAACGTGACCACGGACATCAAGGTTTACCAGGCAGCGCCTGCCGCGAGCCGGCAACGTTGCTGTTACACGACCACGCCGGTGACGGCAGCGGGTGTCGCGTATTTTGGCTCGTGGAACTGGGGCAACGATGCGGTGTGCTGGTCGGTTTATTATGTTGGAAAAAATGCGGCGGAAGTTGGCTCGCATGAAGTTGGACACACGTTGGGATTATCGCACGACGGACGCACAACGCCGGTGGAGGAATATTTTGGCGGGCACGGAAGCGGTGACACAGGCTGGGCGCCGATCATGGGCGTGGGATATTATCAACCCGTCGCGCAATGGAGCAAAGGTGAATACGCTTCGGCCAATCAACTTCAGGACGATCTCAACATCATCACGAGCAACAACAACAATGTGGGTTATCGCGCTGATGACACGGGCAACACACTCGCGACGGCGCGTTATCTCGAAATCTATTCCAACAACACGGCGTCCGCGGAAGGCGTGATCGAACGCACGGCTGATACGGATGCGTTTCAATTCACGACCAGCGGCGGAATCGTGACGCTCACGGCCAAGCCGGTTGGCGACTGGGCTGATCTCGCAGTTTCGGCTACGCTGGCAAACGCGGCGGATACCGTCATTGCGAGCAACAATCCGCAGTCCACTCTTTCGGCGAGCATCACCACCAATCTCGCGGCCGGTTCCTACACGTTTCGGGTCACGGGCGCTGGACGGAACAATCCCTTGAACAACGGTTTTTCCAGCTACGCGAGCCTCGGATATTATTCCGTCACCGGCAGTGTAGCAGGCGCGCGATTGCCGACGCGGCTCAGCGTTGTCGAGCACGCGCCGAACAATTCTGAGGTTGGGGCCGTCCCAGCCATCAATCCCAACAGCAGCCCGCTGCTCTATACGATCACGTCCGGCAATTCAGGCGGGACGTTTTCCGTGGACGACTCCGGCGTGGTGCGCGTGGCGGACAACACTTTGCTGGATTATTCGCGGCTGGCGACCAACACGATGTATGCGGTGCAATTCGAAGTGTTCATGAACATTACCAACGTGAACAATCCGGCATTGACTGAGCTGAATCGCCGCGTGGTGATTGCGGTGGAAAAATTCTATCCGGTCGTGCCGATGTTGTTAACCGCCACGGCAGGCACAGGTTTGCGAATCAATTTAAACTGGATGGGAGCGCAGGACGCGATCAGTTACAACGTGAAACGTTCTACCCTTCACAATGGGCCGTACACGGTTATCGCGAGTCCGACCGACACGAGTTACAGCGACCTCGGACTCACCGATGGCGTGAGATATTACTACGTCGTTTCAGCGGTGAACACGAACGGCGAAAGCGCGGATTCGTCGGAAGCGAACGCGCTGGCGCAATCTGTGGCAGGTTATGGATTTGAAACGCCGAGCATTGGCTCCGGCAACCATCAGTACAATCCGTCCGGCGGATTCTGGACATTTAATGGCGCGTCCGGAAATGGTTCGGGAATCGTGGCGAACGGCAGCGCGTTTTCAAATCCGAATGCGCCCGAAGGAAGTCAGGCTGCGTTCGTGCAAAGCTATGGAACCATTTCCCAGACGCTCTCGGGTTTCACTCCGGGTGTGAACTACACCATTACGTATTCTGCCGCGCAACGGTCCGGTCAGGATCAACACGGCGGCGAATCGTGGAATGTGGTCGTTGATGGAAACGTGATCAAAAGCAATAACCCCGGTCCGACAAGTTACACGACTTACAATGCGACATTCATCGCCACTGCAACAACACATGCTCTGGCGTTTGTTGGAACCGATCTGGCCGGCGGTGACAACACGGTTTTCATCGACAATGTGCGCTTCGATCCGCCTTTGCAGCCGGCGCCGGCGACCGTTGCTTTGACTCAGCCGGCGAACGGAGCCGGTTTCGCGGAGACTGCGCCGATTTATTTGATGGCGACGGTCACGACGAACGGAAATCAAATCGACGGAGTGGAGTTTTACCTGGATAACATCACGCGTCTGGGCGAAATCACCACCGCACCTTTCAAGTTCGCAATGGCGAATGTGACTCCCGGAAAACACACCGTCTTCGCTCGCGTGCTGTTCAACAATGGAAGCGTCGCAGATTCAGCGCCGGTTGACTTTTTCATCATCAGTCCGAACCCAAATCTCAGTTTTGAACTGCCGGCAATTGGATCGGGAAATCATGTTTATGGACCTGAAGGGGGAACGTGGATTTTCAACAGCAACAGCGGCGACAATGGTTCGGGAATCGTTGCGAATGGCAGCGCGTTTGGAAATCCAAACGCGCCGAACGGCACGCAGACGGCGTTTGTTCAAAGCCATGGAAAAATCACTCAGACACTGACCGGCTTTGCGCCCGGCACGAATTACACCCTCACGTATTCCGCGGCGCAGCGCGGGGGAGGGAATCAACACGGTGGCGAATCCTGGAATGTGATGGTTGATGACGCGGTGATTAAATCCAACACTCCGGGTCCGACGAGTTACACCACTTACACCGCCAACTTCACCGCGTCGCTGGCGACTCACACTTTGTCGTTTGTCGGAACCGATCTCGCCGGTGGCGACAACACGGTGTTCATCGACAACGTGCAGTTCAATCCACCGCTGACGCCGATTCTGATTCCCGAGTTGCGAACGAACACGCTGCCGGTGACGGCGGCGGAGGTTGTCGGCGGGGAAGTGAAATTTATGGCCGCTTTCAACAGCGCCAATCCCATTCAATATCAATGGCAGAAAATCGTGGACGGTGTTGCGACCGATATCGTGGACGCGACGAATACCGTTTTGACGCTGACAGATTTGCAACTCAGCGATGCGGGATTGTATCGGCTCCAGGCTTCCAACGCGTTGGGTATTGCCGTGAGTGCTGCAAGTTCGCTTACAGTTTCCGGCGTGCCAGCGCCAGTTAACAATGTGATCACTTCGTTTGCCGCACAGACGGGGCTTGGAAGCGTGGCTACCAACTTCACTCCGACCTGGACTCTGGGCTCGGGAAGTTTGATTCAGGGGAAAACGCCGAGCCAGGTGGGCGGCGGCAATTTCACTCGAAGCACCGCTTTATTGACTGATGGCAGTTTTGGTTGGTTTACCTATTGGCCAAATGTCGGGCTGAGTTCGACTGAAGTGACCTGCGGCACGAGTGCCGGTCAATCAGTCACTTACGCACTCGGCAATTCCAGCAGCGGCTACAGTATTTCCAACATTGTGATTTATGGAGGCTGGGGTGATGCCGGACGCGATCAACAGGCGTTCACGGTTTCGTATTCCACGATCAGTGCGCCGGATCTTTTCGTCCCGCTTGCGAATGTAAATTTCAATCCGGAAAATCCCAGGGCTGTTCAGTCGGCGACGCGTTCAAGTTTGAGATCATCGACTGGCGCTCCGCTCGCCACGAATGTTGCGAAGTTGAAATTTGATTTCACCACGCCCGAACCGGAGAATGGCTACTGTGGTTACTCGGAAATTTCCGTTTTAGGAACGCCGACGCCGATGATTGCGACGACTCCGACCCATATCGCCGTGCAATTCAACAAAGACGTTTTGAATCTAAGCTGGCCCAGCGATCACATCGGCTGGCGATTGCAGGTGCAGACGAATGATTGGAATTCGGGACTTGGAACAAACTGGGTGGATGTCATCGGATCGACGGCGACGAATCAGATGAATGTTCCAATCAACACCGTGAACGGCAGCGTCTTCTTCCGATTGGTCTATCCATAAATTTTATGCCGAGAAAATCTGCTGCTGGCTCAATGAATTCCAGACGCGTTGCCTGTGCCGCCCTGTGGAATCTCATTTTTCTGACCGTGTGGCTCGGAAACGCTGGTTCTCTTTGGGCCAACGAATCAGGAACCATTTCTCAGGATGAAAAACAGAAATGCATCACACTCACGGACGGGCAGGGGCAATTGACGTTGCGCCTGAATTACGACGGCCGCTGCGTGTTGGACCAGATCGTTGTGCGCGGTCGTGAAGTCGCTGCTGATTGCGGCGCGGCTACTGGCATTTGCATTAACAATCAATGGAATACGACCGCGACTGGAACGGAATCGCTGCGCATTTCGATTCGGAAAAATACGCTGACCGTTTCGGGAATTCGCCTTGGCGAAAAGGACAATGCGGTTGAAGAAAGCTGGAAGTTTACGACGCTGGCTGATCGCATTGTTTGGCGCATCACTCGGAAATATTCCCGCGCGACCACGCTCGATGATGTTGCCTTTCCGGAATGGAACTTCCGCACGATGTCCACGTGGACGGGCGGATTGCTCGATAACGGCGGGGTCGTCTGGAACAAATATCTGGAAACGCCGAACGCCACTTACGGAGCGCATGCCGGCGGAGTGACGTTCTGGAATCGCGAGCACGGCGATGGTCTGCGCATTGTTCCGAAGCTGGCGGAAGATCAATTCAGCGCCGTCCGTTTTTCGCATCAGACGAATGGCCAGTTTTCCTTTCACTTCAGCGTCAGCCCGCGCGAGTTGAAACCCAGGCACGATCTGAATCGCTTTTTGCCGAATCGACAGGATTTGTGGGCGCCGTTTTGGGTGGACGCAGGAAAGGTCAACGTTGAATTCACGATACAGGCGTTGGATTACAACGTGGCTTACAACCGTGGAACATTTGCGGAATTGAACGGCGACAGCATTCGCGAGCTGCTGAACACGGTGGCGCGTTACGGTGTGATTGACGCGAAGCTGACCGGTGGCAACGGCTGGCGTTCAGGTTACATCTGTCTGCACGAACAATGGTTCGGACAGATCGGCGCGGCGTTGGCGGACGCGGATTACATCGCGAATTATTCCAAAACGCTGGACCATTATCGCGACCACGCGATTGAAACGGATGGCCGTGTCAAATCGCGCTGGACGTACAATGCCGGCGACGCGCTGCCCGGCTCATTCGACACGAATGGTTTCTATGAAGCGCAGTGGGGTTACCTCCTGGATTCGCAGCCTGACTACGTGCTGAACGTGGCGGAGCAATTTGATTTGACGGGTGATCGGGAATGGCTGGCGGGACAAAAGCTCGCTTGCGAAAAGGCCTTGAATTATCTGATGCGCCGGGAAGTCGGGAACAGCGGATTGGTCGCAATGATGACCGATTCCTGCAAGCAATCCCGCGGCAGTGATTGGATCGACGTCATCTGGGCTTCTTACGAAAACGCGCTGGTAAATGCGGAGCTGTATCACGCTTTGATTCTCTGGGCGGATGCGGAAGAAACTTTGGGCGACGCGAATCAGGCGACGGTTTACCGCGATTTCGCGGCGCGTCTGAAAACCACATTCAATAAACCGATCAGCGAAGGCGGTTTCTGGAATCCGACAAATCAATGGTATGTCTATTGGCGCGACAAGGATGGTTCCATTCACGGCGACAATCTCGTGACGCCGGTGAACTTTACCGCAATTGCCTACGGCCTTTGCGATGACGCCGGGCGGAAGAAAGCAATTCTCGATCGCATGGAAACCGAGATGCGGAAAGAGAATCTATTTTTCTGGCCGCTCAACTTTTTTCCGTATCAGCCCGAGGAAGGCATGCATCGGAATTTCCCGTTTCCGAACTACGAGAACGGCGACTTGTTTTTGTCGTGGGGCGAAGTCGCGGTTCGCGCTTACGCTGCTTACGATCCGAACCTCGCGCTGAAGTACATCAAGAACACACTGGAGCGATACGAAGCCGATGGTTTGTCCTATCAGCGGTACCTTCGAAAGGATCAACGCGGCGAAGGCGATGACATTCTCGCGGGCAACTGCATGCCGATTGTGGGTTTGTATCGCGACATTTATGGCGTCCAACCGAAACCCAACCGGCTTTATCTGGAGCCACATCTGACGCCGGAACTCAACGGCACGAAACTGCGCTATCCGTTGCGCGGACAGCTTTATGAAATTGATCTGAGCACCGAGGGTTGCGTCGTGACGGCTGGTGCGTGCACGTTGCGCGATTCAATGCCGTTCGCGATCAACGCGACGGAGAACGGTTTGGAATATTTCCCGCGCACGAATAAAAACTGGGCGATGTCAATTTCGCGGCCGGAGGCGAAAGCGTTGACCGTTGAGATTCAGAGCTGGCCGGACGATCCCGATTTGCCGCGTCGCTGGACGGAAACTTCATCGCAGAGCAAAGGAGCAACGCAGCATATCGTCGCGGGATTGCGTCCTCGGGCGCGTTACCAATTGAAAGCGAATGGCGAAACGATTGATTCCTTGCGCTCTGACAAAAACGGACGCGTTCGCTTCACGAGCCGACAAAACAACTCTGCAACCCAGACGTTCGAACTCAGTCTGACGCCGCTCGATACAAACTCCTGAATCGATTTTTTATTCAAATCAAAATGACAAAATTATCCCGCTGCTTATTTGCCTTCACCGCTCTGTGCGCTGCCCTGGCTTCCGCGACCGCTGCTCCTTTGGAAGACGGATTTTCCAATCCGCCCGACTCCGCCAAACCACAAACCTGGTGGCATTGGATGAACGGCAACATTACCAAAGCCGGCATCACCGCTGATTTGGAAGCGATGAAAGAGATCGGTCTCGGAGGCGCGACGATTGTGAATGTGGATTGCGAAATTCCGCCCGGCGACGTGCCGTTCATGAGCGCGGAGTGGCGCGAGTGTTTCAAGTTTGCGGTGCAGGAGGCGGATCGCTTGGGACTTAAACTCTCGGTTGAGAATTGCGCCGGTTGGTCCAGCAGCGGCGGTCCGTGGAACACGCCGGCCAACGCGATGCAACAGTTGACCTCCAGCGAGACTCATTGCCATGGGCCAGCGGTCTTTGATGCTGTTTTGCCGCAGCCGAAAATGAGGCTCGATTTTTATCGCGACATCGCGGTGCTGGCGTTCAAGTCGCCGGGACCGACTGAAAACATTCCGGGCGACGCTTCAAGTGCGAAAGGGAAATTGGAAATTCAACGCGCGGTTTACGGTACGGACGGGGGCGGGTGGGCGGATGTAAAAGATCGATTGCTCAAGATGATCGAGCGCGGCCAGGAATCCGTCATTGTCAGCAACAGCGAAATGGGCGGCGATCCGGCGCAGGGCATGGTGAAGCAACTGCGGCTTGAATTCACGCTCAACGGAAAACCCAGCGTGCTGACTGCGGACGAAAATGAAGCGCTCATTTTTCCTGTCAGCGAACGTCAATTGGCCGCAGCGCGATTGATTGAAAAAACATCCGTGAATCGCACCTTCTTCGATCCGCCTCCCGCGAAAGGAAAATCAACCGAGCCCATTCCGCGGGAGGGCGTTCTGGATTTGACTGCGAAACTCAGTGACGACGGACATCTTCGCTGGGATGTGCCCGCTGGCGATTGGACTGTTCTGCGGATTGGTTACACGCCGATCGGCAGGAACAATCATCCCGCGCCCGTCGAAGGCACCGGTTTGGAATGCGACAAGATGAGCAAGGAAGCGCTCGACGCGCATTGGGAGGGCTTCATGCAAAAGGTGCTGAATGACATCGGGCCGCTCGCCGGCAAGGCGCTCGATACATCATTGATCGATAGTTACGAAGTCGGCGGACAGGACTGGACGCCGAAGTTTCGCGAGGAATTTCAAAAGCGGCGCGGCTACGATCCGTTGAAATTTCTCCCGACGTTCACGCGGCGAGTCATTGAAAGCCCGGAAGTCACCGAACGCTTTCTTTGGGACATGCGCCGGACAGTTGCCGATTTGTTTGCTGATAATTACTTCCGCCATTTCGCCGAACTCTGTCGCGAACACGGTTTGCTGAATGCGATAGAACCGTACACCGGGCCATTCGAATCGATGCAATCCGGCGCACCCGCGGACGTGGTCATGGGCGAGTTCTGGAGCGGCAGTTCAGGGCATTCATCCATCAAGCTCGCTGCATCCATCGCGCATGTTTACGGCAAAAGCGTCGTCGCCGCGGAATCATTTACAGCCGCACCGGGACCGCATACCGGACGTTGGCTGGAAGATCCGTATTCGCTGAAACCGCTGGGCGACCTGATGTTTTGCCAGGGATTGAATCGCTACATTTTTCATCGTTACGCGATGCAGCCGTGGACGAATCGCTGGCCGGGCATGACGATGGGCCAATGGGGATTTCATTTCGAGCGCACCGAGACGTGGTGGGATCAGGGAAAAGCGTGGATCGATTACATTTCGCGCTGCCAGTTTCTCCTGCAACAAGGGCGTGCTGTCGCGGACGTCGCTTATTTTACCGGTGAAAGCGCGCCGGTGGAAATGCGCATCGGCCATCCGGAAATTCCGGCAGGTTACGATTACGATGCGGTGAATGCTGACGTTCTATTGCACGGAGCGACCGTGAAGAATGGCCGGGTGACTCTGGCCAGCGGCGCGAATTACGCCGTGCTGGTGCTGCCGCAAAACGATATCAACATGACGCCGCCGGTGTTGCAACGCGTGCGCGAGCTCGTTCGTGCTGGAGCCACTGTGGTCGGGCCGCGGCCGCAACATTCTCCGAGCCTCGCCGGTTTTCCGGAGTGCGACGTTCAGGTGAATGAATTGGCGCAAGAACTCTGGGGCAAATCCAACGGAACGACCGTGCGGGAAAATTCCGTTGGCAAAGGCCGGATTGTCTGGGGCCAATCGTTGACCAACGTTTTCGCTGCGCAACGGTTGCCGCGTGATTTTGAATTTCCCAACGCCGATCGCGAAACGCGTTTGGCATACACGCATCGCGTCACTCAGGACGCGGATATTTACTTTGTTTCAAATCAACGGCGGCAGTTCGATTCCGCTGATTGCACGTTTCGCGTCGCGGGCAAAATTCCGGAACTCTGGCATCCCGAGACGGGCGTGATCGAAACTGCGGCGATCTGGAAATCAGAAAACGGTCGCACCACGGTGACGCTGAACTTTGAGCCCGCGGAATCGGTGTTCGTGATTTTCCGCAAATCCGCAGCCGATGCCGATCACGTTGTCGCTGCCCATGGACAATTTGTCCGGGAAACTTCGAATTCGCCGAAGCTGAAAATTCAGCGCGCGATTTACGTCGCGACGGACGGCGCGGGCCAAATGGATGTCACCGCCAAAGTTGCTCAACGACTCGCGGCTGGCGACGCGATCATTGCCGACAATGATTTGGCGGGACGCGATCCAGCGGAATTTCACACCAAGGAACTGCGGGTTGATTACACATTGGATGGCAAAGCGGGTCACGTGGTCGCGGTTGAAAAATCCAAGCTCAGATTGCCGACGATGACGACGGTTGGATCCATTCCGAAGTGGGAAGTAGTGACGACTGCGGAAGCGCCGACGGTGAAAACCTGGAGAAACGGAGACGTGCAATTGCGAATGGCGAGCGGAAAAACGTTGCACGCAGTGGCGACGAATTTGCCCGCGCCACAGGAAATCCCGGGCGCCTGGGATTTACATTTCCCGCCGAACTGGGGCGCGCCGAAATTGCTTCGTCTGAACAAGCTGATTTCGTGGAGCGATCATGCGGAATCGGGCGTGCGTTATTTCTCGGGAACTGCGACTTACGAAAAGGAAATTGAGATTCCTGCCGAACGCTTGAGCTCAGGTCGCGAACTCTGGCTGGACCTGGGCGATGTGAAGAACTTCGCGGAAGTTTCATTGAATGGAAAAGACCTGGGCGTGCTTTGGAAACCGCCGTTTCAAGTGAACGTTTCTGCCGCAGCGAAACCGGGCGCGAATCGTTTGGTGGTGAAGGTTACGAACCTCTGGCCGAATCGATTGATTGGCGACGAGCAGTTGCCGCCGGATTGCGAATGGAACGGTTCTGAACTCAAGGCCTGGCCGCAATGGCTGTTGGACGGCAAGCCGAGTCCGACTGGACGCCTGACATTTACGACGTGGCATCACTGGTCGAAAAATTCGCCATTGCTGGAATCCGGCCTGCTCGGTCCGGTCATGCTGAGAACCGCCCAAGTAATCGTTCCTATTCAGGCGAGCCATTGAATTGTTTGAAGTCGTTCAATTGCTAAAGCGATAGTACGAATTGGCGAACGTTCATTCGTAACGCCGTAGAGCAGACTTTCCAGCCTGCTGGTTCACCGGACTTTCGAGTTCGGTGTTCCCTCAAGCATAGGGACACGGCGCTGGAAAGCACCACCAACCGGCAGTCTGGAAAGGGGCCAACAAATATTGAGATTCCATGAAATATGAAAACTCCATCCGCACCGCTTCATTTGTCTCGGCCATTCTGATCCTGATGCGTTCGCTCACTGGAACCGCCGGTGAGTTTCCGGAGCCAGTGGACAAAATTCCAATTGATCGTCATGCGCTGGTGACTCGACACAACATCCAGTGGGATGACGTGGCCGGACAAATTCCGTTGGGCAATGGTGAATTCTGTTTTAACGCGGATGGCACCGGATTGCAGACGTTTGGAGGAAATTCAATGTCCCATTGGGGCTGGCATTCATTTCCATTGCCAGCTGGCTGGACGCCCGATCAGGTTCCACCGACAGGAACTTTTCAACAAGGACGCAATCAGGGGCCGGACCATTTCCGGCCGAACACCGAGGAAATCCGCAAATGGATGTTCGACAATCCGCACGTCATGAATCTTGGCCGGCTGCGCTTGTGTCGAAGCAACGGTGCGGAGCTGAAGTCCAACGATGTTTCCGGTCTCACGCGGATGCTGGATTTATGGTCAGGGCTGCAGACCTCAAGCTATCAGATCGACGGCCAGCCGGTTCGCGTGGAGACGTGTGTCCATCCAACGCTGGACGCCGTTGTGGTGCGCATTGAATCGCCGCTCATCGCGAGCGGCGAATTGCAGGTTGCGTTGGATTTCCCGTATCCGTCGCTGCAAAACGGCTCGTGGGTTGGCGATTTTTTTCGACGAAAGGGTCATTCCACTGAAATGTTGCTCCGCGGCGAATCGCGTGCGGACCTTGTGCGTCAGGTGGATGCCACAACTTGTTACGCCAGTCTGGCGTGGTCCACCGGATGCCAGTTCACTTCTTCAACCAACGAGGGCCGGGGAAATATTTTGATTCAAAAAGCGGAGTTCGGCACCAGGGATCGGTGGGCGGATGTGACGGAAAAGATTGCTGCCAATGTTGCGAATGGCGATACGGCCATCACCCCGGACATTAAATGGTTGGGGGATCCATTCTATGGCCAGGTCAAGCGGCTCAAGCTCAAATTTGTCCGCGATGGAGTGATACAAACCGCCGAGGTTCGAGAAAATGAATCGTTTCCAATCGGCAATGGGATTCCGCTGTATCACTTTGTTCTCTCGGCGCAGGGCACGAACCGGCTGGAATTCATCTGCGCTTTTTCGCCCGCGCCCGTTTCAATCACGCTCCCGACTGTTCAATCATCTTTTGAAGAGACTTCGAGTCACTGGAAACACTTCTGGAGCACTGGGGGCGCGATTGATCTTTCCGGAAGCAAAGATCCCCGCTGGTTCGAACTCGAACGCCGCATTGTGCTTTCGCAATACCAGTTGGCAGCGCAATCGGCCGGCAGTTGGCCGTCGGCGGAAGCAGGCTTGATGGGGATCGACCCGTGGCGCGGACAGTTTCACATGGAAATGATCTGGTGGCATCTGGCGCATTACGCGTTGTGGGATCGTTGGGCGATGGCCGATAAGGCAATTGCCTGTTACCAGCGATTTGTCCCTTCCGCCCGTGCGCTGGCAGCTCAACTGGGTTATGCGGGGTTGAAATGGCCGAAGTCGGTTGGACCGGAAGGCCGCAGCGCACCCTGGATTGGCAACCAGGTTCTGCTTTGGAAACAACCGCATCCCATCTTTTTCGCCGAGCTGGACTATCGGCTCCACCCAACCCGGGCAACGTTGGAAAAATGGAGCGAGATTGTTTTTGGAACTGCCGAGCATATGGCCGATTATCCAACGCTGGACGCAAAGACCGGTATCTACTCGCTGGCCTTTGATATGCCTCCCAGCGAAAAGGCCATCTGGAGTGACACGGTTTTTGACCTGGCGTATTGGCGTTGGGGCCTCGATCAAGCGCAGGTTTGGCGGGAGCGTCTGAGCCTTGCTCGCAACGCCCATTGGGATGATGTTCGCAATCATCTTGCGCCAATGCCTGTGAGCGACGGTGTCTTTGTTGACTATGCCGGCTGCACGAATACCTACACCAGGACCGCTTGGGAACATCCCGATCCCATCGGCGCATTCGGCATGTTGCCGCCCCTCGAAGGGGTGGATGCCGAGACCGCGCATCGCACGGTGCTGAAGGTGTGGGCCACCTGGAATTGGGACAAAACTTGGGGCTGGGATCTTCCGTGGATGGCCATGGCCGCCGCACGTACGGGTGAACCGCAGATTGCGGTTGATGCATTGCTCAAACCCAGCGCGCGTAATCAGTTTGACCAGCGCGGCGTGAACACCGGCGGCCCGTGTCCCTATCTGCCCGGCAATGGCGGTCTGCTTTATGCCGTAGCGATGATGACCGCCGGTTGGGATCATGGCCCAAACCGCCCAGCACCCGGATTTCCAAGCGATGGGAGTTGGACGGTGAAATGGGAAGGGTTGAAAAAAGCGCCGTGAAGATTTAGTGGACGCTTCATTCTCACGCTGAAGCGCCATAAATGCCATAATCCGGTTCGGCGACACGCGAACGCTACACCGGGAGCCGGCGCGATTGGATTTGTTCGATGGCCCAGAGCGCGTGTTCGGCGATCAAGGGTTCGGGATCAAGCGCGGCTTTTTCCAGAGCGGGCAAGGCGGATTCATCAGCAATGTTCCCCAACGCGATGCAGACGTTGCGCAGCAGTCCGCGGCGTTTGGTACGGAGAATTGGCGTGCCGGCAAAGCGTTGCTTGAAACCAGCGGCGTCCAGACTCAGAAGCTCGATCAAATCCGGCGCGCTCAGATCGGGGCGCGCGTGAGGTTTCATCAATCGACCTTCCTGCGCAAAACGATTCCAGGGACACGCCGCGAGACAATCGTCGCAACCGTAGATTCGATTTCCAATCCTCGGACGCAGCTCGATTGGGATTGCGCCTTTCAACTCAATCGTCAGGTAGGAAATGCAGCGGCGCGCATCGAGTTGAAAGGGCGCGGTGATCGCGCTGGTGGGACATGCAGTAATGCAACGGGTGCAGGTGCCGCAGCGATTTTTTTCCGATTCGTCAGGTTCCAGTTCCAGCGTGGTGATGATTTCCGAAAGGAAAATCCAATTGCCGAGTTTGCGGCTGATCAGGTTCGTGTGCTTGCCAACAAATCCCAAACCGGCGCGCCGGGCGAGGTCGCGTTCCAGCAGCGGTCCCGTATCGACATACCAGAGCGAGCGCGTTTCAGTCGGGCCGATTTCCGTAAGAAACGCAGTGAGCGATTTCAGGCGTTCGGCGAGAAGATCGTGGTAGTCGGGATATTGCGCGTATCGAGCGACAACGCCGGTGAGGCTGGATTGGCGGTGTGGAACTGATTGAGATTCCGGATTTGGGACTCGTGTAACTCGTCCTTCCGATTCGGTGGTGTAGCTGACGGCGAGGCAGAGAATGCTTTTCGCGCCGGGCAAAACTTCCTGCGGGTTCACGCGTTTGTGAGCGTTGCGTTCGAGCCATGCCATTTCGCCGTGATTTTTTTCCGCAATCCAACGTTCGAACTGAGCGGCGTGATCCGGCGCGGAGGCGGCGGTGAAGCGGCAGTCGTCGAAGCCGAGTTCCAAAGCGCGTTGACGAATTACTTCCTTCACGATGAGTGACTGAGGTTCCGATTCGACGCAGAGACGCAAAGAAGCAGAGGCGCAAGGCGAATCCTAAAAACCTGGTGAGAGGATAAAGTTTTATTTTCCTGAGCAAATTGTTCGCACGGTATACTCGCACGACCGCCTCGCCGGTGCGTTTCAAAATCATGAGCCAAAGCATCAACGCACGGGCGAGACACCCGTGACACTCTGTTGCTTGTGTCTTTGAGTTTTTGCGGCTTTGCGTTGAAACTCTTCGGCATAACCTGGCTCAACGGCTTTGCGCCTGCGCGATTTGAAATTGATGAACGATCTGCTGAGCGACTTCTTTGACCGAGCGGAGTTCGGTATTCAACAGCACATCAGCCTGGCGGTAATACGGTTCGCGGGCGGCGAGCAGAGTGCGGATTTTTGCGAGCGGATCGGGATCGTGGAGCAGGGGACGATGCGATTGATGCCGGACGCGTTCCCAGATTTTTTCCGGCGACGCCCACAAGCAAGCGACGAGCGCGTGGGATTTGAGGCTGGCGAGATTGTCCGCATTGGCTGGCAGACCGCCGCCGGTGGAAATCAAATGCCGCGTGCGTGATTCCAGTTCGCGAACGATTTCAGCTTCGAGCTGGCGGAAGGCAGGTTCACCTTCCTCGGCGAAAATCTGTGAAACAGTTTTCCCGGTGCGCGCTTCGATGAGTTGGTCGGTATCGAGAAAGGTAAAATGCAATGCCGCGGCAACGATTTGTCCAACCGACGATTTGCCGGTTCCCATGAAACCGATCAAAGCGAGGTTTTGAATATTGCGAGAGTGGCTCACGGAATTTTGATAGCGGATTTGCGACGGAAAGGCGAGCGGCGTGACGACGTGAGGATTGAGGCTCGAGATTCGTCGAGACGGTTAATTTCCATCTTCCTCAGATTGAAAAATCAAACGGGTTCAGTGGCTCCTGCTGCAAGTGCCGCCAGCGTTCGCAAAGTTCCGCAATCGTCGTTCGTTCCACAATGCGAACCACCGCTTCGCGAACTTCTTTCATCACGCTGCGAATCGCACAGCGCGATTCGTCCGGGCAGGTGCATTTCTCGTAATAGCTTTCGCTGACGCAACTGACCGGCGCGAGCGCGCCTTCGATGTGGCGAATGATCACCGCGAGCGTGATTTCCTCGGGACGTCGGGCGAGGCGATATCCGCCCGCGACACCGCGCCGGCTTTCCACCACGCCAGCGGTTTTCAGGTCGTTGAGGATTTGTTCCAGAAAACGTTTCGGAATGTTTTGCTGCTCGGAAATGGTCTGGATGCGAACCACCGACTGGTCGTAGTTCACCCCAAGGACGAGCAAGGCGCGCAAGGCATATTCTCCGCGAACCGAAAGTTTCATAAGCAGTTTACTGTAGAATGTACACTGGCGTTCTCAAGAATTAGTTTCCAATACGCATTTAAGCATTGAATTTATTGATTAGTCTGATTCTTTTAAATCTCTATTGACATACTAGGGTATCCATCAATAAGGTGGTTGCAGCGTCACGGATCGTGGTCGGCAAATGAATCCGGCCACCGGGCGCCACAGAATCAATAGAACTCAGTAAACAATTATGAAACGGACTCTGCTTCTCCTTCCGCTGGCGGCCGCGCTGGCAGTTCCGTCGGCGAACGCTTCTGACGCGGATGAAATCAATGCGCTGAAACAACAACTCCAGGCGCTCGATCAAAAAATTCGAGTTTTGGAACGGCAACGCGAATTGGACGATGAAGTCACCGCGACGAAAGCCAAAGACGCACCGCGCATTTCCTTGGGCAACCGCGGACTGAGCATCAGTTCCGCCGATACCAATTTTGTCTTTCAACTGCATGGATTACTACAGGTGGATAACCGGACGTTTTTTCGCGATGCGGACCTGAATGGCAACGACGGTTTTCTGCTGCGCCGCGCGCGTCCGATTTTTCAGGGAACATTGTATCGCGATTTCGATTTCATGTTCGTCCCGGACTTTGGCGGATCGTCGGTTCAAATCTTTGATGCGTATCTGAACTATCGCTACGAACCGTGGCTGCAACTGCGCGCGGGCAAATTTAAATCGCCGGTCGGCCTCGAATATCTGCAATCGGATCCGGTGACGCATTTCACGGAACGTTCACTGGTCACCGCGCTGGTGCCCGGACGCGATGTGGGTTTTCAAATCTGGGGTGATGCTTTGCAGGGCCGGTTGAGTTACGCGGCGGGTGTGTTCAACGGCGCGGGCGATGCGCGCAACGGCGGCAGTTCGGATTTTGAAGATCATCGCGAATTCGCAGGACGCGTCTTCACGCAGCCGTTCAAGACATCGGACAACGAATGGATCAAGGGAATTGGATTTGGACTGGGCGGCAGTTGGGGAAATGTATCTTCAAATTCCACGGGCCTTCCGAACGGAAGCGGTTATGCGACCGACGGAGCGCAGCGGTTTTTCAGCTACAACAATGGCGTCGTGGCTTCGGGCGATCGCTGGCGTTTATCGCCCCAGGCGTATTACTTCACCGGACCGTTCAGCCTGCTGGCAGAATACGCGATTTCGCGTCAGGAAATTCAGGCGGGCGCGTTGAAAGCCGATCTCGAACATCGGGCGTGGGAAGTCACCGCCGGTTGGGTGTTGACCGGCGAAGACGCTTCTTTTACAGGCGTGAATCCGAAGAATCCGTTCAATCCCAAGGACGGACATTGGGGCGCGTTACAATTGGTTGCGCGTTACGCGGAACTGGATATTGATAATGACGCGTTTCCGATCTTTGCCAATCCGGCTTCGTCGGCCACTGCGGCGCAGGCGTGGGCTGTGGGATTGAACTGGTACTTGAATAAAAACATTCGCGCTTCGGCGAGTTTCAATCGCACCACGTTCACCGGCGGCAAGGCGGGCGCTGTTTCCGGGCAACCTGAAGAAGCGTTGTTCACCCGCGTGCAACTCGCTTTCTGACGATCGTCTGACCATCAACCGCGAACCGTTTATTTGCTGCGATCATGAAAACTGTTACCAAAATTCTCGCGCTGGGAGGAGTCGCTGTTCTGCTGGCACTGGCGGGAACCGCGATGTTTCAGAGCGAAGCCAAAGAGATCAAACTGCTGAATGTTTCCTACGATCCGACGCGCGAGTTGTATCAGGAATACGACGCAGCCTTCGTGAAATACTGGAAAGAAAAAACCGGCGAAACCGTTGTGATCCAGCAATCCCACGGCGGCTCCGGAAAACAGGCGCGCTCGGTGATTGATGGATTGGGCGGCGATGTCGTGACGCTCGCGCTGGCGTATGACATCGATGCGATTGTCCAAAAGGGAAAACTGATTGCGCCGGACTGGCAGAAGCGGCTGCCGCAGAACAGCACGCCATACACTTCGACGATTGTGTTCCTCGTGCGAAAGGGAAATCCCAAGGGCATTAAGGATTGGGATGATCTGGTGAAGCCCGGCGTTGGAATCATTCCCGCCAATCCAAAAACTTCCGGCGCGGCGCGCTGGGCGTATCTGGCGGCCTGGGGTTATGCGTTGAAGAAAAACAATGGCGACGAAGCCAAAGCCCGCGAGTTTGTCACGCGCTTCTATAAAAATGTTCCGGTGCTCGATTCGGGCGCGCGAGGAGCGACGACCACGTTCGTAAAACGCGGCATCGGCGATGTGCTGGTCGGCTGGGAAAACGAAGCCATGTTGTCGCTCAAGGAATCCGGTGGCGATTTCGAAGTGATCGCTCCGTCCATCAGCATTCTGGCCGAGCCGCCGGTGGCCATAGTGGATCGGGTTGCGAAAAAACATGGCACCGAAGCGCTGGCCAAAGCGTATCTGGAATATCTCTATTCGCCCGAAGGACAGGAAATTGCGGCCAGAAATTTCTATCGGCCACGCAATCAGGAAATCGCGGCGAAATACGCGGACAAGTTTCCGAAGTTGACGCTGTTCACCATTGATGAAGTTTTCGGTGGCTGGCAAAAAGCGAACAAGACTCACTTTGCTGATGGCGGAATATTCGATCAAATCCAGCGCGAAAACCGCTGATGGCCGGAGGGGCGAGCTATGCGAGTCCGTGAAATGATGAACTGTCTCGTGTGAAATTATCGGGGGATGTAACTCATCGCTCCTGATTTCACTCTCACATTGAATCCGTGCCGGGAGAAAAACTCCCGGCTGGACGATTTGCTTGATGAATTGCTTCCCGCCAGAGGCTCCAGTAAAGTCCGCGCCGAAACAAAAAATCCGAAACCGAATCAGTTGTTGTCCGTTCTGAAACCCTGCCGCATGGCTCGAAAAAAATTCAACGCATTGCCCGGATTTGGCCTGACCATGGGCCTGACCCTGTTTTTTCTCAGCACGATTGTGCTGATTCCGTTTGCCGGATTGATCATTCGCACCTGCGGGCTTTCGTGGCACGACTTCTGGGAACTGGCCACGACCGAACGCGCGCTGGCTGCATACAAATTGACCTTCGGCGCCTCGCTGATCGCAGCCGTCGCCAATGCGGTGTTTGGAACTTTGCTCGCCTGGGTGCTGGTGCGTTATGAATTTCCCGGCCGCCGGTTTATCGATGCGATGGTGGATTTTCCCTTCGCGTTGCCGACCGCGGTTGCGGGTCTGACGCTGGCGAATCTGTTTTCACAAAATGGCTGGTTGGGAAAATTTCTCGTGCCGCTCGGAATCAAGGGCGCGTTCTCACCGCTGGGCGTGGTGATCGCGCTGACGTTTGTGGGAATGCCGTTTGTCGTTCGCACTTTGCAGCCGGTGCTGGAGAGTTTTGAGCGCGATGTGGAAGAGGCCGCGGCTTCGCTGGGCGCGGGTCGCTTGCGCACGTTTGTGAGTGTGATTGCGCCGACGCTGTTGCCTGCGGTGCTGACCGGCTTCGCGCTGGCGTTCGCACGGGCGATTGGCGAATACGGCTCCGTCGTTTTCATCTCCGGCAATCTTCCCTTCAAAACCGAAATCGCGCCTTATCTCATTGTGATGCGCCTGGAGGAATACGATTACACCGGGGCGATTGCGCTGGCAGTGGTGCTGCTGATTTTCTCGTTTGTGCTGCTCGCGATTATTAACGTGATCGAGCAATGGGCCAACCGTTTCCAACACTGACATGGCTGGCATTGTAAAATCCAAATTGACCGGATCGCGCCAGCAATCGCAGCGCGGCACGGAAGAATCGCCGATTGTGAAATGGCTGCTCATTTCCGTGGCGCTGGTTTTCTGTCTCGTGTTTCTGCTGCTGCCGCTGGCGAATGTTTTTGTCCAGGCATTCGATAAAGGCTGGAAAGCTTATTGGGGAGCGCTGACGCATCCGGATTCCTGGGCGGCGATCAAACTCACGCTGCTCATCGCGGCGATCAGCGTGCCGATCAATGTCGTGTTTGGATTATCCGCGTCGTGGGCGATTGCAAAATTCAAATTCCGCGGACGTTCGCTGTTGATCACGCTGATCGATTTGCCGTTCTCGGTGTCGCCGGTGGTCGCGGGTTTGATGTTCGTGGTGCTGTTTGGATTGCAGGGTTTTTTCGGTCGCTGGCTGGATGATCACAATATCAAAATCATTTTCGCTGTTCCGGGAATTGTGCTGGCGACGGTGTTTGTCACCTTTCCATTTGTTGCGCGCGAATTGATTCCCGTGATGCAGGCGACCGGCACGGAACAGGAGCAGGCCGCGCTCAGTCTCGGCGCGAATGGTTTTCAGACGTTCTGGCATGTGACGCTACCCTCCGTAAAATGGGGTTTGATTTATGGCGTGATTCTCTGCAACGCGCGCGCGATGGGCGAGTTCGGCGCAGTGTCGGTGGTATCAGGTCACATTACCGGCCAGACGGACACCATGCCGCTGCACGTGGAAAAACTTTACAACGAATACAATGCGCAGGCGGCATTTGCGGTGGCGAGTCTGCTGGCGCTGCTGGCATTGTTCACCCTGGGAATCAAAACGTTGTTGGAATTAAAACAAGCCCGCGAATTCGAACGCGCGCAAGCGGCTGTGGTTGATGGTCAGATGGTGGATAGTTGATGGTCATCGAGCATTGAAACAATCCAAAATCCAGAACGAATTATGTTTAGCTTTGAACGATTGGAAGTTTGGCAAAAAGCGATTTCATTTGCGGATCAGGTTTATCGAGTCACGCGCTCGTTTCCCGATGACGAACGGTTTGGACTGACAAGTCAGATGCGGCGGGCCACCGTTTCGGTTTCCTCGAATATCGCGGAAGGCAGTGCGCGGTTTTCGAAAGCTGACAACGCGCGATTCGTTGAAATTGCAACCGGTTCACCGTTCGCAGTCGTTTCACAGTCTCACATCTCACGCCGGCAAAGGATTCTTTCAGAAGCGGACTTTGCATCGATCTATGCCGCCGCAGAAGAGCAGGGGAGAATGCTCAGCGGCCTCAGAAATTCTCTCCAGCGCGCGAAATGAAATTGTTCCGCCTCGCCCATCAACCATCGCCTATCCACTAACGCACCGGTGAGCATCGAATTAAAAAACGTCACGAAACAGTTTGGCGAAGTGGCCGCCGTAAAGAATGTCGCGTTCTCCGTCAAGGAAGGCGAACTCATGGCGCTGCTCGGCCCCAGCGGCGGCGGCAAAACCACTGTCCTTCGCATGATCGCCGGGCTGGAAGTCCCGACGTCCGGCGACATTTTTATTCGCGGCCAGCGCGTGAACGACCTGTCGGTTCAGGAACGCAACATCGGTTTCGTTTTCCAGAACTACGCATTGTTCAAGAACATGACGGTGTTCAAGAACATCGCGTTCGGCCTGAAAATCAAGAAATGGAAAAAGCCGGACATCGCGGCGCGAGTTGAGGAATTGCTCAAGCTGTTTGGCCTGGATGGATTGGAGAAGCGTTATCCGCATCAGCTTTCCGGCGGACAACGGCAGCGCGTCGCCATCGCCCGCGCGCTCGCTTCCAAACCCAGCGTGCTTCTGCTCGACGAACCATTCGGCGCGGTCGATGCCAAGATTCGCCAGGAATTGCGCGAATGGCTGGTGACGCTGCATCACGATCTGAACGTCACCACCATTTTCGTCACGCACGATCAGGAGGAAGCGCTGGAAGTTTCCAATCGCATTGTGATTTTTTCGCGCGGTCGATTGGAACAGGTCGGAACGCCCCGCGAAGTTTACGAACAGCCGGCAAACGAATTTGTCGCCAAGTTCATCGGCGTGATGAACGTGCTCGACACGGAAGTGAAGGGCGGCGTCGCCCGCCTGAACGAACTGCAGTTTCCCGCGCACGATCAGCCGGACGGCACCAAGCTGCGGATCGGTTTTCGTCCTTACGCGGTTCAGACATCAACCGACCTGACGCTGTATCCGTATCGCGCGATTCTTCGGCACACGTTCTTTCTGGGAATCATGCTGCGACTGGAGTTCGAATTGGAATCCGGGCTGGTGTTGCGCAGTCGTATGACGAAGGAAGAATACTCGCAGCTTGGATTGGAAGATGGTCGTGAAGTTTCGTTGCAGATTCGCAACTATCGCGTTCTCGCCGCCGATACCTCATCGCTCGGTCCGGAAAAAGAACTGACGTATCAACCGCCACCGAGCATCGCGGAAAATATCTAGCGAGAGGAATAGAAAACGCGGTAGCGCAGGTTTCCAAACCTGCTGTATCGCCGATTTCTAAATCGGCTGAACGCGCACGTTCGAAACGCATTGAAAGTTCCAGCCGCGCAGGTTTGGAAACCTGCGACACAGCAGACTTTGAAATCTGCACTACTCACCCGCCGGCGAACACCGGACGAAAACCCGCTTCGGTCAGCACTTGCGCCACTTCATTCCGCTTGTCCCCTTGGATTTCGATCCGGCCTTCCTTCACGGTTCCGCCTGTGCCGCAGAGACGTTGCATCTTCTTGGCAAGCTGTTCTTTTTCGGGAAGACCAATTCCGACGAATCCCTGCACGACGGTGACGGTTTTGCCACCGCGATGCGCGGTCGAACGCAGAATGTCCACGCGACCGCGATTGCGATTTGGCAGGGCAGGCGGCGATTGATCCGTTGAATTCGTTTGCGGATTCTCCGGCGCGGCTGGCAACCCTTCGCTGCTCAAGGCGCCGAATGGATTGTTTCCAAAGTTTTCGCTGCTCTGGAGTGGAATGCGTTTTTTGCGGCTCATGAATTCAGCGGCGTTGCGCGGTCACAGACGAGCGCGCGCCGACGGGAGTGAGTCTGAATTTCATAAATTTTTTGGATCGGCGCGAGCAGCTTGGGAAATGCGGTCCTTGTCGTCAAGCGGTTGTAAGTTGGTTGGGCGTGATAGCTTCCGGCGCTTTTTCGTGCGCTGGAAAACAAAGCGGGTTCGGAGATTTTGGGGACTTTTGTTCGCCGTGAAAGTTGCTGCGGGTCACAGACCCGCGCTCCGCTCGAATCGCGCTTTACTTGCACAGGGTTCCACTGAAATATTCCGCGAGCCACTCAAGGATCGGATGTCACGCAACAACAAGGGAAAGCAACTATTATGGAACCCATCGTTCTCATTCACGGTTACAGCGCGGAAGGCAAAGATTCGGCCGGCGAAATTCCGAAAATCTACGGCACGCTGCCGCAGTCATTGAAACAAATTTACGGCAAGAAGAGCGTAGTTGAAATCAACCTCAGCCGTTACATCAGCCTCGATGACGGGATAACGATTGATGACATCTCGCGCGCTCTGGATCGCGCCTTGCACATGGATTTCCCCAAACTGTTGAAGGGACGCTTTCACGTCATTATTCACAGCACCGGCGCGCTGGTCATTCGCAACTGGCTGCGCAAATTCAGTCCCAAACCGTCGCCGCTGCAGAATCTGATTTATCTGGCCGGCGCGAATCTCGGCAGCGGCTGGGCGCACGTCGGCAAAGGTCAGGTTGCAAAATGGGGGCGCTTCGTTTTTCAGGCAGGAACCGAGCGCGGCGTGCAGGTGTTGAACGCGCTGGAACTTGGGTCGGACTGGACGCTTGATCTGCACCGGCATTTTATTCAACCGGGCAATGCGCTTTCCACCGATTACGCAGTTTACGAATCGGTAATCGTCGGTTCGCAGGCGGATGTGAAATGGTTTGAAATTCCGATTCGTTACGCGAAGGAAGACGGCTCGGACGGCGTGGTGCGCGTTTCGGCGAGCAATGTGAATTTCAATTATTTGCGATTCGGCCCCACGCAGGCCGCGTTGGAAACGAATTGGTCGGAAGCGGCGCGCCAGCAGGATCGGCATTTGAACCGCCAGGACAAACTCACCGAATTCTACGAACTCAAAGAATCCTCCACCCCGGGTTGCAATGCGCGCTCGCAGGTGCCGTTCGCGATTCCGTATCAATGCGCGCACAGTGGTGATGAATTGGGAATCGTTTCGGGTTCATTGCCCAAGGCGCAGGTCCTGCGTTTGATTCAACGTGGATTGGAGGCGACGCCGGACACGTGGCCAAAACTGGTTTCAGTATTCGATCAGGAAACCGAAGCAACCTACGACAAAGTGGTGAAACAACAGGCTCCGGCGTGGTGGAAGAAATGGCTTGATGATCCCCGCGCACAATACGATCACCACGCGCAGGTGATTTTCCGAATCCGCGACCAGGACGGAAGACCGGTCAACAGTTTTGATGTTTTTTTCCAATCGGAACAACAGGAGACAAAATCGCGTCCGATCCAGACGCTGTTCGAAGACAAGCATCTCAACGAGGTGAACAAAAATATTCTGATGTTTTACCTGCGCACGGATGTGTTTGTGGCGAACCGAAGGAAATGGGTGTCGCAGATCTCAGAAGTGGCGATGTGCGCTTTGGAAATCAGCGCGGTCGATCCGGAAACAAAAGAGATTCTGTATTTGCCATTCCGGCTGGAACTTAAAACCGAGCAACTGTTGGAATGGATTCAAGGGCATCGCACCACGATCATGGACATTGAGTTACAGCGCCTGCCTTCGCCAAATGTATTCAAGATGATCAAGGGATGATGCGTGGTGCGTGAAAAAGCGGCGCTGAAGCGCACGCACTCCAGACGCTCCGCGTTTTCTGATGATTTTAAAATCGCGCGATAGCGTCTGGAGTGCGGTCGCTTCAGCGCCGCTTTTGCAATGCGCCGAGTTTACCATCGCCTCGTCTATTTTCCGTCCAGACCTTTGAGATACGCGAAAATCAATTCCGGCAGATCGCGGCTGTAACCGCCTTCGAGCAGATGCATCGTGGGAATTTTCAGCGCGCGAAGATTCTGACCGAGCCAGTTGAAATCCTCGGCTTCCAGCGTTTCCTCCGAAAGCGGATCGCGCACATACGCATCGAACCCCGCGGAAACGGCAACCAATTCGGGATTGAATTTTTTCAACGCGTCCAGAGCGGACGCGAGCACTTCGCGATATTGCGGGCGCGGGAGGCTGGCAGGAATCGGAAAATTGAAGCAGTTGTTTCCCGCGTTTCGCGCGCCGGTGCCCGGATAACAGGGATGCTGGTGAACGGAAAAAAATGCCGCGCCGTCGTGATTCAGCAAAATGTCTTCCGTGCCATTCCCGTGATGCACATCGAAATCGAAAACCGCCACGCGCTTCGTGCCGGTGGCCAGCGCGTGCAGTGTCGCAATGGCAATGTTGTTCAGATAACAGAATCCCATCGAACGCTGGCGGGTCGCATGATGGCCCGGCGGGCGCATGAGGCTGAAAACGGTTTCACCGTTGCGCGCGCATTGCAACGCTTCCAATGCCGCACCCACCGAAGCGCGTGCGAAGTCGGCAATCCCGGGATACCCCGGTGTGTCGGCATCGAAATCGGCGGACTGATTCAGCCGCGCAATCATTTCCGGCGAATGGGCGCGGAGAATGGCGGTTTCATTTGATGCTCCGGGTTTTTCCCACGTAATGGACAACTCGGTTTGCGCACGCAGTCTGGCGAGCGTCCGGCTGATGCGTATCGGTTTCTCGGGATGTCCGGGAGTGGAATAGCCGGTGCAGGATTCGTCAGTAATGATTTTCACCATGACAGTTGCGGGAATCTAAATTTTTTCCGCGCACAAGGGAACGGATAATTCGTTGAAAAGCTGAACACTGCGGTCCGTTCGCGGCGTGTTGTAATGCAAGTTTCAGATTTCCGCTTTTCAGTTTTCAGCATTTCAGCTTCGCCTTCCGCTTTTCCTTATTGCATCCGCGTGGCTTTTCGTTAGCGTGCGAAACCCAGAAGTTATGCGTGCGAAATCCTTGAAAACGACCGAACTTCCCTCTCTTCCGAAGGCTCTCACGGGAATATCCGGCTTTGACGAAATTACGAGCGGCGGTCTGCCGAAAGGCCGTCCGTCATTGATCTGTGGAGGCGCGGGCTGTGGCAAAACGCTGTTTGCCGCCGAGTTTTTGATTCACGGAATTCAGGAGTTCAACGAGCCCGGTGTGTTCATCGCATTTGAAGAAACTCCGGATGAACTGGCCAAGAACGTGGCATCGCTCGGCGTCGATCTCAACCGCCTGATCCGCCAGAAAAAAATGATTGTGGACCACGTTCACATCGAACGCAGCGAGGTTCAGGAAACCGGCGAATACGATCTGGAAGGCTTGTTCATCCGGCTGAATCACGCGATTGATTCCATCGGCGCCAAACGCGTCGTGCTCGACACGCTGGAAGCGCTCTTCTCCGGGTTGCCCAATGAAATGATTCTGCGGGCGGAATTGCGGCGGCTGTTTCGCTGGTTGAAGGACAAGGGCGTGACCGCCATCGTCACGGCCGAACGCGGTGACGGCAAGCTGACGCGTTATGGACTCGAGGAATACGTCGCGGATTGTGTCGTGCTGCTGGATCATCGCGTGAACGATCAGATTTCAACGCGGCGATTGCGCGTGGTGAAATATCGCGGCTCGGTCCACGGCACGAATGAATATCCGTTTCTCATCAGCGAAACGGGCATTTCGGTTCTGCCGGTGACGTCGCTGGGCCTCACGCATCGAGCCTCGCGGGATCGAATTTCCAGCGGCATTCCGCGGCTCGACACGATGCTGGGCGGCAAAGGATTTTATCGCGGCAGCAGTATTCTGATTTCCGGCACGGCGGGTTCGGGCAAAAGCACGCTGGCGGCGAAGTTTGTTTCCGCGGCGTGTGAACGCGGTGAACGCGCTTTGTACTTCGCGTTCGAGGAATCGCCCGGACAGATTCAACGCAACATGCGTTCGGTCAACATTGAACTGGCGCCGTGGGTGCAAAACGGATTGCTGAGTTTTCACGCGTCGCGGCCCACGTATCACGGGTTGGAAATGCATTTGCTGGCGATCCACAACACGATCCAGAAATTCAAGCCGTCGGTCGTGGTCATCGATCCCATCACCAACCTGATTGAAATCGGCACGCCGCTTGAAGTGAAATCGATGCTCACGCGGTTGATCGACTTTTTGAAATCAGAAAACATCAGCGCTGTCTTCACAAGTCTGACCGGCGGCGGCAACAATCTCGATCAATCGGAGGTCGGAGTTTCATCGCTGATGGATGTTTGGCTGGTGGTGCGAAATCTGGAAAGCGGCGGCGAGCGCAATCGCGGTTTGTACATTCTGAAAGCGCGCGGCCTGGCGCATTCCAATCAGGTTCGCGAATTTATCATTTCAGACGCAGGCCTGGAACTCGTTGATGTTTACCTGGGCGGTTCCGAAGTGCTGTTTGGCTCGGCGCGGCTGGCGCGGGAAGCTCAGGAGCGTCAGGAAAAAATGGCGGAAAAGCAGCGCAGCCAGCAGCGGCAATTGAACCTCGCGCATCAGCAAAAAGCGATTGAAGCTCAGATCGCGACGTTAAAAGCGGAACTGGAAGCCAAAGCGGAGGAAGCGCGCCTGGAATTGAAGGCCCAGGAACAACAGGAAAATAAACGATCGGAAGACCGCGCAGCGATGGCGCGCCGCCGTTCGGCGGATTGACGATCAAAAGGCGGCCATGCGAAAGAAACCGACGTCCCCAAAATCGAAATCCAAACTGCCCGACGAGGAGAAGATTGAACTCCGCCTCTACGTCGCCGGCCACACGGCGCGCTCCATTGCTGCGCTGGCCAATCTGAAACGGCTTTGCCAGGAACACGCGCCGGGCCGGTTCAAGATTGAAGTCATTGATCTTTTGAAAAAGCCGCAGTTGGCGAGCGGGGATCAGATTCTCGCCGTGCCCACGCTGGTTCGGCGTCTGCCGCGGCCCATGCGAAAAATTATCGGTGATCTTTCCAACAAAGAAAAATTGTTGATCGGGCTGGATATGCAGCCGATTTGATTTCGTCGTCATGAAAAAGAAAAAATATCAAGCGCGGCCGCGGCGAAAAACTTCGACGCCGGAAAGATATCTGATGCGCCTGTACGTGACCGGCGCTTCCGCCCGCTCCACCCGCGCCATCACCAATCTGCGCAAGCTCTGTGACGAATATCTGCCGGGCCGGTATGACTTGAAGGTGGTGGATGTTTATCAGCAGCCCGAGCTGGCGCGCGAAGGCCAGATCATTGCCGCGCCGACGTTGATTCGCACGCTGCCGCTGCCGTTGCGCCGTTTCATCGGGGATATGTCGAACACCGCCAGCCTTTTGAAAGGGTTGGAAATCGAACCTCAGATTGACGGGGAGGAATAATGCCGCGGCGCGCTGCTTCACCACGGCGTTCCCGGCTTGAGCTGGACGAATTAGAAGCGCGCCTGACCGAGGCGGAAGAGACGCTCAATGCGATTCGCAGCGGTGCGGTGGACGCGCTCGTGGTGCACACGCCACGCGGCGAACAGCTTTTCACCCTCAAAGGCGCGGATCAGTCCTACCGCGCGCTCGTCGAAGCGATGAATGAAGGCGCGGTCACGCTTCGACAGAACATCATTTCCTACTGCAATCATCATTTCGCGCGGCTCCTGCACAAACCGCTGGAACACGTCATCGGCGCGTCCGTGTTTGATGTGGTGGGTTCCGCGGAGTTTCCCCGATTGATCGGGCAATTGCAAAAAGGCCGCGCGCATCGTGGATCGCTGGAAGCGGTCTTGCGCGGCGAAGCCGGAGAGGTTCCGGTGCTGCTCTCCGCCAGCCGGTTTTATTCAGAAGGCGTTCCCGCGGTCTGCCTGGTGGTGACTGACATCAGCGAACGCAAGCAGGCGGAGGAAGCGTTGCGCAGCAGCGAGGAACGTTTTCAAATCGTGGCGCGTATGGCCAGCGATGTGATCTGGGATTGGGATCTGATCTCCGGACGCATCTGGCGCAGTGAAATTTTTGAAACGGAATTTCGCTATCAACCCCGCCAGATCAAGAAAACGTTTGGCTGGTGGCGGGAGCGGCTGCATCCCGAGGATTCCGGGAATGTGCTGGGAGCAATGAACCGGGCCGCGAAAGGATTGCTGGATCGTTACTCGGTATTTTATCGGTTTCGCCGCGGCGATGGAACCTTCGCGTATGTGTCCGATCGTGCGAGCGTGTTGCGCGACGAATCGGGAAAACCGGTCCGACTCATCGGCACAATGCGCGATGTGACGGAACAGCGTGAAGCGGAACTGGCGCGGCAGGAATTGTCCCGGAGCATTCTCAATGCGCAGGAGCAGGAGCGGCAACGGGTCGCGCGCGATCTTCACGATGGCGTCAATCAACTGCTTTCCTCGGCTCAATACCGGTTGAACTGTATCCAGTCAAAAACCGCTGCCAACGGCGCGCCGCTGGCGTCCGTGCGGGAACTGATTCAAAAAGCCATTCACGAAGTCCGCTTGATTTCACGGAACCTTCGGCCCAGCGAACTGGATGATCTGGGTTTGGTCGCGGCGTTGCGCAGCCTCACGCATGATTTCAAAAAGCGCACCGGCATCGACGCGCGTTTCCAGGATCGGATGCATTCGTGTCCGCCGCGCATCCCACGCGAAGTCGAGATGACATTGTATCGCATCGCGCAGGAAGCATTGAACAATGTGGAGAAACATTCCCGGGCCTCGCGCGCGGAAGTGACGCTGCGCTGCACTCGTCATCAGGTGATTCTGTCCGTGCGCGACAATGGCCAGGGATTGGCAATTCGCAATGGTTCCGGATCCGGCAGCGGCTGGGGCCTGCAGAACATGCGCGAACGGGCGTCCCTGTTGAACGGCAGTTTTAAAACCGTGTCGCCGCCGAAACGCGGGACGACCGTCACCATTCAAATTCCCATTGCTGGTGAATCCAAAGAGAAAGAACGCCGATGAAATCCGCGCGCAAATTAAAAGTTCTGCTGGTGGACGATCACGCTTTGGTCCGTGAAGGAATCCGTTCGAGCCTGGTGCGGCATCCTTCCATAACCGTACTCGCCGAGGCGGAGAACGGCGCGGAGGCGATTCGCAAGAGCAAACAGCTTCAGCCGGACGTGGTGCTCATGGATTTGAACATGCCGGAGATGAACGGGCTGGAGGCGACGCGGCGGATTCGCAAGGAATGCCCGCGGACCCGTGTGATTGTGCTGACGGTTCACGACAGCAAGGAATACGTGTTTCAACTGCTGAAAACCGGCGCGCATGGTTACGTGCTGAAAGATACTTCGCCCGAAGAACTGGTGCGCGCGATTGAATCCGTCTCGCGCGGGGAAGCGTTTTTCAGTCCGAAGGTTTCACGGATTATCCTGCACGATTACGTGCAGAACGACGCGCCGCCAAAAGACACGGCGCAGTTGTTGAGCGAGCGCGAGAAGGAAGTGCTGCTGTTGATTTCGCAGGGACGCACCAGCAAGGAAATCGCGATGCAACTTACGCTCAGCGCCCGGACGGTGGAAACCTATCGCGTCCGCATCAAACGCAAACTCCAGGCGCGCAATATCGCGGAAATGATCAAGCACGCGCGCGAACAGCACGTGCTCTGATGTCCGTAGTTCTTCGCGAGGTGTTGTCGCAAATCAAAACAGTCGCGTTTTTGCAAGGATTGGCGCACGGTAACATGGAAGCGAAAACGTATGCGAGAGAACCCGATGTTTCTGGTGGTGGAAGATGACGATGACGAATTCTTTCTGGTCGATCGCGCATTGAAACAGGGAATTGACTGTCCGGCCCTGAAACGCGCGTCCGACGGGGCCGAAGCCATTGAATATCTTGCAGGTGACGGCAAATATTCGGATCGCCAGAATTTTCCTTTGCCGAATCTTCTGTTGCTGGACATTAAAATGCCGCGCAAAAACGGTTTCGAAGTCCTGCAGTGGGTTCGGACTCAACCTGTGCTGCAACGGATTCCGGTGATCATGCTGAGTTCATCGCAGGAGCCGGAGGACATTCAGCGCGCTTACGAGCTGGGCGCCAATTCGTTTATCACCAAGCCGTCTTACGATGTGTTTTCCAAAATGGCGACAACCATCAAGGAATTCTGGTTGAACTGGAATGTTTATCCTGAGACGGGCGGCGAACGTTCTTCTGTTTGATTTGGAATCCGTTTTCGTTTCGGCCTTCATGTTCTCGGTCATCCGCGATTGAAACCGGGTTTGCACCGGCGCGAATTCAGGTTCAGAGTGCAAAGCCGTCTGTGTTTCCTGTCTGGCTGTCCGTATTTCCTCGATTTCTTCCTGTGCGTATTTTGTTCAATCGCGGCGCGAAACCGCCTGTGTTACCAAAGAGCGCATTCACAAAGTCGTATGATGGTATCGCAACGAGTTGTTTTGGTGGCGGAAGATGAAGAGAATGATTTTTTTCTTCTTAAATGGGCTTTCGCGAAGTGTGGTGAAAATGTTTTGCTGATTCGGGTGACGGATGGCGTGGAAGCCATCAACTACTTCGAAGGACGAAATGAATTCGCGGATCGCCGGCGGTTCCCGCTGCCGGAATTATTCCTCCTCGATTTGAAAATGCCGCGCAAAGACGGCTTTGATGTACTCGATTGGCTGAGCCGAAATCCATCGTTCCGATCCATCGTGGTGATCGTTCTCAGTTCCTCCAAGCAGGATCAGGACGTCAGCCGCGCCTACGAGTTGGGCGCGAATTCGTATCTCGCCAAACCCAATGACAGCGTCGGACTGGCGAGCATGACGCAATCGATTGTTGATTTCTGGTTTCGCTGGTCGCAATGCCCTCGGTCCAATGGCGGTTGAGAAACTTTGATTCGCTGCCTCGGAGAAATCGTTGGCGGCGTGAATTGCGTAACTTGGCACCCATACCATTTTCAATTCCCTCGCCCCGCAGCGAAGCGAGGGAGATGGGATTTTGAGCTGAAAACCTCCTCATCCCGAGCGAGTGATCAGCCCTTTCAAATTTCGAAAGTTCATTCGGCTGTCTGGCGCGGGTGTCAAGGTTGCGCCTGCGGCGGCAGTGAGTTGGATTTTCCCATTTCAACGCCGGAGGATTTGCCGGATGATGACCGTGTTATGTCGAATAAATTGGCGATTCGGACGGCGGCATTTCTCGGATTGATGGCCGTGGCTCTGGGAGCATTTGGCGCTCACGCTTTGAAGGCAATTCTCGCGGCGAATCAAACAACCGCGATCTGGGAGAAAGCGGTTTTCTATCATTTCATTCATACCGTGATGCTGTTCGTGCTGGCATCGCGAACCCGATTTATGCGCGGACCCTGGTTTGCGTTTCTCGCCGGAATCCTCATTTTTTCCGGAACACTTTACGCGCTGGCATTGACCAATCTCAAATGGCTCGGCGCCATCACGCCGCTGGGCGGACTGAGTTTTATGATCGGCTGGATCTGGCTGATCGTCGCCGCACCCGGGTTCTTCGAGGATCGAAGATAGAGGATGGAAACGGCGGACGCATTCCGCGCGTTTCTATCTTCCATGCTCTGTCAGTATTTTCGAAAAACTTCCGATCACGCCATCTCCCACGGCGCGCGATACGGCCGGGTCAACAGTTGAGTCGCTTCCTTGTCATCGAAAATTTTCTCGTGCTTGACGCTCCAGCGAATCTTTCGGCCGGTGAGCATCGAGATCAATCCGAGATGACCGGGGATGGTTGAGTGATGTGCCGTTTCCACGGGCGTGATGGTCGGCTTCCGCGACTTCACGCAGTCCAGGAAATTACGCCAATGGCCGGGGCTTTCGTACAACTTCACTTTGCGCAGTTCTTCCGGAAGGTTCTTCGTCTTTTTCCAAACCGGATTTGAACCGTCGAATCCGCCGCGATCCACCCAGACCCAACCTTCCGTTCCAATCCATTTCGTGCCGCTGCGAATGTCCGGATAGCCGCCGGCAATTGTCATCGTGATGTTCCGCGGATATTTCAATTCAATCCGGTATTTCGTGCAGGTATTCCAAACCGCGTCGGCCGGAGGAAAATCGCCGTGGCCTTCAATCTCCGACGGACCCGAGCGATCGAAACCCAGACCCCAATGCGCGATGTCGCAATGATGTCCCACCCAATCCATCAACTGACCGCCGCCGATGTTGTAATTCCAGCGCCAGTTCATGTGAACGCGGCCTTTGATATACGGCTCCATGCGGGCCGGTCCGATCCAACGTTCGTAATCCAGTTCCGGTGGCGGCTCGGTCGGTGTCATGAATTCACCGGTGTGCGCGAAATCGTGATGCCCCTCCGGCAGGCCGACTTCCACATGCGTCACGTCGCCAATCCAACCGCTGCGCACAATTTCCGCCGCTTTGCGAAACACGGCTTGAGATCGCTGCCACGAACCGGTCTGCCAGATGATGTCGTGTTTTTGAACCGCGCGAACAATCGCCTGTTGTTCGGCAATCGTGCGAGCCAAAGGTTTTTCGCCATAAATATCTTTGCCCTGGCGCGCGGCTTCCGTGGCAATGAGTTCATGCCAGTTGTCCGGCACAGCGATCATTACGGCGTCGATGTCATCGCGCGCCATGAGTTCGCGGTAATCGTGATACGATTTGCAATCCTGGTTGCCGTAATGACCGTTGATTGTGTCGAGCGCGCTCTGGAGATGATTCTGATCGAGGTCGCAGGCAGCGACGACCTGGCAATCATCTTCGACAAGGAAAGATTTCGTGTTACTTGGCCCCTGCATTCCCCAGCCGACCACGCCCAGCGTGATGCGATTGGAGGGACGTGAACGTTTGCCGCGGCCAATGGCGCAACCCGGAACGATCATGGGCAGCACCAGAGCCGCGCCGGTGGTTTTGAGAAAACGGCGGCGGTTTAATTTCGTGTTGGAATCTTTTTTCATAATGGACGGAGTTGTGATTACCAGAGCCGGCCCGCCGAAAACAAGTTACACGGCAAACCTCGGATGATTGAGTATCTGGATTTCCCTCCGGCAACAAGTCGTTCGTTTGTCTGATCTTTCGAACGGTGCGGCGCGCGCGCGATAAAGCAGATCGATTCACTGGAGAAGGAATCCAGCGCGGATGAACACGATGAACAAGGATGCAGCGAAGCCGCGCAGGCAAAGTGGCGCAGACTTCGAAGTCTGCTGTATCGCAGGTTTCTTAACCTGCGCTGCAACGTGCCTTACTGAAGGCTGGCCGTTTTTGAAATCGCTGCCACGGAGGGTTGATTCGTGGACGAAGCGATGTTCTGCGGCGCGTAAATCGCCGGGGCGAAAGTGCCTTGGCTGAGATTGAAGTAGGTTCCGCTCGCCGAGGTCGTCAGCTTCACGGCGCGAACCATGTAGATCGATTGGTTTGCGGAAGGATCAGAGTCGGTGAAAGTCGTGGCGGTGATCAGCGCAGGATTGACGCGGGTGAACGGTCCGTTCGGATTGGCTCCACGATACACGTGATAACCGTCCACGCGTTCGCGTCCGGCGTCCCAATTCAAAATCGTGGCCTGTTCTCCAACGTGCGCTGCAAGGGCGGAGGGCGGAGCGATGATGTGCATCCGCAAAGTGGGATCGCCCATGAGCGCGATATGCGTCCAGCCCGCGCAACTGTTGCGCTGTGTTTTGTACCAACCGGTGAACGCGTCGTTCTGCGTCATCAACGCGCTGAAACCAATCGGCTTGCCGAGCGCCATGTGCTGCATGAACCAGTGCGGGCGTCCGGACCACGCGCAGGTCAAACCATAATCCGGCGTCGCCAGAACTGCGCGTTGCAGATTGTCTTCGGAATCCCAGTCACCCAGCCAGCTTCCGTAAAGCAGCGTGAACACGGCTTTGATATTTCCATTCACCAGTTCGGTGGTCACGCCGTCGTCGTACTTTCCGACGTTTCCAATTCCACCGATGCTGGTGAAACTGCCCGAGCCGCAGCCGTAGGCCCAGAGATACGCATTGCTGCTGAGAGTCGGAATCCAGGTGCCTTGAGTTTTGAGCGTCGTGACATTTTCCGGTCCAAAGAACGTCGAGAAATTTCTCCAGCCGCTCGCGGCAAAAGCTTCGCCATCGCGAACGCCAAAGTAATCTCCGACCAGCCCGCGTTCCGGCGCGGCAAGGATTCCGTTTCGAAAGTTGTGGTCTTTGTTCAGATAATTCCGGAGCAGTTCGCATTCGTTGGGAAATGTGGCCGGGCCGCCGAACGAAATTCGCCCCGGCATATTCGCCAGATCCACGCGGCCAATCATCAGCTTGAGCGGAGCAGGAAAGGTGGATTGATCGAATTTACCGTCGCCGGGAATGTTATGATTGCGCGACTCGAGGGCGATCCGCACGTCCACTTTGTTGTCCGTCCAGGTACCGGTCATATCAGCGTAGTAACCATCCGCCGGCCAGGCGCCTTCGTGTTCTCCATAATGCCCGTCCGGCGCGATATTTCCCGAGTAAGGCACGGGAACATGACCAAACAGAAAAACAGCTTTCACGTTCGCAGGGTCGGCGTCGTATTGCGCCTTGATCAGACTTTTCACCTGCGTCACCGGTGCGGAACGATTCACGTCAATGCGGATCACGGTCCAGCCGTCGCCCGCAATGTCTTGCTGAAGCCGGGTAAGTTCGGACGCGAGTTCGGCGGCGTAAGTGTTATCCACGACAAGCAACAGTTTGCCGCGATTTTCGGTCATCGAAACCTGAATGCCCGAATAGAGATAACCGTAGCCGGTGTGCTCGGGAGTTTTCTTCACGATCTGATATTCGTATGGCGTTCCCACCGTGACATCGCGATCCATAAACGAAGTCTGTGAACCGGGCAGAGTAATGCCGTCGCCCCAGGAAGCGGCGCCTGGCGCGCGGCGGAACAGCGTGTAGCTGCTCGGAATGCCGGTGGAATCCTGCGGCCAGGAAAGCGTGATTTGCGCAGGCGCGGTTTGCACCGTCGCGCTCAATTGAACTGAATATTCCATTGTGCTGTCCGCCCGAACGGCCATCACCGTCACGAACAGGAATGCAAGCATTCCAAAAGCAGCACCAAATCGTTTTCGCATCGTGCGCTTAGAATGCCCCGCGGCTCAGATCGCAGAAATCGGAGTGCCGCGCATTCTCCTGTCAGTGTTCCGCTGACACCGTGGTAAGGGCGAAGACGTCGGCTCCGCTACTTTGAAATCCCTGCGGCAGTTCGAATAAAAAACAAGCCGCGAAGGGGAAGCTTCGCGGCCGGGGTTGGGGTTGAGCTGGTTTGGGCGCTAGAAGATGTTGTTGCCGAACAGTTCCGTCTGTTTGTCCAGCACCTGATTTTTTTCCTGAATCACGCGGGTCTTTTCTTCGATCAATTTGGCCTGCTCGCGAATGAGCCGTTGCTGTTCTTCGATCAAACGCTTCTGGCTTTCGATCAGTCCCGCCTGGGCGGCGGCGGCGATAGAGTGGGAATCCATCCGTTGAACCGGAGCTGGCGTCCGTTCCACCTTGCGAGCGGGCGCAGGAGCAATGGTTTCCTGGGCGCGATCCGATACCTGCGACATCAGGTCGGCATAGTAACGTTGATAATCGAAGATGCGGCGGCGGCGAAGCTTGGGTTGGCTGGTTTTTCCATTTCCGTTGTGGGCGCTTTTTTCCGGTTGCTTCGCGGGAGCAATAGCGGAATGTGCGGAGCCGTTGGCAGTGGAATGAACAACCGCTGGCTTGCGCGCGGGAAGGGGAGCATGCGCATGAACGGAATGAGCGGAATGGCGCCCGGTGGGACGGGATTTGCGACGGACCGCCAAAACACCCGCGCCCAGCAGAATCAAAGCGCCGCCTGCGAGCGAATACGCCAGATGATTCGAGCCGGTCGTGCGCAGTTCGGGAGAACTCTCTCCCGCAATCAATTCTGCAAGGTTGCGTTCCGCGACTTTATCGCCGGCATGATAATCGGCGTAAGTGTAACCGGCGTTGAATGAAATGCCTGCAACGAGTTGCCGGAGTGGAATGGTTTCGTTGGATTCTGTGGATTGAACCGCAATCGCATCTAAAATCCCTTCGCGGCCCAGCAGCCGCACGACGTGATTAATGGTTCGGGCGGAATCGGTTTCGGCAAGAATCGACCATTCAACAACGTTCTGGTCGCGATCAAACTTTGGTTTCATCTTCCATTCCATCCACTTGATCGTGTTGGGATCGTCGGCCGGGGCGTTGGTATTCTGGTTTTCGGCAGTTCGGCGGAGATATTTGAGGATGAGTTTCGAATCGAGATTCTGGTGGGCGGCGTTTTTGACGTAACCCACGGAATTCAGTTCGAACACAATCAGGTAACGTCGCGAAGCGGGTGCCAGCACACCTACGAGGGAATCGGGCACCGGGTTGTTCATCATCTGCAACAACGCCGCGGCCTCGTTCCGGGCGGCAAAACTGAAGCCGTAGGGAATGTCGATTTCAGCCGTTGGTCCCAGATCAGCTTTGGCGGGGCCGTTGACCCAATTGATCAGGTCGGGCCGGGAGGAAAATGGAAGCATTTGCGCTCCCGTGGAAAGTGTGGACGAGAGGGCCACTGAAAACGCAAGGATCCCTAAAATCGCCGTATCTCGAACCGTCCGCACACGACCAATCACAGGCTTCGCACGCATAGACCTAGTAAGTGAACCACAGTTTGTTGAGTGGTGATCCGAATGGCTGAGAGGCGAGTCTTCTCCAACGGGTAGATTCCGTCAATCCCGATTTTTACCGAATTTGGAAATGCCGGAACGGGTGTGTTTTTGGCCGCATCACGACAGCCTGAACGGGGTTTTTCCGGCTCATCGGAAAGCGCAAATTATGTCTTAAGCTTCTCCCTCTCCGGTTGAATGAGAGGGAGGCCTGGAGAACTCTAGTGGATCGGTGGCGCGGGTGGCGGAATAACTTGAACACCGCTGCCCACGGGAATGAAGATGCCGGCTCCCCCGGTGTTGCCTTTGGAGAAGATCGACGATCCGGCATTGATGGCCACCGAACTGACAAAAGTGTTCAGCGCAATTTCCGCGTACTTGCGCAGATAACGATACGGCGAAAACGGCACATATACGATGTCATGCGGTTGCAGCGGAAGATCCGGAGCGTTGCCGTGAACAATGGCTTTGTAATTCACCACCGCGATGTCCGGCTGGCTCAGCGTCCCGCGAACGACGACCACATTGTAAAGATACGCGTCGCGCACGGTGCCGAATGCTCCCGCAATCGCACCGGCCAGCGTCATTCCATCCGTGTAACCCACCGGCCGCGGTTGCACCACCGCACCCAATACGTAAACTTCCCGCGCATACGCCGGGGCGAAATAGATGAAATCATCCGGTTGCAGATAAATGTTCTGGGACAAATCGCCTTTGTTCAGCAGCGCGTCAAAATTCACCGGCAACAACTTGCCATTGCGCACCACGAAACTGTGTTTCAGGTCCGCCAGTTCTTCCCCCAAGGGGCCACCACCGCCGCTGATGTCCCGTGTTCCTGCAAATGTCAATGAACCGCCCGCCATGGAAATCGCTTCCAGCAATGTCATGGGCGCGGCCATGGAATAAACTCCCGGTTGCTGCACGCGGCCCAGAACCCAGACGCGTTTGCTGGCCACTTCCCGCAACGTCAGGTTCACGCGCGGCGTGGAGCGAACGTAATTGGTCAGGTTGTGTTCGATCAGAGATTTTGCCTGGCCGAGCGTCAGTCCCCACACATCAAGTCCCGGCAACAGATTGAAATAAATTTTTCCATCCGGCCCGACCACAGTTGTGGTCTTCGATCCTTCTTCATCGAGCAATTCAATTTCCAGGTGATCGCCCGGGCCGAGAGTGAAACGGTTCGTCGGCGCGTGCAGCCAGGCGGGATCAAGCTGATTGGTCAACGTGATCAGATTGGGTTCCGCTGTCAGCGGGGCGGAGTTCTCAAAGCGCGAGAACTGTGGCTTGGTGTGCTGGCAGCCGGCGATTAAAACCGCCGCACCGCACAGGCCCAGAGTGGTTGCGATTCTGAGGAAAGATTTTTTCATAGGCGAAAAATCGGATCAGGGTTGGATGACATCGGTTCCCACCCACGATGTAACGACGGATTGAATAAACGCGACGGTGGCCATATCCATCAGGTCTTCCGCTCGATAGAACGGCCGATGGCTGACATAAACAATGTCCTTCGGTTGCAATCGGAAATCCGGCGCCTCGCCACGCATCATCGCGCGCGTGTCCACCACGAAAGTTTCCGGATGATTCAACGAGCCGCGCACGACGAGGACGCGGGATTTAAACGCCTTTTCGTTGAATCCACCGCGCGTCGAAATCGCAGTCAACACCGTGGTGTCCGGACGAAACGTGACCAGCCCCGGCAAGGCGACTTCGCCCAAAACGTAAACCTGCCGGATGTTCGCCGAGGGGAAATAAATGTAATCGCCCGGCTCGATTTGAATGTTTTGCGTCAGGTCGCCGTTCTCGAACAGTTTCTCAAAATCGAGCGAATACCGTTTACCGCCGCGCATCAGAAAACTGCGTGAATAATCCGCCAGATCGACGGTGTTGTTTTCCAGTTGGCCATTCTCGATTCCGTGCGCGCGGGCGATGGCTTCCAGCACAGTGATCGGACGGTCGAGGGTATAAACGCCGCGCTGAACGACTTTTCCCAGCATGTAATATTTTTTGCTGCGGAACGCGGTGGGCGTAATGATCGTTCGCGCCACGCGCCGATACTTGGAAAGCTCCTCATCCATTTGATTGCGCAACTCATCCACCGTCAGACCGGTCGCAAGAATGTCCTGCGCTTCCAGATAACTGACGCGTCCATCAGGCGCGATGGCGACATCCTTGCGCGTGAGCGTCGGTTCGCCATAAAGCGAAAACGTCAGGATATCGCCCGGCCCGAGCGTGAGATGTTCCTGCCACGGCGCGCGTTGTTCCGGACTGACGACTGAAAACGAAAGATTCGTTTGCGTATTGGGCGCGGGCGCTGCCTGAGCTGTTGTTTCGCTCGGCGGTGCGTCGATGGGTAATGCGGTATCGGGTTCCTGCGCCTGAACATTCATCAGGCTCAGCGCAGTCATCAGCGCGAGACAACCAAGCCAGCGCGGGAAACGGCTCTTGATCGAGGCGCTTTGTTCGCGATTCAGCACCGCGCCGACGAGATTGCAACGCGCGTCGCGCAAGGTTTGAAGTTGCGTTCGCGTTTCGCCGGCATCCGCCGCGCCGCTGTTCGCCAGCCAGACCACGTTGGGAAGATTCGATCCGAGCAGCACAGCTTCCGGAACGGATGCGGGAGGCAGTTCCACAAAGATGACGAGATTGTCAATCTGCCGCCATTGTTCCAGTGCATCGCGCCATTCGCGGCGGCGATCCAGATTCCAGACCCAGCCAGGCAGGGGAATGTGCACGACAGGTTGGGAATTCGGATCGGTGAGCTGCTGCGTCACCTGGGCAGGCGAGGACAGCACATTATCAATCGAAGCCACTTGGTTGTTTTCCGACGAGTTATTCATGTTGGAAGGTTCATTGGACGTTTCGTCGTTGAGCTGATGATTCGTCTCCACATGTGTGGAAGGACGAGTGGCAATCGTCAAAACGCGGAAACCGCTCAGGCTCGCTGCTTCCGCCAGAAGCCGGATCCAGGTCGAACGGCCTTCGCCTTCGGTCGATGACGTGATGCCGCAGACCAAGCCGTGATTTTGTGATCGGCTCAAGCGGCCTTGAAGCTTCGTCCAGGTTCGAAACGCCCACTGCGTTTTCATGCCGTCGTGCATGCGATTCAAATCGCCCAGCGTCGTCAGCACCGGAAGTTTCGTCACGCGTTTGAGATCGTCCGAAGTGCGCAGGCGATTATCGATCACTTCCGAAAGCAGAATCAGACCGAGGCTGAATCCCATTCCAACCAATCCGCCGAAGATCGTGACGATTCCGATTTTGATGCGGCGATGATTTGTCTCCGTGGTTTTCAGATTCGCCGGCGCGAAGACGCGGACGATTCCCGGCGGATCCTCTGCGAACAGTTCCGCTTCACGTTCGCGATTGGCCATTCCGATGCGCGCATCTTCGAGCGAACGCAGCCGGGATTGGATCAACTCCATTTGCGGATCGTAAACGCGCCGTCCGCCGGGTCCGATGCTGGCAAGGCCGCTGGCCGAAAGCGGACTGGAATTCGTTTCCGACGCGGTGATTTCCTCTTTCAAAGTTTCAATCTGCGAACGCTTCTGCTGCACCAGCGGATGCATGTCCGTGTATTTCGAAGTGAGATCCGTCAGTTCCGCGAGCGACGTCTGCAGTTTTTCCGAAAGCCGCATGGTCAGCAGCGACGGACGTGTGGTTTCAGCGAGTTGCCGGTTCAAGGCGCTGACATCACCACCGATCTGCTCCAGCTTGTTGGAAACTTCCTGGGAAACCGGTCCGCCGAGAAACTGCTGTCGCAGCGCGATAATATCGCGATCCATATCCGCGAGTTGTTTCTTGAGATAACTGTTGGCGAGTTCCGCGGCCTGCCTGGCCTGAAGTTCCTTCGTGTAGGCCACGGTTTCGTCGGCGTAGAGATTCGCGAGATCCACGGCCTGCTGCGGGGTGGTCGCGGCAACGTACACCTTGACGATATCCGACTCCGGCTGCGGATCGATCTTCATCTGCTTGATCAATTTTTCCGGAGGAATCGGCGGATTGACTTTTTCGCCGACGCGCCGGAGGAGATCAGGTGACGTGATCAAACCGGAGAAAGTTTCCTGGCTGAGCGGCGCGCCACCGAGGGAATCGCTGGCGGCGGGCGCCTCGTAACGCAGGAGTTGCACTGTGGAAGTGAACTTGGGCTTGATCAGAAACAACCAGCCAAGAACGAAAAACGCCGCGCCTCCGAGGATTCCGCCGATGACCATCCAATGCCAGCGATGCACCAGCACATCGACAACGGTCCAGAAATCGAAACCGCTTTGCGTGGAACTGCCGTTGACTTGCGCTCGGGAATGCGAGTTTCCGTTCGCGCTGTGGACAGAATGGCCGTTTCGAGTAGAACGCGGCTGGCCGGAGCCGTTCTCGGAATCAAATTGATCACTCATGTACGATGGTCGATTCGGTCTATGTTTCAAAACCTTGGCCAGCGTACAGAGGGGCGGCGAACGGATGTCAGTGGGTGAAAACCTGCTAAGGCTGCTGAAAAAGCCCCAACGGAGACGAGGATTTTAAATCCGGAAACGAACTCCGGATTCAGAAAAGAATTTCGAAGGTGACGAGGCAGCTTGCGGAACTTCAGATTTTAGATTTCGCCGAGCGGTTCAATCCGGAAAATGATTGAACTTCAGCCAGTATGCATGCAGCACGTGAATCATTTCATCCAGACCTTCCACACTGTCCGGCTTGCGGAAATACGAGGTCGCGCCGAGTTCGTAAGCGCGTTTGATGTCCGAGGGATTTTCCGAGTTGGTCAGCACGATCACCGGCAGGCGCGTGAAGTGCAGATCGGTGCGGAGGATTTTCAAAACTTCAAAGCCGTTCAATCGCGGCATTTGCAGATCGAGCAGCATCAATTTCGGAAACGGATGCTGAACGCGATCTGAATAAAGATTCACCCCGGTCAGATAATCCACCGCCTCCTGTCCGTCCCGCACCACCTGCAACTGCGCTTTGACTCCCGCGATCTGAATGGCCCGCCGCACGAGCAGGGCGTCTGTTTCATTGTCTTTGGCAAGCAATATATGCTCTGTGTTTTTCATGGCGGATGACCCAATGCCTTAACGTTTCATTCCCTGCACCGCTCCCTGGTCTAAAGCCGGAAGTTTCGGCGAAAAATGTTCACCAGCTCATTTGCTGGTCAGGTGAATTGAGAGAAAATATCCGACGCCCGCCGCGAATGCCACGGGATTCTTTCCCCAGTAATGCAGCCGTTGGCCCGTGCTCCGGCTTTTCGGATGGAATGCCGGATGCACGAATTGCGCGGCCCTCATTCCTGTGTTTAGGTGTTTTAACAACCGAGCTGAGGAGTATGGGATGGATATGCGCCGCTTGATCATCTTGCATGTGGAGGACAATTGCGAAGACGTCCGGCTGCTGCATCGCGCCTGCGAAGCGGCAAATCTCGCCGCGGATTTTCATGAAGCTCGCGGCGGACTGGAAGCCGTCGCTTACCTGAAAGGCGACGCGGATTTCGAGGATCGCACGCGTCATCCGCTGCCCGACCTGATTATTCTGGATTTAAAAATGCCGGGCATGGATGGCTTTGAATTTCTACAATGGCTGCGGCGCGAGCCGGATTTCAAAACGCTCCCCGTGCTGGTGTTCACGGCGTTGAACACCGTTGAGGATCGCGCCCGCGCGCTGGCGGAAGGCGCAAGCGGCTATTTCATGAAACCGCCGGATTTCGCCGCGCTGGTGCAGCTTGCGGAAACTTTGCGGCAGTTCGGACCGCGCGAAACGAATTAAGCAAACCATCCCTTTTTCGCCCGTATATCCTACATTTCGGTTTGGTCTCAACGTCCGCGCGGGACGTGTGTCTGACAAACCTGTTTGGCTTCCATCCGTTAAACCCCTACTTGATTTTATTTATGCTTCTGTATTGATAGCCGGACGTCTGCGTTGGAGCGGAAAACCTCATTCGCGTGGACGAAACCCAATTGTGGCTCGGAAAGATTCAAAGCTGTTGACGATTTTGCACGTTGAGGATGACGACAACGACGCCATCCTCCTGGGCAAGGCGTGTGAACGCGCGAAGCTGCCCGCCGTCATCTGCCGTGTGGCGGAGGTCGAGCAGGCGAAGGCGTATCTGCTCGGCAAGGGCGACTTCATGGACCGCCAGCAATTTCCTTTGCCGCAGGTCGTGGTGCTGGATTTGAAATTGCCCGGCGTGAATGGTTTCGACTTTTTGAACTGGCTGCGCGGGATTCCGGAATTTGTCAATCTGCCCGTCCTGGTTTTCACGTCGTCACTTTCACGACAGGATCACGCTGAGGCATTGGCGCTGGGAGCCAGTTCGTATTTTGTGAAGCCCGCGTCGTTCGAGGCGCTGGTGCAGATGGTAAACTTTTTCCAGTTCCCGGACGGTCCCGCTGCGAATTAAAGATCGAAAATTCGCAGCCGGTTAAAACGTTTGCCTCGCTGAATTTCAGTTTGTGAAAAGGAGATCCGGCCTGCGGCTTGGTCTCGCAGGCCGGTATGAGGGAGTGGCCCGTCAGGGCTGGAGTGCTAAAAAACTTCCGTCTTCAATCCGGTGATCTGCCGAACCGATTCTGCAATTCGCGACAACGTTTTCAACGGCAGGTGGCCGCAGCCGGAATTCGGCGTCGGACGCGTGGCGGAATAAATCTGCACGAGCGAAATCTGCGCGCCGCTTTCCGCGAGTTCTTTCAGCCGCAACGCGTATTGCTTGATTTCTTCCGCCGGCGGTTCCTCACCCTGAAGCGATGGAAACAGGCTTTGCACGACAACGGGCCGGGTGCGGGACAGCAGCCGAATGTTCGTGAGAATTTTTTCCAACGGGACTTCCGCGCCGTTCACACGATTGAGATATTCCTGCGTGCCACCGTCGAGCTTGACCCAGATTTCGTCGGACTGGGTGAAGTGCTTCAATCCTTGTCGCACCGGATCCTGATCGAGGCCGGTGCCGTTGGTGATCAGCACAATTTTGAAAAACGGAAACTCGCCCCGCGCGCGAACGTGAACCACCGCTTCCACTGCCTCCGCAAAATTCGGCGCAAACGTCGGCTCGCCATCACCACTCAGCGTTACATGACGCAATTGGAGCAGTTCATCCGGCAAGCCGTGATACCAAATCCGTTCCCGCAAACGTCCGCTCAACACAAACGCGAGCGTGTGGCGAAGTTCCTGCGCCATGATTTCCGGATCGAGCCGGGTTTCCCGCGGCGGATCCGGATTCTGCGCTTCGCAATAAACGCATTTGAAATTGCAGGAACGATCCGGATTCAAATTCACGCCCACTGACAAGCCACGCGCCCGCGAGGACACCACGGCATACACGAATCGGTTGTCGAGAAAATCGCGCGGACAACCAAACGCGGTTTCGCGTCCCGGCGAAAGCAGCGCCGCGCCGCGTTTCTTTCTTTCGGGCGGAACCAAACCGGAACCATGTTCGCTCGTCTTTTCCACTTCGACACGCAGCGTAGGTCGCGAGGGAAGCGCGCACTACACGAGCGTTGTCAAAGCATGAACGTTTTTTGCAGACGAAACGCCCGCGGCAGAAAAGTTACCGATACGGACAATGTCGGCAATCGTTGCCGCAGCAGTAACCGCGGCGCAAATGATATTCCGCGGTGAAAACCAGTCGTCCGTCTGGATCAAAGTAGAAATCGCCGGAAAGATTTTTCGAATCCGCAGCGGGCGAATATCTGGCGCGATGAAAAATCGTGACGCACGCGTGGCAGATGCACGCGCGGTTTTTCAAATCCGCCGGCACCCGCGCCAACAGCTCGTCCGGAATCTGTATTCGCGCGCACCAGCACGGGCCTTTGTATGCATTCACGGTACAGAGCTGGCAATGATTGTCCGCGCCGCACAACGGACATTTTCCCGGATCAAATGCGGAATCGTCGGGATTCATTCCAGATCGTAAAGCGAATTGTCCGGCGAAAGAAAACCGGTGCCGGGCGCGACTTTGTCATCGCCGCTTTCATTTGCGGTATAACGTTTGTCCAACGATTCCACATGGCCATCGCAGAACGCAGTGTTGCTGCGTTTCAAATGACGAAAGCCCTGCGTTCCAGCCCAGCGGCCCGGGAAGGAGCCTTCGCCGGGATTCGGCCATGGCGCGCGCATGAACTTGTTTCCGCCCGAAATATATTCGCCATCGCCGAACAACGCCGTCTGCACGGGATGTTTCACCGCGGAACTTTTTGCTGGCGTGGGAATGCTTTCGCGTTCTCCGTGGCCAATGAAACTCGTGTTGTAGTTGTAACCTGTGAAAGGATCGGTCAACCAATTTGCGCCGCCCTTGAACGTCGGACATTGCTGGACGCGCACGTTTCCGTCGCCTTGCCACAACGTGCCGGGAACCACCTGGTTTGTATCGCCTTCAATCGTCGTGAGATCCCACGTGAAATGATAGATGACATTCGCGATTTCCCGGTCGTAGTACGCCTTGGGATAAAAATCCGAATGGTCATCCACATAAACGCGGGCGGCGATTCCCATCTGGTGAAGGTTGTTCAGGCATTGAGTGCGTTGCGCAATGGCTTTCGACCTCGCGAGCGCCGGCAAAAGCAGCGCGGCGAGAACGGCGATGATCGCGATCACCACCAGCAATTCGATCAGTGTAAAACCGCTTTTCGACTGGATAGCGTCGCTCGCGCTGCGAGCAACCGGCGCGAAAAAGTTCTTCGCGCCGGTGATGCAATTCGAATTTTTCCCGGACGGGCGCAGAACCTGTGCGCCCGGGCTGCCGCAAGCGCGGCAGCCACTACCAAACGGGTGACCTGGAAACGGCTGGTTCACGGCAGCGTCAGGCGAATGCGATAAAAGGCATTGTCCGAAGGGGCTTCGGAATCTTCCAAGGTAACCGGTTCGGGACCGGTTGGCGTGATTGTTTTCACGGGATCCCAATGGATCAGATCGACCGAGCGTTCCAGCGTTTGCGTGCAGTTTGCGACTGGCGTGAACCGAAACGCAAAACCGGTTTCAAGTTTTTCCATCGCCAGATTCGGCGCGGTGAACTGTGCGAGCGCGAACGTGGAGAGATTTGTTGCGCCAGCGATTACCGCGGCGTGATTTGCGGAATCGTAGGTGAACGCCAGTGCGTTCCAGTTCGTTCCGTTCCATTGCAGCACGCGCAAGTCGTTTCCATCCCCAATGTAATTCGCGTCGGCGGCTAAACGGATGTCGGCTTCAAACGTCACCGGCGTTGTTCCCAACAGCGGCGAGAGTGAGGCCTGAATCGTATTGAGAGCGGCTCCCGGAAGCGCGGCGCGCGCGGCGGCATCGGTCAGCCGTTCCGCTGTGACTTGCGCGATGTCGCTGATCGCAGTGAAGTTCAGCGCGATCACGTTCTGATTTTCCGCGCCGGGCTTTTGGAAAAAGAGTTGCGCGGTCGCGTTGGTTAAGTTTTCCGGCGCGATCGAAAGCGTGTCGCCAAGCGTCATCGGACGAACGATTGAGACCGCATCGATTTCGCCGCCGCTGAATCCCGACAAGCCTTCGATCTTCACATATTGCACCGCGTTGAAACCGGATTCCTTCAGATCAAATCCTGCACCGCCGCCCGAACCGGTATAGAGATCCACCGCATCGGCAGCCGTGATTCCGGCAAAGCGGCTTTGCAAAACGGGATTGACCGGCTTGGTGAAATCCATGCGTTCATCGCTCCACACGGCGTCGGCGCGATTCCATTGGTAAGCCTGCGACGGAAACAGCGAATCGCCGTAAGGGCCGGAATTAAAGCGATACCACGGCCAGGTTGCAGGATCGTTTGCATTTTCTCCGGGCTGGCCGGTGAATCCCGGGCTGACGGAAATTTTCATCGGCTCGGAAAAATACGCGCCGCCCAGCGTGATGGTGTTCAGATTGGCCGCGTCGCCGACGAATCCGTTGCCGGTGAAAAAGGTGTTGCCGAAGACCTGAAAATCAAGGCCGTACGGATTCGCGGGATTGTCAGTTATCGGATGATCGAAACGCGCGATCACCGAACTGCCGGTGTTCATCGTCAGCAGCAGTTTGTTCGTCGCGCCGTTCTCGACGCTATAACTGTGGATTGCTTCGATCACCTTTACGCGTGTCGCGGGCTTGGCAGCAGATTCATAAAAGCGCGTTGTGGGCGCGCCGAGCACGCTGGCGGGATCTTCGTACGGCACATTGCCGAAAGGTCCCTGTGCGCTGACGATTTGCGCCGCGAATGGAGCGTTCGTGGATGCCGGTTCCGGCGCAATCGGCGCGTGCTTGTGAAAGTCATACGCGAGGGTGCCCGGATCGTTCGGATCAAAAAAATTCAAGCCGCCCGCCGAAATGGTGTAAGCGATCCACGAGCCGTCGTGAATGGAAGTGCCCTGCAAACCAGCCGAGGCGTAATCCCATTGACCGTGAAAGCCGTCGGAAAAAAAGTCAGTCTCGGTCGCAGTCCAGTAAGGATCGGATCCGCGGTCAGGCGAATTGGTGAAACCACCCGAGCCGCCATGTTCCCGCCACATCTCCCAGTTCGGACCAAACGAGCCGCTCCACAACAGATCGCCCGCGTCCAGCGGTTCGGCGTTGTCGGGATCTTCAGATGTGAAAATGCGCTGGCCGTTGGTGAAGGCATTGTTCGCAAAAATATTCGTGCCGATGCGCAGTCCGATCACGCCGTTGTTGTTCAAATCGTAACCAATGGAATAGACAAACGCGCCAAAGCCGGGTGAGGGTTCGGTGGAAGTGACGAAGAGCCGATGATCCGCGGCGACGACTGCGTTGAACATATCTTCCGCCGTGGCCGTGCCGTTGAAACGATAGCCCCAGGCCAATGATTTCTCCGCAACAGGATCGGGCACAGCGGTGTTGTTGCGGACTTCAGGCGAGTTCCAGTGGATGACGAGCGCGGCGCGATTCGTTCCCGAACCGCACCAGAACTGGATATCATCCAGGGAGACGGCGTGAGTGGAGCAGGGCAGGAGAGCGGACCATCCGGCAAGTGCCGGCAATAACAGAACAAGTTTTTTCATTCGCTGATCTTTCAATTTGTTCCCGGGAGATTTCCGGAAACGGGTTTGGGTTGAGAGACCAGCGCGGGATGAATGTCTTTGATGAAAACAAAAAAAACCTTCAGTCCCGGCAAAACGGAGAATGAAGGCATTCAGCGAATCCCAATCCGCACACGCGAATCGGGTCTGGCCTCATCCTTCTCTTTGACGGAGAAGTGACCGTGGTTCGTTGATGGAGCGGAGTTTTTTCACCAAACGAAAGACGGCCGGACGAGCACAATCAAGTCGGTATCCTGACTCCGGGTGTGACCTCGCTCCCGCCTTCCCGATCTGACGATCAGTGGCGTTGGGAGTTTGTAACCCGTTACAGTGGCGCAACCGTCCCCGAGTTTCACGGGGTTCCCTGACACTTGACGGTGATGCAGATGAAACGACCGATTCGCTTCATCGTTTTCAAAGAGCGCGCCTGTTGTAGGAGACGCGGCGAAAGAAGCCAAGAGAAATTCTCAAATTTTTAAACGCGTGCTGCTGCGGTTTCAGTTTGATGCGCTGGCGTTTTGCATTCGTCGATTGCGTTGAGAATTTCTCTCAAATGCCCGGCCAATTCATCGACTGCCGGACTCATGAAAATTCCCGCACGTTCGCCTGGAACCGTAATCACCCGGGCGTCCCGCGCATGCTGCGTCATCGTCAAACGCCGATCGCCCAAGGGGAAGCGCATGTCGCGGCTGACTACCACCGTGAGCGTGCCGGGGAAAAAACCGGGACGGTATCGGGATGTCGATTCGCGATTCAATTTCGAAATGAATTCCTGCGTTTTCAATTGCCGGGAATTTGCTTTTCGGGAAAGTGTTCGGCCAATCAGCCAGCGGGCGACTCGCAGCGCGTCCCGCATTCGATGAACTTCAGATTTGATTCGGCGCGAAATCGTTTTCTTCTTTGCCGGTTTTGGCGCGAAATCAAACAGCGCCAGAAATGCGACCGATTTGCCTCGCCGCGTCAATTGCATCGCCATCTCGAAAGCGACCATCGCTCCGAGACAACTTCCGCCGAGCAAGTACGGGCCGGTCGGATCTTTTGCCAAAACTTCTTTCAGATAACGTCGTGCCATCGCCGGAACACTGATCCGCGGAATGCCCTTGCCGTTCAGGCCCACCGATTGAAAACCGTAGATCGGACGGCCCGGCAATCGCAATGCCAGTTGTCCATAAGCCGCGACATCGCCGCGCCCGCTATGCACCAGAAACAACGGACGGCCGGTTTCGGAAGCGCGCAGTTGAATCAACGGACTGGACGAAGCGCGCACGACTTTGGAGCCGAGCAAATGGGCCAGTTGTTCAATGGTTCCGTGTTCGACCAATGTCGAGGGCGGCAGCGTCACGCCGAATCTTTCCTCAATGCGGGACAATATTTCCACTGACAAAAGGGATGTGCCGCCGAGTTCAAAAAAATCATCGGTGCGGCCGATTGGTGCAACGCCCAGGACCATTTCCCAGATTCGCGCAAGGCTCTTTTCCATGACCATTCGCGGCTTGGCTTCATCCGACAAATCGCCGTGTCTGGCCACCGGAGGGGAAGGCAAAGCAACACGATCAATTTTGCCGCTCGGCGTTTGTGGCAGTTTTTGAAGAACGATAAAATCGGACGGCAGCATGTGTTCCGGCAAGGTCGGCAGCAACGCGCGGCGGTACGTTTGCGAAGTCACGTTTTTTTCGCTGCGCGGAACCACATACGCGACGAGCCGTCGTTCGCCCGAAGCATCCTCTGGTGCGGCGGCAGCGGCTTCTTCGAAAAAATCAGTCGCCCGGAGCGCGGATTCCACTTCAGACAAATCCACGCGCCGCCCGCGAATTTTCACCTGCTGATCTCCACGGCCCAGGTGTTCGAGCAAACCGTCCGAACGAAAACGCCCGCGATCCGCAGTGCGGAAAATTCGAATCGGCGAAGCTGCGTCAACCTGTTGAAAGGCGCTGGCCGTCGCATCCGGCTGACGCCAATAGCCCTGCGACAAATTCGCGCTGCGAATCGAAATCACGCCTTCCTCGCCAATGCGAACCGGCTGGCCATCGGAATTGCTGATCAGAATTTCCACATCGCGCACAGCGCGTCCGGCTGGAACCCGCAAATCCGGAAGCGCGGTGTCCAGATCGATCATCAAAGCGCTGACCAGTCCGGTTTCGGTCGAACTGAACGCGTGCATCAGCAAAGCATTGGGAGAACACAGCTCTCGAAACATTTCCACATCACCGCGCAACACCGGTTCGCCACCAAGCCGGATCAGCCGCACGCTTTCAAATCCATCGCGCGTTTTCTGCGTTCGCGCGAGATGCCGGAAAACGGTCGGCACGCAATGAAGCACGGTGATTTTTTCTTCGCGCAGCCAGACGCCGAGACGTTCGACACCCTGCGACCGCAGGTGGAAAGGGCAAAGCGTCGCACCACTCAGCAGCGCAGAAAAAATCGCCGTGGCCGAAGCCGCCAGGCTGCACGAGGTCAGCAACGACAAACGGTCGGCGGGCGTGATTTGAACGAGTTCGCAATAAACTTCCGCATGATGAATCACGCCGCGATGATTTTGCCACACGCCTTTCGGTGTGCCGGTGGAACCTGATGTGTACATCAGCCACGCGCCCGCTTCCGGCGCAACGGTTGGCAAGGATTGAACGGAAGAACTGAAAACGTTTTCCGGAATTTCGAGAATGGCGATTGGTGATATCTCCAACGATTGCGCCAACGCGTGATGGGTTTCATCCGTCAGCAGAATTCGCGCGCCCGCGTCGTTCAGCATCGCCTTCAATCGCGGCGCGGGATCGTTGGGATCTAAAGCGATGTAAATTTTTCCAGCTTTCAGAACAGCGAGAATTGCCGCAATGAGCAGCGTGCCATGCGACATCAGGATCGCGACCGGTTCGGAACCGTGATCCACGCGTTCCAGGATTCGAACCGCGATGGCCGATGAGCGGGCGTCCAGTTCGGCGTAGGTGCAGCTTTGGCCTGACGCATCGCTGATGGCGATTCGCTCCGGAAATCGCGCTGCGATTTTCGCAAAACGTTCGGGAATGGATTCGGTTGTTCGATTCGCGACCGACGTTGAAATCGTTTCAGCTTCCATAAACAGCTTGTGTGCGCGTGTAAAAAAGCCGGTCAGCTTCACCGTGTTCCGCGGGGCCGACCGCCGATTCTTTCCAGCCGCCGAACGGGAGCGTCACATCCACACCCGCGGTGCAGGAATTGATTTTCAGAATTCCGGCTTCCGCGTTTTCGAAGAATTGCTTTTGACGTTCCGGCGAAGAACTGAACAGCGCCGCGATCAACCCATGACGAACGCCATTGCACAAAGCCAGGGCATGTTCAAAATCGTTCGCAGGCTGGACGATCAACAACGGCGACATGGTTTCTTCTTTCACCAAAACGTGATTCGGTTGATCGCAGCAAACGATCACCGGCTGCGCGTACGCTCCGGCGTTGATCCACGATTTCTGCGCACCAGCTTCGTGAAGAAGCAGAATGCGATGCGTCCCTTCCGCCGCCGCTCGGGCAATCAGCGCGGCGAGTTCGTCGCGTTTGGATTGACTGATGACCGGCCCAATATCGGTGTCGCTTTGCAGCGGATCACCCCAGACCAGGCGTTCCGCGGCCGCTTTTGCTTCGCGCAAAAAATTTTCCAACTGCGCGGCGGGCACGATCACACGGCGGTTTGCGGTGCAACGCTGACCGGCAAATCCAAACGCGCCCCAGGTCACTTGCGCCGCCGCGGTGGGAAAGTCGGCGCCGTCCCAGATGATCGCGGCGTTGTTGCCACTCAACTCGGCTTGCAACGGCACAAAACGCCGCGCGCAGATTTCCTGAATCGCGTGGCCACCCGCCGCCGATCCGGTAAAGGTCACGGCACTGATGTTTTTATCCGCTGCAAGATGCTGGGCGGTGGTGGCATCGCCCGTGAGAAGCTGAAGCGCAGTTTCCGGAACGCCGGATTCGCGAAGCAGATTCAGAACCCGCTCCGCAATGCGATTGGCAGCGGGCGATGGTTTCCAGACAACGGTGTTTCCGTACATCAAGGCCGGGACAATTTTTCCAATCGGAATCGCGACCGGATTATTCCAGGGCGAAATCAGAGCGATGACGCCCACAGCTTGATAACGCACCACGCCGGCGGATTCCCGTTTCTCCAGCGGTGAAGCAATTGCGCGGCGAATGACATCGCGGATATTGGCCGCCGCGCGCCGGACTTCCTCTAATCCATGTGAAATCGGCTTTCCAATTTCAAACGCCATTTGTTGAGCGAGATCGGGCGCGGCTGCGTCGAGCCGGCGGGCAGCCTCTTCCAGAATGATTTGCCGCGCGGCGAGAGAAGTTTGCCGCCAATCGAGTTGAAATTTTTTCGCGGCAGCCGTGGCGGCGGCGGTTTCATGCGCGTTCGCGATTGGAATTTCGAACAACGTTTCGCGGGTCACGCGCGGTGAATGATGAACCAAACGCGTGGTTGGCGATCCGTTCAACGACAGAATTCTGGAGGACGATTCAAACCGGACACAACGTTCCGCCAGCCAGCGGCGCGTGGCGGCGGCGTGAATAGGATCGTAACTGGCGGCGGCGTCTTCCGCGATTCGCACTTCATAACCGCGTTCCAGCGATTCCGTTGCTGCGGCGCGAACGCAAGCGTGCAAGTGCAAACCCGCGAGAATAATCGTGTCGCAGTTCGCTTGTCGAAGTGCGTTTGTTAATTCAGCCGTTGTGAACGGATTGAAGCCGGTTTTGTGAATCACGACTTCGCCGGGAATCGGTTGCAAAGATTCCGGCGTTTTATGTCCATCCGTGCCAGCGACGCAGAGCCAGCGATCCGTCTTTTTCCAATGCGGCAGGCGTTGATCGGTTTCGCGATGAACCGTGGTCCAGGCGTGGATCACCGGAATTTTTTCCCGGCGGCATTCACTCAGAAGTGCGGCGGTTCGCGCGATCAGTGTTTCGGCGTCAGGCTGAAGACCGGGCGCGTTCAGGAAATCGCCCTGCAGATCAACCAAGAGCAGCGCGGGTTTCATGCAGGCTGCTTCGTCCGGTTGACTGAAGAATTTCTTCCACCACTCGATCAGTCATGGCTTGCGTGCCGATGGTGCGGCAGTCGGGCTCTTCCAGATCGGCGGTTCGCCATCCTTGCTGCCACACTTTTGCGAGAGCGTTTTCAATTCGCATTGCGGCATCTTCAAGACCGAAGCTTTCCCGCAACAACATTGCGAGCGACAACATTTGTCCGGCGGGATTGGCGCTGTCCGTTCCCGCAAGATCATGCGCGCAGCCGTGGTTCGTCTGATAAACGGCACGACCTTGCGGATCGTAATTTCCGGAGAACGTCACGCCGCGCGAGCTGACCAGCACGCCCGCGATATCAGCCAGGATGTCACCGAACAGATTCGGCGCGACGAGCACATCGAATTGCGCGGGATGCTGAATGATTGCGTACGCGGCGAGATCGATATTCATCAACGCGACGTTCACGCCGTGCTTTTTGCCGATGTCCATTCCGACTTCGCGCCACAATGCGCTGATGCCGGGCACGCCGCCGTCTTTGACAATCACATGCAATTTCCCACGGCGACTGGCAGCGGCGCGCGCGGCAACTTCAACCAGCCGTCGAATCTGCGTTTCGTCATAGCTGAAAGTGTGTTCGGCAATCTTTCCGCTCGGGCCGGCGTGGCAATTCCATTTTCCCTGATAAACGCCGCCGATGTTGTCGCGAACGAGCAGCATATCCACGTTTTGCAGATGTTGCGGCGCGATTTTCCCGGCGCGCGACAATTCGGGAATCGGACGAATCGGAACGAATTTGCAGAAGAGATCGAATTGCCGGCGAAGATCGTAAACATAACGTCCACCGCCCGGACCATTGAGAATCGCGCCGCCGTCATCGAAAATCTCGCGACAGAATTGAATCGCCGAATCCGGCAGCGGTTCACCAAATTGCGCTTCCGCTTCTTCGCCGATCAGACCGCCGTGGCGCAGTTCGAATTGCAGCCCGGTGGTTTGCTCCACCGCCGACAAAACGCGGAGCGCGGCAGTGATTACTTCACGGCCGATTCCCGAACCCGCGAAGACGCCGATCAGCGGACGAACTCCGGAGACGTGGTAATTGGCGGCTGGAACCGAGTTCGCCAACAGCGCGGAAAGCCGGGTGATTCGGCGGTGGGAAGGGGCAATAGTTTTTTCCATAGTTTTGTATTTCGCCATCGCTCGGGCGAACGCACCAAAAGCGATTGATACGCCACGAGTTGCGGATTCGATTCTGAGCGATTTTCTGTCTTGAGTGGGAAAGACGGATCGCGCTCCGATTTTGATTTAACCTTCGCCGCAAGCTACGAACTGAGAAATGGCAACACAAGCGTTTTGCGCGACGTTTTTGGCTCCGTTCAAAACCGGTGTCGCATCAGTAGAATTCCCCGAACTAAGCGCTTGAACGCGATTTGCTTTTAAAATAGAAAAGCGCCCGCCAAGTATAAACCAATCTAAACTCACACCACTCTTGAAAAAATATCTATTGATTCTGATGTTGTTGGCGGCGGCAGTTCCAACGCGGGCGGCGGCCGGTGATCTGCAAACGTATCTGGCCGTCAAGGGCCAGCAATATCAACAGACGGACAGCGCGATTCCGACGCTGATCACTGCGGGCAATCCGTTCCATTTTTACTCGTCGGTTTCCGGCTCGGATTCGAACGCCATTTCCAGCGCGTCATTCGCGCTTTCCAAGACCAGGGTTTTTGCGCTCACCAATGTGGAGGGAGATTTCCTGCTGGAACAAAGTTTCCCGACGAAGAAGCTGCTCGATAAAACGTTCGGATTGGGGACCTACAAATTCACAATTCAAACCTTGAACGACGGCGTTCAAAGTCCGGCGCTGAAGCTGTTGAAGGAGAAATATCCACCCGCTCCGCACATTGCAAACTGGAGCGACCTTCACGAAATCGAACCGGAATTGCCGACAACGATTTCGTGGGACGCCTTTGTCGGTGGCACGGCGAACGATTTTGTGATGATCGATGTCTTCGAGTCCGGCGGTGATCTGCCGTTGTTCAGTTCACCGGCGCTGATCGAAAGCGGCGCGTTGAATGGAACCAACGTGTCATTTGAAATTCCCGCCGGAACGCTCGCGGCGGATCACGCGTACGATGCGCAACTGCTGTTCGTCAAAAGCTTCACGCTGGACGAAACGACGATTCCCTCCGCGACCGGCCTCTCCGGTTTTTATCGCCAGACGCGCTTTGCGATTCAGACCTTGCCCGCGGCTCCGGCGGCCGGACGATTGCAATTCAGCGTTCGGGATTTCAGCGTTGGCGAGAACGATGGTTCGGCGGTGATCACAATCACGCGCAGCGGTTCAGAAAATGATGTGACGGTCAATGTTGCCACCAGCAACGGAACCGCCACGGACGGCGCAGATTATCAAAGCGTGAACACCACGGTCACACTTCCGGCGGGTGTGGTTTCCACGAACGTTCTGGTTCCGATCCTCAACGACTTTTCGCTCGAAGGAAATGAAACCGTGAATCTGACGTTGTCATCGCCCACGGGCGGCGCGGTTCTTGGCGGACGCACCAATGCGGTCCTGACGATTGTTGATGATGAACAAAGCAGCGCGGGCGTGATCCAGTTTTTGCGCACCAGCTACACCGCCAAGGAAAATGGAAAGAAGGCGGTGCTGACCTTGAAACGCAGCGGCGGGAAAACCGGCGTGGTCACGGTCAATTATCACACCCTCAACGGGTCGGCGTCCGCGGGTTCGGATTACACCGGCACCAACGGCACCGTGACTTTCAAATCGAAGGCCGTCAGCGCTTCGATTGCGATTCCGGTGTTCAATGATTCCCTGGATGAATCGAATGAAACCTTCTCGGTTGTGCTCGACACTCCGACCGGCGGCGCGGCGTTGGGAGCGAATGTGACGGCGACGGTGGCGATTGCCGATGACGATACCGCGGGTTCGATCGCATTCAGCACGGCGAACGTTTCCGCCAATGAAAACGATGACGAAATCAAGGTGACGGTGAAGCGCAGCGGCGGCAAAGCCGATGAAGCAAGCGTGGATTATGCGACGGAGAATGGAAGCGCATTGGCCGGCCAGGATTATACCGCCACGAGCGGAACCCTGGTTTTCGCGGCCAATGAATTGAGCAAAGTCATTTCAATTCCGATCAGCAACGACTTCGCAGCGGAAGGAAATGAAACCTTTGCAATTCACCTTTCAAATCCATCCGGTGGCGCCACGCTGGGTGCGGCAGCGAATGCGACCCTGACCATTGTTGACGATGAGAACAGCGTCAGCCTCATTCAGTCTTCCTACAGCGTTTCGGAAGCGGGACGTTCCATTGCGATCACGGTCGAGCGTTCCGGATCGTTGTCGTCCGCGGTGTCTGTCCAATTTGCGACGCAGAACGGAACGGCGGGTTCGCCAGGCGATTTCGGTGGAACGAATTTCAGTCTTACGTTTCCGACCAAGATCAGTTCCCGCACGGTCGTGATTCCGATCATCAATGACTCAGCCGTCGAAGGTGGTGAATCGTTCAGCGTTGTTCTTTCCAATCCGCAGGGCGGCGCTCAGTTGGGAAGCATCGCGAATGCGACTGTGACGATTGCGGATGATGACGTGGCGGGAACGGTGAAGTTCAGCGCGGCGACGTATTCCGTCAACGAAGGAACCGCCAACGCTTCGATTACGATTCAGCGCACCGATGGACTGGCGGGCGGTGTGGGCGTTCGTTTTTCCACCGGTTCAGGAACAGCCACTGCGGGTGTGGATTATACCGCTGTGACGGTTGATCTCACGTTCGCTGCGGGCGAAACGAGCAAGACGGTGTTGATTCCGATTGCGACCGATTCGCTCGCGGAAAGCACCGAGACCGTCAACCTTGCGCTGAGCAATGTGAGTGGCGGTGCGACATTGGGAACGCCGTCCACGGCGGTGCTGAGCATTGGCGATAAACCTGATCCCAACGCGGTGCCGATCAGTGGTCCGGTGTTCATGTCCGGAACAATTGGCGGCAAGGCATTCAACATCAGCAACAATCCGGGCAAGCAGCAGGCCATCGCGGCCGCGCCGATGGGAACGGGATTAAATATTTCCGCATCCTGGCTGACGGGAAGCGGACTCAAGAGCCAGCCGCATTTATTTACGATTGTTCCGGTGCCGTTCGCGGTCGGAACGGTCAACATGGGCAACGACGGCAATCACGGCCTGATGAACTATGTGATTTCTTCCTTGTCCGGAAAGGGGCAAGCCTGGTCGGTGGCTGACGGTTCGGGGAGCGTGGGCAGCTACGGCACGTTCACGTTTGATGCCATTGATACCACCGCGAAAATGGCGAGCGGCCGTTTCAGTTTCCATGCGAAGGAAACAACCGACGGTGTCGCGAACCCCGGCTTCATCGAAATCGTCGGCAAGTTCCGTATCAAATATCAATAACACCGGATTGATTCTTCGAAGCCCCGAACAATTTATTGTTCGGGGCTTTTTGTTTGGCCCCGGAGCGCGGGTCTGTGACCCGCAGCGGCGAGTATTTTCATTTTGGCTGCTGGATAATTGGACGCCATTGGATGTACGAAGTTGCTGCGGGTCACAGACCCGCGCTCCGTTGCGATTCAGGTTAACGCTGTTGCTGTTTGCCTCCGGTGCTTTAAGCTGCGCGCCATTAATTATGGATTGGCTGACGAATCTGATCTGGCACGGCGGAAAATTCCTGGGCATCGAATGGAGCGCCTGGAAAGTTCTGGGCTGGCTGGGCAACGCAGTTTTCTTTTCCCGCTTCTTTGTTCAATGGTACGCAACCGAAAAGAGAAAACGGGTGGTGGTGCCGACGGCTTTCTGGTGGCTGAGTCTTTCGGGATCGATTCTCCTGCTAATTTATTCGCTGCGCCAACGCGATTCGGTTTTCATTTTCGCTTACGCTTTCACCTGGATTCCGTATATCCGGAATCTGATGATCCATTATCAGCACAAGGACGCGCACACGGATTGCGCCGGCTGTGGATACTCCTGTCCTCCTCACTCAAAATTCTGTTCTGAATGCGGCGTGAAGCTCGCCCTTCCGGGCGCAAAATAAAAAAGACGAAACAGGAATTCCTGTTTCGTCCGGGAGAACCTGAGAATTTACCTTCTCGTTACTTCTTCGGCGCGGTTGCTGGGGTGCCGGTTGCCGGATTCGTCTGCGCGCCGGGTTTGATTCCAAATCTGGAGAGAACCTTATCCGCGTAATCCGGATGGCCTTGCCCATAGGCGGTGAGCTGGGAAACAAAGGATTGAATCAGCGGTGTGTCTTTCTTGTTTACGTCCACGAGTTGGCTGGCCTGCGGACGGATCGCATCAATGTCTTTGCCCGCGCGGCGCACCTGCAATCCGATGAAAGCGGCGAGCGTGAGGCTGAGCAGTGCCAGCGCGATATAAAGCGTGTTTGCCTGACGGCGCAGGTCGGCCACTTCCCGCCGCAATCCAGCAGCTTCGGAAGAATCTTGAATCGTGTTTTCCGGTTCGTTCATAGAAATCCTGGGTTACTGGCGGGCGGGTTTTTGTTCGGCGGCGGCGGGCGCGGCGGCGGGTTTGATGCTCTCCAGAATGCGCGTGAGGTTCGCGTCGGGATGCGCCTTGTTGTATTCCAGAGTCGCATTCATCAACAGCGTCAGCACCTGGCGATTCTGCTGAAGTTGCGCGGCCTGCTGGCGATAAGTGCCGTCGAGCTGGCGCAGCTCTTTGGTTTTGAAGAAGAATTGAACAAAGAAAATGATCGAGAGCAGCACCCCGGTGGCGAGAACCCAATCGAGTACATTTTTCAATAGGTTGCTTTTCATAACGGTGGTTCGGACTCTAGCGGCTTGGGATTAATTGTCCATTTCTTTTGGAGCGCGAGCGGAATGCGGTGGAGGCGGACCGAAACTCTGAACATCGAACAATGAACTTCGAACTCCGAACGTCGATCGTCGCGGGTTTGTGCATTCGGAGTTCGATGTTCATTGTTCGACGTTTCCATTTCCTGAACTTTGCCGCCTTGACGCACCCCGCATCACGCAACACGATTTCGCCATGCGCATCCACTTCTTCGGAGCCACGCGAACGACCACCGGCTCCATGTATCTCCTCGAAATCAACGGCAAACGGCTGCTGCTCGAATGCGGATTGTTCCAGGGCAAACGCGATGAATCCATCGAACGCAATCGCAAATTTCCCTTTGATCCAAAAACCATTGACGTTGTTGTTCTGAGCCACGCGCATATCGATCATTGCGGCAATCTGCCGAACCTTTGCATTCAAGGTTTCGACGGAAATATCTATTGCACCTTCGCCACGCGCGACCTGGCGAGCATCATGTTGGAGGATTCCGCGCAGATTCAACAGGCCGACGCTGCCTTCGTTTCGAAGAAGCGCGCCAAGCAGGGCTTGCCACCGGTGGAACCGCTTTACACCGCGACGGATGCCGAGAAAGCCGTGCGACAGTTTGTGGCCATCAATTACGATCGTCCGTTTCCCGTGCTGGATGGCGTCTCCGTCACGTTCAAGGATGCCGGACATATTCTCGGTTCGGCCCAGGTGGTTTTAGACATCAATGAGAATGGCAAAAAGTTCCGCTATCTTTTCAGCGGCGACATTGGCCGTGGTGGCGATGACATCCTGCGCGATCCGGAAAAGGTGGAGAACGTGGATTATCTCCAGGTTGAAAGCACTTACGGCGGACGGGTGCATTCGCCAAAAACGAATGCCAAGGAAGAAGTCGAAAGGCTCGTGCGCGAAACGGTGGAACGTGGCGGCAAAATCATCATTCCGTCCTTCGCGATTGGCCGCACGCAACAGATCGTTTACACGCTCCATCAGCTTTCAGTCGCCGGACAATTGCCGGAAATTCCGATGTTCGTGGACAGTCCGCTGAGCGTGAATGCGACGGAAATTTTCCGGCTGCATCCGGAATGTTTCAACGAAACGATTTATCAGTTCCTGCGCGAACGGCAGAATCCTTTCGGCATGGAGAACCTGACCTACATTCGCGAGTCGCGGTCGTCAATCAAGCTCAACGATCTCGACGGTCCGTGTCTGATCATCAGCGCGTCGGGCATGGCTGAAGCCGGACGCATCCGGCATCATTTGAAGAACAACATTGGCGATTCGAAAAACCTGGTTTTGTTCGTTGGCTATTGCGCGGAACACACTTTGGGCGCGCAGATTTTGTCGGGGCGCAGCCCAGTGAATATTTTCGGCGAGCCGTATGAAGTCCGCGCGCAGATTGCTTCCATCGATTCGTTTTCCGGCCATGCGGACAAGAACGAGTTGCGGCATTACGTCGAAGGCATTTCAGGAAATCTGAAAAAAATCTGCGTCATTCACGGCGAGGAATCCCAGGCGCTCGCTTTCGCTGAAACCTTGCGGGGAATGAAACCAAAAGCGCAGGTGGTTGTGCCGGTGTATCAGCAGATCGTGGAGATAGCACCGTAGAACAGGCGTCCCGCCGGTCTCAGACTTCTTTCTTTTTGAACCTTTGAATTTTAGCCGAATCTATGCAGTGGGAATGGGGAGCGCGCCCGCCTCGGGCGCAATCAGCCGCGCCCTCGCGGCTGATAGTGAGGCGTGGAATGAACGAACCGTTTGGTGCTGGTGTGAGCCGCTATGTTCGGCGCGAGGGCGCGCCGAACTGCAGCCGAGGCGGCTGCGCTCCCCCAACGAATGAACTACATCGTTCCGGTTTAGAAACAGGCGGGACGCCGGCTCTACGAATTGTTCATAGACATTCACGCGATACGTTTTATCTTCCGCGCGAGTTTTTTATGAAGTTGAAAAAAATCAGTCCGAAAGCCATTGAAGCCACGCCCGCTGAGCTCGGTTATTCCATGCCGGCGGAATGGGAAAAACACGAAGCCACCTGGCTCGGCTGGCCGCACAATGAAACCGACTGGCCGGACAAGATCGATACGATCCGCTGGGTTTACAGTGAAATGGTTCGGAAAATTTCTGAAGGCGAACGGGTGCGCATTCTCGTCCGCCACGCCGCGGAACAAAAGCTCGCCGCCAGTTATCTGAAACGCGCCGGCTGCAATCTGAAGCAGGTTCAATTTGTCATTCATCCCACCAACCGCGGCTGGACGCGCGACAGCGGCCCGATTCATGTGCGACGCAAAAAAGGCGGCAAATCTGAAACCGCCATTGTGCATTTCCATTTCAACGCCTGGGCGAAATACAACGATTGGCAAAAGGACACGCGCGTTCCGGAAACCGCCGCGAAGCTGTTGAAGAAACCGCTGTTCGACGCGCAGTTCAACGGGAAGAAATTTGTCATTGAAGGCGGAGGCATCGAAGTGAACGGCCGCGGCACGCTGCTCACCACGGAGGAATGTTATCAGCATCCGAAGATTCAGGTGCGCAATCCCGGAATGACGAAGGCGCAATACGACGACACGTTCAAAAAATATCTCGGCGTGAAGAATGTCCTCTGGCTGTTGAACGGCCCGGTCGGCGACGACACGCACGGGCACATCGATGACATCGCGCGGTTCACGGATTCGAAAACGATTGTTCTGATCAAGGAAACGAACAAGAAGGACATCAATTACAAGCCGCTCGCGGAAAACTGGGAACGTATCAAAGATTTTAGACTCGAAGACGGTTCCAGACCCGAAGTGATTTCGCTGCCGATGCCATCGCCGATTTATTATGGCAATTGGCGTTTGCCGGCGAGCTACGCAAATTTCTACATCTGCAACGCATGCGTGATTGTGCCGACGTTCAATGATGTGAACGACCGCGTCGCGTTGGGAATTCTCGGAGAACTGTTCCGGGACCGTCCAGTGGTCGGCATCCACGCCGTGGATCTCGTGTTGGGTTTTGGTTCGCTGCATTGCCTCACGCAGCAACAACCGGTTTAATCCGAAGTCCGAACAGCCAAAGCCGAAACAATTCCGGCCGTCGATTCGCAAATGCGGATTCTGAAAAGGCCGGTGATGGAAGCGATGCGAACCGGGTGTCGTGTCGCTTGGAGTTTGGAGTTTGGAACTTCCTTCCTCCGTAGAGCATCGGACAAAATTCCGTAGTCACTCGAATTGTTTTGCCCGGCAAATGATTGATGCTTGGGACGGCGATTTTGCCCCGAACCAAACCCTGAGAAGCTATGACTGTTGCCGCGCTGCCTGCTCGTCCGGCGTTTTTGAACGCTCCGGATTCGGAAGCTGTGATTTCGACCGCGAAAAAAATTCGGACATTGATTGTCGATGACCAGGTGATCGAGCGTGAAGTCATGCGCCGATTGCTTGGCGCGGAGCCGGACATCGAAATCGTAGGCGCGTCGGTCAATGGTCTCGAAGCCGTCGGAGCGATTCGCAAGCTGAAGCCCGATCTCGTGTTTCTCGATGTGCAAATGCCCGAGCTGGATGGCTTCGGCGTCGTTTCGCAGTTTGAACCGGACACCATGCCGGTGGTTGTTTTTGTTACCGCGAACGAAGAATTTGCCCGCAAAGCCTTTGATGTTCAGGCGCTGGATTATCTCATCAAACCCTGCCAGCGCGACCGTCTTAAAATTGCGCTCCAGCGCGTTCGCCGCGAAATCAAATTGAAAGAGGAACGCGATGAGAAACACGCGAGCGAGGAATCCAAACCGGTTTTGAAATCCGTGGTGCTTCCGTCCGAACGGATCGCGGTGAAAACCTCCGGACGCATTTTGTTGTTGCGGCTGGCGGACGTCGAGTGGATTGAAGCGGCGGACAACTACATCAAGTTTCACACTGGCGACGAAACGCATCTCTTGCGCGACACCATGAATTCCGTGGAATCGCGCCTGCCCGCGGATCGCTTTCTGCGGATCAGCCGTTCCGCGATTGTGAACGTGGAACACATCCGGGAATTGCAACCGTTGTTTCATGGTGAATACGCCGTGCTGTTGCACAATGGCGTTCGCCTCACGCTCACGCGCAATCATCGCGAAAAGCTGCGTCAGCTCGGACTTTGAGTTGTTGGTGAAATCCACGCGCCGTTTGCGTCTGCCTTGAAAAGCGTGTTCCTCCTTGGGCCAAAGGACGGTTCAAATGCGCCCCGGGAATGAAATAACATTCCACCCTGTCCAGTCCGGCTCCGCCGTTCTGTCGATTCCTTTTTGCGTTTGACCGGTCTCCGCAAGCTGGTTAGGGTTCGCACTCTTAAATTTATGTTTGGGACGATTCGAAAACACTCATCCTGGCTGTGGCTCATCATTATCGCGGCCATGGTCGTTACCATGGTCATTTACTTTTCTCCGACGGCGAGCACCGGGGGAGGCGCGCGCGCGGCGGGTGACTTTGGTTCCATCGACGGCGACAAAATTTCCCAGGCTGAATTCGTCAACGCTTCGCGCGAAGCATCGCTGGCGTATTTCCTTTCCTATGGCCGCTGGCCGGAATCCAACCCGGCGTCAGGTTTTGATCCCGACCGTGAAACCTATCAACGCTTGTTTTTCCTGAAGAAAATCAAAGATTACAACATTCAGGTGGACAGCGAGTCCGTGGCACAGGCCGCAAGAAATATTTTGACGCAGGCGGGACGCGGGCAGGCAGTGCCGCTGGACGCTTTCGTGGATCAGGTTCTCAAAGGGCATGCGACTGCTGAGGATTTCGAACGCTATGTGCGCCATCAACTCGCGCTGCAACAATTGATTTCCGTGGTCACGCTCAGCAGCGAACTCGTCACGCCGCAGGAAGCCCAGGCGCTTTACGCCACGTTTCACCAGGAGATCGCGTCCGATGCGGTTTTCTTTTCCGGCACGAATTATCAGACCAGCGTGACGCCGCCGACCCCGCAGGTGTTGGGCGAATTCTACACCAATCAGGCTTCGCTCTATCGCATTCCGGATCGCATTCAGGTCAGCTACGTGACTTTCTCTGCCAGCAATTATCTCGCGCAAGCGGACAAACTTCTTGCCGCCGAAACCAACCTGAACGCCATCGTCGAGGAGAACTATCAGCAACGCGGAACCAACTTCTATCCGAACCTCACCCCGGACGAAGCGAAACAGAAGATTCGCGAGGAAATGCGGCATCAGGTCGCGCTCAACGAAGCCCGCCACGCGGCGGATGAATTTGCCAATCAACTGTTTGATCAGGAACCGATGCGCTCGGAAAACCTGACGGCGCTTGCCAGCACGAACCATTTGGCGGTGAAAGTCACAGCGCCGTTCGATGAAGAAAACGGTCCGGTAGAATTTGATGGTGGCGCGAACTTCACCCGGGATGCATTTCGTTTGACGCCGGATGAGCCATTCGCGGGACCGGTGCTGACGGAGGACGCCGTGTATGTCGCGGCGTTGGCGAAGAAAATCCCGAGCACCGTTCCGCCGCTGGAAAGCATTCACGCCAAAGTCGCAGCGGATTACAAACAATCTCAGGCCAGCCAAATGGCGCGCCGCGCGGGAAATGATTTCGCACAGAAAGTCGCAACTGAATTGGCCGCTGGAAAATCGTTTGCCGTAATCTGTGCCGAAGCCAAGGTGAAACCCGTTGCCTTGCCGCCGATTTCCCAGAGCACGACCAATGTTCCGCCGCAGCTCCAGGGGCATGTGAGTTTTTATCAGTTCCAGCGCGTCGCGTTTGATGTTACGCCGGGAAAAGCCAGCGAGTTCAGCCCGACTGCTGAAGGTGGTTTCGTGGTCTATGTTGAAAAGCGATTGCCGGTGGACCAGGCGAAGATGACTGCTGATCTGCCAGATTTCATCAAAGCCATTCGCCAGTCCCGCAGCCGTGATGCGTTGAACGCATGGCTGGAGAAGGAAGGTTCGAAATCGATGCGCGACACGCCGTTGATGAAGCCGAAGCCTTCACCCGCGAATCAGTCGCCGTCTTGAACCGTCCCACCGGATTTTCAATTCCGTGAGCGCGGCCATCAAACTTTCATCGCCCGCCACGCAGGAATTCTGGGAAATTCCCGTTCTCTTCGAAGACGAACATCTGCTGGCAGTGGACAAGCCCAGTGGATTGTTGAGTTCACCCGATCGTTATGATCCGGATCGGCCGAACCTGATGAAGTTGTTGCACGCCGGCATTGCCGCGGCCAAACCCTGGGCCAGAGAGCGCGGCCTCACCTATCTCATGAACGCTCACCGGCTGGATTTCGAAACCAGCGGCGTCATGCTCCTCGCGAAAGACAAGCCCACGCTGGTCGAACTCGCCAATCAGTTCGGTTCGGAAAAGCCCTTGAAGAAATACGTCGCGCTGGTTCGCGGTGCGCCGGCGGAAGAGCAATTTGAAATCGATGAGAAGCTCGCGCCGCATCCGACGCGAATCGGACAAATGCGAGTGGATCCGAAAAACGGGAAACGTTCCCGGACGAAGATTCAAATTCTGGAACGGTTCGCGCGTTACACGTTACTGCGATGCGAACCGCTGACGGGGCGAACGCATCAGATTCGGATTCACCTGCGGCATGTTGATCTTCCGATAGTGGGTGATTCGCTTTATGGCGGCCGGCCGATTTTTCTTTCCAGCCTCAAACATAATTACGTTCTGAAAAAAGGCCGCGAAGAACGCCCGCTCATGGGCCGTGTTGCGCTACACGCGGAACAACTGGATCTGCCGCATCCGCATACCGGTTCGATGGTTTCGATCCATGCGCCCTGGCCCAAAGATTTCACCGTCACGGTGAAATATCTGCGTCAGTACGAGCACTGAAGAACGCAGCCTTGGCGGTGTAGCGTCGAGCCTGTGGCTCGATCATTGACCGTGAACCCCGCGAACGGAGCGCAGGTCTGTGACCTGCAGCAGCGGATTTTTCACAGTGACTATTGGCGTAAGAGGACGTAATCGGATTGCGACGTTGCTGCGAGTCGCAGACTCGCGCTCCCGCGAAATCGCGTTCAGGGAACGATTCAAGGAAGATCATCAACTGTGACCATATTCCACGTCCGCTGCTGCAACTGGCGAAAAAGAATTCCTGCGATACACTGATTCGTTCGTTCAAGCTGGTCTCGTTTAATCATTATGAATCTTCAATTGGAAAACAAAACGGCATTGGTCACGGGTTCAAGCAAGGGAATCGGTTTCGCAATCGCACGATCACTCGCGGCGGAAGGCGCGAATGTGATTGTCAACGGCCGCAGCGAAAGCTCGGCGCAGGCGGCGGCGAAAAAAATCGGCGGTCGTGCGCGTGGGATTGCGGCGGATGTTTCGTCAGCGGACGGCTGCGCGGAATTGGTCCGTCAATTGCCGAACATCGATATCCTGGTAAACAACGCGGGAATTTTTGAACCCAAGCCATTCACGGAAATTCCCGATGCCGATTGGGAACGCTTTTTCCAGGTGAACGTGCTGTCCGGCGTGCGACTGGCGCGGGCTTATCTGCCGGGAATGCTGGAGCGGAATTGGGGACGGATCATTTTCATTTCATCGGAAAGCGGCGTGCAGATTCCGGAGGAAATGATTCATTACGGAATGACGAAAGCCGCGGAACTCGCGCTGGTCAACGGCATTGCGCAGCTCACGAAAGGAAAATCCGTGACCGTCAACGCGGTGCTGCCCGGCCCCACGGCATCGGAAGGTGTGACGGATTTCGTCGGCAAACTGGCGGCCGACGCGAAGCAAAGTCCGGCGGAATTCGAGAAAGAGTTTTTCCGCACGATGCGTCCCACGTCATTGCTGCAACGTTTTGCGAAGGTGGAAGAAGTGGCGCACCTGGTGACGTATCTGTGTTCACCGCTGGCCAGCGCCACCAACGGCGCGGCAATGCGTGCAGACGGCGGAGTGCTGCGCGGAACGGTGTAAATGGATTTGTTTTTGAGAACATCGAACAACGAACGCTGAACTTCGAACGACAATGCGGCGCGCGTGAGACGTATGAATGCTGACCAAAACACTATCGAACCCAAAAAACGAAGATGGAAGCGAGCCGGTTTCATCAGCGCCTGCGCGGTTGTAGCGGTGGCCGGAGCGCTCATCGCACTCTGCTACGGGACGCCGCTTTCTTACATCTACTGCCTCGCGCGCGAGAAGTCTTGGCTGGCTGCGAAAACCGAAGCGGAATTAGATGGCAGGATGTGGGCGTTCTATACAAAGCGCTCGATTGCTCCGTCGAACTCGATGTGGGGACATGACTACGCTCTGAAGCCGGACGAGCGGATGGTTCAATACCTCGTATTCGCCAAAGAGCCACTGGATGTAGTATTCGACCGTGATTCCCGAGTCGTCGCGGCTTTCACATCATACGAATAACATCCCCAATACGCCTCCTGAGAAACTGCATAAAAGGGGTCGTGTTTGAACTTCTCCAAGCACCGCCTGAATGCGGAACTCCGAACTTACAGCGGAAAATCCCGTTCCTCTTCGTCGGGGGTGGCAATCGGAGCAGGGGAAACTTCCGGGTCGGAAGAGGTGGAAGTTGCTGGAGCGGGCGTGGAAGAATTCGGCTGAGAAGTTTCCGGTTTGTGTTCTGATTCCGCTTCGATGGGTTCGACCGTTTCCACCGGCGGCACAAAGGCGGCCGTCATTTTCGGCAGTTCGGAAGTGTTGTCGGAAGGAAGCAGTTCCACCCGGGCCTGCGCACGGTTCACCAGCACCAGCATGGAAACAGCGGAAGCCGCTTCTTTTTCCGCGGCCTGAATGCGCGCGAATTCCCCGAGCACTTCCGCCCGGCCCGGTTCGTCGCGCGTCACGAGTTCGTGACCCTGAGTAGCGCGCATGGCCATCAGAATATGATGCGCGGTGATGTTCTCCAACGGACGCGCGGGCGCGTACGCGGGTTCCTGGTTGCGGGTAACTTCGACAATCAGATGCGCGTTGAGCAGCACCTGCAACACCTGTTGCGCCAGCCGGCTCGGAATGCCGAGTTCCCTGGACATTTCCGGAACGGTAGCCAGCGTCTGGCCGCGCTGGAAGCGTTGTCCGATGGACGTCATCAATCGCAGCGCCACGAATTCCCGTCCGCGTTGATTCACGTGTTCCACCATTTTCTGTTGAAGATAAACATCCCGATTTTGAAATGCATAAGCGACCTGCGCGCCGAACAACACCGTCAGCCACACGACGTAAAGGCCGCCCATGAACAGGGGAATCAAAGCGAAGCCACCGTAGATTTTGCTGGCGTTCACTGCGCGCGACGCAAGGACAAATCCCAGCAGATTGTAAATGTGCCAGAGCGTTCCCGCGAGCGCGCCGCCGACGAAGGCCGCGCTGAAGCGCACTTTCGTATTCGGCATCAACTTGTAGAACAGCGTGAACGAAAGGCAGATGACGAGGAACGGCAGGATCGTGGAAACCAGCACGGAAATGAACGGCATTCCGGAAAGCAGATCCCGCGTTTTTTCAAACCGCGGTCCGCTGGCCAGTGCAAACGCCAGTCCGAGCAGCGCCGGGCCGAGAACAATCGCGGCCACGTAATTCGTAACGCGCGTCAGCCAGTCGCGGCCGCGCGCCACGCCCCAGATATCGTTGAATGTTTCCTCAATGCGCGTCAGCGTGAGAATCACGGTGACGAGCAGGAAAAACATGCCCGTCACGCCGAGCGCGCCGCTGTTGGTGCGTTGAATGAACCCGTGAATGTATTCCGCAAAATTCTCCTGCGCAGCCCGCACGCGTTTGTCCTGAATCGGCGGCGGCGCGTTGGAACTGGAATTGATTTCACCGGGCGTTTCCGCGAATGCTGAAGCCTCGTTCGTTTTCGTGAGCGAAAGCGCTTCCTTGAAAGCGTCCACCGGATCGTTGGTCGAGGGCACGAGCGGCGGCGTTGTCTCCGCCGGTTCATCGATTCCGAAGAGATACGCGTAATCCTCGTCCGACAATTCCGCGGCATTGATCTGATTGGTCACAGCCGTGTTGAACTGCGGAATCATCTGGTTCACCAGGTTTTCAACAAATTCCTGGATTTGTTTTTCGCCGGTTTTTTTCAGGAACATGCTGCTCACGCTCATGGCCACGGCGAGAATGGGAATCAAAGAGAGCAGGGTGGTGTAGGAGAGCGCGGAGGCACGGATCGGGCAGCGGTTGCGAACGAAACTGCGCCAGACCAGCACCCAGAAATGCAGGAATTTGCGGAAGCCTTTGAGTTCGCCTTCGGAGCGAAGGAAGCTTTCGTCCCAGAGTGCGACCAGGCTTTTGCGCAGTTGTTCCAGCTTGGAAATCAGCTTCACCATTCGTGTCACGCCACGCTAACAGAGGCGAAGTTCAAGTCAATTGCACGGCAGGTAATACAGGTCGGGGAAACATCGAACTCAAAACATCGAACGTCGAACTTCGAACGAGGCACGCGAGCGGCGGCATTCCTCGGTAGTGGCATGGGCGTCTCGCCCGTGCGTTTCTGTTTAAAATCCATTCGAAAATTTGATCTCTTGCAGGAGGAGGATGTGTCAAATTTCTGGTTATTCGCATTATCAGAAACTCTGACGTGATCTCCTTGTTGTTGATGGCCTGCGAAAGGGGAAAGCAACGCATGGGCGAGACGCCCATGCCACTGGTTCAATTTCAGAACAACGCCGGCAATCCAAGAATCAGCGCCAATAACCAGATCAGCAGAACCGCTTTCGTTTTCGAAAAACCGCGCCGGACGAGTCGATGCGAAAGATGATTGGTGTCGCCGATGTAAAATGGTTTGCTCATTCGCGTGCGCAACAGCACTACCCAAATGAGGTCGCCAAGCGGGACCGCCAGAATCAAAAGCGGACTGAACACCGCCCAGGCCCGCGGTTCTTTTTCCGTGTGGAAGTGCGGCAGAATCGCCAACACCGCGAGCAGATAACCGGTGAGATGACTTCCCGCGTCGCCGAGGAACGCTTTGGCTTTCGGAAAATTATACGGCAGAAATCCCATCAATGCGCCGCAGGTCAGCGACGCAATCAAAGCCACGAGATATTGTCCCGCCGCGCCGGAAACAGCCGCGAAATAAAAAGCTCCAATCGCGCCCAGGCCGCCGCACAAGCCGTTCATGTTGTCCATGAAATTGAAGGCGTTGATGACGGTCAGAATCCACAGAATCGTCACCGCGTAACTGAAAATCACGCTCGGCACAAACAAAGTGATGCGCGCTCCAGTCGCGGCGATGAGCAGCGCGACGAGAAATTGCGCGGTGAATTTCGTCGCGGGCCGAAGCTCGTGTTTGTCGTCCAGAACGCCCACGATCAACATCCCGAACGCCCCTGAAAAAATGGCCGCGAGTTCGAACCACCGCCGGTTCAATCCGTGCAGCAGGCGGCCAAAGACTTCTGAATTGAGGAAAAAAAAGGGTGTCTGTGGCTGTGTCGCAGCATTCGAACCGGTTGTTTCGGAACTGAAGCCCGTTGATTGAATCCCGAGAACAATCAACGCCAGCAGTGTTGGAACCATTAAACCTGTCATCACCGCCAATCCGCCCGCGAGCGGAACCGGCTCGTGATGGATTTTCCGGTGTCCGGGATCATCCACCAGGCCGGTTCGCACGCACCATTTCCGCCACAGCGGCAACGCGGCGAGCGCGCACAGGAAAGCGCCGGAGAACGCGAGGAGATAAAGCGGAATGAAATTCATGGAACCGGCAGACCGCGCGATTTCGCGAGTTGAAGATAAACGTTCGCCTGTTGCTCAATCATTCGTTCGACGCTGAAACGTTCGGCCACCCATTGTTTTCCGCGCTGCCCGAGTTGATGCCGCAATTCCGGATTTTTTGCGAGCTGAAGAAGCCGGTCTGCGACGGCGCCGATGTCGCGATTGCGAATGAGAAATCCGGTTTCATTGTCGCGGCAGACTTCCTCCGCGCCGTCGAAATCGTAGGCGATGATGGGTTTTCCAGCAGTCAATGCCTGCGGCAACGCGCGCGCCAGAGCTTCGCGTTGAGACAGATGCGCGACACAGTCCATGGCTCCGACGTAGCGCGGCACTTCGGACGGCGGCACGAGGCCGGTGAAGATGACGTTGCGTTCGAAGCCAAGTGCGCGGGTTTCAGTTTCCAGTTCAGAACGCAGCGAACCGTCGCCGACGAAGATGACTTTCGTTTTCGGAAATTCGGGAAGCATCCGGCTGACGGCCTGCAACAAATCGGAATGGCCTTTCAAAGGAGCGAGCCGCGCGATCACTCCGATGGTGAATTCGTCTGGCGCAATCCCAAGCTGCCGGCGGGTTTGATCGCGGTCCGGCGGATTGGCAAAGGCGCTGACATCGAAGCCGCTGATGACGCGCGTGTACATTTCGGGACGTCCGATTCCCGCGCCGAGATACAGCTTTGTCATGGCGTCCGCGGAACAGAAAAAGTGATCGGTCACTTTCGCCGCGTAACGTTCGGCCGCAGTAAAAATGAAATTGGCCACAGCGCCCTGAAACGGTCCGAAGGACGGGCCATGAATGTGATGAATGATGATGGGAACTTTCGCGCGATACGCGGCGAGGCGTCCCAGAATCCCAGCTTTGCCGCTGTGCGTGTGAACGAGATCGGGGCGGGTCGTCTGGAAAATTTTTGTCAGCTTGCGCAGTGCGATCCAGTCCTTCAACGGATGCACCGGACGCACGAGTTCGGGAACGATTGTCAGCAGGCCGGGGATTTTTGAAACCAGAGGTTCGAGTGTTCCTTCCGGGCCGGTGGTTGGACCGGAAATAAGGTCGAGCGTGAAACCGGGAATCCCGCGCAGGCCGAGAACGGAAGCGATCGTGTTTTCCTGAGCGCCGCCAACCACCAGACGCGTGATGACGTGGGTGATCCGCATTGGGCGGCGGTTACTGTGAACCGGCTTTGAGGCTGTTGATTCGCTCGCTCAAAAACTCCGCGCGTTTCGAATCCACCGGAACATTCTTCAGGCAGAGTTCGTAATAGTGAATCGCAGCGTTGGTGTCCTTGCGGCGCCAGGCAATTTCCGCCAGGCCGCTGTTCACTTCGTTGGAATTGGGGAACGTTTTCTGCAGCGTTTCATAATCGTTTTCTGCCGCTTCCAACTGGTCGCTGCCGAGGTAAGCGACCGCTCGATACAGTCGCGCGCCAAAGTTGGTGCTTTGCAGCGACACCGCAAGCGACAGCGGTTCGACGGCCTCAGCGGCTTTTCCCGCCTGAATGCTGAACACGCCTTTGCTGATCAGCGCGGAAACATCGTTTGGCTTGATCTTGAGCAGTTGATCCACGGCGGCGAGCGCGTTGGTGTAGCGTTTGAAAACCGATGAAATTTGAATAATCGTCGTGAGCGTCTGAGGATCATTCAAATTTTTCTGCAAGGTGCTGTGAACCAGTTGATCGGCTTCGGTGACTTTTCCGGAAACGTAAAGCGCGCCCGCTTCCGCCTGAAGCAGATCGATTTTGCGAATGCCGGTGGCGAGCAATTCATCCTGATGCTGTCGAAGATCGGCGAGCAGGCTGATCGCTTTTTGTGGTTGCGCGTTCATGACATAAAGGCGCGAGAGCCAGAACGAAGCCTGAAGGTTGTCCGGCACCAGCGTGTGAACGCGTTCAAGCTGCTGTGCGGCCTGACGGAAATTGTTTCCCTGCGCAAAGGTCAGCCCGAGCGCGAAGCAATGCGTCGGCTCATCGAATGGCCCGGTGACGCGCAACATCTGGTCGAGCGCGCGATATTTTCCAAGTTCCTCTTCGAGCGTTTGCATGGGCCGCAGTTCCGGTTCGTGCCCGGCTTTCAAAATGCGATTCACCGTGAGATTGCCTTTTGCGGCCAGGTTGTCGGGAAACAGATCAAGCGCGGATTGAAAATGATGTTGCGCTTCGGTCAGCCGGTTCGCGCGCTGCAACTGCACGCCCCAGAAATCCAGCGTCTGCGAATAAAACGAGCCGAGCATTGCGGCGGTGGCATTGGGCAGAAACGGAATCTTGAGCCTGGATTTCAAAATCTCGCCGAAGGTGACATTAGTCGTGAGTTGCGGCGCGGCGATGAAAGGCGTGAGGCGATCCAGCGCGGTTTGATGCTGCTGCCAGAATGCTTCGTTCCGGCTGATTTCATTTTCAGAGAGCGGAGGGCCGGAAAGCGAGTTCGTGGGATAGCGCGTCAGGGTGAAACTCAAACCGTCCGCGCGTTGATCGAATACTTCGAAATAATAACCAAAGCTCGGATGCAGATACGAAAGCGGCTTGGTCTCGGACAACTTGAAAACAATCCGAAGCAGCGCGCCGGCCCTGACTTCATCCTGGCTGGCGGTGTTCACCAGCGCCGGCCAGTCGGGGTGCAATTTCTTCTGAAATTCATGATATCCCGGAACCGTGAGCATCTGCGTATCGAGAAAGAAATGATTGGCGGCTTTGCCTTCGCGCGTAAGTTCCGCCTGGGCGAGATAAAGTTTTCGTGAGTCATCGCTGAGAATCACGCCGCCTTCGGGAATGTTTTTCACGAGTTCCGCCGCGTATTCGCGCACCGCCGGGCCGTTGGTCAAACGCACTTGCGGAAAGTTCAAAAGCAACAAGCCGAGCGGCATCAGCACCAGCAGGATGAGAATCGCGGCGAAGGAAATCCGATTCGCGAACAACTGCATTGAAGTGGTTCGGCCCATGCGATCCGGCAGCGGACGGAAAACGAGCAGGAAATAGCCGGTGATGTAGCCAATCACAATCGAGCCGAGAAACGGCAGGGCGGAGAGAGAAAAACCTTTTCGGCGCAGGCTGAACACCGGATCCAATGCAAGCCACAGGAAGAGCAACAGCAGTGCAACGTGAGCGACATAAAAAATCAAAGACGTGATGCTGCTTCCCATTTTGCTGGGATCACCGAAATTGGAAGACCAGCGAATCGAAATGACCAACAACGGAAGCAGCGAAGTGACCAGCAACAACACACGGACAGTGATTGGCGCGCGATGATAGAAGAAAAGCAAAGCCTGTTTATCTCCCGCGAGGTTCATCTTCAACGCTTCCCAGAAGCTCACGGATTGATGGGAGAAGGCGGTGATTGTCGGCAGCAGCAGGTAAAACAAAGTGCCGACGACGCCGCACAGGAACAGGCGCAGCAGGAAACGCGCATTGAAAAATTCCATGCGCTTCATCCAGATCAATGCCACTACAAACGCCGGAAACAGCACGAACATCACCCAGTTGTTCGCCATGCCCGCGCCGCAGATCAGCGCCGAACCGAACAGCCAGGAATCTTTTTGGCTGACACGATATTCCAACAGGCCGCGCACGACACACGCGAGCAGCAGTAGATCCAGCATGTCACTCGCTCCGGCCGTCGCATTTTCCCAGAAGGTCAGGTTGAATCCACAGACCAGCACTGCGAATACCGGTGGAATCCAGGCGAACTTTCCGCTGAACAACGCGTGCGCGCTTTTTTCTCGAACGCGCTGGTCATGTGTCCGGTCGTGCGGCAGCAGCGCAACGCAACGTGCGAGCAGACCGAGCGACAACGCGCCGCACACAGCGGAGAAAAGATTGAACCCGATGGGAATCAGCGAGGATGGCAGCCAGCGAATCGGCAGGGTGACCAGATAAAAAACTGGATTGTAAACTTCCGGGCCCCAAACCCAGCCCGAACTTCGCGCGACACTGGCAAGATTGTTCAGCGAAACCCAATGGTTCAGCGTCAGCAGATAAATCAGCAACGCGGCGGCGGCGATGATCCAGGGGAGTTTTGAGGCAACAAAGCTTTTTTCCGGATGGAGTTTGGTTTGCTTCGTCATGAGTCGGTTTAAGTTGGAACAACGGTCGTGCGCTTGGCAAGAAGTTTACTGTCGCTTCCCAGTTACGTGGCGCAACTTCGCAACCACGCCATTTTCAATTCCCTCGCCCCGCAGCGAAGCGCGGGGAGAGCGTCAGGGTGAGGGGTTTTGAGCTGAAAACCTCCTCGCCCCGGCCCTCTCCTCCGGCTTCGCTCGGAGGAGAGGGAGTCATCAGCCGTTTTGATATTCTGAAGTTCAAAGCATTGTGTGTGCGTGTGACCATCGCTTCCCGGTTACGTCGTCCGCCGCAAATCCGCCACGCATTCCACGTGCTGCGTCTGCGGAAACATATCCAGCGGCACGACCTGCACGAGGTTAAAGACACCGTCCGCGCATAAAATGTTCAAGTCCCGCGCCATTGTCGCCGGATGACACGACACATAAATGATCTGCGCCGGCTTTTGCTGCCGCAACAATTCCAGCGTTTCCGGCCAGCAGCCTTTTCGCGGCGGATCGAGAAGCACGGTGGTGGTTTCGGGGGAGAAACGACCGAGGATTTCCGGGATAATTTTTTCCACGGCGCCGGCGACAAATTCGCCGTTCGTAATTTCCCGGCGGGCCATATTCGTCCGCGCGGCCTTCATTGCCATCTGATCGAATTCCACACCGATGAACGATTCCACATCGCGCGCCAGTTCAATTCCGAAAAAGCCCACGCCGCAGAACAAATCCAGCAGATGTTTCGAACCGCTGTGTTGAAGAAATCCGCGAACGGTTTCCACCAGCTTCGGCAGCAGGAAAAAATTGTTCTGAAAAAACGAATCGCGCGGCACTTCCCAATCCGCGGGCGGAATACGCAGCACCACTTTGATTCCGCCCTTCGGCGGTGGATTCGCGCGCACCTGACGGATCTGATCGCTCAATGCCGGTTCGGCGATTTTGCATTCCGTGATGTCTTCGACCAGGCCGCAGTCCGCGCGGATGAAACCGATGTTCAGCTTCTGTTCCGGCTTGTTCCATTGGCTGCGGATCATGATGCGATTGCGATAGCCGTAAGGCTGCGGGCACGGAACCACGGGCGCGATTGCTGCCCGGGAAATTTTTCCAACCCGTTCGAAAAGATCGCTGATCTGCTTGTGCTTCAAGCGCAATTGTTCGGTGTAACTGATGTGCTGATACTGGCAGCCGCCGCAGCTTCCAAAATAAGGGCAGGGCGGGGAAACGCGTTCGGGCGAAGATTGAATCACACGAAGGAGCTTCGCGCGGGCAAAACTTTTTTTCACTTCCGTGAGTTCCGCTTCCACGGTTTCGCCGACGATCACAAACGGAACGAACACGACAAATTCCTCCACGCGCGCCACGCCTTCGCCGCCGAAAGCGATATCGGAAATCTGTAGAGATAATTTCTGGCCAACAGTCAAATTCACCATTCAAGCATAGAAACAGCGGCGGAACCGACAAAGAGTTTTCTGTTCTGAAACCGAAAGGGTTAACAAAAGACGTTTGAACTCCGAACAACGAACTCTGAACTTTGAAGGGCGCGAAGTTTATGCATCGTTCGGAGTTCCGCGTTCGATGTTCATTGTTCGATGTTTTCAGATCGTCAGTTTTCCTCTATCGCCCGGCTGACGATCTCGCCCGTTTTCAATCGCGTTTTCAATTTCTGTCCGGGTTTCACTTCCTTCGCGTCGCGCAGCACTTTGCCCGATTCCGCATCGGTGGTGATGGAATATCCGCGCGCCAGAACCTGTTCCGGTCCGAGCAGGCGCAAGCGGGTTTGCAGCGTTTCAAACCGGCTTTTTCGTTCGCCCAATCGATGCCGCATCTGCTCGCGCAATCGCTGAAGTTCCTGTTCGAAAACTTCGCGCCGCTGTTTCAGCAATTGCGCCGGACGCACCCGCAGCAGGCGCTCGGAAAGATTTCGCAGTTCGGTTCGTTGCCGGCGTGTTTCCGCGCGGGCACAGCGTTGAAGACTCGTTTGCAGATCGTCCAGATGCTGCCGCCATTCATTGAATTTTCTTCGCGGATGAACCCGTCCGAGCCGCTGCCGAAGCTGCGCCAGTTCATACGCTTTGTCCTCCAGTTGCTGGCTTGCCAACTGACGCATCCGGCGCGCGGCGTCGGAAACAAATTCGCAACTGGAGAAAACACCTTCGGTAATGATTTCCGCGGCGGCGCTGGGTGTGGCGGCGCGGAAGTCGGCGACGAAATCGCTGATCGTGAAATCAATTTCATGGCCCACGGCGGAAACCACGGGAATCCTCGATTCAAAAATCGCGCGGGCCACGATTTCCTCATTGAAAGCCCATAAATCCTCCAGGCTCCCACCACCGCGGGTGAGGAGAATCAAATCCAGAGGCAGGGGAGAAAATGGGAAAGTGGGCAGGGGAGATTCAGTCCCTTCTTCTCCTTTTCCCCTTTTCTCATTTTCCAACCCGGGAATTAAGCGCGCAAAATTATTTAAATTCCGCACCGCCTCCGCAATTTCCCTCGCCGCGCCTTCTCCCTGCACGCGGCAGGGCGCGAGGATGATTTCCAATCCCGGATTGCGTCGGCGGATTACGTGCAGCACATCGCGAATCGCCGCGCCCGTGGGCGATGTCACCAGCCCGATCCGTTGCGGAAAACGCGGCAGTGGACGTTTTCGTTCCGGCGCAAACAATCCTTCCGCCGCGAGCTTTTGTTTGAGTTTTTCAAAAGCAATCTGCAACGCGCCGATGCCCTGCAATTCCACCGCGCGCACAATCAGTTGATATTGCCCGCGCGCTTCATAAACCGTCACATCGCCCTGCAACAACAGTTTCTGCCCATCTTCAAGCAGGTCGCGATGCGCCACCGTTTCGCCGCGAAAAAGCACGCAGCTTACCTGCGAACTGGCGTCTTTGAGCGTGAAATAAATATGACCGGAACTTTGAAAACGCAGATTCGTGACTTCGCCGCCGACCCAGACCGAGCCAATCTGTTTTTCCAGCGCGCGGCGGATTTGCGTGGTCAATTCAGCGACCGAAAGGACTTTGCGTTCCGGCACTTTCGGTTCCGGCGGAAACAATTCGCCGAAGTCCCATTGGGATTTGGATTTGGCCATACTTCAAACGGTCAAAAGAAACACGAAAGCTTACGGCGCACAGAGAACGCCGAAAAGAAAAAGCGCGCCAAGAATTCGTCCGGAGCGCGGAACATTGCTCCGCGTTCCGGGACGGTTGCGAATCCTTAGACCACCGTTGTCCAATCGCTCCCCTACAGTGGCGGAATGCGATTTGATGATTTGGGAAACATTCAATATTCAATGCCGAACTGCCAGAGAGATGCCCATCTCGCCGCCTTCGGAGTTCGAAGTTCAGCGTTCGTTGTTTGTTGTTTTCCCCGGTCCGATCAGGCTTGTGAATAACTCCCGTCTGAAACCCATTGCTCACGCACCGCCCCCAGTTAGAATAAAAAACCGGCCATGTCCGCTGCCAATGTCATCCAGTTGCGCCAGCTCCTGAAGGAGAAGATGCCGGCCTTGCGCCTGGGCCTGGAGGAATTGACAGCACAACGGCTGAATCACTGGCCCACCGGCGTTCCACAGATCGATGAACCGCTGCACGGCGGATTGCCCGGAGGCGCTTTGACGGAAATGGTCTCGGCTCAACGCAGCTCCGGCAGCGCGTTGTTGCGAAATGCGTTGCTCGCCCGGGCAGCGCGCGAAAAACAGATCGTCGCGCTGATCGATGGAAAGGATTCGCTCGATGTCACCACGATGGAAGAATCGGTTTTATCGCGCCTGATCTGGGTGCGCTGCCAGTCTGCCGACGAAACGTTGAAAGCCGCGGACCTGGTCTTGCGCGATCGGAATGTGCCGCTGGTTTTCCTCGATTTGATCAGCAATCCCGCGACGCAGATTCGGCGCATTCCGGCGACAACGTGGTTTCGGTTTCAACGAATCGTGGAACAAAGCTCGACGGTTTGCCTGGTGCTCACGCCGCAGCCGATGATCAGTCCCGCGCAGGCGCGAATCACTTTGCAACCTGCGCGTTTTTCGCTGAACGCGTTGGAACGCGAACCGGCACAATTGCTGACTGAATTGAACCTGGAAGTTTCCGATGCGCGCCGTTCGCGGGAACTGAACGAACGCCTTCGTCATTCGGCCTGATGCCGGAGTTGAACCGCGAATGACACGCATGGACACAAAACCTGAAACAGCTTGCGCTGTCGCCGTAACGCAGACTGGCAGTCTGCTGTATCGCGGATTGTCAATCCGCCGGGCGCGAATTTCACAACGAGTCTGGAAATTTTCCAGCGCGCGAAAAGGCTGGTGCCTTCGCCGGTTGCCAACCGGCGACACAGCAGGTTGTCAACCTGCGCTACGGCGCTGCGAGCGAAGCGGGAGCAGACACAAGAGACTGATTTGTAATTTCATGTTCGCTGTCGGCTTGACGCTGTGGGAGCTGAACCGCGAATGACACGAATGGACACAAAACCTGAAACAGCTTGCGCCGCTGCCGTAGCGCAGACTGGCAGTCTGCTGTATCGCGGATTGTCAATCCGCCGGGCGCGAATTTCACAACGAGTCTGGAAATTTTCCAGCGCGCGAAAAGGCTCGTGCCTTCGCCGGTTGCCAACCGGCGACACAGCAGGCTGCCAACCTGCGCTACGAAGCGGCGAGCGAAGCCAGAGCAGACGAGTGACTGATTTTTGATTCCATGTTTGCTGTCGTTTTCATTCCGGATTTTTCGCTGCAGGCGGTGCTGCGGCTGGAATCAGATTTGCATTCGCAGCCGGTCGCGTTGATTGATCCCGATTTGCCCAAGCCGAACATTGTTCAGCTCACATCGGCCGCGCGGGCGAAAGGCGTGGTTGAAGGTTTAACGTCCAGCCAGGCAATGGCGCGTTGTGCGAATTTGTTGATCAAAACGCGTTCGCTCAATCAGGAGCAGGCTGTGACGGATATTCTGCTGCAAACGGCTTACGCGTTTTCGCCGAACATCGAAGCGACTGCGCCCGGTGTTTGCACGATGGAATTGAAAGGCTTGGGATTGGAAGATGAAGCGGCGCTGACGCAATGGGCGGAAAAAATTTTACAGGCGCTGACGCAATTGAATCTGCGCGCGCAGATGGGAATTTCCATTACGCCTTCGCTCGCGCTGATGGCGGCGCATGCCGTGGAGTCGGAGGGACGATTTGAGTCGGAGGGACGAGTTACACGAGTCCCTGAATTCAACGCGAGAAATGGGGGCTCGAATAATGGGGACTCGTATAACTCGTCCCTCCGAAAGGGAGATGGGGACTCCAATGGAGGCAGGGACTCGTGTAACTCGTCCTTCCGAGGAGTGCGGATTGCGTTGGACTCGATGGAATTTGTTTCGCCGCTGCCGATTGCTGCGCTGAATCCTTCACTCGAAATTTCAAACGTGTTGGAGCGCTGGGGCGTTCGCACGATTGGCGCGTTGATCGCTCTGGGCAAAAGCGCGCTGGCGGATCGCCTCGGACCGGAAGCGGTTCAATTGTTGAATCGCATTTCACCGCGCGCGATTCGTCCGCTGAAGCTGGTGACGCCGAAGCCCGTTTTCGAAGAGCAGATGGAGTTCGAACATGAGATTGAAACGTTCGAGCCGCTGCTGTTTGTGCTGCGCCGTTTCATCGAACAACTCGCGCGGCGGCTTGAAGTCATTCATCTGGTCATCGCGGAAATTCAACTGCAATTGAAACTCGGTTCCGGCGCGGCTTACGAACATCGGTTTCGAATTCCTTCGGCCACCGGGAACGTGGAAACGCTCTTTCGCATGGTGCAGACGCACCTGGAAACGCTGCGCACCGATTCGCCGATTGTGGCGCTGCGCATCGAAGTCAAACCGTGTCCGCCGCAGACGCATCAGTTCGGATTGTTTGAAACCACGCTGAAGGATCCGAATCAATTTGCCGAAACACTGGCGCGATTGACGGCGTTGTGCGGTTCGGATCGCGTCGGCACGCCGGTCCTGGAATCGACACATCGGCCGGATATGTTCCGGATGAAAACGCCAGAGTTTGATCAAGCCAGTCGGACATCGAATCGCGGTGCTGATTTGGAAACCGGCGGCACAGCCGGTTTGGTCACCGGCGCGACAGGGCTGTGTCTGCGGCGATTTCGTCCCGCGATTTCGGCGTTTGTGGAATTTCGGGAGCGACGTCCGGCGCTGGTGCGCAGTTCGGTTTTCAATGGCGCGATTGTGGATCTGCGCGGGCCGTTCGTCAGTTCCGGCGATTGGTGGGATCGCGATCCGTGGTCGCGCGAAGAATGGGATGTGCAGACGGCGGAGGGAACGTTGTATCGGATTTTCAGTTCGCCGGAGGGCTGTTTTGTGGAAGGAGTTTATGATTAAATTCCAAACTCCAAATTCCAGGTTCCAAACTCCAATTCGTTCCCGGCAATGGGCGCAACTGGCGCAACTTTCCCGTGCTGACAATCGAGTAAACTTCAGAAAACCGGCCTGGTTAATGACTCCCTCTCCTCCGAGCGAAGCCGGAGGAGAGGGCCGGGGTGAGGAGGTTTTCAGCTTAAAATCCCCTCTCCCTGACCCTCTCCCCGCGCTTCGCTGCGGGGCGAGGGAATTGAAAATGGCGCGCGTGCGAAGTTGCGCCTTTCGGCCATGAATTACGTCGAGCTTCATACGCGCAGCGCGTTCAGTTTTTTGCGCGGAGCGTCCACGCCGGAACAACTCGCCGAAAAGGCTGCCGCGCTGGGTTTGCCGGCGATTGCATTGTGCGATCGCGATGGCGTTTACGGCGCGCCGCGGCTGTTCGGCAAAGCCAACGAGGTCGGCATAAAAGCGATTGTCGGCGCGGAACTCACGATGGATGATCAAACGATTCTGCCCGTGCTGGTCGAATCGCGAACCGGTTATCAGAATCTCTGCCAATTGCTCACGCGCGCGCATCTACGCAGTGAAAAAGGCAAAGCGCGGGTGCAGTGGGAAGAATTGCCGGAGTTTGCGAAAGGACTGGTTGCGCTGGCAGGAAATGAGGGGAAAAGGGGAAAAGGGGAAAGGGAGAAAGTGGGTGAGTGGGTAAGTGGGAAAGGCAATCAGGCGCGCAAGTCTTACTTACCGACTCACACACTTACCGACTCACTCAGCAAAGTTCAGAAGCTCGAAAAGCTCCTCCACATCTTCGGTCCCCATCACGTGTTCGTGGAGCTGCAGCGTCATCGATTGCGCGGTGAGGAACGCGGGATTCGCGAGCTGCGGAAACTTGCGGAACATTTTCATCTGCCGGTGCTGGCGACCAATGGCGTTTTGCATGCGTCGGAACTGGAACGTCCGATTCTCGATGTTTTTACCTGCATTCGAAATCACACGCATCTGGATGCCGCGGGAACGTTGCTCGCGCAGAACAGCGAGCGTCATTTGAAAACCGCCGCACAGATGATCGAACTGTTTCGCGATTGCCCGGAAGCGATTGAGAACACAGTTCTATTGGCGGAGCGATTAGAATTCACGCTGGAAAATCTCGGTTACGAATTTCCGGCTTACGCGGTTCCGCCCGGACATACGATGGATTCTTTTTTGCGCGAGCAGTCATTCATCGGCGCACGAAAACGCTATCGGCATCTCGGGGAAATTCCTGCGAAAGTCCTCCAGCAGATTGAGACTGAACTGGCGTTGATCGCGAAGCTGAAAGTTGCCGGTTATTTTCTGATCGTCTGGGACATCGTGGAATTCTGTCGCGAACAAAACATCATGGCTCAAGGCCGTGGCAGCGCGGCGAACAGCACGGTTTGTTTTTGTCTCGGCATCACGGCGGTGGATCCGCTGCGATTCGAAACGCTGTTTGAAAGATTTCTCACCGAAGGACGAAAAACTTCCTGGCCGGACATCGATATTGATCTGCCCAGCGGCGACCGGCGCGAGCGCGTGATTCAGGAAATTTATCAGCGCTACGGCAAACACGGCGCGGCGATGACAGCGAACGTGATTACGTTTCGCGGTCGCAGCGCGGCGCGTGAAGTGGGCAAGGCGCTGAATCTTTCCGGCGATGTGTTGAACCGTTTTTCCAATCTGTATGCGAACGGAGATTTTCCGCACACGCTCGATCTGGCGTCGCAAATGGAAGCGGCGGGCTTGCCGAAGGAACATCCGCGCGCGGCGGCGTTCAGCAGGTTGTGCAAAGCGATGCATGGTTTGCCGCGACATCTGGGCCAGCATTCCGGCGGCATGATTATTTGCCAGGGCAAACTCGATTCGGTGATGCCGCTGGAAAATGCTTCGATGCCGGGCCGCGTCGTTGCGCAATGGGACAAGGACGATTGCGAAGATCTGGGCATTATCAAAGTGGATTTCCTCGGGCTGGGAATGATGTCCGTGTTGCAGGACACAGTGGAACTCACGCAACGAATAGGGCGTCCGATTGATCTTGCGCAATTACCACAGGACGACCCGAAGACGTTCGAGATGATGCAGAACGCGGATACGGTCGGCGTGTTTCAGATCGAAAGCCGCGCGCAGATGGCGACCTTGCCGCGGATGAAACCGAAATGTTTTTACGATCTTGTGATTGAAGTCGCGATCATTCGGCCGGGACCGATTCAAGGGCACTTGATGCATCCGTATCTGGATCGCAGATCGCAAGTGGCCGCGGGCGTGGATCCAGAGACTTTTTCGTGTTATCACGACGATTTGCGTCCGGTGTTGCGACGGACACTGGGCGTGCCGTTGTTTCAGGAGCAGATGTTGCAGATTGCAATGGTGCTGGCGGATTTTACGGGAGCGGAAGCGGAGGAACTGCGGCGCGCCTTGAGTTTTCATCGTTCGCAGGAGCGCATGCAAAAGGTAGAAAAGAAACTGCGCGCGGCCATGGAACGGAAACGTGTTCCGCAGAATACGATTGAGGAAATTGTGAAAGCGGTGGGCTCATTCGCGCTCTACGGATTTCCGGAATCGCACGCGATCAGCTTCGCGCATCTGGCGTACGCGTCGGCGTATCTGAAAGCGCATCGTGCGCCGGAATTTTACGCGAGCCTGCTGAACAATCAGCCGATGGGATTTTACTCCTCGGCGTCGCTGGTGAAGGACGGTCAACGTCATGGTGTGAAATTTCGCCCGGTGTGCGTGATGACGTCCGAATGGGATTGCACGATTGAAGAGAAGGGGGAAACCCTCACCCCGGCCCTCTCCCATCCGATGGGAGAGGGAGTCCGACCGGACGCGTCAGAAATTGCGGTGACGCATTTCGATTCCGAGCGCGTCTGCAATTCCCCCTCTCCCATCGGATGGGAGAGGGCCGGGGTGAGGGCTCATCTCAACTCCAATTTCGAAATCCGCCTCGGCTTGCGCGTCATCAACGGCCTGAGCCGCAGCGGCGCGGAACGTTTGCTGACGGAACGAAAAAAAGCTCCGTTCAGTTCACTCGACGATTGCAAACGTCGCGTCCGGTTGAACAAGGAAGAATGGCGCGTGCTGGCGGAAGTCGGCGCGCTCAATTGCTTTGCGGCGCATCGACGGGACGCATTGTGGGAAGTTGAAAAGGAACTGCGGCAGGGAGATTTATTTGAGGTTGTTGATTGTGGGAACATTCAACATTCAACATCGAACATTGAACTTCCATTTACCCTCACCCCGGCCCTCTCCCATCCGATGGGAGAGGGAGATCGAACGGCGGAAGCGGGCGGTTGCGTTCCAGATGAGAACGAGGAACAGCGAGTGCCGAACACCGAACGTCGAACATTGGAGAAAACGGAAAATCCGCGTCATTCGGAGTTCGGAATTCGAAGTTCATTGTTCAATGTTTCCCCTCCCGTTCCCGAAGCAAAAGTCAGCGCTTCACCGCTGGCGCCGATGAATTACGCGGAACGCATTCGCGCGGATTACAGCGCGATGCGGCTCACGACGGGCAAGCATCCAATGGCGTTGCTGCGTCCGCAGTTGAAAGACGTCTGGCGCGCGGCGGATTTGCCGAAAGCCAGAAACGGCAGCCGGATTCGCATTGCCGGAAATGTGATCTGCCGTCAGCGGCCCGGCACGGCAAAAGGTTTTGTGTTCATCAGCCTCGAAGACGAAACCGGCATCAGCAATGCGGTTGTCACGCCGCCGATGTTTGAAGCGAATCGACTGCTGATCACCGAGGAATCTTTTCTGATGATCGAAGGCCGATTGCAACACGTGGATAACGTCATTCACGTGAAGGCCGAACGAATCGAACGTTTGCGGAATGATTCGCTGTTGGCGTCGCCATCGTACGATTTTCATTAAACGTGACATTTGCGACGGAGCGCAGGTCTGTGACCTGCAGCAGCGAAATTATGCGCGGAAATGATCGAACAATGGAAACTGCCGATTGGCAATGTTGCTGCGAGTCGCAGGCTCGCGCTCCTTTTCATGCGCCTTAACGAAGCGCAACGTTCAATTTCCCGGCGACTTTTCAAATCGCGGCTGATATAAACCCGCGCATGTCGAATCACAGAATTGGAATCATTGGCGGCAGCGGATTGTATCACATCGAAGGTTTCACCCGGCAGAAATGGGTGAAAGTTAAAACCCCGTTCGGCGCGCCTTCCGACGATTTTCTCACCGGCCAACTCGCCGGACGCGAAGTGGTTTTTCTTCCGCGCCATGCGCGCGGGCATCGCATTCTGCCAACGGAGTTGAATCATCGCGCAAACATCTGGGCGATGAAAAAGCTCGGCGTGGCGTGGATCATCAGTGCCAGCGCGGTCGGTTCGTTGCAGGCGAAATACAAACCCTGCGATGTCGTTTTGCCGGACCAATTTGTGGATCGCACCAAGCGCGATCTGGAACACACGTTTTTCGGACGCGGCATCGTGGCACACGTCGCCTTTGCTGATCCCGTTTGCGAAGAGCTGCGGCGGATATTGTTGAAAAGCGCGAAAGCTTTGAAAGCCTGTGTTCACAACGGCGGCACTTACGTAAACATGGAAGGCCCGGCGTTCAGCACGCGCGCGGAATCCATCACGAATCACAAACTCGGCTACGACGTGATCGGCATGACGAATCTTGGCGAAGCGAAATGCGCGCGCGAAGCGGAGATTGCATACGCCACGATTGCGATGGTGACGGATTACGACTGCTGGAAAGTCGATGAAGCCCACGTCACCGTGGAAATGATCATTGAGAACCTTCGGAAAAACGCGGAGCTGGCGAAAGCGATTGTCGCTCGAACCCTTCCGCAGATTCCGGAAAAACCAGCCTGGCCGTGTCACTCGGCATTGCAGAACGCCATCATGACCGACAAAAAACTTTGGCCCGCGAAAACCAAGTCTGACTTGAAACCGCTGCTGGAGAAATATTTGTAAGCGTACGCTGAAAGCAGACGAGGCTGCGCAATAACGCAGCCTTTGATTCGCGAATCGGGGCGGAGTTTCAGCTCCGCCCTTTTGATGAACAGCGTTTGGATCAGGCCCGCCGACCGGTGGTCTGTCGATTGGAAGTTTTCGGCGTTTTGATCATCGGACTGGGACTGATCTGTTTTTCCGATGAACGGGCATCGCCGCGCAATTGCGCTTCGGCTTCGAGCCAATGTTCCAGATCGCGTCCTTCGGGGCAGCCGCGTTCGACAAAGATCTGATAGGCACGGGCAGAAATTTCTTCCTGCGTCGGTTTGCTGTTTTTCATTTGGTTCGGTGTTGATACATCTCTGGCCATAATAATTTTTCCTTTCACGAGAGCGCGAACCGGCGTTCTGCCGATTCAAAGCCCTCTTAAAATTCTGTTTAATTCACGCGCGTGACGCGATTCATCCGCCGCCATTTCCTCGAGCTTCACCTTGAGTTCGGTCAATCCCAGTTCCTCCGCGAGCTTCGAATGGCGCGTGTAATTTTCCACGTCGCCCAGTTCCATCCGCAAATCCAGTTCGAGCATGGCTTTGATATCCGTGGCTTTTTGCCATTCCTTGGGCTGCATCGTCGGTTCGCCGCCCAGATCGGAAATGATGTCGGTCAAAAAGGTCGCGTGGCGGAGTTCATCGGGAATTTCTTTCTGAAAGATTTCACGCAATTCCGCGCCGCGCAAACCGAGCGCTTTGGCGGACTGATACGTGTATCGCATGATCGTTCCCCATTCCGCGGCGAGATCGTTGTTCAAGCCCTGAATCAGCTCGGCGTTGGCCGTCATTGTTTGGTTCATAAAGTGTTCATTCGCCGCTGTGCGTGCGTGCAAAGAAAGTTTCAAAGAGCATCCGCTCCAACAATAGGGTGAAGACCTTAACGAACGTGTCGGAGAAACATCTGCACCGAATAATCAACCGCCATCGTTCACTTGGAACTTAGAGTTTGGAGTTTGGAGTTTGGAGTTTTCGAATCGCGCAATTCGTGCGCAGCGTTTTTGCCGAAGCTGAGCAGGGCTTGCGCAGAACCGCCGGTTTTCCTCGGAAAATCGCGCTGGCACATCCTTTGCGTAGAAGATGGGTCGGCGCGAAAAACGACGAATGTTTCCGCGCCATTGCAAACAACAAACCAATACGAAGCAACAAACTGAGGAGAGCCGAAAATGAAATTGAGCAAATCTTTAGCAGTCGCCGCGATCGCCCTGAGCTGTCTCACAGCCGGAACCGCCCTGGCGCAAAATGACGGCGGGAACGGTGGTGGACGCCGCGGAGGCGGTAATTTCGATCCGGCGCAATTCCGCGAGCGGATGATGGAAAATATCAAGGAAGACATGGGCGTCACCGACGAAAGCGAATGGAAGGTCATCCAGGATCGCATCCAGAAAGTCATGGATGCGCGGCAGGAAATTGGATTTGGCGGCGGAGGACGGATGTTCCGCCGTCGCGGTGGTGACAACAACGACAACAACGGCGCGCGCCGCCAACGTCGCGGTGGTTTCGGAACGCCCAATCCGGAAATGGAAGCTTTGCAGAAAGCCATCGACAACAACGCACCGGATGCCCAGGTGAAAGCCGCGTTGGAGAAATATCGCGCCGCGCAGAAAGCCAAGGAAGCCGCGCTGGAAAAAGCACAAGCGAATCTCAAATCCGTGCTGACGCCGAAGCAGGAAGCGATTGCAGTCGCCGACGGTTTGCTGAAATAAATTGAAACGGCGGCGCTGCTGCCGTTCCCGAACTCCGCGGCGGTCTTCGGACCGCCGCAACTGAATTTAAGAATGAGTCCAGTCATTACCCAGGATACCGCGACCAAAGCGTTGCTCGACAAAATGATCGCCGCCCGGCAACTCGCCGCGAGCGACGCCGATCTTTTGCTCCAGCAGAAGTCGAATTCGGAATTGAAATCCGAGGAAGACGTCCTGCAATGGCTGGCCGGCGAATACGGGCTGGATTACACAACGCTCGATGACGTTAATCCCGATCGCCAGTTGCTTTCGCTGTTTCCGGCGCGGCTGTTGTTGAAGGAGGAGTTGCTCCCGCTGCATCGCGTCAATGGCGTCGTGCAGATCGCCACCAGTCGCTTGTTCGCAACGCAGGGTCTCGACGCGTTGAAAACGCTGACCGGTTTGAATCTCAAACCGGTGCTCGCCTCCAGCGAAGCGATTCAGCGCGAAATGAAAAAGCGCCTCGGCGTCGGCGCGGATACGATTGATACGCTGGATGAGGAAAAGGGCTTTGAAGTCGTCGATGAAAACGCGGACGACACCGATCTGGACAACGCTGCGGAAGACGCGTCGATCATTCGGTTCGTCAATCAGGTTTTGAAGGACGCGATTGAACTGCGCGCTTCGGACATTCATCTCGAACCATTTGAAGATGAATTCCGCATTCGCTATCGCATCGACGGCGTGTTGCAGGATGTTTCCGTTCCGGCGCAGTTGAAACGATTTCAGCCCGCGATTGTTTCGCGCATCAAAATTCTCAGTCATTTGAACATCGCGGAAAAACGCCTGCCGCAGGACGGTCGCATCAAAATTCGCGTCGAAGATGCGGAGGTTGATATTCGCGTTTCAGTGATTCCGATGCTGCACGGCGAAGCGGTGGTCATGCGTTTGTTGCGACAGAATTCCACGTTGCGCGGCTTGAAGGACATTGGAATGGACAAGCGCGAACTGGATTGTTTTCGCAACGTGCTTCAGATGCCGCACGGAATTATTCTCGTCACGGGCCCGACCGGCAGCGGCAAAACCTCGACGCTTTATACCGCGCTCAATGAGATCAACGATTCCGTCCGCAAGATCATCACGATTGAAGATCCGGTGGAGTATCAGCTCAAAGGCGTGAATCAGATTCAGGTTTCCGAGAAAGCCGGACTCACCTTCGCGCGCGGATTGCGATCCATTTTGCGTCACGATCCGGACGTGGTTCTCATTGGTGAAATTCGCGATCAGGAAACCGCGCAGATTGCGGTGCAGGCGTCGCTGACCGGCCATTTGGTTTTCTCCACGTTGCACACGAACGATGCGCCCGGTGCATTGACGCGGCTCGTCGATATGGGCGTGGAACCGTATCTCGTGGCGTCGTCGCTCGAAGCGGTGTTGGCGCAACGCCTCGTGCGCGTGCTTTGCAATCATTGCAAGCAACCGGATGTTTCGCCCACCGCGCGCGCGCTTAAAGTTCAATTGGGCATTCCCGCGGACACCACGATTTATCGATCCGTCGGCTGCCGCGAATGCCGCAACACCGGGTTCTTCGGACGCCATGCGATTTTCGAATGGATGGATACCGACAACGAAATTCGGCAATTGATTTTGAAAAGCGCATCGACCGATCAGATTCGCGATTCCGCCCGCCGCTCGGGAATGCGCACGCTGGCGGAAGACGGCTGGCGTCTGGTGCGATTGGGCATCACGACGGTGGAAGAAGTTCTCAGCGTCACCACCGCGAAGGAAGTCGCGCGCACGACGCACAATGAATCTCTCGACGCCGCCAGCGAAGCGCCGACTCCGGGAATGCTGGCCGCCGCCAGCCGTCAATAATCCATCATGCCGCTCTTCCAATACAAAGCGCTCCAGCAAAACGGAGCGATGGCGGAAGGCCAGATCGAGGCGTCCGGACGTCCCGACGCGTTTCGCCAGATCGAAATGCTGGGCCTGCGTCCGGTGAGCCTCGCGGAAAAATCTGCTTCCACCAAAGCCAGGAGCAACAGCTCTTCCGCGGCAACCGTTTCAAATTCAGGAAATCCTTCGTTCAGTTTTCAATCGAAGAAAGTTTCCGCCAAAGATCTGGAGAACTTCACGCGGCTGCTTTCCAGTCTGCTGGCGGCCGGTGTGCCGTTGAGCCGCGCGCTGGTAATTCTTTACAAGGAATCTTCCAATCCAATGGTCGCGGCGAAATGGAAAGAAATTCACGATCACGTGATCGACGGCATGTCGCTGGCGGATGCGATGGCGAAATCGCCGGACACCTTCCCGCGCGTTTACACCGCGATGGTTCAAGCGGGCGAAACCGGCGGCTTTCTGGATGTGGTGCTGTCGCAGATTGCGGATTTTCAATCGCGCGAAAAGGAACTGAAATCGCGCGTCATGACCGCGATGCTCTATCCGTGCATTCTGTTGGTTCTGGCGCTGGGCGTATTGACGTTCCTGATGGTGTTCTTCATTCCGCGCTTTCAAAAAATATTTGCGGGATTCGGAGGCGATCTTCCGATGATCACGCAGATCATTGTCGGCGCGAGTCACGTCATGCGGTCGTACGGATTGTTCGTGGCTGTGGGCATTGCGATTTTGGTTTTGCTGTTGCGCAACTGGTTCAGTTCGGAAAAAGGCCGACGCATCTGGGAAGGTTTCATGTTGAAAGCGCCGCTGGTCGGACCGCTCGCCGCGCGGTTCGCAATGACGCGATTTTGTCGAATGCTCGGAACACTGCTCGGCGCGGGCGTGCCGCTGGTCCAGGCGCTGAACGTCGCGCGCAAATCCATCGGCAACCAGATTCTCGTCGATGCGGTTTCGCGTTCGATTGAACGCGTCCAGGAAGGCGGACGACTCGGGGAAAGCCTGAAAGATTGCGCCGGATTGTTCCCGGGATCCGTGCTGGAAATGATTGCGATTGCGGAAGAGAGTGGACGCCTCGATGTCGAACTCGTCCGCATCGCGAATGTTTCCGAAGGCGATCTTCAACGGCAACTGACGACCGCGGTTTCCTTTGCTGAACCGGCGATGCTGTTCCTCATCGCGGGTTTCATCGGCACGATTTTCATCGGCATGCTGCTGCCGATTTTCTCTTTGCAGGAACACATCAAATGACGTTTGCCTTTTAGAATTATGAAATGGAACACACGAACCAACCTCCGCCGCGCACGCCGCTCGGCTTTCACATTGATCGAACTGCTCCTGGTCCTTGCAATTCTGGGAATTCTCGCTGCGATTGTCGTTCCCAAGATGGCGGGCCGCAGCGAAGACGCGCGCAAGCAGGCGGCGACCACGCAAATCTCCGCGTTCAAAACCGCGCTGAATACCTTCGAAGTGGACAACGGCTATTATCCCAAAGGCCAGAACGGATTGGTCGATCTGATCAAACAGCCGCGCGACGCGCAGAACTGGCATGGGCCGTATCTTGACACGGATGCCGTGCCGAAAGATCCGTGGCAGCGCGATTTCATTTACGTCTGTCCCGGAAAAAATAATCCGAGTTCCTACGACGTTTCCTCCGCCGGCCCCGACGGCCAGTCGGGAACGGATGACGACATCACGAACTGGACGCGGAAATAATTCGAAGCGGAATGATTCTGAATCCCGCCATGCAACGAGCGACTGCGCGCAAAGAAATTTGCGGACGGCGTCGCTGTTTTGACGGGCGCCGGGTTGCGGTTGAATCTCGTAGCGCGGACGTCCCGGCTGCGAGTTCGGGCACGGTCCCGTTGCAACGATCAAAAACGGGCGGCGGGACGCCGCCAGAACCCGCAGGCGAGGACGCCTGCGTTACGCGTCAACGGGCGTTCACGTTGATCGAATTGATTCTCGTTCTCGCGCTGCTCGCGGTCGTCACTTCGCTGGCGACGCCATCGCTGTCGCGTTTCTTTCGCGGACGCACGTTGAACTCCGAAGCGCGGCAATTGCTGTCGCTCACGCATGCGGGAAAAAGCCGTGCGATCTCCGAAGGTTTTCCCGTGCTGCTCTGGATCGATACGCCGCAACGCGAATACGGGCTGCAACTGGAAACCGGTTTGCCTTCCGGCAAATCAACGGAGATTGATCCGAAAGCCGAATCGTTCAAGTTCGATGAAAATCTGAAAATCGAAGCAATGAACGCTTCCACGGTTTCGCTGAACGGTCGCAGCGTGAATGCGATTCGTTTTTTGCCGGACGGCACCACGGACGAAGCCAGTCCGACCGAGCTGCGCATTGCTTCGCGCACCGGCGAAGTGCTTTGGCTGGTGCAGGCGACGAATCGGTTGAGTTATGAAATTCGCAATCGCGAACAATAATTTCCGGAGGCACACGCGCCTGGCGTGTTGCGGCAAACGTCGAGCCGTTTGCCGCGCCTCCGGGTTTACGCTGGTCGAAGTGCTGGCGGCGATGTTGTTCATGGCGATTGTGATTCCAGTTGCCATGGAGGCATTGCACGTCGCGAGCGTTGCGGGCGAAGTGGGCGTTCGCAAATCCGAAGCCGCGCGCGTGGCAGATCGCGTTTTGAACGAAAATATTGTGATGACGAACTGGACTCAGGCGAGTCTCAGTGGAACGACCATCGAGAACGGGCATGAGTTCAACTGGCTTTTGAAGAATCAACTTTGGTCGCCGGATTCCTCGATGCAATTGCTCTCGGCGGAAGTGACATTTTCCGCGGCGGGAAAACAATATGCCGTGCGGCTGAACACGCTCGCCGCATTGCCGACATTTGGCGGCGCAACCACACCAGTGGGACTCCCATGAGCGCAACGCGAACATTCAATAGCGAACTTCGAGTGGCTGTCGCGGGGCGCGCAGATTCCGCGAGGTCCTGGAGTGCGCCCGCCCTCCGGCGCATTTCGGATGTCGCGAAAAAGCGGCAGAAGGCTGCCGCACTCCAGGACGCTGGCGCGACGAACCAGACGCATCAGAAAATTCGAAACGTCGAACAGCAAATATTGCACTTCGAATTCCGAACGGAAATGGCGCGGGCCGGTCGTCGCGCGTTTACGCTGATCGAATTGATTCTCAGCATTGCAATCATGGCTATCGTGCTGGTTGCGGTTAACGCAGTTTTTTATACGGCGATGCGATTGCGCGAAAGCACCCGCGCGGCGGTGGACGACTCGCTGCCGATTGAACAAAGCCTGGGAATTCTGCGGCGCGATCTGCAAGGCGCGATGGCGCCTTCGTCGAACGGAGTTTTTGCCGGGAGTTTTAAGGCAGGCGCGGTCACCAGCCTTGGCAGCAGTCTGCCGGTTGCCGTTGAGTTCAACACGACCACAGGAATTCCCAGCGACAAAGAACCTTGGGGCGAAGTTCAGCGCGTCAGCTATGGTTTGCGTCCTTCCGCCGATCGCAATGCTGCCGGCCAGGATTTGTATCGCAACGTGACTCGCAATCTGCTCGCGACGATTCTGCCGCAGCCGGACGAACAATGGATGATGAGCGGCGTCGATAGCATTGAGTTTTCCTGCTACGACGGCCTGCAATGGCGCAATGATTGGGACACGACGCTGATGGACACAAATCTGCCCAGCGCGGTTCGTGTGCGAATCTTTTTGGCGAAAGCGGATCGCAGCTCGGGTCCGATTGAAATGGTGGTTCCGATTGAATCGCAATCGCGCAGCAATCAGGTTCCCGACACGGAGGAATTGCCATGAAGCTTTCTCCGATGAATTTCCGTCACCGGTCGCAGCGCGGTTCCGTGCTGGTGATCGTGCTGATGATTTGCATCGGGTTGATCAGCATCGCGCTGTATTTCGCCAACTCGATGACCATGGAATTGCGCGCGGCGGACAATCGCACGTCCGGCATGGCCGCGGATCAGGCGATTGAAGGCGCGGCGCGTTATCTCACGACCGTGCTGAGCTATTACGGAACGAACGGCATCACGCCCACTTTGGATCAATACGCGGCGGAAGCGGTGCCGGTGGGAAACTCGTTGAAACCGGAAGAAAACGCGCATTTCTGGCTGATTGGCCGCGACCTCGGCGGACTGGTTGTCACCGATCCGCATTTTGCAATCCGCGATGAAGCTTCCAAACTCAACCTGAATGCGGAATGGCTGAACGCGGATCTGTTCGCGACGAATATTCCCGACATAACCGTCGAATGCGCCGAAGCGATTATCGATTGGCGCAGCACGAATGACACGGGCGCGGCATCGCTGAATTATGCGCAACTGGGTTATCTGCCGAAACATTCTGAATTCGAAACCGTCGGCGAAATGCGGCTGCTTTACGGCATGACGCCCGAAATACTGGAAGGCGATGACTTGAATCAGAACGGCGTGCTGGACGCCAACGAAGCGGATCTCAACGGCAACGGCCGGGTCGATCCGGGATTGCTGGAATATTTCACCACGTTCTCGCGCGAGCCAAATACGTTGGGCGACGGTTCGTCGCTCACCAATGTGAACAATCAGACGAATCTTCAAGCCGTGTTGGAAAGTCATCTGGGTTCGTCGCGCGCGACTGAAATCATCCGGCGCGTTTTCGATTCATCAGCCGGCACCAACACACAGACCACGACCCAGTTCACGAACCTTCTGCAATTTTATCTCGCGTGCAATTCGCAGGCGCAGATGACGGCTGATGAATTCTCACAGATTTACAATGACATCACCGCGACGACGAACAGCTTCACGATTGGCCGCGTCAATGTGAACACCGCGTCCGCCGCCGTGCTCGCGTGTTTGC
>DASTXC010000083.1:0-6772 GCA_035765675.1 Verrucomicrobiia bacterium
GGTTCGATCGCAAAGCGAAAAATCCCAGGGGGTTTGGGGGACTGGTCCCCCAAGGCAACAAACAAACGAACAACGAAAACCCGGCCGCTACTACTTTAAGCCGCCCGCGCAGTTTTCCAATTCACGCTGAACCAGTACACAAACCATGCCTTTTGCCACAGCAATGAAGGCCAACGGCAGCGACAATTAATGCGAGTAAAAGTATGCCGCCAAGAATTGCGTAATAGATAACAAATAACACAAGCGTAATGTTGCCGAGAACTACTGACCGCCAGCGGAAGCGGGTGCTGCAGCGCACTTGTTGGCCGCACGCTTTTTCTCCTGTAATCCAGTATAAACAATAATCCCGATGACGTTCAGAACGGCCAGACCGCAGACAACATACTGTCTGCGCCTGGCTCTTTTCTGCTCAAATCGAATTGCCTGCTCCTTTTCCGGGGTGCGGTCTTGAAGCCATGCCACTGCTGCTCGATCCACAGGCTTGCGCCGCCAAAATCCAGGCGAACACATCAGTGTCAAAAGAAATACCAGTGTGATAAGCATGATGGTGATTGCGAATCTCGGGCGCATTCGTGTGGTGAGCGGAACGGGCGCACAGTCGGAGTTATGAATACCCAAAGCCTTCATGGACATCGGCAGAACCTTAACGATTCCGAAAATTCCTTCAATCCTCAATTCCACGTGTTCAAGCCCGGACGGGACGTGAATCTCAAAACATCGTCACAGCCATCCAGTGATCAGGGCGCGATTGCGTCGGCGCAAAAGTTTTTTCGGAGTTCGGCTTTCGACTTCGGATTTTCGAAGATTTCAACTGTGAATCACCAACTGAATATTTTCCGGCAGATGCCGCGCCACTTCAGTCACAACATCGCCTTGTAGCAACTTCGCCAATGCCGTGCGATGCGGCGCGCCCAGCATGAGCACGTCAATTCCAAGCGTCGCCGCGAGATCAATAATCGTGGCGGCCGGATCATCGCTGACCGTGAACAGCGGAATCACGGTAACGTTGCTGCTGCGCCCAAGTTCGAGCATGCCGTACATAATAGTGGAGGCCTGAGGATCGTCCTGCCATTGCGGACGTCCGGCGCCCGTCGGCATTCCGGGCAAATTCACGGCGAGTTGTTTGACGTAAAGCACGTAAAGATTTCCCTGCCGGAATCGCGCTTCCTCCAACGCGAACCGCAACACGGGCGTCAGTCCGCGCGCTGCCACGAGAATGGATTGGCCCGTCGAAAAATCGGGCTGAAATGGCGCGAGCGCATCGGGATTCACTGCGGCGGCGATTTCTTTGCTCACGGTGATGGTTTCCAATCCGGCTCGTTTTTGCGCAATCGCGCGCAGCGTCAAACCGACCAGAAGAATACAAACGACAAAGAACAGGGCGTTCGGTTTCGTCTTTGCAAGCGTGAGTTCCACCGCCAGCAGAATGATGAACGTCACGAACATCGTGCCGCGTTCGTACCAGCGCAGCTTGAGCTTTCGATTGATCACGCATGAACCGAGATTCACCGCAATCGCACCGACCACGCCAATCGCGTAAAGCTCCATCAGCGTCAGTTGCTTTTGCGAAACCAGCACCACAAGAATGGGAAGAATCGTGGCGATCACAATCGGCCAGACCGGCATTCCGTGAGAGTTCAACCGCACGAATGGACGCGGCATTTCACCATCGCGCGCGAGAAGATAAATCAATCCGATCAACGCGCTGACCGCTGTGTTTACGGCGCTGAGCAACAGCAGACCGACGATGATTCCGACCATCACGCCCAGGCTTTTTCCAAACGTTGGCCCAAATGTGATGCTGCCGTATTGCTCAGCCAAGACCGTGAGCATGTCGTCCCAACGCTCGTGCAGAAGCGGTTTCAATTCCGGTGAAAGCGAAAGCACCGCCCAGCCCAACAGGATGGTGCCGATCACCACTTCCGCCGCCACGATGATAATCGCACGCCGCGAAGTTTTTCTGACGGAGGGATTTTCCATCGTGGAATTCGGATCGAGCTTCATCACGCCCGTCAGATTCGCAATCGCCTCCACGCCACTCAGCGCGAGAATGACACCGACGAAGCCCGTCCAGTTTTTCGTGAAACTCTGATGCGGCGCTTCCAGGTAATTGAGTGTCAGATGCGGCGCGCTCAGCCCCGCAATCACCAACACAGTCACGACCATGGGTATCGCCAGAGAAATCGCCATGCTGCCGCTGTGTTTCGGGCCGAACACATTGATCATCCCGATGATAGCGATCACGCCAATGGCGCTGATCGCGAGATGCTCTTTCGGCACTTTGAAATAGACCATTGCCGCCCAGGCGCTGAGCGATGCGGTAACAGTGAAATTGGCGACGAGAAGGAGCGAACCGATGACGGCGAGCAGGCGGCTTTGCAAGCGCGCCGCCGAATACACGCCGCCGCCGTCCGGAAAATTTTTGCAGACGACCACATAGTTGTAGCCGACGAGCGCGGTCAGCAATGAAACGGCGATGATGGTCGGGAGAGAAGCGTATTCAATGGCGAGAAACGCGGCGCCGATGACGTAGGCTTTGCTTGTTCCCCAATCGCCATACAACAACGCAGCCGCCCTGGCCCAACCGACATTTCTCGGACGATGAGAACCAATTTCCATTTCCATAGAGCAAGTAAACAAACCGGCACTGGCGAACACCGCGGGCGGGAAATGGAATTTCCATTGCCCTTAATGTTGATGCTGACGAGGTTAGCTGTCGGGCTGGAACCATTAAGTGTTCCCGATGCATCATCGTTAGCCCCATCCGGTTCGCGAGCGAACGGAACGTTGGGTCCCCCGCTGGCCGCATCCAATGCAGCCATTAAGCAGACAAAGAACCGGGCAAAAACATAAACATGCAGGATGAGAAATCAAGGGAGGAACATGGGGGGGCAAATGCGTGAAGCATACAGTCTTGGCCCCCATCTCGGAGCGACGTTTTGTAAGTAGCCGTGGGATTCATCCCATGGATCGCGCGATTCACAGATTTCCTGCGTCGCGGAGCGACGCCTGAAGATAAGCGCTGACGAAAAAGGATTCCGATTTCAACCGTCGTCGCTTTGGCAAGCGTCGCGAGCGAGTGAATGTCGGGAAAGCTTTTACGGCCACGCGGACTGAAGTCCGCGCTCCTTTGCGTAGCGCAATCTCGCGGAGCCTACTGAATCCAGGCGAGGCATTCGTGGTGAAACAATTCCTGGGAAATAAAAAAGGCACGCTTTTGAGCGTGCCGTGGAAAATCAGAAGGACGCGGTTTACTTCTTCGCGGCTTCGTAGTTCTTGGTGACTTCGTTCCAGTTCAAAACGTTCCAGAACGCTTTCAGATATTCTCCGCGCTTGTTCTGGTACTTCAGATAATATGCGTGTTCCCAGACATCGACACCGAGCAACGGAGTGCCTTCCGCGCCAGCGACGGCTTTGCCCATCAGCGGATTATCCTGATTCGCGGTCGAGACAACTTCCAGCTTGCCGTTGTTCACAACGAGCCACGCCCAGCCGCTGCCGAAACGGCCAAGACCCGCGGCTTCGAATTTCGCTTTGAACTCATCGAAGCTGCCGAACGTTGCTTTGATGTCATCAGCGAGTTTGCCGGACGGCGCACCGCCCGCATTCGGCGCGAGAATACGCCAGAAGAAAGAGTGATTCCAATGTCCGCCGCCGTTGTTGCGCACCGCGCCTTTGATTGCGTCCGGCACAGTGGAAATTTCTTTCACGAGCGCATCAATGGATTTGGATTCCAGCGCCGCGTTTCCGGCCACCGCTTTATTCAAATTGTCCACATAGGCTTTGTGATGGCGGTCGTGGTGAATCTCCATTGTGAGCGCGTCAAAATGCGGCTCCAATGCGTTGTTCGGATAAGGAAGAGAAGGAAGTTCGTATGCCATAATTTTCCAGTTTAATTGTTGTTCAAGAAAGCCGATGCCTTCTTTGTTTTTCTTTTGGGTAACGAGCGCAACGTAGCCGACCTAGCCCGAACGCACAAGAGTCAAGTCGGTCAAACCCGCGTCAGCGAACGAAAAACACCAATGTTCATCGGTTGAAATTACACTTCGTGCGAGAAAATAAATTTGCCGGCGGAGATTCTTGAACCGCGCGCTTGGCACTCCGGCGAGACACTTTTATATTCTGCGGGTGATCGATACGGAACAACAGCTCGCGGAACTCCTGCCTCAACTCCGCGCAGCGAAATGGGTGGCGGTAGATACCGAGGCCGACAGCCTTCATGCTTATCCCGAAAAAGTTTGCCTGATTCAGATCGGCACCACGCATGGCGACGTGCTCGTTGATCCGCTCGCGAATCTCAATCTTGATCCCCTGCTCGACGCGCTTTCGGGTCACGAACTGATTATGCACGGGGCGGATTACGATCTGCGCCTGCTGATGAAGCATCACAAATTCATTCCGAGCGCGATCTTCGACACCATGCTCGCCGCGCGCTTGCTGGGTGAGCGTCAATTCGGTTACAGCAGCCTGGTGGAAAAATTTCTCGGAGTGAAACTGGAGAAAGGTCCGCAGAAAGCCAATTGGGCGATTCGTCCACTGACTGAACGCATGGAGAAATACGCGCGCAACGACACGCATTATCTGCGTTCACTCGAAGATAAATTGCGCGCGGAACTCGAATCCAAAGGCCGTCTCGAATGGCATCAGGAATCCTGCGCGCGCTTGATTCAGGAATGCACGCAACCGCGCGAGATTGATCACGATGGCGTCTGGCGAATCAAAGGCAGTCACGCTCTCGGACGCGCGGGCCTGGCGGTTTTGCGCGAGCTTTGGCAATGGCGCGAGAAAGAAGCGATTGCAGCGAATCGTCCGCCGTTCTTTGTGCTCAGTCACGATTTGCTCGTCGAGATCGCTGCCGCCGCTGGAACGGAACGAACGTTTCAGTCGCTGATACCGAAACATCTTTCCGATCGCCGCCGCGCAGGCCTTTCCAAAGCCGTTGCAAAAGGCGCGGCCGTCGCGCCCGATGAATGGCCGCGCATTATCGAGAAAACGAATTATCGTCCGACCGAGACTGAACGGAAACGTTTTCTCGAATTACAAAAGCGGCGCGACGCCCACGCGACGGAACTGGAAATTGATCCCACGCTGATCGCCAGTCGCGGTACGATGAGCGATCTCGCGCGCGATTGGGAAAAGCATTCTGCGCAACTGATGAACTGGCAGCGGCGCTTGTTGGAAGATAGTTGATGGAGGATGGAGGATAGTTGATAGATGATCGCGATATTGCCGCGGCTCTTCTCCATCTTCAATCCTCTATCAGCCATCCTCCATCATCTCCGTCTCAGTTCACCTCACGACTTCGAACGCGAATCCTTTCAGGTATTCCGTTTCAGGAATCATCGGGATGATCGGATGATCCGGCGATTGCGAATACGTCGCGACGCGGCGAAGAATTTTCCGCGCATCATACGCCGCTGAAAGAACGGTGTCCTGGAATAATCCCGCGTCCACATGATGCGAACAACAAAACGTCGCCAGCGTTCCACCCGGATGCAGCAGTTTCAACGCGCGCAGATGAATTTCCTTGTAACCGCGCAAGGCATCAGGGACGGAAGCGCGGTTGCGCGTGAACGACGGCGGATCGAGAATAATCAGATCGAACTTCGGAATCAGCTTTTCACTCGGCCCGGTCTTCGTGTTCGCTTTCAGCCAATCGAAAGCGTTCGTGGTTTCGAATGATGTGTTCACCGAAAGTCCGTTCGTTTCCGCGTTGCGTTTCGCCGCCGCAATGGCATCCGCGCTTTGATCCAGCAAATGCACATGCGCAGCACCAGCGCGCGCAGCGTGAAGACCGAATCCGCCCAGAAAGCTGAAGCAGTCCAGCACCTGACCGCCTTTCGCGAATTGCGCGACCGCTTCATAACTCGTCTGTTGATCGAGGTACATTCCGGTTTTGTGACCGGCGATCAGATCCGTTTCAAACTTCAGCCCATTCAGATTCACGGGAACAGTCCCGCCGAATTCGCCTTCAATAATGCCGTTGGCTTCCGCCAAGCCTTCGAACTTTCGCGACGCGACATCGCTGCGTTCCAGAATCGCGCGCGGCGAGAAAAGTTTTTTCAGCACGTTCACGATCAGGTTTTTGCGCTTGTCCATTCCGAGCGCGGAAATCTGAAGCACGAGAACGTCTTCGTATTTGTCCACAATCAGACCGCTGAGAAAATCGCTTTCAGCGTTCACCACCCGGAACGAAGTGGCATTGGGCAAATGACGCTGGCGGACGGCGAGCGCGGCGCGAATGCGTTCTTCGAAAAAAGCTTCGTTGATTTCAATTCGTTCCGGCGCCAGCACACGAACATGGATTCGCGATTTCGAATTGAAAAATCCGATGCCGAGCAGGCGCTGGCGATGATCCTTCACCTGCACGAGTTCGCCGTCACCGGCCTGTGCCGTCATGCGCAAAATCGAGGAGTGATAGACCCAGGGATGTCCGGCCACAATGCGATCCGCTTCGCCCGGTTTAAGTAAGACAGTTGGCAATGATTCCATAGTTTGTAAACAAGTGCGCGGAACATCCTATAGTTCCGACAGCGAAGCAAGAGGATTGGACCTGGGGAGTGGGAAACGGGCGCAACTTGGCACCCGCACCAAACAACGGGTTGAACTTTCGAAATTCAAAACGGCTGATCGCTCCCTCTCCTCCGAGCGAAGCCGGAGGAGAGGGCCGGGGTGAGGAGGTTTTTAGCTCAAAATCCCCTCTCCCTAGCCCTCTCCCCGCGCTTCGCTGCGGGGTGAGGGAATCGAAAATGGTGCGGGTGTCAAGTTGCGC